>NZ_JAINDX010000046.1:0-788453 GCF_026191775.1 Sphingobacterium sp. InxBP1 | reverse complement strand
CTTATATTCCTCAGATGGATGACCCGAGTGAACCGCTCTCTGCGGATACCGGAAACGGTTTATGGGCATGTACGGTCCTGATATACTGCCGTACGGTCATAAAAATAAAAAGCCAGCATCCCAACAGCAGAATATCTGTTAGCCGTGTTCATCTTATAGCTGCTAGATAGATTAACAATAATAAGTGACGGCGCTTAACTCCGTTTATATGCTTCCGAAATGACAATTTTCATTAACCATATATAGGAAAGAGCGTTTGATTGTTTCCTATAAGGAGACCAATCACGGCCGCTGGATGATATGCACGATAAAAAAAGAGAGAAATTCATTATTTGAGTGCTGAGAAACAGCCGGTATCGTTGTAATACAATCGGCCAGGCGGATTAAAATATCTGAGTAGCACAGGCGCAAGAGGTAGACGCCTATAGTGGTATACTAATCTTCTTCCGTATAAAAGTCAATTAGGGAAGAAATGTAAGGATCATCCCAGCCTTCAGATATATTTTCGAAATCCTCATCTGGGATATTAGTCTGTCTGATTTCAAGAGATGTTCCTTTCTTATGTTCATGCAGCTTTAATGTTACGATAGAAGGTGTATCAGTTTCGCCAAAATACCACTCCTGAACGATTTTTGAAGGGGGTACCAGTTCAAGGAACCTGCCTGTGATTGCGCCATCCCAGAGCGAGAATTCGCCATTAACGGTTGGATCTATTGAAACGAGGTCTCCTGTCCACAGACGGGCCGTAATCTCGGTTGTCAATGCAAGATACAATTCTTCTGGCGTTGCTGGGATAATGGCGTACTTCTTGAAATCTTTCATAGTGCAAATTTACTCTTTATTGTAATTGTCTGCTTATTTTGACTTCATTTTTATTTATGTTAATTTTAGCACAAACTATTAGGACATCATGAGTAATTTTCTGCCAAATTCCTTAGTGAGGAAACTGGGCGCGAATCCCGGATTTGACACAGCAGCATTTATTAAAGTACATGAAGAGGCAATTCGGGCAACAGCAATTCGCTTAAATCCGGATAAACTGGATGAATGTCCGTTCCCATATACGGGTAAGGTCCCTTGGTGCGATACAGCCTTTTATCTTAAAGATCGTCCTATATTTACCCTTGACCCCCAGTTTCATGCGGGGGCATATTATCCCCAGGATGCCTCTTCCATGTTCGTCGATCATATTATTCGTACGCTGGGATTAGAGGCCATACCAATCATGGCATTGGACCTCTGTGCAGCTCCCGGAGGCAAATCGACCTTATTGAACAGTAGCCTGCATCCAGATAGCTTATTGGTTGCCAATGAAATCATCAAAACGCGGGTAAACATCTTGCAGGATAACCTGACGAAATGGGGCAATGCGAACACCGTTGTTACCAACAATGATCCTTCTGCTTTTGACCGTTTATCTGGATACTTTGACTTAATGCTTGTCGATGCTCCTTGTTCGGGTTCAGGTATGTTCCGGAAGGATGCCGATACGATAGATGAATGGTCCGAAGCGAATGTGAAGCTCTGCAGTGAAAGGCAACAGCGTATTTTGGCAGAAAGTATGGCAGCTCTTAAATCAGGAGGGTATCTATTTTACTCCACATGCTCGTATTCGCAGGAGGAGAATGAGGATATTGCGGATTGGCTGATAAGCTCCGGAGGCTTTGAGACCGTGGAGATAGGCATCGATGCCGCATGGGGAATTGAGCATACACGATCGGCGAAGAATGCCGCTCATGGCTATCGTTTTTATCCACATAAGTTGAACGGTGAGGGCTTTTTTATCACTGTCCTAAGGAAAGTTGACGAACAGCCTACATTTAATAGAAGAAAGATAAAAGCAGAGAAATCGGACATTCCCAGGGGTATTTTGAGCGATTGGGTGGCTAAGCTGGATGAGTTTCACTGTTTTGGCCATCATGACGATATTTATATATTTCCTAAACGTTATGAGCATGATCTCAAATACCTTCAAAATGTGCTATATCTGAAGAATGCAGGAACTAATATCGGAAAACTCAATCGAAAAGAGCTAATTCCCGGACATGCACTGGCCTTGAGTAATTCTTTGATACCCCACTTTCAGTGTGTGGAACTTTCTCTCCAAGATGCGCAAAACTACCTTCGAAAAGAAAATATTACCATAGATCTGATTCCGGAAGGGATCAATGGATGGACCTTGGCAAAATTTAAGGGGAAGGCTCTCGGCTGGATGAAAGTACTGCCCAACAGGGTGAACAATTATTATCCGAAGGAGCTGAGGATAGCATATTTATAGACAGAAAGAGGGTGTACTAGATACTTGCCCGTTGCTAGAACGGGGTTACCCATTGATCAGAGGATGTGTAAGGATGAGCTGACAGATGTCTTTTGCGACTTCTTCTTTTGATTTGAGAGAAAATTCCTTGATTTCACCATTACGGCTAATAACAGTTACCTTATTGGTATCTGTCGCAAAACCAGCACCTTTATCCCGCATGGAATTAAGAACGATTAAATCGAGGTTCTTTCGTGCCAGCTTATCTTTCGCATGGTCCAATTCGTCGTTGGTTTCAAGAGCAAATCCTACAATAATCTGACCGTCCTTTTTTCTTGCGCCCAAGGTCGCTAAAATATCCGTTGTTTTCTTTAGGGGAATAGAAAACTGATCTTCTTTTTTCTTGATTTTTTGGGTGGCTACTTCGATAGGCGTATAATCTGCTACAGCAGCACTCATGACGACAATGGAGGCTGCATCGAAATGATCTTCGCAAGCCTGAAGCATCTGTGCTGCCGAGGTAACGGAGATCAGATGAATGCCTTCTGGAATGCTGAGGCTGCTTGGCCCCGATATTAAGGTAACGTCTGCACCCAGCTGTTTCAATTGCCGGGCAATAGCATAACCCATCTTCCCGCTCGAGTGATTACCAATAAAGCGAACAGGATCTATTGCCTCATAAGTAGGTCCGGCAGTGACAAGAGCCTTTTTACCCAACAAAGGAAGACTATTTTCACTGTAATTTTCTAAAAATGCAAAGATTTCCTCGGGCTCGGCAAGACGTCCCTCACCTATTAAACCGCTGGCCAGTGGTCCGTTGCCAGGTGGAATAATAATATTTCCATACGAACGAAGCCGCTCTATATTGTGCTGTGTTGCGGGATGTTTCCACATATCCAAGTCCATTGCTGGAGCAAAAAAGACCGGGCACTTCGCCGATAGATATACAGCCATCAATAGGTTGTCACACAGGCCGTTTGCCATTTTCGCTAGCGTATTGGCTGTTGCTGGTGCAATAACAATATAGTCAGCCTGCAGGGCAATTTCAACATGATTGTTCCATTCGCCCGTGTCCGGCTGGTAATAATTTACTAAAACGGGGTTCTTGGAAAGTGTTGAAAGCGTAAGTGGAGTAATAAAAGCGGTGGCTTCCTCAGACATGATGACTCGAACCTGGGCGTCTGCTTTAACTAACAGTCGAATGAGGGTTGCAATTTTGTATGCGGCAATACTGCCGCATACAGCAATTACAATATTTTTCCCAGTTAAAGCCATCTTTTGAATTAGTCTTGCTCCTTCGAAGGATTTCTGTAATACACTTTGTCGTGCAAGAATTCGTCAATTGCAACCAAGGTTGGTTTTGGCATGCGTTCGTAATGTTTAGAGATCTCAATCTGCTCGCGGTTTTCGAATACCTCTTCCAAGTTATCGTTGTTGCTTGCAAATTCTGCAAGCTTTCCATTTAATTCCTCCTTAATATCTACCGCAATTTGATTTGCGCGTTTAGAAATCACTACAATAGACTCATAGATATTGTCAGTTCCTTTGTCCAATTGTCTTAAATCACGGGTGACTGTAGAATTTGGAATTGAATTGTTATTTTTTTGACTCATCTTTTTGGGTATTTTCTTTTTCTTTTTTCGCCTTTTGTTCTTTTATATACGCTTCTTGCTCGGCAAGTGCTTTATTATATTCTTTCATTTGGGAAGCTGCATGTTTGATGCCTTTTTCGGAATTTTCACGGATAGCCTCAGCTTCTTTTATATGTTTGCTGTCTGGATAGTTACTCGCGAAATTGCGATAATAGTCTAAAGCTTCATCATATCTGCTTTCCTGTTTTGACACAATACTCTTAGAAGCAAAGATATACTGCGCCTTTAAGGTTAGGAATTCAATCTCCTCTGCGTATTTGGTGTCAGGGTACTCCTTTAACACGTTTTGCAGTGCGATCACAGCAGCTCTATAGTCATCATTTAAGCCCATGTCATAATACAGCCTTGCATTCGCAAAAGCTTTGAGCTCAAGTTTATCCCGAAGTTTCTGTATAAGGTCCGCCGCTTCCTTGGACCGTTCTGATTCGGGATAGAGGTTAACGAAGAGCTGTAGCGCATCTATGGCTTTCTTTGTATTTGCCTGATCGAGCGTGGACCGCGGAGAATCGAGATAATAACAATAAGCATTCATGAAACGGCACTCCTCCGCCCGGGGGCTATTGGGATAGACGTCGGCAAAGTCCTTAAAGTGATAGGCTGCCGAGGTATAATCTTTTAAGCGGTAATTGGCAAATGCCAAATAGTAGTAAATATTTTCTGCTTCAGCCTGTCCTCGGAACTTGGCGCGCAGGTCATCAAACAAGACTAATGCCTTGGTATATTTCTTTTTTTCGTAAAGTTTTACGGCTTCTTCATATTTTTGAGCGATATTATTGCTTGCGCGCAATTTCTCAAATTTACTTTTGCAGCCCGTAAATACCAATAGAAACATCATGCCGGCACAGATAGCCGCTATACGCCTATTTAAAAACATTTTACAAAGATAAGTGAATTTGTTATACTAATCAATTAAATTTTACTGCGCAATATAGTTTAATAATTTTTTGATCCCAAAGGTCGCTTTTCATATTAACATTCTTTAACTCGGCAGGTAGAGGGGGAGGACACAATTTGTCATGGACTTGTTGTTTTTATCGGCGGTAGGGATTGGAAAAATAGACATTTTCAAATATTTGATTATCTTTACATGTAGAATTATTGAATTTAATAAAGAGTATGACCTTAAAAGAAAAAGTGGAGCAGGCGTTGGACACCTTGAGGCCTTATTTGGAAACTGATGGTGGCAATGTTAGTGTTGAAGAGATCACGGCAGATAATGTCGTGCGGTTGAAGCTGTTGGGGGCCTGTGCTTCGTGTTCAATGAGCATTATGACTTTTAAAGCCGGATTGGAACAAGCGATAAAAAAGGCTGTTCCTGAAGTGACTGCCGTTGAGGCAATCAATCTGACAGATCCGGATTCGCCGGATGCGACATTGCCTTCTGCCAATTAGTGTGTCTATTAACACAATTTAACGGCTAACTCGACCGTTTTTTGTGTAAATTTGTTCTATGAAGTTGCTGATCCCTATATTATTACTTTTGTCGATAGTCTTTACTTCTTCTGTTTCAAAGGCTCAGGAGAGAAAGATTATTCAATATTCCGGTATTGTGACTACAGTGGGGTCGGGGCTTCCTGTTGGCTATGCAACAGTTACCAACCTGTCTTTCCGGAATGAAGCAATAGCCGCCAACAATGAAGGGTACTTTTCTTTTGTCGCTCATGTTGGTGATACGATACGATTTACGTCTGTTGGCTTTGAACCGCTGACGGTAGTCGTCCCAGAGGTTACCGGCGACAAATATACCGCCAATATCATTATGAAAAACCTAGTTACCGAATTACCTATGGTGACTCCTTATCCCTGGGCGAGTATTGAGGAATTTAACATTGCATTCATGAATCTAGATGTCTCGGAAGACAATATTGTTCGCGCAAGAAGATCGCTTTCATATGAGTCTTTGGCAGCGATGGCCGCTGTCGTCCCCCGGGACGGGAACGAAATGCGTTCTATTAATAATGCGCAAAGTTTCAACTCGATGAACAATAAAGTCATTAACCAACGGTATGCTAATCCCTTATTGAATCCTTTTGCCTGGGGAAGCTTGATCCAGCAGATCACCAAGGGAAGCCAGAGCCGCTCCAAAAGTTCAAGATTTTAGTCTACGGTCTTGAGTTTGTCCAGTTCTCTGACGCTGAGTTTGGCAGAGAAATAAGATACCAGCCCCGAAATGCTGCTCACTGTTAGAAAGACTAAAATGTAATCTGTCCAGCGACTGACCATAGGATAGCTATCCAATATTGCATTTGCACCGTCTTCGACTCGGATGATGCCGTATGCTGATTGAATGTAATTGAACAATGCACCTATAATCAGACCTAAAACACATCCGATAACAGCAATCATCAGTCCTTCATAAAAGAAAATGCGCTGGATGAGCTGATTATCTCCGCCCAAGCTTTTCAAAATCGTCATATCCTTCTGTTTATCGAGTACGAGCATAGTCAATGAGCCGACGATATTGAAGATGGCAATTACACTTATCAATGTCAGGATGAAGAAGACGACCCACCTTTCGACACGCACATTTTTGTAGAGCGTCGGATTTTGCTCCTCCCGGTTTTTCACAAGGTAGTCCGCACCGAGTTTTTCCTGTAGCTGTTTTTCGAATTTGTCGATATCGGTTCCTTGTTTGAGATAAAATTCAATGGCGGACACTCTATCGTATTCGCCAAGTACTTCTTTGGCAAAATCGATAGGGGTGATGATCAGATTGTCGAAGTCCTGCTGATATCTCAGGACTCCCGCCGGAGCGATTGATCGGATATTAAATTCTTCTGCGGGATTTGATGAGTTTTTTACACCTTTCCGGGGAGAGTATACCTGAATAAGGTCCGGTGTATTTTGCATGGATATGCCAAGATTGGCCTGAACACTCGCGCCCAGAATCGCTGTAGCTATTGAGTCATGCGTGAGGGCATAAGACCCATCGACAATAATACTGTCTCCAGTGGCCTTGTCCAGGGATGAGGGCTCGATCCCTTTTATCGTCGAGATATATTGCCGGTTAGCATATTGGAGCAGCACCTTTTCCTGTAAGACTTCGGTATAATGAATAACATTGGAATCCTTTCTTAGCGTCTGGAAAACAGCATTTTTTGTTGAAAATAGCTTGCCTTTTTGGGGCTCTATTTTCAGTTCCGGCGCAAACTTACTGTACATCGATAAAATGAGGTCTTCCATCCCGTTAAATGATGACAGCAATATAATTAAAGCCGCACTACTTACCATGACACCGATAACGCTGATAGAGGATATAATGTTAATCGCGTTGACCGACTTTTTGGATAAAAGGTACCGTTTGGCAAATAGAAAGGGCAGGTTCATAGTACTATCCTCGGATAAATGGATTGGAGTTTTTCTCGAAACCGATCGTTGTTGAGGGGCCATGGCCCGGATAAACTATCGTATCGTCGGGTAGCGAGTAAATCCGTCGTTTGATACTCTCCAGCAGTTGCTGATGGTTGCCTCCCGGTAAATCCGTACGTCCGATGCTGTTGCGGAAGAGAACATCTCCTCCGATCAAAAATTTCTGGGCATGGGAGTAGAAACATAGATGTGCAGGAGAATGGCCGGGGGCGAGAATAACTTCTAGTTCATCATTATCCAGCAGAATATGATCTCCATCGTTCAAAAATTGTTCGCCGATGGGAGAAACGTCGTAGTGAAAACCCATTTGAGGAGCATAATTTTGAACAGCAACTAAGATCGGGATCTCTGCCTCATGGAATTGTGGAAGGAGACCGTACTTCTCATGAATGTAGTGATTGCCCAGTACGTGGTCGATGTGGCAATGCGTGTTTAATAGCAATTTAGGACTAAGGTCCTGATCTTCGATAAACTCCACAAGATCACGCTGCTCTTTTTCGCCATACATGCCAGGATCGATAATGACAGCGTTCCCGAATTCATTATATACTAGATAGGTATTTTCTTGATAAGGATTGAATGTGAATGTTCTGATCGTTAGCATAGGACAAAATTACTGTTTTTATTGGTAAGCGAAACTAGCTATTCCAGATTTCCCAATTTTTCTCTGCCTGAAGCAGCAACATTTCGTAGCCGTTTTTGGTGCGGGCGCCCTGCTCTCTTCCTTTCCTTAAAAAAGCCGTTTCTTCGGGATTATAAATCAGGTCGTAACACAAATGGTTCTCATTGATATATTCATAGGGCAATTTGGGACATGCTGTGATATTGGGGTATGTGCCTACGGGTGAGCAATTTATAATCACTGTATGCTCAGACAAAATGGAAGCATCCAATTCCTCATACGTATAATGATCCGCCTGTTTTGTCCGGCTGACCAGTTTGTATGCAATGTTCAATTGATTGAGCGCATATATGACAGCTTTTGCAGCGCCACCATTACCTAATACAAGCGCTTTCTGATCTTTTGGCGTAAGCAAGGGTTTGAGGGAGGTTTCGAAACCATAGGCATCTGTATTGTAGCCTTTCAGATAAACCGAGCCATCATCGGAGTGCAGGATACGCACACAATTTACAGCTTGTATGGATTTGGCTTCTTCGGATAATTCATCCAGGTAACCCATTACCTCGATTTTATAAGGAATTGTAACGTTTACACCGTAAAAGTCTTTATCAGAATAAATGGGGACAAAATCCGAAATATGTTCAATCGGATAGAGGTCATAATCGACGTCGTTGATGTCTTCTTGCTGAAACTTCTCTAAATAATATTTCTTGGAAAAGGAATGTCCTAAAGGAAATCCAATTAGACCTAGTTTTTTCATGGAATAATGTCGTACTTCTCGTAGATAATAGCTTCTTATGGTATGACGAATATCTTCAGACCATTTTTCAACGGTCTGAAGATGTTATTCTATCGTTTTTTTAATTGTTCGGTTTAGTATATTTTTTTACAATCTCTGTGATGATCTGGTTGCCTTGTAATTGTGGCAGGTAGTCAAAGAGAATAAAATGTTTGTCAGGATCTGTTGCCAGCCCGAGTTCCAGAAAATTTAGGGCTTCGTTATACTGTCCATTAGCAAACAGGTAAGCGACTATTCGATAATACAGTTCGGCCGCTTGTGGATTCTGTGTGATCGCTTCCGACATTACATCGATAGACTCATCGATTTTATTTTGTTCAAACAAGATCGACGAATAGTCCAGCCAGGCGTCGATATCGGATGGATTTAAGGTCACAACTTTCTTGTAGGCTTCTTCCGCCTGGTCGATTTGCTGCAGTTTATACCGTGCATCCGCTATGGCAAACCAATAATCGGGGTTGGTATCCTCCAATTCCAGGGCCTTTTTGTAAAAATGGAGCGATTCAAAATAACGTTCTTCAAAATCCAGCGTCACACCGATGCCAAACCATGCGTCTGCAAGTTCAGCATCAAGCTTGACGGCCTTTTTATAATAATTGCGGGCTTCTTCCATTTGCTCTAGTTTCTCGTAACATTCACCTATGGCGCAATAGGTGTCGGCACTTGGCTGCTCATACTCGAAAGTCTGTTTGTAGACTTCCAGAGCTTCCTGGTAGCGGTCTAGGTTAACTAAAGCATTCCCTTTGTTAAAGTAGGCCGAAGAAAAGTCTTCTTTGATCAGAATGGCATAATCATAGGCATCTAGTGCCTCTGCAAATTTACCAATCTTATGATAGGAGTTTCCCAAATTGTACCAGGCATAGTAAGAATAGGGATCCGAATCAATATATTTTTTATAAAAGGAAATGCTCTCTTCCTGTCTATCAAGTACGTCGTAGCAATATGCGAGTTCGTAAAGCGCTTCCTGATAGTCCATGTTGAGTTCTAGCGCTTTTTTCAGATAGACTATGGCCTTGTCATAATTCATCTGAGCCTGATAGATCATGGCGATATGAAAGTAGACCTCATCTTTATTATCGAGCAGCGGCAATGCTTTAAACAAATGTTCCAAAGCTGTATCAAATTGTCCGATGCCACCGAGTATCCCACCTCTGATGAGAAAAATATCGCCTTCTGATGGCTCCAGTAACTCCGCTTTATCCAATGCCGCCAGTGCATTCTGATACTGCTGAATGGTGGAAAACAGCTGTGCCTGTTTTAATAAAAACGTGATATCAAACGGGTGCTGGTTAATAGCAAATTCTGCTACTTGCAGTGCTTTTACGGGGTCATTCTTTTCAGCGTAATAGTCAATTATGCCTTCAAAAGCTTTGGAATCAAAAAAATACTGATCCTCGTTTCGAAGCATTTCCTCATATCGGTCCACCGAGATTTTTCTCTCCTCGGGGTTTTCAAATTCAAAATCCTCTTCCATTCTCAAAAGTTTAAATCAGTATTCTGTTCTTTAAATCAAAATACTAATTTCTTACTGAATTCGTTTGAATAACTTTTCCACAAATTCAATGTCATCCACAAAGTTACGCATAAATCTGCGCAAATAAAAAAGCCGGCTCTAGAGCCGGCTTTTCTTATAATGGTATATGTTATATACAATTATTTTTTGATCTCAACACGACGGTTTTGGATACGACCTTCTTCAGTAGCGTTAGAAGCAACTGGGTTTTTCTCACCGTAACCGTTAGCAGTGATGCTTGATGAAGGAACACCAGCATTTACTAAGTATTGTTTTACAGAGTTTGCACGGTCTTTAGACAATGTCAAGTTGTACGCTTCAGTACCTTCTGCAGATGCATAACCATCTAAAGTTACAGAAGAGTTGTTGTCACGTAGTTCTTTAGCTAATTTGTCTAAAGTAGAGTAAGAAGACGTTTTCAACACTGAGCTATCGAATTCGAATTGAATTGGAGCATAGTAACCGTTAGCAGTCACGTTTTCAACTACTGGCTCTGGGAATTTGATTGGACAACCTGAACCGTCTACTGGAGTACCAGCTGGAGTACCAGGGCATTTATCAAATTTGTCAGATACACCGTCACCGTCTGCGTCAGCGCTCAATGTGTTAACAGTACCTTCCAAAGTGCTTACACGTTGTTTCAATGCTTCAACTTCGTTTCTCAATGAAGGATCTTTCAACTCATCGTATAGTGTAGCAACTGGGTTAGCAAAAGTCAAGTTTTGTTTGTCTTTTGAACCTAAAGTGAACTCTAGACCACCGTACACGTTAGAGAAACGTTGTTTTGTAGTTCCGTTTCTGCCTGGTCCGTACAATAATGCTTCATCAGTGAAGTTCATGGTGTAACCTAGGTTTAATGCAACAACTTCAGATAATTTGAATTTTGCACCTACACCTACAGGAACGATCATACCTAAACGGTAGTCTTTGTCACGTGGATTTGAAGGAGAACGGTCTCCAAACACATCTTCACCCCATTTTTGGTCGTAAACAGGAGTTCCAGTGAAGTCATTGCTTCCGTATTGAACAGGGTTATAAGCGAAAGTACCAATACCCACTTTAGCGTAGAAGTTAACCGCATTTTCTCTTCTTAGGAAGTCAATAGTTCCCAATTGGAATACACCGTTTAAGCTAGCAGCCCAGTTTACTTTAGTTTCAGCTGATCTAGCACCATATTTGTTTTCAACTGCAGGACCAGACTCGTCGTGGTTATACGTTTTGATTTTACCACGGTTTCCTTCCAATTCTAATCCGAAAAGGTGAGAGAATTGTTTACGTACTGTAATACCATAGTACTCACCAACTTTGTTTTGGAAGTAACCTACTTTTTGACCAAAGTTGTTGTTACCACCAATTACAGTATTTGGAGTAGTGATACCACCTTGAACTCCGATAGACCAAGTTCTGTATTGTGATCTACCACCGAATACTTGCTGAGCTTGTGCTGTACCAGCGAAACCTAAAGCGGCAACTAATGTAGCAGCAACAGCTGTTTTTTTAATTGTAGAATAGTTCATACTCTTGTTTTTAAGGTTATTATTAATTTTAATTGTTTTCAAATTTAATTTTTGTGTTTAACAATTGGAACAGTACAATTGCCGTGCCAAAGTCTTAAAATTATGTTAAATTTTTAATTTCCTGATATTTCGTACTAAATTAAGGATTTAATGTGAAACAACAAAACAAAAATCCGGTACGAAAGTACCAAATTTTTGTTTTGTTACAATAGCTTTAAGAAAAAAATTAAGAAATTCTTTCTAAAGTAAATAATGAACGATGACTAAAGATAGCGCTCCAAGTAGCGCAGACACGGGGATTGTTAATACCCAGGCCCACAATAAACTGATGGTTACCCCCCAGCGGACGGCCGATACGCGTTTGACTACGCCCACTCCGATAATCGATCCCGTAATGGTATGTGTAGTCGAGGCGGGGATCCCGAAATGTTCAGTGATACCCAATGTGACCGCTCCTGCAGACTCTGCACAGACACCTTCCAAAGGTGTTACCTTCGTGATTTTGGTTCCCATTGTTTTGACGATTTTCCATCCTCCGCTCATGGTACCTGCAGCGATCGCCGCATAACAAGTCAGTGGTATCCATTCAGGCATATGTTCGGTATTGGAGACATATCCACCGGCAACCATGGCGACAAGAATGATACCCATGACCTTCTGTGCGTCATTTCCCCCATGGGCGAAGCTTAATCCAGCGGAAGAAATCAGCTGTAGGACTTTAAACCACCGCTCCGCTACACTGGGTTTGGAATTTTTTGCCAGGTTGATGACAATAAGGGTGATAATAATCGAAATGGTCATACCAATGATTGGCGCCAGAACAATAAATGCAATGATTTTCAATGTCGCATCGATATTGATGGCGTGTATAGGATCTGCACCAAGGATAAAGGCGTAAGCCATTCCGGATCCTGCAAATCCTCCGATTAATGTGTGTGAAGAACTGGAGGGAACGCCGTAGTACCAGGTAAATAGGTTCCAGCCAATGGCAGCAAGAAGTCCTGCGAAAATAACCTCCAAGGTAATATATTCTTCTATAACCGTTTTGGCGATGGTGTTGGCGACCTTGTGGTCGGTAAAGTAAAAGTAAGCCGCAAAGTTGAATATGGCAGCCCATAATACCGCCATTGCTGGCGTTAAGACTTTTGTTGATACAATTGTCGCAATTGAATTGGCTGCATCGTGGAATCCATTGATGTAGTCAAATGCAATGGCAAGGACAATCACAACAACGAGTAATGTTGACATCATAATCTCGTAGAATTTTTATGCACTTAAATCGAATGATTATGCGTTTTTAACTAGGATGCTTTCCAAAACGTTAGCAACATCCTCACATTTATCTGTTGCATCTTCCATGGCCGACAGCACTTCTTTGTGCTTGATCAATGAGATGGCATCCTTTTCAAATTCAAAAAGGTCCGCTACAGCTTTATCAAAAATATAGTCTGCTTTGTTTTCTACACTGTTGATGCGTACACAGGAATCCGTGATATTACGGATGTTCTTTAAGTCTCTAAGTTCGTGGATTGCCTTTGATACATGTTCGGTAGCCTCTACAAGCAGATTGGCTATTTCAATCATCGGCTCGGTTGCTTTTTCCACCTTGTATAGATCCATCCGGTTGGCTGCTCCATGGATAAAATCGGCAACATCGTCCAACGAGCTCGCCAGTGAGTGTATGTCCTCACGATCGAAAGGTGTAATAAAATTTTTCCCGAGCTCCAGGTGAATCTGGTGAGTGATGTTGTCACCGCGATGCTCCAGATCCTCCATTTTGCGGGTCAATTCTTTTTTCTTCTCCGGATTGCTTGAGTTTACAATATCTATTAACAACTGGGACATTTCGATCAGGTTGTTACCGGCTTGTTCAAACAAAGGGAAGAATTTTTTGTCCTTTGGAACGAAGTATTGAAAAATGCTATTTAAAGACATATCTTAAATTTATTTTTGCAAAAATACTACCTTAATGTTAAGTTAATGTTAACATTGATTTTGTTTAAACACATGAGTGTCATCAATTGTTTAGTCGCCGGCCTGAACTTTTTGCAAAGTGAATCCAAACGTTGTGCCGATACCCTCTGTGCTGCGCACGTTGACATTCTGCTGATGGGCTTCGACGATATGTTTTACAATGGCCAATCCGAGTCCTGAGCCGCCGATATCCCTGGATCGGCTTTTGTCTGTCCGGAAGAAACGCTCAAACACACGGCTGAGATTCTTTTCTTCGATGCCATAACCGTCATCGGTGATTTCGATCAGCACCTGTTCAAACAGCGGAAAGATCTTGATCTTTGTGGTTCCCCCTTCTTTCCCGTATTTAATGGAATTATCAATCAGGTTATAGAGGACCTGATGGATCTTATTCCGGTCTGCCTTCACCCAATGTGGGGTGCCCGATTTGGGCTTAAACTCGATTTTGATCTGATGTTGTTTGGCCTTATCTTCTAAAGAGTAGGACGTGTCTTTGATGAGCTCCACAATGTCGAATTTCTCAATGTTCAGTACCATTTTGCCGGATTCCAGTTTGGAAATTTCATCGAGATCCTGGATCAGGTAATTTAATCTATCGAGGTTTCGGGCGGCTTTATCCAAAAAATTTTTTGCCATTTCCAGGTCCTCTTCCATCAGTCCATCCTGCAAGGTCTCTATATAACCCTGTGTGGCAAAAAGCGGTGTTTTAAATTCATGGGATATATTGGAGAGAAATTCCCGGCGGAATTTTTCCTGGGACTTCAGTTGCTCAATTTCATTTTTTTTATCTTTTGCCCATGCTTTTACTTCATTTTCTGCATCCGTAATCGGGTCTTCACTGACGTGTTCGCCAATCGCGTCTTTCAGGTCTTTGCCCAGTTTAAGATTATGGATCAGCTTATACATGGTATTGAGCCTGCGATAGATATATTTCTCAAAGAGGTAATTGAATAAGAGAAAGGAGATGACCAGCGCGACAAAGAAAATAATCAATGCCGTTTGTAGATCATGCTTGTAGTAAAAGCTGATGGTCGATATTGCAATGCCCACTCCTGCGGAATTGGCCAATAATAATTGTCTAAAATTCATTTGTTGAATAAAAAAGGCCCCTAATTGGAGCCTAAGTTACTTATAATGATATTAATAAATTGTTAAAATTTTCCGATAATAGTTTTACCCCCGACCACTTTATCGCCGATATTGACATCGATTTTGGTTCCCAATGGCAAGAACAGGTCTACGCGTGAGCCGAATTTAATAAAACCGAACTCACTGCCCTGAACCACTTCATCCTTTTCTTTTACATACCAAACAATCCGGCGGGCCAAGGCTCCTGCGATCTGGCGAAAAAGTACTTCTCTGCCCGCTTTGTCTTTGACAACAACAGTTGTTCGCTCATTGTCTGTCGACGACTTGGGATGCCAGGCAACTAAGAATTTACCCGGATGGTACTTGAAAAAGGTAACCAGTCCACTAATTGGATTTCTGTTGACATGAACATTCACGGGGGACATAAAAATGGATACTTGAATCCGTTTATCGTGAAAATACTCGGCCTCCTCGGTTTCTTCTATGACGACCACCTTCCCATCTGCGGGGCACAAGATGATGTCATCCTGTGGAACTACGACTTTTCTGGGACTTCTGAAAAATTGGACCACAGTAATGAATAGAAATGCGGACAGCGCATAAATAAACCATTTTACATAGTCCGAGGCGTCGTAATAATCTGCAACAGCATTGATAATGAAAATAAAAAGTACAGCTATTGCTAATGTGGTATATCCTTCTTTATGAAATTTCATATCTATTTATTTCTGCAAAGATAATTATTTACTCGGATTGTCTATTTGTCTTTCCATTTTAATTGAGTTGGCATAGACCTTTCCGTCGTTACCTACACTCAGGCTCCCTGTTACTCTAATGGTATCTTCCTGGGGCTGATCTTGTTGGTACGTCGGGAAATAAAAGTCAATACTTTTAGCAATGCGGTTTAGTATATTGAGATAATCTTCATTACTCGAATCTGTGGTTAGCTTTAGGCTTCTGATGTTTGCCAGACCTGTTTTTTTGACTTCCACTTCATAGGAGAAATTTAACTGCCGTGTGAGTTCCATGCCGCTCTTGTTGAACCCATCCGTGAAACGTTTGGCAACAAAAGCATAGAAGTTGGAATAATCATCAAAACTGCAGGACTTGCTCTGCAGCAGTTCGGCACGGATAAAATAATCATAAGGTAGTAGGCTCAATGACTGAAAGTCCTCCGTGCGAAGCTCATCATTGTCGTCATAGGTGGTCACAATCTCGCCATTGACAAAACGTTGTGTCATCGCGTAGACCGGCTGCTGTCCAACATTGTAAAAATACGTATTCCAGTTGCCCTGTGGCTTGCCGTTTTTTACTTTGCCCTTGCGCAGATAAAAATCAAACCCGAATTCGGTGAAGCCTTCAAAAGGTATGGCAAATTCATAGTTGCCTTCACCGTTGATGACCTCCTGTTTTCCACGGTTGTCCCAATAATCTTTGATGAAATAACCGTAGTCGCCGTAGCTAATGGTCAGCAGCGGTTTGCCATCCGGATAGTAATATTTCCAGTCTCCTGTGGGGAAGTTGGCTTTAAAATTGACCTCCCATTTTAAGACGCCATTGGGGTGAAAAGCCTGAAAAAGGCCTTCCTTTTTGCCGTCTGTATAATTGCCCACCAGCATCCGGCTGCCATCCGGCGCAAAATCCCGGAATTCGCCTTCGAAAACCTGTTTGGTAAAATCAAATTTGCTGACGCGTTCAATCGTTTTAAATTCACAATCTTTGGCCGCAAGATAATAGTATTTATCAAAATAAAAACGGATTAAGCCCTGATCTAGCTTTTCGTAAAAGACAGGTTTGTCCTGCTGGGCCTGCACTCCCGTCAGGCAAAAAGGACACATCACGAGTAATATAAAGATGATTTTCTTGATCATAGTTAAAATTCTAATGGGCTTCAAGCCAGTTTTTCCCTTCTCCGATTTCCACAACTAATGGCACTTGCGTCTGGATGGCATTCGCCATTTTGTCGAGAATAATCGCCTTAAACGCGTCCACTTCCTGTTTAGGAACGTCAAATACAAGCTCATCATGTACCTGCATGATCATTTTGCCTGCCAATCCCTGTTGTTCAATTTCTTTCTGAATGGCAATCATGGCGATTTTAATTAAATCTGCAGCGGAGCCCTGAATAGGTGCGTTGATGGCATTTCGCTCCGCGAACCCCCGGACAGTCATATTAGCCGAGTTGATGTCTCTCAAATAACGCCTGCGCTTTAAAATAGTTTCCACATAACCATTCTCCTTCGCGAATTCGACTGCATCGCTCATGTATTTCTTTATGCCAGTATACTGATTGAAATATTCGTTGATGATGTCGGAGGCTTCTTTGCGTGAAATGCCGAGATTTTGGGAGAGCCCAAAAGCGGACTGGCCGTAGATGATCCCAAAGTTGACTGCTTTGGCATTGCGCCGCTGTTCGGAGGTCACCTCATCGAAAGGCGTGTTATAGACTTTGGCGGCTGTGGCGCGGTGGATATCGTGCCCCTGGCTAAACGCCTCCATCATATTCTGGTCTTGACTCAGCTCGGCAATCAGGCGGAGTTCAATCTGTGAATAATCGGCCGATAGGATAACATTATTCTCCGAACGTGGAATAAAAGCTTTTCTCACTTCTCGTCCTCTCTCGGTACGGATCGGAATGTTCTGTAGGTTTGGATTTGTGGAGCTTAACCGTCCTGTCGCTGCCACAGCCTGATTGTACGATGTATGAATAAGGCCTGTTTCGGCATTGATCAATTCAGGCAGTGCATCAACATAAGTGGATTTCAATTTTTGTAGTTGTCTAAAGTTCAGAATATCTTGAACGATATCCGACTTGTGGGCTAAGGCCAGCAGCACATCTTCGCCGGTTTTGTACTGCCCTGTTTTTGTTTTCTTGGCCTTAGGGTCCAGCTGGAGCTTGTCAAATAATACTTCGCCCAATTGCTTTGGCGACGCAATGTTGAAGTTGGTCCCTGCTTTTTCGAAGATAGACGCTTCGAGGCTTTTGATATCCTGGTCCAGCGTCCTGGAGAATTCTCCGAGCGCAGGAACATCGATTTTCACGCCATTACGTTCTATTTCAGCCAGTACATACACCAAGGGGAATTCAACCTCCTGTGCGAGCTTCAATGTATTGGTTTCTATCAGAAGCGGCTCAAATACATTCTTGAGCTGCAGCGTGATATCAGCATCTTCTGCTGCATATTCCTTGATCTTCTCTATATCGACGTCACGCATATTACCTTGTTTTTTCCCTTTTTCACCAATGAGTTCAGTAATGGAAACGGGACTATAATTCAGGTAATTTTCTGCCAGTACATCCATACCGTGCCTTGTATCTGGATCGATGAGGTAATGCGCCAGCATGGTGTCGAAAAGTGCACCTTGGACTTTTACGCCATATCGGGCCAATAGCAGGATATCGTATTTGATATTCTGTCCCACCTTTGCGATGGCAGGATTTTCAAGTACGGGCCTGAATAGGTCAACGACAGTCTGGGCCTGTGATCGGTCGTTGGGGGTGGGGACATAATATGCTTTGCCCGGTGCAAAAGAAAAGGATAGGCCCACAACATCAGCGACATTGGCATCGAGTCCGGTAGTTTCGGTGTCGAAGCAAAAACTGTCCAGTGCAGCCAGTTCACGTGCAAGCTCTTCCTGTCTCTCCCGACTATCGGCCAAGATGTAGTCATGCGCCGTATTATGGATATTATTTACCGCGGTATGTTCAATGGCAACCTCGGCAACTACCTCAGTTGTGACTGTAACCGTTGTGGTCTGCGTCGCGAAGAGATCCATCTGTCCGCTTGTGGGTATATTTCGTTCGAGGATGGAAAAGTCTTCACCGAAGACTCTTCTTCCGAGGGTTCTGAACTCGAGTTCTGCAAAAAGAGGCTCGAGCAATTCTCTGTTGGGTTCCTCCAGTTCGAGTGCTTTTTCATCCAGTTCAATAGGAACATCCAATAAGATGGTTGCTAATTTTTTTGAGATTAGCCCCTGTGCGGCAAAGTTTTCGACATTCTCGCGCAGTTTGCCTTTTAGCTTGTCTGCATTGGCTATGATTCCTTCTACTGACCCAAATTCCTGTACGAGTTTTTTTGCGGTCTTCTCTCCGATGCCGGGTATTCCGGGGATGTTGTCGACGGCATCACCCCAGAGACCTAAAATGTCGATCACCTGACAGACATCCGATACTTCCCATTTTTCCAGGATTTCTTTGACACCCTGAACTTCGGCACCATTGCCCATGCGTGCGGGTTTGTAGATGAAAATATGATCCGAAACGAGCTGTCCGAAGTCTTTGTCCGGCGTCATGCAATAGACTTGAAAATCTTTTTGTTCAGCTTTCTTGGCCAATGTACCGATGATGTCATCCGCTTCGTAACCATCCATGGTAATGATGGGAATATTAAATCCTTCAATCAGGCGATGGATATAGGGGATGGAAGCCGAAAGGTCTTCGGGCATTTTCTCGCGATGTGCTTTGTAGGCATCAAATTCAATGTGTCGGGCGGTGGGGGCATCGGTATCAAACACGACGGCTATATGCGATGGTTGCTGATTTTTCAATACCTCCAATAGGGTATTGGTAAATCCCATAATTGCCCCTGTGTTCAAACCTGTTGAAGTAATACGAGGAGTTTTGCTCAGTGCAAAATATGCTCTATATATAAGAGCCATGCCGTCTAGAAGGAATAATTTTTTCACGCAGTCGAATTTTAGTCTCCTTACAAAGGTAAGAAATTCATCAAACCGTAAGTTTAATAAATTTTTCCGATTTTTGTGGAATGACACATGTAATGCAACAGGATCTATGAGAGGATTGGTAACGAAATCCACAGGCAGCTGGTATCAAGTTTTGGGGGAGGACGGCAGGAAATACGATTGCCGTATCAAAGGTAAATTTCGGACCAAAGGAATTAAAACAACAAACCCTGTTGCAGTAGGTGATTGGGTTCATTTTGATGTGGAGCCTGATCAGGAAAGTGCCGTCATCCGCGAGCTCGAGGCTCGTCGGAATTATATTATCCGCAAATCCGTCAATCTCTCCAAGCAGACCCAGATCATCGGGGCCAACCTGGATCAGGCCTTTTTGGTCGTCACTCTGGCCTCTCCACCAACATCGCTGGGCTTTATTGACCGGTTTTTGGTGACGACAGAAGCCTATGGCATACCGGCGGTGCTTATTTTTAATAAGCTTGATCTTTTTAGCGAAGAAGGCCTGGAAATACTGGCGGAATATAAGTCGATTTACGAACGCATAGGTTACCCCTGTTATGAAGTGTCTGCATTGACAGGAAAGAATATCGACTTGGTGAAGGAACTGCTCCGGGATAAGATCACTTTGGTGTCTGGGCATTCCGGAGTTGGCAAATCGACCCTGATTAATGCCATCGTGCCGGAGTATGAATTGAAAACAGGTGAAATATCGGACTGGTCGGACAAAGGCAAACACACCACAACATTTGCCGAGATGTTTGACCTGCCCTTTGCTGGCAAGCTAATTGACACACCCGGTATTCGTGAGCTAGGGATTGTGGATATAGAGAAACAGGAACTTTCGCATTTTTTTCCCGAGATGCGGGCATTGATGAATCAATGCCGTTTTAACGACTGCAGGCACATCAATGAGCCTGGTTGTGTTATCATGGAAGCGGTGGAATCCGGCGAGATCGAAGCTTCCCGCTATGAGAGTTACCTCAGCATGTATCACAATGAAGACAACCGGTCATAGTAGCCCAGACCAACGGCTTCTACATTTGGATGCCGCCAGCCTGGACAAGATAGTTCGGTGACTTATTATTTCAATCCTGCTGTCAGGTTCAAATAATCCTGTAGATACGTACATTCTCTGGAAGCGATCCCAAAAAACGGTGTATCTCTATACTGCATAGTCAGTTCCTTAAAGTACTTATTTTGCATTGAAAATCGATAGAAAGGGTTTTTTAGCGGCGAATCATAATATTGCCAGCGTGTGTCGTCGGTATATACGAAGTCCTTCTGTTCGCATTTTGCCAGCATAAAGGTGCATTTGGCCCTGAAATCCTTGTCGCTACTGAGCGAGCGCGCTTTTTCATACCATTGTTTGGCTGATCTGGTCTGTACATAATTCCGTTTCCAGTAGACTGTCGGTGCGGCGTGGTTGTCGGTCGATGACCAGTCGTAAGAAACCATTGACCATGCATTGCCATAGGTACTCGTCTGATAGATGGCGGTGGCCATCTGAAAGTAGTAGTCCGCTTTCTTCTGATTGTTTTTCTCCGTTTTTATCGCACTTTCCAGCCGCGCCATGCGTTCGGCATATTTCAGTTTGGTCGTAAATTCTTTTCCGTATTTTTTTGGATAATCATTGATGGTTACAATAAATGGATTGGGTTTGATGTCGTCCTCCTCCGCATACCAATTCTTTATTTCTTTTATTTTATGATGCTTGGGCAATGTCTGCAGTGTTTTCGCGGCCTTTTGGAAATCCAGCTCGCGCAAATAGGCTGTGCCCAGCAATTCGGTCAGGTAGTCCCTGTTGAAGTGCTTAATATCTTCCAGCAAGAATCTGGACAATGGTTGCTGCTGTGCGTTGTCCGACAACAGAGACCTGATTTTTAAGAGCGTTTTTGGAGTAAGGCTATTTTCCCAAAAATGCATCGTCGACCATTGCATGTTGTCTTCAAGTGTATCTTTTACCAGTCCGTAGTTGTAAAAAACATCGGCTTTGACTGCCGCCAGGCTTGCCATTGCCGTGTCCTGTGCATGGAGATAATGTTTGACAACCAGGTTTTGCAGGATATTTCTGCAGATCAGGCTATAGTTGCTGTATACAAATGCGTTATAGCTCCAATCGTTGTTCTTCGCGCTGTTATTGCCGTCTGATTGTGCTTTTTTCTCCAGCCAGGACAGTGTCTTGACGAGCTTTGCCTGATCGATCTGTTTGTTAATCTGCCAGTCGGTTAGCTGGGTAAGCAATGCGGTGATCTGATACTGATCGTTTAGTTTGCCATTGAGCTCGTTTTCTTTGACCTGACCAAGATATTTCTTAGCGAGATCATTTTCTTTGTTTATCCAGCTCAGGTATGCTGCTGTGATCAGCCCCAGTTGTGGCTGTACATATTTTTTGTCCCGATAGAGGGTCAGCGCGAAGTTGCGTACAGCTTCGAGGTGTTGCTTCACCTTGCTTTTCGCATCGTTTTTGCTGTAGTAATGATAGCTGTCTCCGTCACCGATATAAAAAGCCTCATTCAGATCGCCCTCAATTTTATTGACTTCTCTGGCCAGGAGTACCGCATTGACGGTATTGGCCGGGTCAAGAGCATAACAGGAGCTTAGATAGTTTATGTTATGCTCGCCACTGCCAAATCCGAGAATAGCATTGATGTTAAACCGGTCGGCATCGTTTGTCGCATATTGAAAAATCTCGGCATCGGAGGCCGTGATATAATGGAAGTTGCTATAAGCGAGTACGCGGCGTTCAGGGCTTTGGGTAAATAGCTTTGAAAACAGATAGGCGGCTTTTGCACCGTCACCATTTTTGCGTACAGCGCCGGCATAGTTCGAAAGTGCCCAGTTTAAAATCGCGTCCTCACGCTTGATCGGCTGTAAATATTTTTCGTAAACTGCGATGCTTTTGCCGTACTCCCGGCCAAATAGGTAAAGGCGGGCCGCCTGGTAAGCATAACGCACAAAGAGGAAGCTGTTTTTTTTATACTTGTTAATCTGCTCCTCGGCAAGCGAGGCGTATTGGACGATCGCGTTGAAATTCCTCGGATCAGGGTCCCAATAGTCGTGCTGAATATTTGTGATGGGTTCCTGCAATTTGGTAAAGACAAAGTAAGCTCTTTCGGGTTCATGTTTGCCGTCGATCAGGGTTTGAAGGAAGCTGTTTCCCCTGACCGAATCTGGAAGACTGTTCCACAACGATTTGCCCCGGTTGCTCACCAAGTCGGCTGTCTCGGCGTCGGTATGGTACATAAACTGTTCGACATCGCTGGCTTTTACGCCTGCCCCAAGATGCTTTGCCCAGGCTTCGCTATTCACGAGGCTCTCCTGAACAGGTTCGTCTTCCGTGTATAGAAATTTATAGGGAATATACTGAAAGGCTGAAAATCCGTTCTCCTCAAGATTGGGGAGATAATACGTCGTTTGATTGTCATAGGGATCTATTTCAGGTCCACAGGCAATATTTGTTGCCATCTCTCCGAAAAAGAAGGCAAAGGTCGTGCTAGAAAGCACGAGTAATTTCTTGTAATTCGGCATTGCCATGATTTGCTAATGTAGCTTGATCTAAATGATAGTAAATAATCTGATGTTTTTTTCCTTTGAGTTGTCCCTTCAAAAATTTTGCCGTTTGTAAAAGGTCTTCTTTACTTACTTTTTCAAACCGGATGACATCGCCTTTTCTTAAGTTCGCTTTTGGAAGGTCTACGTTTAAAATGTACAGATTGGTATTTGGGTTGCGCGTAAATAACGTAGTATCCTGAATATCCTGCTCGCTGATATATTTAGAAATACCGATGTAATTGTTGTTTCTGAACGCGACAAACCATTGGAACAGGGGTAGAGCAATATCGATGTCCATTGGATACTGCGCCAAGCTGCCGCTCAAATACCGCTGCAGATCCTGTAGGTTAAGTATCGAGTTCTGGCTCCCAAATTGCCGTAGGTTGCCCATGTTGTAACACATCAGCGTAACTTTTTTTACCGGAGGTATGCCACTTGTCGCCGTATTTTTTACTTGATGCAGACGTAGCGTTGAGCTCAGTGATACACCATCTAGCTCGGGCAATGCCTGTAGGTATTTCAGCAGATAGAAGAATTTGTCCCGCGAGGTCCTGGTCCAGTCACAGTCCAGCTGTAGCTCCCTAAATTCCGTCTTGCCTGCCTGCTTGACCTTGGCTTCGACAAAAGGTACAATTTTATTTGCCAATGCCCGGATTTGCAGGCTATCCATTTCGGCAAAGATGCGCTGGTTGATAAATACAACAGGAATCAACGTCTGCTCTTTGGGCACTGCCTGGGTAAAGGTCACGGGGCTTATCGGCACAGCTTGTGTACCTGTGGGATCAAAATCGATATCCATGATCCGAAGATACATGGATTTGGCCTCAATTTCCTGCAGTGCGCGTTGTTCAATCGTGTCAAGCTGAAATACGGTTTTCCAGAAATAAAAAGCAGTTTCTGGCTTGGAGTTCGAACAAGAATGGAATAAAAGTAGCCATAAGGTTACAAAAAGTAAAAATAGTTGTGTTTTGCGCAGCATACTTGCCTTATTTAACCGTATCTGAAACAAAATAGGTGTTAATTTTGTTTGTCTTTCAATAAAATAAAGACTAAATTACAAAGAGATTGTGACTTTATGAAGCCTATTTTCAAGTGGATCATTGGTATTGTTGTGTTTATACTCGTTTCGTTGACGGGTGCCATATGGTATTTTAGCAATAAGTGGAAGCCTCTTTTGGATACCAAAATAAGGCAGCTGGTGGTGCAGGCCACGGATAGTCTATACACCATCCACTATGATGATATTCACGTTAATCTGGCTCTCGGCAATCTCACCATTGAGAATTTTCGTCTGATTCCCGATACCGGCGTGTACCGAAAGTTGGAGGGGCTGAAAAAGGCTCCGGACAACCGGTTTGAAATAGCGATAAACAAATTGAAGATCAAGAGTTTCGGTATCCGAAAAGTATTGATGGATAAGGAGCTTTTTTTGCATGATATTACTGTTGACACCCCTACGGTACATGTCATTAACGAATTCCACAGCTACAACGATACGATAAGCCGCGGTCCCGAGAAGCCTCTTTATGAAAAAATAAAGGAAAATTTAAAGAAGATTCAGGTCGAGGCCATCCAGCTAAATGATGTTGATTTTAAGTATACGCAGGTTCAGAAAGGTGTACATCAGGACTTTGAAATTAAGAAAGTGAAGGTGAGGATTGACGATGTGCTGATTGACTCTACCTCTGCACAGGACAAGCAGCGTTTTTACCATACAAAGATGGTTGATATTGAGGTGCCGGGATTCACCTATAAGACCCCGGACGGCTTCTATAAGATAGATTTTGACCAACTGAAGATCAACAGCAAGGAACGTAATGTCCTCTTGACCAAAGTTGCTTACCAGCCCACGCTGAACAAAGCTGCTTACTATAAGAAGAAAGGCAAGGGCGGCAGCTATATCGTGTTCAAAATGGATACTTTGCAGCTGATGGATTTTAATTTCGGTCAGTTGTCGAGGGATAAGAAAGTATATGCGCAAAAAGCAGTCTTAAAAAACGGTCAGCTGTCTGTTTACAGTGACAAGCATTATAAAAGTCCGGCAACACGGCAGATTGGAAATGCACCCCATATGAAGTTGATGAAGATGTCGACAAGGCTCGGGATTGACACCTTGGTCCTGGATAATATCGGCATCAGTTATTCGGAAATGAGTGATCAATATAGTCAGATTGGAACGATTACCTTCGATCATACTTACGGCACGATACTCAATGTCACCAACGACTCGACGAAGTTGCAGAAACAGAAACTGATGCGGGCCAATCTAAGTACCAACTTTATGAATTCGGGCAAGCTGCTGACTAATTTTGTTTTTGATATGACCTCCAAGGTGGGCGCATATACCTACAAGGGGAGCCTGGGACAGATGGACCTGAGGCTGGTGAACAAAATGATCCGGCCGCTGTTGAATGTTGAGGTCAAGTCAGGAAACCTAAGACAGATTGTATTCGATATATGGGCGAATGACTATCGGAGTAAAGGGACGTTCAAAATGGATTATAATGATCTCAAAGTCAATATTCTGTCAGAAACCGGAGACGATGGTCGGCGGGAGAAGAAAGGTTTCCTTTCTTTTATGGTGAATCAGGTACTGTTTAATCCCGGTAATCCGGATCTATATGGTAAATATACAGTCGGCCATATTAATAAACATCGCGATCCTACGCATCCTTTTTTTAAGGCCTTGTGGCAGAGTCTGCTCATGGGAATCAAGCAGTGTGTCGGTCTTGGCCCTGAGCGGGAAGCAAAATTAATGAATACGGCAGACCGGGTGGAGAAGGTGGTCAATGGCGTCGAGAAGGCGAAAAAGCTCATATCAGGAATTTTTAAGAAACATAAAACGGCCGAAGAGCTGTTGAAAGAAGAGAAAGAAGAAGAGGCCAAAGAGGCCGCGAAAATGGAGGAAAAAAGAAAGCGGGACCGCGAAAAAGCAGAAAAGGAACTGGAAAAAGAGTCTCCCGGCAATTAAGGTGCTGTCGCCAACAGGGGCGATTAAGGCTTCGGAATTCGTTTCACGTGAAATTAGCCGCTGTACAGTTCTGGAAGAGGAATTGCGCACCGAAGCTGCAGATAGATTTGTATATCAAAGCAAATTTATCTTAGTTTGACTTATCATGATAGATGCGATATTAAGTTTTATCCGATTCGTTTTCAAATATAAGAACGGACTTGTAGACAAAATTATGTTTTATGTAAGCATGATGTGTGCTGCAATCGTTATTTTCAATGTAGGCTATGTAACCGATCCGGTTTTGGGCGAACTGTTGAGGAAGACGATCCATTATCTGTTCTATGTGCTTTTTTTGATGATCGCCTTACGGGAATCCTCTTCGATCTATGCGCTGAAAAAGATTGCGGTCGAACATTATTCGGGGTTGCTGATTCTCAGCTATTTTATTTTTATCTTAATTGCGCGTTTCGCCGGGCTGGAGTCTTTATCTGTTTTTTCCAGAGAACAGTGGATTTATTTGGGGATCTATATTATTTTTATTGCTGAACTCTCCAAAAGCACGCTTTTCTTTGATAATTTCTACTTTAATCCGACGATATTATTTGTTATCAGTTTTCTTGTACTTATCCTGATCGGTACGGTATTACTCATGTTGCCCCGTACGACGCTGGAGGCACCCTTAAGTTTTGTCGATGCACTGTTTATGGCCACGAGTGCGGTCTGTATTACCGGTCTTGCGGTAGCGGATATCTCCACCAACTTCAGCATGTTCGGGCAGACAGTCATCATTGTCCTGATACAGGTTGGGGGACTGGGAATCATGACATTCACGGGCTTTTTTGGTTATTTCTTTTCGGGCGGGTTTTCGTTTAAAAACCAGTTGATGTTTGGCGAGATATTGGGAGAGAATAAGGTGGCTTCGGTTATCAAAACCTTATTGACCATGATCTTCATTACTCTATTATTTGAATTTCTGGGTGCAATACTGATCTTTAGCACATTGGATAGCGCCAATTTTCCGAACGTGGGCAGCATGGTTTTCTTTTCTATCTTCCACTCCATTTCTTCTTTCTGTAACGCCGGTTTCTCGATTTTGTCCGGGGGAATTACAAATGAGGCCTATAAATTTAATTATCCCTTTCAGCTGGCACTCTCCGCTCTGTTTATTTTAGGGGGGCTGGGATTTGGAATCGTTCTGAATTTCTATACCTATATAAAAGAGTCTATCTTACTTTGGTATCACCGCCTGATCACCAAGCGAAATTATAAGCATAAAGCATGGAATTTCAGTTTTAATTCAAAACTGGTGTTGCTGTGCAATGCGATTATTATCGTGGCGGCAACGCTGTTTTTCTATTTTTTGGAAAGGCAAAATACACTTTCGCTTGAAAAAGGTGCTGGTGGAGAATGGGCGACTTCTTTCTTTATGGCTAATGCTGCCCGTTCTGCCGGCTATAATAGTATTGACCTGAGTTTTGTGGGCGCCCCGACCATATTTCTGATTATGGTGCTCATGTGGGTCGGTGCTTCGCCCGGTTCCACAGGTGGCGGAGTGAAGGTGACCACGGTGGCGCTCACGTTTATGAATATTATTTCTCTGGCAAAGGGGAAGGAGTATATTGAGATTTTCAAACGCCGAATCGCCGGTGAGTCTGTCAACAAAGCCTTTGCTATTATTTTATTGTCGCTATTTGTCGTAGGCATCAGCTTCTTTCTTCTTATATTTACGGATCCGGACAAAAGTATGAAAGACTTACTGTTCGAATCGCTATCGGCATATACGACCTGCGGATTGAGTCTCGGCGTTACGCCCTCTTTAAGTATGGGCGGAAAACTGATTATTGTGGTGACGATGCTGGTGGGCCGTGTAGGTATGTTGACGTTATTGGTTGCTTTTATCAAAAACACAACGAGAAGAAATATCATATTTCCGGAGGAAAAAATACTGTTTTGATCCGGGCATGACCAGGTTCTTGCTACGGAAGCAGTCCATTGGCGCATCAGGCTTTAGAAACAGGCTGTAGGAACTTGTAAATACAGGAAATTTATCTTAGTTTGGGTTATGAAGTATATTGTTTTAGGGTTGGGGCATTTCGGACGTTCATTGGGCGTTCATCTTACTGAGCTTGGTCATGAGGTGATTGGTGCAGACCGGAATTTAACCATCGTCGAGCAACTGAAGGACAGGATCACGCACACGGTATGCCTGGATACGACAGACCGGGAGGCGGTGTCTTCCTTGCCGCTGAAAGATGCCCATGCCGTCATCGTGGCGATCGGAGAAGATGAGGGTGCGTCGCTGATGACCGTAGCGCTCTTAAAGCAATTGAAAGTAAATCGGATCATCGGCCGTATTGTATCTGATCTGCAGAAAACGGTCCTGGAAGCTATGGAGATCAACGAATATATCATGCCGGAAGAAGAGGCGGCCGAGCGACTGGCCATGCGGCTTGACAATATCGATATTGTGGATTCTTTCAAGGTGTCGGACCGCTATTCTATTGTGGAGACAAAAGTGCCAGCCCGATATGTGGGCATGACGTTACGAGAGGCAAACCTGACCAACTTGTATAAAATCATCGTATTGACGACCGTCAAAATTACGGAAACAAGAAAAGATGGTGTGACCAGAGAACAGAAAGAGGCTTCCGGTATTGCCACTTCCGAGACGGTGATGGAAGAGGGCGATATTTTGGTTGTGTTTGGAGAATTATCCAATATAAATAAACTAATTCAAAAAGGAGAGTAACTATGTTATTGACTACAACAAGCAATATTGAAGGACATCAGATTGACCGTTATTTGGGCATTGTTTCTTCGGAGGTTGTATTGGGCGCAAATGCCATCAAAGATATGATGGCTGGTTTCCGTGATTTTTTTGGTGGCAGGTCTAATTCTTACGAGCGGGCATTTCAGGATACGCGCGAAGCGGCCTTACGCGAGCTGGAAGATCGGGCCAGGGCATTGGGTGCCGATGCGGTCGTGGGCGTACGGCTGGACTTTCAAACTGTAGGCACCGGAGGCATGATGATGGTGGGGGCAACCGGAACTGCTGTCAAAATGAAATAGACTACCCATGCATGCTGATTTTATCGGACACTAAAAGCTGAACAGGGCTTTTAGTGCCTGTGTATTGCCCTTGTATTTGGTCGCAATAATAATTGTATATAAAAACAAATTTATCTAAGTTTGGCTTTTAAGACTTTTAAACAACCTAAGAGGATAAATGAAAAATTGGTTTAAAGCAAATTCGGCGCATTTAATCGTTATTGCGATATTCATTGCGCTTGTATTTTTTTATTTCACGCCCGTTTGGCAAGGAAAGACATTGGCCCAATCGGATGTGGTACAGGCGCAGGCAGCACAGAAAGAGTTATTTGATTACAGGGCCAAGGATGGAACTGCACCTTTGTGGACAAACTCCATGTTTGGCGGTATGCCTACGTACCAGATCTGGCAGGCGAATGAAAATAACATTGGTACCTATGTGCTGAATGCGGTTAAATTTGTTTTCCCAAGCCCCATGGATACGGTATTGTTTTATTTATTGGGCGCTTATTTTCTGTTTAGTGTACTGCGTATTAAACCCTGGCTTGCCGCTGTGGGCGCCGTCGCCATAGCCTTTACTTCTTACAATTTTATTTATATTGAAGCAGGACATATTACCCGGGCAAATGCCATTGCGTTTATTCCGCCGGTGATTGCATCCGTGATCATGTGTTATCGGGGCAGCAAGCTGTGGGGGCCCGTACTCCTGGCCCTGCTTCTTTCGCTGGAGATTCGTGTGAATCACTTGCAGACAACTTACTATCTGTTGATGGCCTTGATGTTATATGTCATATTCATCTTGGTTGATGCCATCAAACAAAAACAATTAAAGGCCTTTTTTATCAATTCCGGCAGGCAGGTTGTTGCGGTGGTTATCGCAGTGATGGTTAATGCTTCCATTTTGCTGCCAACTTGGGAGTATAGTAAATTGAGCACGCGCGGCCATGCAAACATCACAAAAGTGGATGATAAAAGTTCGGCAAAAAAAGGATTGGACAAAGAATACGCCTATGATTGGAGCCAGGGGATCGGAGAGTCGGTAACTTTTTTGATTCCCAATGCCTACGGTGGATCTACCGGTGGGCAGTTGGATGAAAAATCGCATGTTGCTAAGTTTTTCATGGACAAAGGCGCATCTGCTGTACAAGCAGGACAAATTGCCGAAGGGATGCCGACGTACTGGGGAGATAAGCGTTTTACCTCAGGGCCCTGGTATTTCGGTGCCGGTGTTTTCTTTCTTTTTGTACTGGGGCTGGTGATCGTCAAAAACCGTTTGAAATGGTGGATATTGACGACAACCATACTGGCCTTGCTTTTATCGTTCGGTAAGAATTTTACGCTGGTTTCAGACCTGTTTTTCGACTACTTTCCCATGTATAATAAGTTTAGGGCTGTCGAATCGATTTTGGTGCTTGTGTCCATCACCGTCCCGCTTATGGCGATATTGACGGTAAATGAACTGCTGACGCGCGCAAAGGAAATTCCTAACCTGGACAAGAAAGTGCTGTATACTTTTGTTGGTGTCGGTGGATTTTGTCTTTTGGTGGGGCTGATGCCGGATCTTTTCTTGAATTTTAGAAATGCCGAACATAATAGTTTAATTGAGACGTTTTCCCAGCAGATCGGCGACAAAGCAACGGCGAGCGAACTGGCTAACCAGCTGGTTCTGGACCGAAAGGATATTGCCAGTAAAGATGCTTACCGTTCGTTTGTCCTCATTTTGCTAACCTTTGGATTGATCTGGTTTTATCTGAAGAAAAAGCTGAGTGAAGGCGTGTTGTTTGGAAGCTTGCTCGTCTTGTTCTTATTTGATCTCTGGGGTGTTGATAAGCGCTTTTTAAATGATCGTTCGTTTAGCGAAAAGGGAGCGGTAGCACAGCAGGCCTTTCAGCAGCGCGAGGTAGATCAGCTGATCTTAATGGATAAAGACCTGAGCTACCGGGTACTGGATCTCACAACAGATCCCTTTTCGGATGCGCGTCCTTCGTACTTCCATAAATCATTGGGCGGCTATCATGCAGCAAAATTGATGCGTTTTCAGGAAGTTCTCGAGAATCAGTTTAATGGTGCGCTTAACGAGGATGTGCTGGATATGTTCAATGTCCGCTATTTGATCACGACGGATCCGCAGAGTCAATCACAGCGCATTATCAGAAGAAGCACGGCAGCGGGTAACGCCTGGTTTGTCGATAAGATAACCTTTGTGAAGGGCAATGCGGAGGAGATGCAGGCAATCAGTTCCTTTGATCCGCATAAAGAGGCTTTCGTAAATCAGCAGTATCAAAATGAAATCAAAGCAAAAACATCCAGCGCATCTACGACAGGAGAGATTAAGCTGACCTCTTATCATCCGGACAAAATGCAGTATGAATACACGGCATCCAATGATGTCTTTGCGGTGTTCTCGGAGATTTTCTATGACAAAGGCTGGAAAGCATATGTTGATGGAAAGGAGACACCAATAATCCGTGCTGATTATCTATTAAGAGCGCTGCAATTGCCAGCGGGATCCCATAAGATTGAATTTATATTTGATCCTCAATCGCATAAAGTAGGAAATTTACTGACGTTGATTTCTTCGATCATACTTGGTCTGGGGATGGCTGCTGCCATATATTTCTCGTTAAAAGGGTATAAAAACGAAACAGCCGCATAGGCAGCTGTTTCGTTTCAAAAATACATCAAGCTTTAGAATAATTTGAGCTGTGGATCAGTTATTCTAAAGCTTTTTCTATGGTGGGGTGTCGTTCCATAGGCCAGCACAGCAGACCGATGTTTCACCGTAGGATAGCCCTTGTTGTTCATCCAGTCGTAGTCCGGAAAATCAGCCGCTATGGTATCCATATATTCGTCGCGGTAGGTTTTGGCCAAAATAGAGGCTGCTGCGATTGAAAGATATTTTCCATCTCCCTTTACTACACAGGTATAAGGCACTTTCTGGTATGGAATGAACCTATTGCCATCTACAATGATATATTCGGCTTTGATGTGCAGCATATCCAGGGCCTTATGCATGGCGAGATAACTTGCATTGTGAATATTGATCCGGTCAATCTCTTCGGCAGACACGCTGGCAACGGCATAGGCAAGAGCTTCCTGCTCAATAATGGGACGCAATTCCATCCGTTGTTTTTCGCTTAATTTTTTGGAATCGTTTAAGCGTTTGTGATGATAACCGGGTGGAAAAATTACCGCCGCGGCAAACACCGGACCAGCGAGACAACCTCTACCAGCCTCATCACATCCAGCTTCAATCCATTGTTCCTGATAGTATGATAGTAGCATCTTATTCTTCGGTAACCGAACGAAAGTACGAATAATTTTAGAGTTATCCATTGTAACTTCTGTGTGAATAATGGCCTTTTACATTAATTAACACTAATAATATCTTCTTTTGTAAAGATTTTGAGTAGCCTATGGGCCGCTTTAGATCAAGGATTGGTCAATTATAGAGATATAAAATAGATGTTATGAGAGGCTATGTGCTTTTTTTATTGAGTATGCTAACGGCATGGACAGTTTACGGCCAGACCAGAAGCGTACAGGGAATGCTAAAAGATGACAAAAACAGGATGGTGGCGGGAGCGACCGTCACGTTAACTTCGCGGTTGGATTCGATGTCTACTGGATCGAGTATGGCCGGGATTTTTACATTTGACAAAATTAAAGCGGATACATTTAAAATTACAGTTTCCAACTTAGGTTTTGAGCGCTTTGAACAAGAGTTTCACTTCCCGCAAGGGCAGCAGAAATACGTTATTCCGAGTTTGACCCTGCAGCAGAATTCACAGATGCTCGAAGAAGTCGTTGTGGACGGTGTTCCGACGGTGGTCGTTAAGAGTGATACGCTGGAGTATACGATGAAAGACCTGAAATTGCGGGAAGGATCGGTCGCTGAGGATGCACTTAAAAAGCTGCAGGGTGTAGAGGTAGACAAAGATGGAAACGTCACGGCTCAAGGTGAATCTGTCAAACGGGTGCGTATCAATGGGAAGGACTTTTTCGGAGGTGATCTAAAAACGGCGACACAGAATCTGCCGGCCAACATCATCCAAAAAATGCAGATTATCGACGATTATGGTGAGATGGCCAATATTACCGGTAATAAAAATGGCGAGTCTGAAAAGGTGTTGAATATTCAAATTGATCCTAAATATAATCAGGGACATATGACCACACTCCGGGCAGGTTATGGTACGGAAGACCGTTATCAGGCTACAGGTATGTGGATGGGTATGCGTGAGGGCGAGCAGCTTTCCGTGCTCGGGAATCTAAACAACACCAACGCGCCCCTGTTTGATTTCAATACAACAGGTGGTGGTGCCCGGAGAGGGCAGGGCGGCGGCGGCCGTCGTGGTGGCGGTATGTTTGGTGGTTCGGACGGCCTTACAAAAATTGGCTCGATAGGCCTTAATTTCCGAAAGGATTTTAACGATAAATTGACGGCTTATGGTAGTTATAGTTATAGTCATACGGATAATACGACATTGTCGGAAAGGATCCAGGAGAACACATTGCCTAGTATCATGCAGACCGACAGTATTTCTAACAGGAACAATACTGTCGGTGGGAGCCATCGTTTTGAGGCTAATGTGGAATGGAAACCGTCAGATAAAGACTATATTAAGATCTCTCCCCAGTTTGGGTTTGATAAAAGCGACGCAACAACATTTTCCGAATCAACCACCTACCGTAGTGGAGCTTTAAATAACACGCAGACACAGGACATATTGGCCAATTCGACGGCACCCCGCTTTGGCATCAGTGGTCTGTACAACCGTAAGCTCAATGACAAAGGTCGAAATGTATTTGTCAACATGAATTACAATAATGCGGAGACAAAGAAAGACCAAGACGCCATATTGGACCGTTTGTTGGCTGATCCAAATAACGCAGGTGTGTCTCTAACTAAGATTTATGAAAAGACGATCTTAGAAGCAAAGAATAAAAGCTGGAATGCTGGCGCTTCGCTGAACTATACGGAGCCGCTCTCTGAGAAGGGGCGACTGGAGTTTACTTATGACTTTAATAAGAATAAGTATGATAACTCGAATAAGCAGACTGGGTATGACGCAAACGGGAATTTGATCGCTGAGGACCCTAAATTGAATTTTGACTATAATTATGATTATTCTTTTGCTACCCATAAAGTAGGCGCTAATTACCTGTATAATGGGGATAAAATTACTTATTCTATCGGAGCGGCGGCACAGCCTTCGCAATTGCGGGGGGATGCGATCAGTTCGGGATTGGTGGTGCCGATACACCGGAACAACATGAACTGGATGCCGATTGCGCGATTTGAGTACAAATTTTCGCGCCAATCGAATTTATCGGTCAATTATTCCGGTACACCCAACGAGCCTTCAGTGACCCAGATTTTGCCGTTTGACATGAGTACAAACCGTACAAGCATAGTGATCGGTAATGCCAATCTAAACCCCGAATTTAGTCATCAGCTGAATGTTCGGTTCCGTAAAAACGATTTTCAGAAGGGGAACAACTTTTTTGCTTTTGTCAATGCAGGTCTGACCAATAACAAGATTGTGAGCCTGAGTAAAAGTTATTTGGATGATTTGATGGATTATCAGACTGGAAAAACGAATAGAACGTTGGTTTCCGAAACACGGTATCTCAATGAAACCGGCGATAAACCTTTTAATGTCAGCTCCTTTTACCATTACGGCAAATCACTAAAAGAAAAAACCTATAACATTATGCTAATGGGCGGAATCTCCTACAATAAAAATATTGGTTACGTTTCAACAGAGAAGGATGACAATATGGGACAAAAGAACGTCGCCCGAAACATTGTGTTTAATCAGGGTTTGATGTTTAGATATAATCCTTCGGAAAATCTGGAGATAAATCCCGGTGTACGTTATCAGTATAATCACACGGAAAACTCCCTGACAAATCGTACCACCAATGTTTCTTCCTGGACACCGACCTTGATCGGTTCAGTAAATATCACCCCAACAACAATTTTTGGAGCAGATCTTTCGAAGCAATTCAATAATGGATATGGTGCAGGGATCAATGCCAACCCATTTGTTATCAACTCTTACATTGAGCAGAAGTTCTTAAAAGAACGTCGTGGTACGATACGTCTCCAGGCATTTGACCTGCTGAATCAGCAAACCAACGTTTCGCGGACAGTCAGTGAGTCTATGATCACAGATAGCCGCACCAACCGTCTTGGGCGCTACTTTATGTTGTTGTTCACCTATAAATTCCAAAAATTTGCCATGGGCAATCCTCAGGGTGAAGATCGGTTCCCCGGTGGTATGAGGCGGCCACGGATGTAAAGAGGCTAAATAATCATTAAAAAACGGTCATAGTGATTTCGCTATGACCGTTTTGCATTTTAAAAACCTTAGTTTTGCATGATATGTGCTCAGGGGGGTAGGATTGGGAGACCCGGGACAGACGATCCTGGCTGCGATGTGGGGTACCGCTCAACACAATATATTATCTTTAGACAATTTACAGATTACATGGAATACGATATTATCAGACTTTCAAATGGAATGCGCGCGGTATTCCAATATCAGAACTTACCTATAACACACGTATGTATGGTCATCAATGCGGGCTCCCGTGATGAGCTGGCCGGAAAGTTTGGTGTCGCGCATTTCATTGAACACCTGTTATTTAAAAGGACGGAGAAACGCTCGACACAACAAATTATTAATCGTCTCGAATCTGTGGGGGGTGACCTTAACGCGTATACGACCAAAGAGTATACCTGTGTCCATGCCTCCATTCTGAAACCCTATCTGGATCGCGTGCTGGATCTTTTTGAAGATATCTTTTTCCATTCCACGTTTCCGGAAGTAGAAATGGATAAGGAAAAATCGGTGATTGTTGATGAAATGGCGTCTTATCTGGATAGTCCCGAAGAATCTATCGTGGATGATTTTGAAGACCTTATTTTTCAGGGATCGGGCCTGGGGCATAATATATTGGGGCTGGAAGATCAGTTGCTGTCTCTTCAGAAGGACGATATTCTGACCTTCATGCAATCAAATTACGATACCCATGAAATGGTGATCGGTATTACAGGCAACTACAGTGTGAAAGAAGTGGAGCGCTTGCTGCTCAGAACTTTTGGCAATATATCCGAAAATAAAACCTTACGGACGAGAGATGATGTGAAGCCGGTTGGCGAACAGCATCTGACAGTGCCAAAACCCATTAATCAAGTCCACTATATGCTCGGTTCGTTGGCTTACGGTTATCGCGACGACCGTAAGACCGGCTTGCTGCTGCTGAACAATATGCTCGGTGGTATGGGTATGGGATCGATCCTCAATCTTTCCATCCGTGAGAAATATGGCATCGCTTATACGATAGAATCCAATTACACGATCTTTTCGGACACCGGATTGTTTAGCATCTATCTGGGTACAGATGAGGAAAAAGTGGAAAAAGCTAAAAAGCTGGTATTTAAGGAACTCCGCCATATGTGCGAACACCCGCTATCTGAGGTCAAACTTGCCAAGGCCAAACGGAAGTTTATCGGACAGATCGCTTTAACAGAGGAGAACCGCATGAGTACCATTATCTCGGCGGCCAAGAATGTAATGGATTACGACCGTGTGATCCTACTGGATGAAGTGATTGAAAAAATAGAGATGCTCGGCAGTGCTCAGCTCCTTGAGATTGCCCAAGATGTATTTGACCCACGGAAGCTACTCTCGCTGAGTTTTGTCCCAGAAAATTGAATGCCCTGGATAGACGCACGATACGCGAAGGTATGTTTTGGGTGGGTGAGCCCGTGCGACCGGTAGAGGCTACCGGGATTGCCGGAGGCGAAATCACGATGTTCAGAAGATTGTTTTTATATATGACGAGCAATTATATTGCATATCAGCAGCAATTTATCTAAGTTTGCGGTTACTGTAATGCTTAAATATGAATCGGGCTTACGGGCTCATCAGCCATTAAAGAAAAAAATAGATAGATGAAAACTGCATATGTATTTCCCGGTCAGGGCGCCCAGTTTGTTGGAATGGGCCAAGACCTGTATAATTTAAACGAAGAGACAAAAGCTTTGTTCGAAAAAGCGAATGATATTTTAGGTTTCCGTATTACCGATATTATGTTTTCGGGTACTGACGAGGAGTTGAAACAGACCAAAGTAACACAACCTGCAATTTTCTTGCATTCGGTGATTTTGGCAAAAGCATTGGGTGATTCTTTTCAGCCGGATATGGTAGCGGGACACTCTTTGGGTGAGTTTTCTGCTTTGGTGGCAGCTGGTGCTTTAAGTTTTGAAGATGGTTTAAAGCTGGTCGCTCAACGTGCCAACGCGATGCAGAAGGCCTGTGAGCTGCAGCCTTCGACTATGGCTGCGATTTTGGGCCTCGAGGATGCTATTGTGGAGGATATCTGTGCGCAAGTGGAGGAAGTGGTTGTCGCGGCAAATTACAATTGTCCGGGGCAGCTGGTTATCTCGGGATCCATTGAAGGTGTTGATCAGGCCTGTGCACTGCTGACCGAAGCGGGAGCAAAACGTGCGTTGAAACTAAATGTTGGCGGTGCTTTCCACTCGCCATTGATGGAGTCGGCGAAAGTTGAACTACAGGCTGCAATCGAAGCTGTGGATATTCTCTCCCCCAGATGCCCTATTTATCAAAATATAGACGCAAAGCCGCAGACCGATCCGGCAACGATCAAGCAGAACCTGATCGCACAGCTGACAGGCGCAGTCCGCTGGACACAAACTGTGCAGCATATGCTGGCCGACGGGGCTACTGCATTTGTGGAAGTTGGACCGGGAAATGTTTTACAGGGTTTAGTTAAGAAAGTGGACCGTCAGGTGCAAACCTCCGCGGCAACTGTGCTGGCATAAGCTTGCTTGTGATCGAAACTAAAAGAAGGAACCATAGCGTTCCTTTTTTTAGTTTTTGGAGTGTATCCCCTGCTGAATACGGATTGACAAGGCAGAGTCCAAGTTACAGAAATAATCTATCTCGGCTTTAACACGCAACAAGCGTCCTGCGCAGCGTGGGCGGCGGATTATTTGTCCTTAAACATACGGTAATGGTCCTTCATGACCTGCAACACAAAATCGTTGGGAGTCATCTTCTCGGGGTGCTTCATATCCATGACCTTTTCCAGGCGCTGTACCAATGCTGTGAGTATGCCGACATCCCTTCTGTCGAATGCCGTCTGGTAAACATCTTTGATCAAATTGGCATCTTTATCGCTTAATTTAATGACCTGAGGGAATAGAATAGGATGATTGTCGGTGGTTTCTTCATAGATTGTATCACTGAGCTTAAGACTTGGCTTGAGGCTGATCACAGCGGTCTCGCCTGCAATATCGCCAATGCGCTGTCCATTTTTAGATAGGACAATGGAGGTGATGGCAATGCCGCCCATGGTCATCCATATATCAACAATCGATAATGCCCACCGCGATAGGTACTGATAAAAATTTGCGCGGGATCCATCGAGTTTAACCACCTTTATCTTCATGATTTTTTTACCGATGGTCTGTCCTCCAAATGCAGTCTCTGTGATCAAGGTATAGAAAAATGCAGGTAGCGTCATGCCCATGATAACGCCGTAGCGTAGATAAGGGTCGCTTTTGGAGATATGTATGCTGTCCAGAAGGAATATACAAAAGAAAATGTAACAGACAATGACAAAATAATCGATGGCAAATGCGATCATTCTTGAACCTAAGCTGGCAAGGTTGTATTCGATTTTTACATTTTGTGCTGTGTTTATCTCAAGCTTATTCATATCTAAATGCGTATCTGTATATCGGTTGTTACCATTTGCATATAAGGCTCTATCCGCCGGCAAGAGGCCTTATGCTCATGAAAAAGACTGAAATTTCCGGTGTATTTTCATGCCGGTTTGTGCTTTTCAATCACTGATATTTCCTATATTTGATTTGGCCAGTTAAAAAAAATTAATGAGAGAAGCATCGTTTGTAGAACGAAATAAAGAAAAATGGACGTTAATTGAAAATAATTTGTCAATTAGCAAGGACGTTGATCCGGATGTACTGGCTTCAAATTATATTGAGCTAACAAATGATCTGGCCTATGCGCAGACATTTTACCCCGAGAGTAAGGTTCGGAAGTACCTGAACGAGCTTGCTGTTACTGCGCATCAAAAAATCTACAAAGACCAAAAAGCTTCCAACAACAAGTTTAGATCTTTTGTTATGGAGGAGATTCCGCAGGCGATATGGTCTATCCGCAGGCCTTTGATGTATTCATTGTTGATCTTTATACTCGCGTCGGTCATCGGTTTTCTGTCGGCTATGTATGATGTCGATTTTGTCCGGTTAATTTTGGGCGATCAGTATGTAGATTCAACGATTGAGAGCATCAGAGCCGGAGACCCCGCAGCGGTGTACGGAAAGGGCAGCAATTTTGGTTCAGCGATCTGGATCACCATCAATAATGTACGTGTGGCTTTTATGGCTTTTGCCTTCGGCTTATTTTTGAGTGTCGGAACAGGCTATATTCTTTTCAGTAATGGCATTATGCTGGGGGCTTTCCATCAGTTATTCTTTCAGTATGGCGTCATGGGCAAAGCGATGTCAGCAATCTGGATTCACGGAACTATCGAAATATCGGTCATTGTCGTGGCGGGCGGATGTGGCTTTGCTATCGGGAATAGCTTATTGTTTCCGGGATCCTATACGCGGTTGGCCTCTTTTGTCCGGACGGCGAAGACGGCAATGAAGGTTTTGCTCAGTACCGTTCCGTTTTTCGTTGTGGCAGGCACATTAGAAGGTTTTGTAACACGTTATTATGAAGTGTCCGTTTGGTTATGCGTAATCATAATTGTATTATCCTTGCTGGGCATCGTGTATTTTTATATAATTAATCCGTATCGGTTAGCCAGGCGATTGCAATGGAAGTAGATTTTGAATTTCAGAAAGAACGTAAAATAGGAGATTTTGTCCAGAGCTTTATCGACCTTTTTAAATCGATCTATAAGCACTTTGTGACCACCATTTTTGGTTTATCTGCACTGCCGCTCGGGGGGATTGCCCTCGTGTATTATTTCTTATCTACCAAAATCACTTTTTCTGCAAATAGCAACTCATTTGAGGATATCGATGGCCTTACCTGGGCGGGACTCCTCATCCTAGCTTTGATAGCGCTGGGCCTGTATGTTTACGGCATTTCGATAGAGTACTTCATTCTCCTGAAAGAGCGCAAGGACACCCAATTTTCGGGGCAGGAGGTGCTGCGCAATTTCAGATTAAACATTGGCCGGTATTTTAGGTTTCTGTTTGCAATGATCCTCGCGCTGGTCGTTATCTTCATACCGGTTGTCTTTGTCGCTGCAATCGCTATCTTCATCCCGTTTATCGGGAGTTTTGCGATAGGCATTCTGATGTCCATGGTTGGCATTTGGCTATTCTGCTCTTTTCTATTTTATCGGGAAGGATACTCCGACCTGGGAAGCTGCTTTACGGATGCGTATGTGATGCTCAGCAAGAAACTCGTTCAATATGGTGTCGCCACCTATATTGTCAATTTTATTTTCCAGATGGCCGTTATGATGATTTCTATTGTTCCAATGATTATCATTTCGCTGTTGTCCTATAATTTCCTGGGTGTGGAGGCTGCTTTCTTTGACTCGTCCTGGGGAAAGTTGCTGATGACGCTGGGTGGTCTCTTCGTCACCTTATTCACTCTTTTTCTATACATGGCCGGAGTGCTGGCCAATGGGATCATCTATGAAACAGCCAAAGATCTCAAATTTGGCGAACGCATTTATGCGATGATTGATCAGATCGGAGGGCGTGATGAGTAGAGTACTCGTGATTTTTTTGTTTGGATTTGTATATGCGCTAACAGCCTGTCATCCCCAGCAGCGTGATGTGGGGGGCAATGGTGAAGCAGTGGATTCCTCTGCCATTGTTACCGATACGTTGGTGACTGTTCCAGACAGTATTGCGGTGGATACCGTCGGGACAACGAAAATCCCGGCGGTTGGCAGCCAACCGAATAAAATAGATATCTGGGAGCCCGGTCTCTTCGATTCTATCCCTAGATACTCCCAGAGGCGCCCCTTTAAGATGGACCCGTATCCGGATATTATCAAGCGTTATGAAGATGATGCTTTTGTGTATTCGGAAAATATCAAATCCCGGGTGGGAGTACTTCAACGTGTTGTGAGTAGGATTTCGAAGTGGCTGAGCGATTTAATGCCCGACAACCCCCTGAGATTCGAAAAAGAGTTTGGCTACCTCTTTGCCTTTCTGGCGCTGATCGTTCTCGCCTACATCTTATACAAGGTATTATATAATAAGAACTCGTATTTTATCACACATAAACCGGAAGATGAAGAATTGGATACAGTAAGCTATGTGGAGCGCAATCTGATGAACAGCAATCTGGACCATTATATCAAGGAGAGTATTGAGCAGAAGAATTATGCGCTTGGAGTCCGGTATCTCCAGCTGCAGAATATCCAGAAGCTGGCACAGACAGGACATATTAAATGGAAGCATAGCAAAACGAATGCAGAATTTGCCAATGAGATCACCAATGACGGGCTGCGAACGGGATTCTTGGATTGCACGCAGGTGTTTGACCGGGTGTGGTTCGGGCAGTTCGGATTAAGTGAAACCGAGTTTAACCAATATAGGGAGCTGTTTTATCAATATCAAAATCAAATTAAATGAAGGGATCTGTAAAGTTCGGCTTGATATTGTTAGGTGTTGTCCTACTGTTGATCGGTATCATCGATATGACGAGCAAGAAACCTATTATCTGGGAGCGTACCTTTGATATGAAGGATAAAAACCCCTTTGGCGCTTTTGTCCTTAGACAGGAATTGAAACATATTATCGATCAGAATAATATGAATATTGAACGCCCCTTATACGAGTATCTGGACAGTGTCAAGAGGCCGGACAAAAATCTGCTGTTTTATACCTCTTATTTTTCCCCCGGCGAAGCTGCTCACCATAAGCTACTGGACTATGTGTCTAAAGGAGGTAAAGCCATGATCATAGCAAATGATATTGATTTCTACCTATTGGATTCTTTGCAGATAGAAACGTACAATTTCTACGGATTCAAAAAAGGACTGGATATAAAAGACCAATTAAGGGTAACATTAACTAACGATACGAGTAAGATAAGCTATGATAAGTCCGAGCTGAGCGTGGTGTTCAGTAAACTTCCTAAGCAGGCCACTATTCTTGGCGGTATTACTTATCGGGATTTTCTTTTGCCGAATTTTGTCGAGGTGCCTTTTGGCCGGGGGCTGCTTTATTTGCATCTGACGCCCGATCTCTTTGGCAACTATTACCTGTTAAATTCGCCTTCGCAGTACGCGTATGTCGCGAAGTGTTTGTCTTATTTGAACGATAAACCTGTTGCTTGGTACAATTTCAGAGCCAACATCCGTCAATATCGGACGCCGATGCGCGTTATCCTGACCAGTGACGGTCTTCGGCAGGCATGGTATGTTTTGTTGGGCGGGCTGCTGCTGTTGCTCGTGTTCAGGAGCAAGCGTGAGCAGCGTGCAGTTGAGATTGTGAACCCGGAGCCCAATCTCTCCAAGGAGTTCTGTGAGACCATTGCTACGCTCTACTACGAAAATGGAACTCCGGGCAACATGGTGGCCAAGAAGATAGATTATTTCCTGCATGATCTTCGAAACCGCTTTCATGTCGATACACTCCAGCTTCAGGAAGAGGGCTTTATTGAGGAATTAGCCGAACGATCAGGTGTATCGCAGGCGGAGACCGGTTTTCTCATTAAGCTGATTATACAGCTACGGCAGTCGCCACAACATGAAGTTGCCGACCTCAAGCAACTGAATGATACGATAGAAGAATTCAAACTTAAAGCAAAAATGATATGAGTGACTTCGATAAATATAAATCTTTTGAAAACCGGACAGATGTATCGGTTTTGTACGATAAGATGGCACAGGTAAAAGCGGAGGTAAAAAAGGTGATTGTGGGACAGGACGAACTGCTCGATATGTTGCTGATTTCGATCCTGGCTTCGGGGCATGCCCTGATCGAAGGATTGCCGGGTGTGGCAAAGACTTTATCTGCAAAATTAATTGCCAGAACGGTCAGCAGTGATTTCAAACGGATCCAGTTCACTCCCGACCTGATGCCTTCCGATGTGACAGGCTCGTCCATCCTCGATCTCAAAACGAATGAGTTCGAATTTCGTAAAGGACCTATTTTTGCAAATATTGTTTTAATTGACGAGATCAACCGAGCCCCGGCCAAAACGCAGGCGGCGCTCTTTGAGAGCATGGCCGAGCGGCAAGTTTCTGTCGATGGTAATACGTATGGTCTACCGGTGCCATTTGTCGTGTTCGCCACACAGAATCCCATTGAGCATGAAGGCACCTACCGGCTCCCGGAAGCACAGCTGGATAGGTTTCTGTTTAAGATCAATGTCAATTACCCCGAGCTGGAGCAAGAGCTGCAGATATTGCGCGAACATCATGCGCAACAGGCGGTGAATAAAGAAGATCAGGTTGGTACGGTGATCTCGGCAGCAGAAATAGCCAGCTTTCAACGACTGATCAAATCTATTTTTGTGCACGAGGAGTTGCTTACGTATATTGCGCAGGTCATTATCAAAACGCGTACAAATCCTAGCTTAACATTGGGGGCATCCCCACGGGCGTCCATTGCATTGCTGGAATCTGCCAAGGCCTCTGCCGCGTTAAACGGTCGGGATTTTGTAACCCCCGAGGATATCAGACGGGTGGCTCCCGCAGTACTGGGGCATCGGGTTATGTTGACCCCAGAACGCGAAATGGAGGGATTCACCAGCGCATATGTCATTGATCAGATCCTAAATACCGTTGACATACCAAGATAATGAGAAAATTACAGCAGCTTTTTCTGACCAGTCAGTTTTTCTATTCTTTGATAGGAGTTGCAGCGCTTTTCACCATCTCCTTTTTTATTAAAGGTCTATTCTTAGCTGCCTGGGGGATGTTTTGGCTGTGGATGGGGGTGCTGATCTTTGATTTTATTTTGCTCTTTTCAGGTCGGGGGCGGATTGAAGTAACAAGGGTATATCCGGAAAAATTATCCAATGGGGATGAAAATTCCATGAAATTAATCGTTCATTCTTTGTATCCCTTTGGCACAGCGATCGAGATTCTGGAGGAATTTCCTGTACAGCTGCAAATACGGGATAAGGAGTTTTTTGTTCGGTTAGCGAGCAATCAAAGCGAGGAAATTACCTACTTGCTGCGTCCCACGCAGCGCGGTGTATACCGCTTTGGACGATGCCTGGCTTTGGTTAGACGATTGGGCTTTATCAAACGCAGATTTGTTGTCTGTCAGCCGCAGGAAACTCCCTGTTATCCCTCCTATATTCAACTGCGGAAATACCAGCTTCTGGCGACAAGCAATAGGCTGAATGAGTTGGGAATCAAACGGATCCGTCGCATCGGTTCAGCGATGGAGTTTGATCATGTGAGGGAATATGTTCGGGGCGATGATTACCGGCATATGAACTGGAAGGCTTCGGCAAAAGTTACGAAACTGATGGTAAATCAGTATGAGGAAGAAAAATCCCAGCCCATCTATTCCTTTATCGATCTGGGACGGGCAATGCGTATGCCCTTTGAGGGACTTTCACTATTGGACTATGCGATCAACGCCGCGTTGGTGCTTTCCAACGCTACGATTCTCAAACAGGACAGAGCGGGATTATTGACGTTTGCAAAAGATATCCATGCATTTATTCCGGCCGAAAAGCGGAATAATCAGATGCTCAAGATTTCGGAGGCTTTGTATCAGGTGGAGACCAGGTTCAATGAACCGGAGTTTGGTAAGCTATATAGCTACGCTAACGCACATATCAACAAGCGTTCGCTTATTTTTCTATATACAAACTTCGAAACTCTCGATTCGTTAAATCGGCAGATGAGCTACCTGAATATGTTGAACCGTAGTCACCTCATTGTCGTCGTTGTATTTAAAAATGTGGAAGTGGAAGATTTGGCTAAGAGCTCGCCCAAAAAGACCATCGAGATCTATAACCAAATCATCGCGGAAAAATTTATTTACGAAAAGCAGCTGATCGTACAAGAATTGATTCGTAATGGCTTCCAGATCATTTATACTACGCCTGAAAACCTAACGATCAATTCAATCAACAAGTATCTGGAGATCAAGGCCCGGGGGCTTATTTGATCAGTGCTGTATCCTTGACCATGACCTTTGTCCAGAGATGCTGATATTTTTCGATTGCCTTTAAGTGTATGGGATGCGTTTCGTAGACGCCGATGTCTTTGAGGTCTTTGAAAGTTACAATCAGGGTATAGTCAAAACTGTTGTCGACTACGGGTCTAGGATTGGTTGCTGCTGGCGTTCCGTAATTGAGCGTTTTGACCGTTTCGATCTTGCGGAGTTCTTCAAAAAAGCCAACAAAACTTTTCTTTTCCTTTTCGGTAAGGTCTTTTTTTAGCCAGAAGTTAACAACATGGATGATCGTGCCAGAAGACAGCTCTGTTGCTGGTGAAGTGGAGTGCGCTAGTGCAGGTACCGTTACCAGGCCCATAGGTGCAAGTAAAAAATGACGTCTTTTCATGATTGAAATGGTTTAGAAGGAACAATATACAAAAAAAGGGAGACATTGCCGTCTCCCTAACTTATTTTATCCGATTGATTTTATAAACCAAAGGCCTCTTTTACTTTATCGATATAGTCCAGCTTTTCCCAGGTGAATAACTCGACTTCAACAAATTTCTTTTCGCCTGTGGAGCTTTCAAATTCTTTGGTCACCTTTCTTGGAGTTCTACCCATATGGCCATATGCCGCAGTTTCAGAATAAATTGGGTTTCTGAGACCAAGACGGGTTTCGATACCGTACGGAGTCATATCAAATAAGCCGGCGATTTTATCAGCAATCTGACCGTCCGTTAGATTGACTTTACTCGTACCATAGGTGTTGACGTAGATTCCCATGGGATCTTTTACACCGATGGCATAAGATATCTGGACAAGGATTTCATCTGCTACGCCTGCGGCGACCAGATTTTTGGCAATATGCCGGGTTGCATAAGCAGCCGAACGGTCCACTTTAGAGGGGTCTTTGCCTGAGAAGGCACCACCACCATGAGCACCTTTACCACCGTATGTATCTACAATGATCTTACGTCCGGTCAGTCCCGTATCGCCATGAGGTCCGCCAATGACGAATTTTCCGGTAGGATTGATATGAAATTTGATGTCGTCATTAAACAGCAGCTGTAGTTCTGGTTTCAGCTGTGCCTTCACACGCGGAATCAGAATAGTCTTGATATCATGGGTAATCTTTTCGAGCATGGCAGCCTCACTGTCAAACTCATCGTGTTGCGTAGAGATGACAATGGTATCGATTCTTTTGGGTCTGTGATCGTCACCGTATTCCAATGTCACCTGCGATTTGGCATCGGGACGCAAGTATTTTATTTCCTTGTTTTCCCGGCGCAGCTCTGCCAGTTCATAGAGCAGACGATGCGAAAGGTCCAGCGCCAAAGGCATAAAGTTGTCTGTTTCATTGTTGGCGTAACCAAACATGATACCTTGGTCACCAGCGCCCTGTTCTTGCTTTGTTTTTCTGTCAACACCTTGGTTGATATCTGCAGATTGCTCATGAATTGCCGATAATACGCCACAAGAATTTGCTTCAAACATGTATTCGGACTTCGTGTAACCGATCTTCTCGATCACCGAACGTGCTATTTTCTGGACATCCAAATATATATTTGATTTCACTTCTCCTGCAAGAACAACCTGTCCGGTAGTGACCAGCGTTTCAATAGCGACGCGCGAATCCTCGTCCCATGCTAAAAAGTTGTCTATTAATGCATCTGAAATTTGATCCGCTACTTTGTCCGGATGCCCCTCAGAAACAGATTCTGACGTAAATAAATAAGCCATGCTTTACGTAATTTTAATATTGGATTTGCGCTTGGATGAATTTACAGCAAAGTGATAAGAGCCGTGATAGCGAAGGGTTTTTAGCACTTTTTTACTGTGGTTGCAATCTCCTTGTCGTTGCCATAATATATGCAACAGCACGCAAATCAGTCCACATTCTATTTTTTGTCGCGACAAAGCTACGATACTTTGAGGGATATTTAAAATCAAATTTGCCTTTCGTGCCGAAAACATTCGAAACTAAGACTAAAGGGGTGCAAAGATTACATAATTTTAAGAAATTGCTAAATTGCGTTATCTTTGGATATGTCAGAACGTAAACAAATATTGTTTGTTATTAATCCTATTTCTGGTGGAAAGCGGAAAACATCCTTTAAAAAACAAGTATTGGATGTGCTTGATTTGCAGAAATTCGATCCTACATTTCAGCAGACAGCGCGACCCAACCACGCTTATGAAATTGGTCTCCAGGCCGTTCGGGAAGGCTATGATGCGGTCATAGCTGTCGGCGGTGATGGAACGATCAACGAGCTGGGCTCTGCTTTGGTCGGTTCGGGAATACCATTGGGGATTATTCCAGAAGGATCGGGCAATGGTCTGGCCTTGTATCTGGGGGTGCCTATGAACGAAGCTGCGGCTATCCGCAGGATCAACCGTTTTGAGTCTATTGAGGTTGACTGTGGGGTGGTCAACGATAGACGTTTCTTTAATATCGCCGGCATGGGATTCGATGCCTCAGTCAGCGAGAATTTTGCGAATGAAAATATCCGTGGGCCACTGGGTTATATGAAATCCGTATTTAACGTGCTAAGTAAGTATCAGCCTGCACATTATAAATTGACTATAGACGGAGAGGTCTATGAGCGGCAGGCCTTTATGATCAGCGTGGCAAATTCGCCGCAATATGGAAATAACGCTTATATCGCGCCACAAGCTTCTGTCAATGATGGTGTGTTGGACGTCTGCATCGTGCATAAATTTCCGCTTTATATTCTTCCGAAGATGATATTCCACCTTTTTAATAAATCAGCGGATCAGTCCAGTTATGTGGAGATCATACCCGGCAAAAATATCAAGATTGAAGTGGATGCTGTTTCGCCTGTGCATGTCGATGGTGAACCGATCGAGCTTGGTGATACATTAAATATTTCCATTATACCAAAGGCGTTGAAAATAATTTGTTAAAATCATGAGTAAAAATAAGAAACAGCCTTACGAAGGCGTTGTATATTCTACAGACGATAATTATACTTATCAGCTCGCTGATTTTTTTCAGGAGACCGAAACGTTGCCTGTGCAGCAGCAGAACTTAAAAGTGCAGCTGGATCGGAAGATGCGTAAAGGGAAAGTCGTCACCTTGGTGACAGGATTCGTTGGTAAAACAGAAGACCTGGAGCGTCTTGGTAAGTTGCTGAAGCAAAAATGCGGAGTAGGCGGGACTGTGAAAGACGGGGAGATCGTCATTCAAGGCGAGTTTAAGCAAAAGCTGTATGAATTGTTACTTAAAGAAGGATATAAGGTAAAATTGGTCGGTGGTTAAACAACTATATAGAAGAGCATGGTAATAAATCTAATAGATTGTTTATGAACCAAATATGGTTGGAGTTGGCAATAAGACATTGTTGGGAACCATGAGTAACCACTTACTTTTTGTCGCTTAAATTCGGTGTTTTTCTTGCATATCAAAAAAAAAATGGTTTTCATTGTAAAATAATTATTGCTAATAAGCGATTTAGCAGTAGCAATAAGGATTATATAACGGGAACTGCTGAGAAAAATAACACGCGATCATCGTGTATTCAGTTTGAAAAAACAAATTTGATTTTTTTTAGGTATTTAAGATGAATATTTTAAATTTGACATTAAATATTAAATTTGCTTTGCAAAATTGATTTCAAAAGCGGCTAACACTGCATATAATTTAAACAACATTATATATTTAAACAACAGTAAAAAACTAAAAATTAGAAAAATGGCAAACGCACCTAAAACTGCTGCAAAACAAGAGAGCAACAACGGAGGATCTTTCTTTGCTCAAGCTGCAATTATCATCTGTTTCATTGTGGGTTTCTGTGTATGGAAATTTGTGATGGGTAATCCAACTAACTTCGTTGACAACAATCCTGAAAATCAACCTAACCCAGGTAACTATTTAGGAATGGTTTACCATGCTGGAGCGATCGTACCTGTTTTGATCGGTTTATTCTTAATGGTATGGGTTTTCTCGGTAGAACGTTTAATCGTTATCAACAAAGCTTCTGGTACTGGAAATGTAGGAAACTTTGTTAGAAAAATCCAATCTTTGATTAATGGTGGAAACATCGATTCAGCTATCGCTGAGTGTGACAAACAAAAAGGTTCAGTTGCAAACGTAGTAAAAGCTGGTTTATTAAAATACAAAGCTGTATCAGCTGACGCTAACGTAGACACTGAAAAAGCAACAATTGCTATTCAAAAAGAAATCGAAGAGACTACAGCATTAGAGATGCCAATGTTAGAGAAAAACTTGAACGTCATCGCTACATTAGTTTCTATCGGTACATTATGTGGTCTATTAGGTACAGTAACAGGTATGATCAAAGCCTTCTCGGCATTGGCAACCGGTGGCGCTCCAGATTCAGCTAAATTGGCGAACGGTATCTCTGAGGCCTTGATTAACACTGCAACAGGTATCGCAACTTCAACATTTGCAATCGTGTTGTATAACATCTTTACTGCAAAAATCGATAAATTAACTTACTCTATCGACGAAGCTGGTTTCTCCATCGTACAAACATACGCTGCAAACCACAAATAAGACTATGATCAATATTTTTGATTTTATTTTATGGAAATCAAAAATAAAAAGCATCATAGATATGAAGATTGAGTTTTTAATTTAAAAAGAAGAATTTAAAATGGGTAAAGCAAAAGTAAAAAGAGCCAGTACGTCAATCGACATGACAGCGATGTGTGACGTATCGTTCTTGCTGCTTACGTTCTTCGTATTAACGGCGACAGCGCGCCAACCGGAGGCTTTGCAAGTAGATACCCCAGCGTCAACAACGAAAGATAAGCTGCCTGACTCAAATGTTGGTATGATTACGATCGGTGACGGTGGAAAAGTTTTCTTCGGAACGACAGATCAGCAAGTCCGTGTAAAAGCTTTGGAAAGAATGTCTGCAAAATATGGCATCGGCTTTTCGCAAGAGGACTATGATCATTTCAGACTGATGGAAAATTTCGGTGTCCCAATGTCGAAGTTAAAAGCATTGTTGGCGATGGATTCTGGTAAGCGTACAGAAAAAGGGGTTCAAACTGGTATCCCGATTGACAGTACGGAAAATACTTCCAACGAGTTGTATTACTGGGTTCAGAACACACGCTTAGCTGCTGAAGAGGTAAATAAAGAAAAGGAGTCTGCGGATAAGAATTTTGTTCACCCAGGACCTTTAAAAATTGCGATCAAAGCGGATGCTAACGAGAAGTATCCTTCTGTAAATCAGGTGATCGAAACCTTGCGTAATCAGAAGCAGAACAAGTTCAGTTTCATCACGGGCATGCGTGCTGAGGAAAAATAATTGACGATTTAATAAGAACAAAGAAATGGCAGAATTAAATCAGGATAGTGGTAAACAGGGCAAAGGCGGGAAAGTCCGGTCCAAGAAGAATGGTGGTAAGGTTGACCTTACAGCCATGGTGGATTTGGCCTTCTTGTTGATTACCTTTTTCATGTTGACCACGTCTTTAAATAAACCACAAGCGATGGACGTGGCGATGCCGGATAAAAATAAAGTTAAGGATGAGCCTCAGCCGGATTTACTGACTGCTGATAACCGTTCATTGACAGTTTTATTGGGATCTGATAACAAAGTCTCTGTGATTTACGGACAAGTAAAAAATCCGATTGAAGGACCGACTACGGTTGGCTATGGAGCTGATGGCATCCGTAAGGTATTAATGGAGAAAAAAGCCTATGTACCACGTGTTGCTGGCGGTAAAGACTTGATCGTTATCATTAGACCGAGTGATAAAAGTACACAGCGTAATCTTGTAGATATTCTTGATGAAATGAAAATTGTGGATATCAAGCGTTACATGATTGCTAAAATCAGTCCAGAAGAAGTGGAGATTTTAAAACGTGACAATATCTATAATGATTAATCATTAAGCAGTCACGATAAAGTATAAAACTATGATAGGGTCAAAATTAGATATTTTTAAGAGAGAATGGCTTGAAGTCGTCTTTCAGGGGCGTAACAAAGAATACGGCGCTTATGAGCTCCGTAAACTTGCACCTAAAGCGACGAATAGAGGATTACTTGTCGTTATCGGCGTGGTTGTTCTTGCGAGCCTTCTTCGTCTTTTCGGAGATAAAATTTTTCCGAAAAAGCCTGTTGAAGCACCTCCAGTGGTGACAGAAGTTACTCTGGAAGACCTTGAAGAAATTAAACCGCCGGAACCACCTGAAGAGGAGCCTCTGCCACAAGAGCCAGAGGAGAAGCCTCAGCAAGTGGCGATGGACGTGCCTAAAGAGGATTTGATCCGTTTCCCTGAGCCGAAAGTAGCTCCTGCAAACAAAGTTGTGGAAGAGGTTGCTTCTCAGGAGGAACTTAAGGATCCCAACAAGACTCCAGCACGTATCACGTTGAAAGGTAGCCCGACGGGTACTTCGGTAGCGCGCGGTGAGTTTGGTTCGAAGAAACAGGATGGTGGTATCACAGGTGTGAAAAAAGGTGATCCAAACGGTGATCCAAATGGAAACGAAATCTTTACGGCAGTAGAGGTCAATCCAGAGCCAATTGGTGGTATGAAAGCTTTTATGTCTTGGATTTCTTCAAACTACGACTATCCACAGGCAGCATTGGAAAATGGAATCAACGGTGTTGTTGAAGTATCCTTTGTTGTGGAGAAAGACGGTAGCTTGACAGACATCAATGTGAAGCGCGATTTGAAATATGGTACAGGTGATGCAGCGGTTAAGTTGCTTAAAAAAGCTAAAAAATGGAAGCCAGGTATTCAGAATGGCCGTCCGGTACGTGTAGCTTATACCTTACCAATTCGTTTGAACACTATTCAAAATTAAAATGACAGATTTTAATTCGAATACGAATTCTAATTATAGACAGAAATCGCCTTTAAAGCGATTTCTGTCTATTTTAGGACTATTTATGTTTGGCGTTTATTTCGTGTTGGGCTTGTTGATTATTTTTTGGGATAACTTCCCCATTGAGATCAATCCAACCTATAAAACGATTTTCGGCGTCGTACTGATACTCTACTCGTTCATGCGTTTTGTACGCCTCTGGCAAAATAATTTTTAATTAGCTGCGGTGGACAGTCTTTTTAAATTTCAATCAACTCTCTTCATAAATTAAACTATTCTTTTATTTTAATTGTCTTACAGTATGATGTATCGTATGAGAAAATATAGTGTAATTCTTGTGATGCTAAGCGTTGGTTTGGGGGGCATGGTCTCCTGCAAAAACCGAACAAAAAGCGGCAAAGAGAGTGAGGATATTTTGACTGGCAAGCTGCCTGTCCTCGTGGATCAGACACTCCTGCCAATTATCCAGGAATCTGCGGATGTGTTCGAGAGCTCGTATCCGAACTCCAGTCTGGAGATTATGCCGAGGCCAGAAATCAAGGCCGTCAATGCCTTATTATCGGATTCGGCTTACGTTGTGGTATTGACGAGAAAGCTGAATAATCAGGAAGAGGCTTATTTTAATAAACGGGGTATTCAGCCGAAGATATTTCAAGTGGCTTCGGATGCCGTGGTTTTAATTAATAATCGGAGTACTGCGGATACTATAGTGTCCCAAAAGGACGTTAAGTCTTTGTTAGAAGGCCGGTTGGCCGGGAAGCGCATGATTTTTGACAATGCAAATTCGAGCACATTGCGTTACCTGAAGGATCATTTCAACATGGAGAAGATTGATCCCAAAGCGATTGCAGCGATGAAGGATAGTGAGGAAGTGATGAAATATGTAAGTGAAAATGCTAATGCTGTGGGTGTTATTGGTTATAACTGGTACCTGAAGGCAGTTGAAAAAAATTCGCAATTATTGGATAAAATTCGTACATTGAGCATCGAAAGTGTAAGTGCGGGGGCGGATAAAGCAGGTTTTTACAAGCCTTCGCAGTCAACCATAGCCGACGGGGTATATCCATTTATCCGGCCGGTTTATATTATGAACTATCAGCCTAACATGGGCTTAGGCTTGGGATTTAGTGCTTTTCTGACAGGAGACCGCGGACAGCGTATCGTGCTAAAAGCGGGACTGGTGCCTGCTACGATGCCGGGACGGGAGATCATTATTAGAGATGAAAGTTATATTAATTAGAAATAAATAGTACAAAAATAGATTATGACAAACAGTAAATTATTATTTAGTCTTTTATTGGCTGGGTCTGTGGGCACAGTAAGTGCGCAAAGTCTGAAAGATGCTAGAGCGGCCATTGAGGCTGAAAACTATGGTAAAGCGAAAACTATTCTTCAACAATTAGTGACTAAGCAACCTAAGAATGGAGATAATTATTTCTATTTGGGTCAGATTTATTTGGTAAATGACAGGGCGGATTCGGCTGCAACGATTTTCAGTCAGGGTTTGGCTGCTGATCCAAAAGCTACAATTAATAATGTGGGCCTGGGTTATGTTGATTTATTGAAGAAGGATAAGGCAAGTGCGGAATCTAAATTTGCTTTAGCAACTGCCAAGTTGGGTAAGAAGGATTACGAGGAATTGTTGGAAATCGGCCGTGCTTACATCAACGCGCCTGAACCGGATTATGCAAAAGCATTGGAATATCTGACACAGGCGAAAGAGAAAAACAAAAAAGATATTGCCATTCCTTTGGCGTTGGGTGATGCTTATCGTGGGCTGAAAGAGGGATCATTGGCTTATACAAGTTATGGTGATGCCATGGATATTGATCCAAATTCGGTACAGGCAAAAGTTGGTCAGGCGGTGATCGTTCGTGGAGCACAAGCTTATGACGAAGCTGTTACCCAATTGGAAGCTATTGTTGCTGAAGCGCCAACCTATGCGCCAACTTACCGTGAATTGGCCGAAACATATTATCAATGGTCAAAAATGCCCGGAACTTCAGATGAGAAATATGTGGAGTTAAACAAAAAAGGGGTTGAACAATACAAGAAATATTTGGAGGTCGCTGGTGATAACTCATTGGAAGCGAAAATCCGTTACGCAGACTTTTTGGTTTATGCACGTCAGTACGACGAGTTGAAAACGGTGTCCGAAGAGCTGGCTAAAAACCCAGATGTAGATCCAAAGATCTACCGTTATTTGGGGTATATTGCTTTTCAAACGTCCAAAGACTATCCTAAGGCATTGGAATATCTAAACCAGATGTTCAGCAAGATGGAGAAAGATCGTGTCATTCCTTTGGATTATATGTACTTGGGTATGGCTGAAATTGCGACCAACAGCCCTAAACCTGCTGCTGCAGGGGCAGATAGCACGGCTACTGCGGCTCCTGCCTTGACACCTGAGAATACAGCGAATATCCAAAAAGGAATTGCAAATATCAAGAAAGCAATCGAAGGCGATAAAGAGTTGTTGGCTGAGGTCGCTGAATTGGCATTCGCTAAATATCAAGAGCAAGAAGTACAGACAGCGGTTTCATTATTTGAACTGGTAGGTGAGTACAAAGATTCTCCTTATTATTTTGACTCACATTACTATGCTGGAGAAGGTAATTATCAGCTCGGCTTTAAAAAAGATACTCAAGCGAAAGATGCGGAAGGAAACTATACGAATCAGGAGCTGAGAAATGAGGCTATTGCCAACTTTGAAAAAGCACAAAAAGAACTGGCGATTATCGAAGCAACAGACAATAAAGAAGCGCAGGATAAATATTTGATCAACGCTTTATATTATAAAGCTTTCTCAGCTTTGGGTGCAGATAACTTAGAGCAGCCGACAGGTGGCTTCGTAGCTCCGTTCCAAAAATTGATAGAAACAATCAATCAAAGAGGAACTCAGGAGAAAAACAAGGCTTATTTAATAGACGCATATACCTATATCGGTCTATACCACCTTATCAAAGCGGAAAATCCGCAAGCTAAAACTAACTTCCAGAAAGTATTGGAGTTAGATCCGGCAAATGAGGCGGTACAAGGTTATATGGAGAGCCTAAAATAAGCTTAACTAAAATGATTCTAAATTAGGCGCAGATCGTATGATCTGCGCCTTTTTTGTTTTGAATTTACTCTTGGAATCTCTATATTTAGAGACAGTTACCAATATAAATTTTAATTGAGATGGAGCAAGCCAATAGTATGCCGATAGATTACTTACCTATATTGATACAGCTGATTGTTGCCGTAGGATTTGGGGTAGGTACCATAATTATTACACACCTGATCGGTCCGAAAGTAAGGACGGAGAATAAACTTGGAGCTTTTGAGTCTGGCGTTGAAGTTGTCGGAAATGCGAGGCAGCCTTTTTCAATAAAATACTTCTTGGTTGCCATCCTGTTTGTCATATTTGATGTGGAGGTTATTTTTATGTATCCTTGGGCGGTCAACTTTAGGGAAATGGGTTTGCAGGGCTTAATTGAGATGTTTATTTTCATGGGCTTGCTGCTGTTGGGCTTTATCTATGTGATTAAGAAAAAAGCATTGAACTGGGACTAAGCGTAGTCCGATGACTGTTGGCTTCAAGCCAATCGTACTTAAACCTTTATAAATCGTCTTTTCATGAGTGATATAAAATTGGCAGAAGCTCCTCCGGGAGTTGAAGGTGCGGGATTTTTCGCAACAAGCTTGGATAAAGCCATTGGATTGGCGCGCGCGAATTCATTATGGCCCTTACCCTTTGCGACTTCCTGCTGTGGAATTGAGTTTATGGCCACTATGGGATCAACTTATGATCTGGCCAGATTTGGAGCTGAGCGACCAAGCTTTTCACCACGACAGGCCGATATGTTGCTGGTGATGGGTACTATCGCGAAAAAGATGGCTCCTGTATTGCGCCAGGTATACATACAGATGGCTGAGCCGCGCTGGGTGATCGCCGTTGGTGCCTGTGCGTCAAGTGGTGGTATCTTTGATACTTATTCGGTGTTGCAAGGGATTGATGAGGTGATCCCGGTAGATGTTTATGTGCCGGGGTGCCCGCCGCGTCCAGAAGCGATCTTGGATGGGGTGCTGCGTTTGCAGGAGATTGTCAAGAATGAGTCCTTAAACCGACGGAATACGCCAGAATATAAGGCTTTGTTGGAGAAATACGGTATACACACTAATAAATAGAGGATGGAGAACAGTTTTTTATTGGAGAAGCTCCAAAGGAATTTTCCTGCAAAAATTGTAGAAATCGAGGATGCGCATAATCTATTGACCGTCGTTGTCGATGTGGAAGATATTGTTGATGTGCTTCGGTTTCTGAAATCGGATGCCGAACTGCAATTTATTCACTTGACGGATATTACGGCTGTGCATTATCCGCATTTAGAAAAGGAGTTTGCTGTTGTCTATCATGTACATAGTCTTATACAGCATATCCGCATACGGATTAAGGTGTTTCTGTATGGTCCGAATCCGGAAATTCCAACAGCTACTACCGTATGGAAAGGTGCGAACTGGATGGAACGCGAGACCTTCGACTTTTTTGGGATAAACTTTGTCGGGCATCCCGATCTGCGGCGCATCCTAAATGTCGATGAGATGGAGGTGTTTCCCATGCGCAAGGAATATCCGTTGGAAGACCCGAACCGGGTGGATAAAAAAGATTTGTATTTCGGTCGCTAATTTATAAGATATGAGCGAGTTTATAAGCAAAATAACATCGAATCAGCCCGTTTTTGACGACAACGATCCACAAGACGAGCTAATTACCCTGAACATTGGCCCTACACACCCTGCTACGCATGGAGTGTTTCAGAATGTTGTGCAAATTGATGGTGAACGCATTGTCAGTGGGGTATCCACCATTGGCTATATTCACCGGGCTTTTGAAAAAATTGCTGAGCATAGACCGTTCTACCAGATTACGCCATTGACGGACCGTTTAAACTATTGTTCGGCTCCGATTAACAACATGGGCTGGCATATGACGGTTGAGAAACTGTTAAAGATAGAAATTCCCAAACGGGTGCAGTATATGCGGGTCATTGTGATGGAGCTTGCGCGTATCGCCGACCATATTATCTGTAATGGAATTTTGGGAGTAGATACTGGGGCTTTTTCAGGCTTTCTGTACGTTATGCAGGAACGGGAATTTATCTATGAGATCTTTGAGGAGATCTGTGGTGCCCGTCTGACCACTAACATTGGACGTATTGGTGGTTTTGAACGCGACTTTAATGCAACGGCATTTGCGAAGATTCGTGAGTTTCTGCGGCGTTATCCCCCGGTATTGAAAGAGTTTGAGGATATGTTTGTCCGCAACCGAATCTTTATCGAGCGTACTTCGGGCGTGGCGGCGGTGACCCCTGAAGAGGCCTTGGATTACAGCTGGTCGGGTCCGATCCTGCGTGCTACTGGAGTCGATTACGATGTGCGTGTGCAAAACCCCTATTGTTCATACGAAGAATTTGATTTTGAAGTTCCCGTGGGTACCAAGGGTGATGTCTACGACCGCTTTATGGTGCGTAACGCGGAAATGTGGCAGTCGCTACGAATTATCGAACAGGCATTGGAGAAAATAGAGAAAGAGCCGAACGGAGTGTTCCATGCGGATGTCCCGGACTTCTACTTACCGCCCAAAGAGCAAGTATATACCAATATGGAAGCCCTGATCTACCATTTTAAAATTGTCATGGGTGAAGTCGATACGCCGAAAGCCGAGGTTTATCATGCTGTAGAAGGGGCAAATGGCGAACTTGGTTTTTATCTGATTCATGACGGAGGGCGCTCGCCTTATCGTCTGCATTTTAGAAGGCCTTCATTTGTCAACTATCAGATGTTTGCACCGATGAGTGCAGGAATGCTGATTTCAGATGCGATTATCAATATGAGTAGTCTTAACGTTATAGCAGGAGAATTAGATGCTTAGTGTAAAACAACATAATGAGAATGTAACGTTTTCTCCGGAGCTGCTGGCTAAGTTTGGAGAAGTGGTCAGCCGTTATCCCGAAGGGAAGCAAAAATCGGGTCTCTTACCTATATTGCATCTTGTGCAGGCTGAATTTGGCTGGGTTAGTACCAGTGCGATGGACCAGGTTGCCATATACCTCAATATCTTGCCGATCGAAGTGTATGAGGTTGCGACATTTTATACCATGTTTTTGCTGGAGCCAAAAGGTAAATATGTGCTGGAGATCTGTCGTACAGGCCCCTGCTGCTTGGTCGGTGCAGAGCGTATCATGCAGCACCTGGAGCAGAAGCTCGGTGTGAAAGAAGGACAGGTCACGGCAGATGGGCTTTTCTCCTGGCGTGGTGTTGAATGTCTTGCCGCCTGTGGTTTTGGACCCGTTTTACAAATTGGCCCAGAATATACGTTCTACGAGAATCTGAACGAAGAGAAGGTGGATGAACTGATTGATCAATTAAAAGCTAAAATAAATTAATATGGCACGTAAACTTTTGTTGACACATATCGATGTTCCGGGCATCAATACCTTTGAGGTCTATCGTCAAAAAGGAGGTTATGTTGCCGTTGAAAAAGTAATTAAGTCCATGTCTCCTGAGGATGTGGTCGAAGAAGTAAAAAAATCGGGTTTGCGTGGCCGTGGCGGAGCTGGGTTTCCGACCGGTATGAAATGGTCCTTTTTGGCTAAGCCTGAAGGAGTGCCCCGCTATTTGGTCTGTAACGCAGACGAGTCGGAGCCGGGGACTTTCAAAGACCGCTACCTGATGACGCATATCCCGCATGCCCTGATCGAAGGCATGATTGTTTCGAGTTTTGCTTTGGGGGCGAATACGTCTTATATCTATGTACGGGGAGAAATGATGCCCCAGATTCGGATTTTGGAGCGTGCCATTGCCGAAGCAAAAGAGAAAGGTTACCTGGGTAAAAACATTCTGGGGTCTGGCTACGATCTGGAAATATATGTGCAGCCCGGTGGTGGCGCTTATATCTGTGGCGAGGAGACTGCGCTCTTGGAGTCGTTGGAAGGAAAACGTGGCAATCCGCGTATCAAGCCGCCATTCCCGGCGATTGCAGGTCTGTACAACTGCCCAACAGTGGTAAATAACGTAGAATCTATTGCAGCCACCGTACCGATTATCAACCTGGGGGGAGAGGAATATGCAAAAATTGGGATAGAACGCAGTACCGGAACCAAGTTGATTTCAGCGAGCGGCAATATCGTGAACCCCGGGGTCTATGAGATCGAATTGGGCTTACCGGTGGAAGAATTCATCTATTCTGATGAATATTGTGGTGGAATAGCTAACGGTAAACGGCTGAAAGCTGTCGTTGCCGGAGGCTCGTCTGTACCTATCTTGCCGGCCAATCTGATGTTAAAGACCGCCGCCGGCAATAGTCGGCTGATGACATACGAATCGTTGTCTGATGGTGGATTCCAAACGGGGACTATGCTTGGTTCGGGAGGTTTTATTGTCTTTGATGAAGACCAATGCATTGTTCGCAACACCTGGAACTTTGCCCGTTTTTACCACCATGAAAGCTGTGGGCAGTGCTCCCCATGTCGTGAAGGAACCGGCTGGATGGAAAAAGTACTCCATAAAATCGAAAGTGGACATGGATCAATGGCAGATATTGACCTGCTCTGGGACGTGCAACGGAAGATTGAAGGAAATACAATCTGCCCATTGGGGGATGCGGCCGCATGGCCGGTCGCTGCAGCGATCAGACATTTTAGGGACGAATTTGAATGGCACATTCTTCACCCGGAAGAGTCCCAAAAACGCAATTACGGATTGGCACATTATGCTGATCCATTACAACCAGTTGAATCATAATAAAAGCTGTAACGCTAAAATATAAGTATCATGGCAGAAGCGGAAGATGTAAAGTTTAAGGTCACTATCGATGGGATACCCGTGGAGGTTGCACCCGGAACAACCATATTGAATGCAGCAAGACAAATCGGTGGCGATATCGTCCCCCCGGCAATGTGTTACTACTCCAAACTGGAGGGAAGTGGAGGGAAGTGCCGTACCTGTCTGGTTAAAGTATCCAAAGGCTCGGAAAAGGATCCCCGGCCCATGCCTAAATTGGTGGCTTCATGCCGTACGACCGTAATGGATGGCATGGAGGTGCAGAATATTACTTCTCCTGAAGTTATCGAAGCCCGAAAAGGAGTGGTAGAGATCCTTTTGATCAATCACCCGCTCGACTGTCCGATCTGTGACCAGGCTGGCGAGTGCAAATTGCAGGATCTGGGTTATGAGCACGGCAGTGCAGAAACACGCTACGAGTTTGACCGGCGTACCTTCGAACGGATCGATTTGGGTGATAAAATCCAGTTGCACATGAACCGCTGTATCTTATGTTACCGTTGTGTGTATGTGGCCAATCAGCTGACAGACCAGCGCGTACACGGTATTTTGGGCCGTGGGGATCATGCGGAGATATCTACTTATATCGAAAAGGCAATTGACAACGACTTCTCCGGAAATGTCATTGACGTCTGCCCGGTCGGTGCATTGACCGATAAAACTTTCCGTTTTAAAAATCGGGTATGGTTTACCAAACCGGTAGACGCCCATCGCGACTGTCCTACCTGTTCAGGAAAGGTGACACTCTGGTATAAAGGGGAGGAAGTGATACGTGTAACCGCACGTAAGGATGAATTTGGTGAAGTGGAGGATTTTATCTGCAATACCTGCCGCTTTGAACAGAAGAAAACCAGCGACTGGGTGTTGGAAGAGCCGACGGAAATAGATCCGCATTCGGTGATTTCGGCTAACCATTACGAATTGTTTAACCCGCCGTCGGTAGTTAAAACAAATCCACTGTTACAGGAAAAAAATCGCGAACAGTTGGCTAGAACAGAAAAATTGAAATAAGCACAAATCATGGAGTGGTCTTTTGTTATAGAAAAATTGATATTGGTGTCTATTATTTTCGTGATTACATTGGTCATTGCGATGTATTCGACACTTGCTGAACGAAAAATAGCCGGTTTTATGCAGGATCGGTATGGGCCCGATCGCGCTGGGATATTTGGAATTTTACAGCCGCTGTGTGATGGCGGAAAGTTCTTCTTTAAGGAAGAGATTATACCCGCAGGAGCACATAAAGTCTTATTTATCGTCGGGCCTACCATCGCTATTATAACGGCCTGTATCAGTTCGGCGGTCATCCCTTGGGGGCAGGAACTGCAATTGGGCGATCGGGTCGTCTCCTTGCAGGTGGCTGATGTCAATGTGGGTATCTTATATATGTTTGGTGTGATTGCATTGGGCGTGTATGGCATCATGTTGGGAGGCTGGGCGTCCAATAATAAGTTTTCACTAATGGGGGCTATCCGTGCGGCTTCGCAGAGTATCAGCTATGAGATCGCCATGGGACTTTCTATCATTGCATTGTTGATGGTAACGCAGACCCTGTCGCTGAAAGAAATTGTTGCTGCGCAATCGGGGTTTGTCCACTGGAATATCTGGGCGCAACCTTTAGGTTTCATCATTTTCATGGTCTGTGCATTTGCGGAATGTAATCGTGTCCCCTTTGATCTGCCGGAATGTGAGACCGAGCTGGTCGGTGGATACCATACCGAATATTCTTCCATGAAATTGGGATTATATATGTTCTCCGAATACATCAATATGTTTGTCTCTTCGGCGTTGATGGCATCGTTGTATTTTGGCGGCTATAATTTTCCTTTTATGCATGATCTGGGGTTGTCGGCCAATTGGATCACCATCATCGGGGTGCTGGTATTCTTCTTAAAGATATTTGGATTCATCTTTTTCTTTATGTGGGTACGCTGGACCTTGCCGCGGTTCCGCTATGACCAGTTGATGAATCTGGGCTGGAAGATGTTAATACCATTAGCAATAGCGAATATTGTACTTACTGGTGTATTTACATTGATTAAAGATACTTATTTCTCATAAGAAAGGACTTTTATGCAACTGAGCAATCGTAAAAAAGTAATTGAGCAAAAACCGATGACATTTTCCGAACGGATTTACTTCCCGGCAATTATTAGAGGTTTGCGGATTACGCTGAGACATTTTTTTAAGAAAATTCCCACTGTCAAATATCCTGAGGAAATAAGGCCTTATTCGAAGAATTTTAGAGGGCAACACTCGCTCAAGCGCGATGAGGAAGGCCGCGAACGCTGCACCGCCTGTGGCCTATGTGCACTTTCCTGCCCTGCGGAAGCGATTACGATGACTGCAGCCGAGCGCAAGAAGGGTGAGGAACATCTTTATCGGGAGGAAAAATATGCTTCTGTCTATGAAATTAATATGTTGCGCTGTATTTTTTGCGGCTTATGTGAGGAGGCCTGTCCGAAAGAAGCGATCTATCTGGACGGCCCGCATGTGACGGCTGATTACCTGCGCAAGGATTTTATTTATGGCAAGGATAAGCTGGTCGAACCGAAGTTTGATATAACCAAATTAAAGAGCTAATTCAGGAGTTATGACAGTATTTTATTTTGTAGCCTTCTTGTCTATTTTCTTTGCCCTGATGACCATTTTTACCAAGAATCCGGTACACAGTGTATTGTATCTGGTCATTACTTTTTTCACATTTACGGTACATTACATCCTGTTGAATGCGCAGTTTTTGGCCGTAGTTAACTTTATTGTCTACATGGGAGCCATCATGGTGCTCTTTTTGTTTGTACTGATGCTGCTCAATCTGAATAAGGATACCGAACCGATGAAATCCAATCTGGTTAAGTTTATGGGGGTGATTGCGGGTTGCTGCTTTTTGGTCACGTTTTTTGGGGTCTACCGCGTGTTTGAAATCTCCAGTCCGCTGGCTGTGGTAAATCCCGAAATTGGGCTGGTGAAAAATTTGGGCAAGGTGTTGTTTGATGAATTTTTGCTTCCTTTTGAGCTGTCTTCTTTATTGTTATTGACAGCAATGATCGGAGCGATATTATTAGCTAAGAAAGAACCTAAACAAATCTAATGGAAACAGTTGTTCAACAGTTGCAGGGGGTGCCAATTAATCATTATCTGATTTTTTGTGCGATTATTTTCGCTATTGGTGTTATGGGCGTTCTTATCCGCCGCAATGTCATCATTATCATGATGTCCATCGAATTGATGCTCAATGCTGTCAATCTACTCTTGGCGGCATTCTCTGTACAGCACGGTGATTCATCAGGGCAGGTGTTCGTTTTCTTTATCATGGCACTTGCTGCTGCAGAAGTCGCTGTGGGGCTTGCTATTATCATTATGGTATATCGGAATACGAAGTCTGTTGATATCGATTCTTTAAATAAACTTCGTTGGTAGAACTTAAGCAATAAATACGATGAGTGAATTAGTTTGGTTGATTCCCCTTTTACCTTTAATTGGGTTTATAGTAAATGGATTGGGTAGAAATGTTCTCTCCAAAGGTATAATCGGTGCTTTAGGCAGTGCTGTTGTTCTTATTTCTTTTGTTTGTAGCTGCGTTCTTTTCCTCGAAGTGTATCAGTCAAGACAGAGCGGGCAAGACGGTATTATCCAGCAGCATCTATTTGACTGGATTTCGGTCGGACATTTAAACATTGGACTTTCCTTTCTGGTGGACCCGCTCAGTGCAATCATGCTGTTGATTGTGACCGGAATCGGTTTTTTGATCCACATCTATTCCATCGGCTATATGCAGCAGGATAGTGGATTTGGGAAGTTTTTTGCTTATCTGAATCTATTTATCTTCTTCATGCTTCTGCTGGTATTAGGATCCAATTATCTGGTGATGTTTATTGGCTGGGAAGGTGTCGGACTTTGTTCCTATCTACTGATCGGCTTTTGGTATAAAAACAAGTCCTATGCCAGCGCTGCCAAGAAGGCCTTCGTCATGAACCGGATCGGAGATCTGGGTTTTTTGCTGGCTGTGTTTCTCATCTTGGGGACGTTCGGCTCGCTTGAATTTTCCACGGTATTCCCTGCGGCAAAAAACTTTGCTGCCGGCGACATGACGGTAGTCAGTATCACTATTCTGTTGTTTATCGCTGCTACGGGTAAATCCGCGCAGATACCCTTGTTTACTTGGCTGCCAGATGCCATGGCAGGGCCTACGCCGGTATCAGCCTTAATACACGCTGCAACCATGGTGACCGCGGGGATCTATATGATTGCCCGCTCAAATGTACTGTTTGTGCTTTCACCCTTTACGTTGCAGCTGATCACGGTCATCGCGATAGGTACGGCACTGCTTGCAGCGGCTATAGCGCTGACACAGAATGATATCAAAAAGGTATTGGCTTATTCAACAGTTTCGCAATTGGGCTACATGTTTCTCGGCCTCGGGCTAGGCGCTTTTACAGGTGCATTCTTTCATGTGCTGACCCATGCATTCTTTAAAGCACTCCTGTTCCTCGGCGCTGGCTCTGTCATCCATGGGATGAGTGACGAGCAGGACATGCGCAAGATGGGCGGGTTGAAAAAAGCAATGCCAGTTACGTTTATGACGATGCTGATCGGTACGATCGCAATTTCCGGTATTCCTCCGTTCTCAGGTTTCTTTTCGAAAGATGAAATCCTGGCGAATGCATTTGCCGCGAATCCCGTTTTATGGATTTTAGGATTTATCGGTGCATTGATGACTGCTTTTTATATGTTTAGGATGCTGTTCATGACCTTCTATGGTCCGTTTAGAGGTAACGATGAACAGAAGCATCATTTACACGAATCGCCTAAGAGCATGACATTGCCTTTGATTGTGTTAGCCATACTTTCGTTTGTCGGCGGAGCCATCAATTTTCCTGCTGTTTTAGGTGGTAACCATTGGCTTGAAGACTTTCTCCAGCCAGTGTTTGCTGAAAGCAAAGCCTTGGTCCCGATGGTTCAGCACTTGGAACACAGCACGGAATATATGTTGATGGCGATTTCCGTGGTGGGCGTACTGATCATGGTTGCATGGACCTATGCCCGATACGTCAAGGGGCAGCAAATACCTTCGCAGGATGGCGAACCTCGTGGGTTTCTGGCCAATCTGTCTTACCGGAAGTTTTATGTGGACGAACTTTATGATGCAGTGGTCGTGCGCCCAATCCATTGGTTATCGTCGTTTTTGGGCACTATCGTGGATCGGAATGGCATTGATGGGATGGTGAATGGAGCGGGTAAAGCTGCATTTGATACGGGTAAGGTGCTACGACTGCTTCAAAATGGAAATGTTGGTTTTTATTTATTGATGATGGTTATTGGGGTAATTGCCATTTTCGTCTATGGGTTTTTGAGTCTTTAATATTTAGTATAATCGATGGATAACTTGTTTTTACTTATTTTATTGCCGTTAATAAGCGCATTGATTCTCACTTTTTTAAAGACCAATGCCGCAAAGACAACCGCCTTGATCCTGTCACTGGCATCACTGGCACTGACCATTCCGTTTTTAGCCAGCTTTGATCCGGAAGGCGGCATGCAGTTTGAACAGAACTGGACCTGGATTGCTGCTTTGCATATCCATTTTCATATAGGGCTGGATGGAATCAGTCTGCCTTTGGTGCTGCTGACTAATGGACTGATGCCTCTCATCATTGCGACAACCTTTGCTAAGGACTACAAGGGCAATTTTTATGCTTTGATGGCTTTTATGCAAGCGGGGCTGTTGCTGGTGTTTACGGCCTTAGATGCTTTTGCATTTTATGTCGGTTGGGAGATCGCGTTGATACCGATCTATTTTATCTGCGCATTGTGGGGAGAAGGGGATCGTATACGTGTAAACCTTAAATTTTTCATATATACATTTTTGGGCAGTCTATTGATGCTGATCGGCATTCTATACCTTTATCAGCAGGTACCGAATCACGATTTCGAGTGGACTTCATTTATTGCTTTGGAGCTCGAGGATAACACGCAGCGTTGGCTGTTCTGGGCTTTTTTCGTCGCCTTTGCCATTAAGATCCCGGTCTTTCCTTTTCATACCTGGCAACCCAGCACCTATACTCATGCTCCAGCTGCCGGCACCATGTTGCTGGCGGGTATCATGCTCAAGATGGGGGTATATGGTCTGATGCGGTGGCTTTTGCCGGTAATTCCAACTGGGGTAGCATTATATGGGCACTTTGCCCTGATTTTGTGTGTGATTGGCATCGTTTACGCATCTATTATCGCCATTAAGCAGGAGGATGTCAAACGTCTGGTTGCCTATTCCTCTATTGCCCACGTCGGGTTGATTAGCGCGGGTGTATTTTCGTGGAATACGAATGGTCTGAGTGGAGCAACGATACAGATGATAAACCATGGTATTTCTGTCGTAGGCCTGTTCTACGTTCTGGATATTATACAACAGCGCACACAGACGCGTAGCCTTTCGCAGCTTGGTGGTATCGCGGCCAAGGCGCCAAAACTGGCCTTGTTTTTTATGATCATCTGCATGGGAGCTGTAGGCTTGCCGTTAACAAATGGTTTTATCGGGGAGTTTTTATTGCTGAAAGGTGTATTCCAGTACGGGTTCTGGTTTGCCGTCTTTGCAGGCCTGACTTTGATATTAGGAGCTGTCTATACCCTGCGCCTTTACCAGCAAACGATGTTGGGCGAGGCCACAGACCGGACAATACAGTTTCAAGATGTAAAAGGCGGAGAAGCCGTCATATTAGCCTTGATCTCTTTCCTGATTATTTATATCGGTATATTCCCCAATTTCCTATTGAATCTTTCTGCAGGTTCGGTGGAAGTCTTAAGCACGTTTTTAGGCAGATAAATAGATATAACAATTTGTATGGGAGCTATAATTACACTTTCAATACTGGCTTTAGTCGTTCTTTATCTTGGCTTGTTTAAAGCGAAAGCAATGCTATTGCCAGTTTCTATTCTTGGTTTTCTGGTTGCTATCGGTTTTTTATGGAATGACTGGTCGTCAGACAAGGGGCCCCTTTATAGTGGAATGGTTCATTTTGATCATTACGCTATTGCTTTTTCGGTTTTGTGCATCGCCGTTACTCTTGGTGTATTCGTCATCTCAAAGGGGTATTTCGATGAAAGCGGCCAGGTTGCCGAATATTATTCACTATTGATTTTTTCATTGACAGGGGCCGTATTGGTCAGTAGTTACCACAATTTTTCAATGCTCTTTTTAGGTGTTGAGATCATGTCGGTAGCCCTGTATATCCTGGTCGGAATCCGTAAGAAGGACCCTGCGTCCAACGAAGCTGCGCTCAAATACTTTCTGATGGGCGCCTTCTCCACGGGGTTTTTATTGTTTGGTATCGCTTTATTATATGGCGCGACGGGTTCGTTCGACCTGAGCGAGATTAAGGCCTACGTGGTTAATAACCCGCAGGCGGTCTCCCCATTATTCTATGGCGGGATCTTGTTGCTGATTATAGGGCTGACCTTTAAGGTGGGGGCTGCACCTTTTCATTTTTGGACACCGGATGTCTATGATGGTGCGCCTATTCTGATCACCAGCTACATGAGTACTGTTGTTAAGGTAGCGTCTTTTGCGGGCTTGTTGCGCTTATTCAGTTACAGCCTATTGCCCTTGCAGGACTTTTGGACGCCTATCTTTTTAATTATTGCCATTATTACCCTGTTTGTCGGTAATATTTCGGCCTTAATGCAATCGTCTTTTAAGCGTATGCTAGCTTACTCAAGTATATCCCATGCAGGCTACATGCTGTTTGCTATTATCGCTATTGGCGCTACATCAGCTAGCAGTGTTTTTGCTTATGGACTAGCTTATTCGCTTGCCACCATTGTCGCATTTACGGGGCTTATCCTAGTTAAGAAAACGACAGGATCGGAACATTTCGAAGCTTTCAACGGTTTAGGTAAACGGAACCCCATGCTGGCATTGGCCATAACGGTCGCTATGCTTTCGCTTGCGGGCATACCATTGACTGCAGGCTTTATTGGGAAGTTCATGATGTTTTCGGGAGTAATGGAAGACTATCATATCGTATTGCTGGTGCTGGCGGTGATCAATGCTGCCATTGCGGTGTATTATTATCTAAAGGTCGTTGTGGCGATGTATTTTCGGGATAGCGAAGAGTCTTGTGTGAACGTGCAATGGAATTACTCTGTTGTCCTGCTGCTCGCAGTGGGCTTAACCATTCTAATTGGCGTGTATCCGGACTGCCTTTTAACGCTAATATGAAGTTTTTGTTAAAATACAGGTTGTTTAATAAAGCATAGCAATTTCGCTGTGCTTTTTTTATATTTATTGATATAACTCTTAAATACAAATTGTATATTGTAAAAAAGAAAATCCTATCAGGTTTCAGATGGTGTTTAAAGTGTGTGTTAAATCTTTTTCAATTTGCTTTTTGAGTGCACTGTTGGCCTTTCTCTATGATGGAAAGGTGACAGCACAAGAATTTATCCGCGGGAAGGTTGTGGACGCACAGACCGGTAAAGGTATTTCCAGAGTATCCATCAACTGGCTGGGAGAGGACGATGGGGGGATTAGCGATACGCTCGGCTATTTTAAAATAACGGACAAGAAACAGTATCGCCAGCTCGTCTTTAGTGCGGTCGCTTACGAACGTAGAACAGTCGATGTACGTCGTCTACGGGATTCATTGTTGGTTATTCAGCTAACGGCGAAGGACAATACGCTGGAGGAAGTGGTGATCAACAGAAAAAACAGTAAGCCAAAGGATCCCGCCATTGCATTGATTGAAAAAGTGATTGCCCACCGGCCACAAAATCACTACAGCCGTATCCCCGAAGTGCGTTTTGATGAATATGAAAAGACACAGTTTGGCTTTGTAGATCCTGAAGATAAAGCGAGGAAGTTTCCGAAAAAATTTAGATTTCTGTTTGAGAATGTCGATTCTACAGCTTTCAGAGGAGTGACAATTTCTCCATTCTACCTGGAAGAGAATTATGCAAATGTATACTCCTCACATGATCCAAACCGGAGAAAAAAAATTGTGACCAGTCATAGTCAGACGGAATTGAATCCGAGATTTTTCAATAACGATAACTGGCAGACCCGTTTTCAGGCCATACTTCGGGATGTTGACCTCTACGAAAACACGATACAGGTGACCAACAAGGGCATATTGAGTCCGATTGCTACAGGTGCTACTGCATTTTATAAATATCGGATTCTGGATACCGTCCAGATTGGGGGAAAGGACTATATTGAGCTGCATTTTGAAGGCAAGTCAACTATCGACCTGTTGTTTTATGGCAAGCTGCTGATATCGGACGATACCCGCTACGCGGTACATGAGGCAACATTGAATATCGGGCGCTCGGCAAATATCAACTGGATCAATGACGTGCAGATCGATCTGGGCTATGAAGAGTTCAGAAACGGTAGCATGATCCCTATACGTTCTGATTTGAGGATGTTATTTGGTGGCAATAAGACCGATGTGTTATATGGCCGAAGAGAGACGCAATATTTAAGATACCGCACGGATTCAATTAATGATGAAAACTTTGCAGGGGTTCCCGTGGAGAAACGGTATTTATTGCAATCTGCGACCAATATTCCGATAGGGCAGGTACGGCCGGGGCCGTTGAGTGAAGCTGAGCTGGGGGCGTATAAAAAAGTTGATTCAATTCAACAAATGCGCACGTTCAATCAGCTGGTCGCTTTGGGCTATCTCCTCGGCAAGGGCTATTTTAATCTTGGAAAGTTTGAATTGGGGCCGCTGGAGTATCTGTATAGCCGGAATAACTACGAAGGTAACCGTTTCCGTTTAAGTGGACGTACCACACGCTTATTTTCCGAAAAAGCCTATATAGAAGCCTATACTGCCTACGGCGATAAAGATAAGGAGCTAAAGTATTATTTAAGCAGTGCGTTTACGTTAAATGGTGAACGTATCGTACAATTTCCCGCAAACTATTTACGTTTTTCCATCCAGCATGATGTCATGGAACCGGGACGAAACCTGGGGTTCTTGAAAGGAGATGGATTTTTTCGATCGTTTGGCCGGAACAGACCCAATAAATGGCAATTTAATGATATCTACCGAGTTGATCATCTGATTGAATTTGGTAATCATGTCAGCATAGGAACAGCATTTACCCATACGCGAAGACAACCTAAAGGTGATTTGGTCTATGCGAACAGCCTACCTAATCCAGATACCATCCGCAGGGTCATCACCAATGATCTGCAGTTTATACTGCGCTGGGCACCAAATGAGGAATTTACGTACCACAATCTGGACCGGGGCCGCGTGGATAACACATATCCCGTTTTTACATTGCAATATAACCGAGGCCTGAAAGGTTTTTTGGGAGCGGATTATAATTACGATGCATTGCGGTTCAGCGTGTATAAAAGACTGTTTTTATCACCGGCAGGGCAGGCTGATGTTGAGTTTTCAGGGGGAAGAATCTGGGGGAAACATCTCCCATACACCTTGCTGGAGCTCCCGGAGGTAACAAAAGATAAATCGGGACCACTGGTCAACTTCGACCTGATGGCGACGTCTGAATTTGTATCGGATCAATTTCTGAAGCTTACCTATTACCACAACTGGAATGGCTTTTTCTTCAACCGAATCCCACTGTTAAAACGCTTGAAATGGCGTGAAGTTACCGGTTTTAAGGCTTTTTATGGTAAGTTGAGCGATGTCAACAATCCCTTTGTGACACCTGAAAATGTGCAGTTCGAACCAGATAAAAATGGAATTGTCCAAACGAAGCTGGATCGTAAAAATCCATATATCGAAGGCCTGATCGGCGTTGATAATATCCTAAAATTGCTTAGATTAGAGTATAAAAAAAGACTAAGCTACAAAGGGGGAGAAGGAGTTCCTTCAGATACTTTCACAGCGTCTTTACATTTTAACTTTTAGCAGCTATGATGCAATATTCGAATATAAAGTATGAGGTCAAAGATAGTATCGGTTATATCATCATTGACCGTGAACCGCAAATGAATGCACTTAATCAGCATACTCTGGATGAATTGCAGGATATCTTTAATCATTTCAATGCCGACAGTCAAGTGCGGGGTATTATCTTAACGGGCGCTGGTCATAAGGCATTTGTCGCCGGCGCAGATATTAAAGAATTTACGGATTTGTCGGTGTTACAGGCACGTTCACTGAGTGAGCGGGGACATATTTTATTTTCGGACCACATCGAAGGCGCGCCAAAGCCAGTGATTGCTGCGATCAATGGTTATGCGTTGGGAGGTGGGCTTGAACTGGCGCTAGCCTGCCATATGCGTATTGCTGTAGAACATGCCCGGATGGGACTGCCGGAGGTTTCCTTGGGGTTGATTCCGGGGTATGGCGGCACGCAGCGCCTTCCGCGGCTTATTGGAAAGGGAGCTGCCATGCAAATGATTTTAACTGGCGATATGATTGATGCCCAGAAAGCCTATGAACTTGGGATGATCAATGAAGTGGTACCTCAGGAGAGGCTGATCCGCCGGGCAGAGGAAATCCTGCAGAAGATATTTACACGGTCACGTGTTGCGGTAGCACATGCCATCGACGCCATTAATGCTGCAACGGATAAAAAACGGGACGGCAATAAGATTGAAATGGATGCGTTCGGTCACCTTTTTGGAACAGCAGATTTCAAAGAGGGGGTAGCGGCATTTCTTGAAAAAAGAGCACCGAAATTTCCGCTATAGCAGCAAAGCTTGTCGATAGATTTTGTTTGTATCGGGTCAGAATTTGGGAGGTTGCCCATTTACCTTGTTCAATAGATTGCCGGATAAAACAGGCGGCATGTATTACAAACAAAAAAAACTGCAGTTTTTGCAGGTCTTTTTTGTTTTAGTAGCCCGTAGGGGAATCGAACCCCTGTTTCAAGAATGAAAATCTTGCGTCCTAACCCCTAGACGAACGGGCCTTTTTGTTTTTGATGTTGCAAATATAGAGGCTTTTTCAAAAAGCGCAAAAAAAAAGTATTGCTCTGATGCTAATTCGTTGAATTTGAGAAAAATTATTTTTTTAAAGTATTTCGCCAACGGCATAGGCCAGCATATATTCATTGAATTTTTCGTAATGCACATCGAAAATACACTGCCTTTGATTATGATTGAGCACCAATTGTAGAAGACCTTGTGACTGGTATTCAAAGGGCAGAATGGACATGTTGTTTAGGAAGGAAACTCCAGAGTTCCCCTGTAATTTATAGATCGCCTCTTTGGCGCACCAGCAGGCGTACAACTGCTCATATTGGTTTACTCCCCGGCTGATGAAATCAAGCTCAGCAGGTTTGAGAAATTTGTGCTGAATCCGCTCTACCTTCGTTTTGATAATCTCCATATCGATCCCCACTTCACCTCTTGTACTGATCATGGCGGCGGCATAATCGAAAGAATGGGAAAGCGAGATTTTTTGTGGAAAATTGACGAGATAGGGTTTTCCATTGGCATCGGATGGGCAGTCAATGTACTTTGATGTGTTGAGAAGTGTACGCAATAACACACGGGTTGCGAGCCAGTGCAGCCGCCGTTTTCCTTTATTAAAAGAGGCTAGCTTGGCTTTTTCACGTTCATCTAGCTGAAGTTTGGACAAGAGGTCCTCATCCGACTCTTCGATGCGCCAGATAGCAAACTTGGTTTGTTCATCGATTTCACGTAAATACACTAGACTCATATCCAAATTTAGTAAACAAATTGCAGATTACAGCATTGAGGGAAGGGGATTCTGGCTGTAGAAGTGAACCTGCCTGTCAGTGGAGACGGTTCATTTAAATAAAAAAATAACGTAAAAATTTGTGGGATAACTGTATTTTTGAATTTACATAGCGTTGCCTGATGCTCTCGCTATAAGAATACACATGATTTTATCGGACAAAAGAATTCTTGAAGAGATCGAAAATGGGAGTATTGTTATTCAGCCATTTGATCGTAAGTGCTTAGGGACCAATTCCTACGATGTACACTTGGGTAAATATTTAGCAACGTATGCGGATCGTGTACTTGATGCAAAGAAGCATAATGAAATCCGCCATTTCGAAATTCCGGAAGAGGGCTTTGTGTTGGAACCCAATACGCTATATTTAGGGGTAACGCTCGAATATACAGAGACACATAAGCATGTACCCTTTTTGGAGGGCAAGTCCAGTACCGGCCGCCTTGGGATTGATATTCATGCGACGGCAGGCAAAGGAGATGTTGGTTTCTGTAATACTTGGACGCTGGAGATCTCGGTGGCACAGCCGGTCAGGGTTTATGCCGGTATGCCAATTGGTCAGCTGATTTATTTTGCTGTAGAAGGCGAAATAGAGACTTTCTACAATACAAAAGGAAACGCCAAATATACCGGCAAGACCGTTCGCCCTGTGGAGTCCATGATGTGGAAGAATAATTTTTGATGAGAACTGTTGGATGGCTGATTTTAGGAATGCTACTGATCGTTCTGGTCAGTGGGCTCCTTTATTATTTTGTTCATCCGATGTTTGGCGGAAGTCCTACAGGTGCCCGGCTCGAACGGATGCGACGCTCACCACACTTTAAAAACGGGATCTTCCATAATCTGGAAATCACTCCAGCATTGAAGGAGGATGTGAATATGGCTTCTCTACTGTGGCATTTTCTATTTAATAAGAAACCCGGACTGAAGCCACAGGGGATAGTGCCAGCCGTAAAATGTGACCTTAAGAATCTGCCGTCTCGGGATCTTGTCGTGTGGTTTGGGCACTCATCTTATTTATTGAAGATTGACGGAAAACTTTTGTTGATCGATCCCGTATTCAGCGACAATGCGTCTCCTGTTCCCGGAAGTAACCGGGCCTTTAAATTGGCTGTGGATTATACCGCAGCTGATTTTCCGAAGATAGATTATCTATTGATATCTCATGACCATTACGACCATCTTGACTATGAAACAGTGATCAAACTGCGTGACAAGGTGGAACGGGTGATCTGCGGATTGGGTGTAGGAGCACATTTCGAATCGTGGGGCTACAGTCCTGAACAGATTATTGAAGGGGACTGGTATGATCAGGTGGATCTTGACGCTGATGTTCGGCTGACCTTTACACCTGCGAGACATTTTTCGGGACGTAGATTTACTCGCAACAGTACATTGTGGACATCTTTTGTGCTACGTACTCCGCGATACAACCTGTTCCTTGGTGGAGATAGTGGCTATGGCAAGCATTTTAAGACGATCGGAGATAAGTTTGGACCTTTTGACCTGGCCATTCTGGAGAACGGTCAATATAACGATGCTTGGCATTATATTCATTCGTTGCCTGAGGAATGGGCCTTGGAAACAAAAGACCTGCAGGCAAAAGCCACAATGCCCGTGCACTCCTCGAAATTTGCGTTGGCCTTGCATGGATGGAAAGAACCCATGGAGAAGTTCTATGAAGTGGCAGAAAAGGAGCATAGCAGACTAATCACGCCCAAAATTGGGGAGCTTGTGGATTTAAGCCGATTAGATACCCTCTATGCCCCATGGTGGCGGGATGTCGACTAATTGTCCTGTTTATTTTTCTCCTGAATCCATAAGGACATATACTTGGTACTCTGCAAGGTATGGTGCAACAGTATCTGGCTAATGAAATTTTGCTGTCTATGTTTTTCTAATTGAACTTTCAATAGAGATAAGTTGGTCATGAAATCAGCTTGATATTTTTTCTTTTCATATCGCTCATTGATGATTTGTATCCCGTTGTTTTGCGCCTTTTCCCAAATAAGTGGATCAGTATATAGTTCTACTGTCTTTTGACAGAAGGCCTCGGGATCGTCTTCGATAAAGCCGTTCCAGGGGAGTGATCCGCTCATGGCTTCGGCGCCAACAGAGGTGGTCACAGAGGGTGTTCCGGTCTGCATTGCATCAATGAATTTACCTTTTACGCCCGCCCCAAACTGGATTGGCGCAATCAACACCCTGTAATTAGCCATTGTGAGCTGTGCACATTCTACCCGGCCCCTGACGTGGAAATTTTCCTTTGGATTGTCTAGTTGCAGTACTTTTTGTGTTGGGTAAGCACCGTAAATGTGGAGCTCAGCCTGTGGCAGCATGTTGCGTAAGCGTGGCCAAATCTGCGTTTTTAGATACTGGACGGTATGCCAGTTGGGCTCATGTATAAAATTGCCTATAAACAGCAGGTGTTTCCGAGCGGCAAAAGGCCGCCAGGAATGAACCTTAGTGCTTGTAATTTCTTCTTCGAGAAAAGGGAGATAATAGAGAATATTTGGCGATATATGAAATGCTTCCGTGAGTATCTTCATCTCCGATTCAGAGATAATCAACGATAAGTCGGACCGCAGGATAGCAGCAATTTCCCGTTTTGCCGTATCCGTAAATAACTCATCGAATGAAAAATCACCTTTCTTTTTGACACAGCTATGCCGGGCCTGGCGTAGAAAATGCAGATCCTCGGTATCAAGGACACGGAGTGCCCCGGGACATTGCTGGGCCACGCGCCAGCCGTATTGTTCTTCAACCATAAAGCGGTCGAACACCACGATATCGGGCTGCAGGGTTGCAATAAAGCGGTCGAAGCTGTCGCTGTTCAATACAATAGGCTGCTCGCTAACGCCCAAGTCTGTTAAGATGGCACTATAGGGAGATTTGGCTGCGGCCGAAGCGAAGGTAATCTGGTAGGATTGTGCCCTGAATGTATCAATCAGCTGCATCATGCGGAAACCTGCTGCAGATGATGCAGGCTCTGGCCATACCAACCCGATGAACAAGACCTTTTTCTCTTTCATGATGGAAAATTAGTGATAAATGTCAGAAGAATTGACGAAAACTTAACAATTTGTCATTTTCAAACGATTAGCTTTATCGCGTGTTTATACTAGATACGATGATTAGTCAATAAACAATGATATGGGTAGGAACTTCGTTCAACGCATTCGGCATTTTTCTCCAAAGACCTATTGGAAAGAGCTCATCGCTGTATTGGTCATTTTGTTGGCCATTGTCTTTCTTCGCAATGAACGGAAAGAACTGTCCGCGATCGTTCCGCAGTTGAGATCGGCAGATTCAACCTGGGTTCTGGTCGGCATGGGCATAACCATTTTATATGTTTTGTTGCAGGGGGTTATGTATGTGCAAAGCTTTAAAGCGATAGGCCTGCCCATTAATCTCCGTATTGCTATTGATCTGTTCTTAAAAAGGAATTTGCTCAGTGTATTTCTTCCGGCTGGAGGTATCAGTGCACTGGCTTATACCACGACACAACTAAGAAAGCAGAGCCTAAATACGACGCAGATCCACCAGGCGGGGGCATTATACGGCTACATCGGTCTGCTGACTGTTTTTATCATTGGGGTGCCGGTCATTCTATACACTGTCTGGAACAATAAGAATTTTGGGGATGCATGGATGTCATTGCTGATTTTGGGACTGTTATTGGGCTTCATCTTTTGGCTGGTATGGTCTTTTCGGACACATAAGGGCATTTATCAATGGATGGAATCTAAATTTCCGGCGGTGGCCTCCAACATCGACGAGATCTTTTCTGGTGAAATCAAATTGAAATACTTATTGACAACGATGGTCGCTTCGATGGTTGTCGAGTGCTGCGGCATAGCACATGCATTCGTCAGTATGTATGCCCTGGGACTGGATCATTCTTTTGAGGCTGCTGCGATTGCTTACACCGTTTCGGTCATATTGATGATCGTATCACCATTTTTGCGGGGGCTCGGAGCGGTAGAACTTACAATGCTGTATATTTTTAAGGCGTATGGTTATCCACAGACCGCGGCTTTGGGGATTACTGTGCTGTATCGGGTATTCGAATTCTGGCTACCTTTATTGCTAGGAATCATTGCGTTTTCCTGGAGAAGTAAAGAACTGCTGGCGCGCATTGGACCTGCATTGCTGATATTCTTCCTGGGAATGGTCAATGTGATATCGGTGCTCACACCGCCATTGGCTGACCGCATGAAACTGGACCGGTTTTATCTGCCGCTGGAGGCTATACACGCATCCAAATTTATGGTGCTCGTATTGGGCGTGGGCCTGCTGCTTACCGCCGCCTACCTCATTAAAGGTTTTCGCATTGCTTTCTGGGTAGCTTTAATCTTTAGTGCCCTTTCGTTTTTCGGGCATGTGCTTAAAGCATTCGATTATGAAGAGGCCTCAATAGCTCTATTAACGATGGTCTTGCTGGGGATCAATTATAAGCAATATCGCATCAAGAGTAATATCAGTTGGGTACGTATAGGATTTGTAACGTTTGCTGTCGCGCTGGCCGGCGTCTGCTTATTCGACGTACTCAGTTTTTATTTTATCGATAAACAACACTTCGGAGTGGATTTTACCTGGCGTCAGTCGATCTACCATACCGCGAGAAGCTTTCTATTATTTGCGGATGATGATTTAATGCCGCAGACTAGCTTCGGCCAGGAATTCTTGCGTATCACCAAAATATTAGGGATTTTTTGTTGGTTCATCCTGATTTACGCCTTGGCTCGTCCGCGGCTATTGCGCGACCAAGTGTCGGGTACCACGGAGCAGGAGCGTGCACAGGCGCTGCTGCAGGAGTTCGGCCGGTCGCCAATGGATTTTTTTAAGCTGTCGAAAGATAAAAGTCTTTTTTTCTCCGAGGTCTCTGAGGGTTTTACAGCGTACAGATTGGCCAATGAGTTCGCGATCGTACTGGACGAACCGGTGTGTGAGGAAGGGGATAAAGAGGAGCTCGTGCAGGAGTTTGACCGTTATTGCTATGCGAATGGGCTAAAGGCTGTCTATTATCGGGTCGATGAAAATAGTCTTGTGCATTTTTCGTCCCTGCGAAAAAAGAAAATTACGATTGGGCAGGAGGCGATTCTGGAGCTGGGGGCCTTTTCGCTGGAAGGCAAAGATCGTAAGTCGCTGCGTAATGGCCTCAATGCCATACAGAAAAAAGGTTATACAGCGAGCTTACTTCAGGCACCGCATACCTCATCGCTTTTGGAGCAGCTAAGGAAGGTTTCTGACGAATGGCTAAAGGAATTCAATAAAAAAGAGATGGTATTTTCTCAGGGTATGTTTAACACCGAGGAGCTCGCTTCGCAGGATATCCTCGTCCTGTGTGACGAACAAGGACAAATCGTAGCCTTTCTGAATATTATTCCAGATTATGTTAAAAATGAATGTACCTACGATATGATTCGCAAATCGTGTAAAGCTCCGGGCGGTAGTATGGATGCCCTGATCGTTGAGCTCATACGACACGCCAAGGCCACGGGTTATCGTTACCTGAATCTGGGGATGGTGCCGATGGCCGGTTTGAACACAACGGATAGTCCTGCGGAAAAAATCATGAAATTTGCTTCTGACCGATTGGGAAATTTCAGACATTTCCACAGCTTACGCGACTTTAAGGAGAAATATGCGACGTACTGGGAGAATAAATATCTTATTTTTGATAACGACTTCGACTTGATACAGCTTCCCGCGGCTTTGACCAAAGTCATGAAACCCATTGATTAGTGCGAGCGTGTTAGGAGCAGCAGACCGTATTTCTTATCCTAGATCAATTTATTTGCTGAACGGAGGTACTATTTTTGAATGAGTTTTAAAATAAAAGACATATGGAATTAGGAATAGGTATGTTCGGAGATTCGCGGATCGATCCTGTGACAGGTCAGATACAGGCGGCGCAAGACCGGATGAGAGAAATAATTGAGGAAATCAAGCTGATGGATCAGGTTGGGCTGGATTTCTTTGGCATTGGCGAACACCACCGGCAGGATTATGCCGTTGCATCGCCCGAAATTGTTTTGGCAGCAGCATCGACCGTAACAAAACATATTAAGCTCGGCAGTGCCGTGTCGGTACTGAGTTCGGCTGATCCGGTCAAGTTATTTCAGGATTTTGCGACGGTTGATCTCCTTTCAGATGGCAGGGCGGAAATCATGGCTGGCCGCGGATCCTTTATTGAATCATTTCCTTTATTTGGTTACGATTTGAAAGACTATGCGGAGCTGTTCGAAGAAAAACTTGAACTTTTGCTGCGGTTGAATAAACAGCATCCGATTACATGGCGCGGCAACTTTAGGGCCCCTTTGATCAATCAGGAAATATATCCGAGACCGAAGAAGGGGGCGCTGCCTATTTGGGTTGCTGTAGGTGGGACGACTTCGTCGGTGATCCGTGCCGGAAAGCTGGGCTTGCCGGTCATGTTCGCGATCATCGGCGGTATGTATGAAAGCTTTGACCATTTATTTGAGATATACCGCCAAGCATATGAAGACAATGGCCATGATATGGCTAAGTTTCAGGTCGGCGTCCATATGCATGCATTTTTTGGTGATGACAGTGCGAAGATTGCTGATTACTATTATCCGGTATACTCGGCCCAGATGGACCGTATTGGAGCTAGCCGCGGCTGGCCTCCTTATCAGCGTACGCAATATGATTTTGGCAGATCGTCAAGAGGACACCTGATCGTCGGTGATGCAGCATATGCTATTGACAAAATCTTGCAAATACAGGAGAAATTTGGATTGACGCGGTTTTCTGCACATATGGATGTGGGGGCACCTTCCCACAACGAAATGCTGCGGTCGATTGAAATTTATGGAGATAAAATAGCTCCAGCGGTTCGGAAAGCTCTCCAAAAGGATAACTAAAAGGTGATAGCATTTTTTTTACGGACAGATATTGTCTACCTTTGCGAATAAAAACAGTTAAAAAGTAAAATGCTTGGACTTAAGTTGTTGACAGATCCGCGATGGGCAAATATCGCAGAAGGGAATTTGGAAGAAATTTTGACCGATCATGCATGGTGTGAACAAAAGGCTGCTTCAAATGCAATATCTTTGATTACAAACAATTCAGAGCATGAAGATTTGGTTCATGAACTGACTGCCATAGCCATTGAAGAGATGGAGCATTTCAGGATGGTCATTGAGATCATCAAAGAACGTGGCTATACGCTGGGGCGCGAACGAAAGGATGACTATGTGGGGCAGTTGCTGAAATTTTCCAAAAAGGATGGTAGCCGGAATACCGCTTTTATTGACCGGTTGCTGTTCGCGGCGATGATCGAAGCGCGAAGCTGTGAACGGTTTAGGGTGCTGTCACAGAATATAAAAGATCAGGAACTGGCCAAGTTCTATTATGATCTCATGGTATCGGAGGCCAATCACTATACTACTTTCCTGAATTTTGCACGCAAATATACTGTGGATGTTGACGTGGAGAAACGCTGGAAGGAATGGTTGGATTTTGAAGGGCGGCTGATCCAGTCTTATGGAAATAAGGAGGCCATACATGGCTAACGAGTAGCTAATCTACCTATTTTAAAACATATACATAACAGTTGTCCCGTTCTATTTTCTTTAGAACGGGATTTTTTGTCGCTTAATTATTCGTATCTTTGTACCGTGATTGAAAAAAGTAAAATAATAGATATCAGGAGTTTGTCTTTGAGTCAGCTCAAAGATCAACTAACGGCGTTGGGTGAACAGGGCTTTCGTGCGAAGCAGATTTACGAGTGGATATGGGAGAAGTCTTGCATAGATTTTGATCAAATGAGCAATTTGAGCAAAGGCCTACGTGAAAAACTGAAAGCAAATTTTACGATTAACGCTGTAAAAGTCAAGGAATCACAGATCAGCTCGGACAAAACCATCAAAAGTAGCTTTAGGCTATACGACGGCAATATCATTGAGGGTGTGCTCATTCCGGCGCCTGAGCGCATGACGGCTTGTGTAAGTTCTCAGGTAGGCTGCAGTCTGACGTGTAAATTCTGTGCCACAGGATATATGGACCGCAAACGTAATCTGAATGCAGATGAAATCTACGATCAGGTAGTGCTGATCAGTAAGCAGGCCGAGGAGCATTACGGACAGCCGCTAACCAATATTGTGTATATGGGAATGGGTGAGCCGCTGCTTAACTATGCCAACATGATGAAGTCTGTGGAGCGTATCACTGCACCCGATGGACTCAATATGGCTGCCAAGCGGATTACGGTATCCACAGCCGGTATTGCCAAGATGATCAAAAAATTGGGGGATGATCAGGTCCGTTTTAATCTTGCCCTGTCTCTGCACGCCGCAAACGATAAGAAGCGTAATGAAATCATGCCTATCAATGAGCAGAATTCGCTCAAGTCACTGGCCGAAGCATTAAAATACTTTTATGCCAAGACAAAGAACCCGATCACCTTTGAGTATATTGTTTTCAACAATTTCAATGATGAACTCGAAGATGCACGGGAACTCGCCAAATTCTGTAAACATGTCCCCTGTAAAGTCAACCTGATTGAATATAATCCGATTGCATTGGCGGATTTTCTGAATGCAGAAGCAGACAAAATAGATATATTTGCCAACTATCTTAAAAACCAAGGGATCGTTACGAATATCAGACGCAGCCGTGGTAAAGATATCGATGCTGCATGCGGACAGCTCGCTATAAAAGACAAGCAAAAGGAAAACTCAAACGTCTAATTTACGATATTGTTTTATTATCTTTAGTTCAGGAGGTCACTAGTATGCCGTTTGGTCTGAAGAGGATCTTAGGAGATTTTGTTGCTATCTTCTTTCCGAGGGAGTGTGCCTGTTGCGGATGTGTACTCAGGTATCAGGAAAAATTTATTTGCATCGCCTGTGATTTCCATCTTCCGTATACCAATTTTCACGAATATTCAGATAATGACACCGCCAGACAACTATGGGGAAAAGTACCGGTAGAAGAAGCCTGTTCATTTCTGATTTTACAGAAAGAAAGTCGTGTCGAACGGTTGATCTATCAGATAAAATACAACAATCAGCCTTTGTTAGCAGAGTATTTCGGATTCCAATATGGATTAAAATTGCTGGACTCGGCAAGCTATCAACATTTGGATGCTATTATCCCCATCCCTTTGCATCCGGGCAAATTCCGCAAAAGAGGATATAATCAGTCCAGCTATTTTGGGAGAGGCCTGTCCAGGGCTATGGGCATACCTTTGCAGGAGGACGCGCTCGTCCGTAAAAAAGCAACCGTCACGCAGACAGGGCAGGACCGCTTATCCCGGTACGAAAATGTGGAAGATGTTTTTGCTTGTGAGCATATGCCTGCCTTATATGGAAAACACATTTTACTTGTCGATGACGTATTGACGACGGGAGCCACGATCGTGTCTGCTGCACTTGCCATCCAACAAGCCTGGGCCTGTAAAGTCTCCGTAGCGACCTTGGCGCGTGCTTAACAATAGAATGATTATACTCTCCTGTTGACGTAATTCAGAAGGTAAGCGAAACCGGCCATCCCAATTCCCACGGAGTCAGCAAATAAATCCCACCAATCACCACTTCGATAGATAAAAATGTATAGTTGTAGCAGCTCGGTTAATCCTGCAAATAGAAAACCCACAAAAGATACGATAAAAATGGGAGCCCAGCGAGTAGGTTTTCCACTAAATTGCTGAATAACGCCGTTGTACATCAGTGTACAGAATACGAAAAACATGCCGCAGTGAACCAGCTTATCCATCCCGGGATAGGAAGGGACTGACTCAAAGTCGTTGCCGGGGAGGGTACACAGAATGATAACGATAATGGCCCATATAAAACACCATTTATAGTCCAGTAGGATTTTAATCATAGGGGTAAATATCCTAAAAATTCTCGATAGAAAAGAAATTATTCTTTTTTATAAAAAATATATAGCTGAAAATCAATTGATTATGTCTTTGTATTTGTTTTGTATGGTACTATGTATTGCATGGTACCATAAAATACATATATCTTTGTATTGTTATGATAGCTGAAAATACACAAATTCAGATGAGGAAGGGGATACTGGAGTATTGTATCCTTTCAATAATTTCTCGAGGAGAAATTTATGCCTCCGATATTATCAGCGAACTGAAGAAAGCCCAATTGTTGGTTGTAGAAGGAACACTATATCCGCTTTTGACCCGTCTCAAGAATAATGGCTTATTGAGCTATATATGGAAAGAGTCAACTTCAGGTCCGCCTAGAAAATATTATGAAATCACGCGGGAAGGATTAGAGGTCCTTGCGAAGTTAGATGTCACCTGGAATGAGCTCGTGTTTGCAGTAAACACGTCGCTGGCAGGTAGAAGTATGGATTCAACTAAACCAGTTAAAGATAATAACGATGAATAAGACAATAATTATCAATATAAACAGCATCGTCTTCCATATCGAGGAAGATGCTTATGAGGTCCTCCGGTCATACATGATTGATATCAAAAAGCACTTTGGACATTCAGAGGACAGCCGCGAGATTCTGGAAGATATTGAAAACCGCATATCTGAAATGTTTACGGAAAAAATTCAGGCCGGAAGTAAAGAAGTGCTGAATATGGATGATGTGAACGCTGTCATCGAGCAAATGGGTAGGGTGAGTGATTTTGAATCAGAGCAGCAAGATGATTATACCACCTATCAGGGGGAAGCAAATGCGGGAACCTATAAAGTGGGGAAAAAGCTGATGCGGGATCCTGACGATAAGGTATTCAGTGGGGTCTGTAGTGGATTAGGTCATTTCTTCGGTATTGAAGCCAAATGGGTGAGATTACTTTTTGTATTGTTTGTATTGGTGGGTGGATCTGGCGTGCTGGTATACGTGATTCTCTGGATAGTAATGCCATTGGCCATGACCAGGGCTGATAAAATGGAAATGCGGGGCGAAGCACCTAATATCCATAATTTCAAGCGTTCTTTTGATGAAGAGATGAGCGGTATGCGGGAAACATTTTCGCGAGGAGTAGACCGTACAGGAGATGGGGTCGCCAAGCTGCTGCAAATCATTGTTAAAGTAATTGGTGTATTTTTTGTCATTGTCGTCGGGCTGACGCTGATTGGGCTGATCATCGGACTCATTTTCTTTGCGCTGGCTATCGTGAATGTTATTCCAGATGTAATGGATGATTCGGGACCATTTTATTTGATGAATCCTAACGATGTGCCTTTTGCACTGATCGCGGGTTTCTTATCCGTTTTTATTCCTTTTGCAGGATTGTTTTATCTGCTTCTGCGTGTGCTTTTTGAGAAGAAGCCAATGAGCAATTATTTAACCACGGCACTATTTATTGTGTGGTTGGCGTCAACGGGGGCGCTCATTTATTATTCGACTTCTGTCGCGAAGGAATTTAGGGAATCAAGTACGATTGTGGAGGAAAAGCCTTTACAAAAGCAGGCGGTCTACTATCTGAATGAAAATGATGTGCGTGTAATCCGTTTAAAAAATGGCGTCAAAAGTAATATCGGATTAAAGAGCGAGAATTTATCTTCACATCTGAAACGCAATATCCGTATCCGCATAGAACGTATTGACTCGTTGCAGGAGCCTTATGTAAGATATGAATACTCGGCCAAAGGCAGTACATATAAAGCGGCTACAGATCGGGCTGCAAAAATAAACTATGCATTGAAACAGGACTCAAGTTCATTGGTTTTTGATAATGCATTTCAGTTGACCGAAGGTGAACGTTACCGCGATCAGGAAGTCAATGTTACCTTGTTTTTGCCAGTAGGCACAAAACTGGTGATCAATGATAGATTGGAGGACAAACTACGTGATATTTCCTTTTATGAGTGTCGTGACCGTTATAACCAGGACGTAAAAGAAGTTGAATTTGTGGTCACGTCTTTAGGATTAAAATGCGCTCTGCCACCTAAGGAGTCAACAGAAGAAGAGCATGATAATACCGATAGTAACGAAATCGTACTCAATGACACATCGATCGTCATTCGCAGGGACACGATTATCAATGTAAAGAAAAACGATGGCTCCCTTCAGATTAAAAAGAACTGATCCTAGCATTGTCTTCCGCTATAAAAACGCGGAAGACAAATAGAGGGTATAACAATAAACGATATTGGAATCAAGTCAGGTCGATCCAACGAACATCCTGATACTGGCTTCATAGCACTAACCTACTTATCTTAATGAAAAAATATTTTTATCTTTTACTACTAAATTTTTTGCTCGTTTCTTTCGTCCATGCGCAGGTAAAGATAACGGGAAAGGTGCAGTCAGAAGACAATGTGCCACTTCCGTTGGCCACGGCTTACCTGATGAAAGCCAATTCCACCGTTGTACTGAAAGCTGCTGTAACAAACGAAGCCGGCGAGTACCAGTTTTCGGATGTAGCTGCCGGCAGTTATGTCGTTGATGCCAAGATGGTCGGGTATATAGCTGGTCGCAGCAATATTTTTGAGGTCGGCAAGTCTGATTATGCTGTAGCAACGATCAGTTTGCGCAGCGATAACCGTAAACTGGAGGAGGTGACGGTGGAAGGCAAGCGGCCTTTGGTTGAAAGCAAACCGGGGAAACTGATTTTAAATGTGGAGAATTCGCCCATTGCAGCAGGGAATAATGCTCTTGATATCGTCCAACGGGCACCGGGTGTAAGTTTGGACAACAACAATAACCTGCAACTGATGGGGCAGTCTGGTGTCGCGGTGACGATAGATGGACGGCAAACGTACATGACCGGCGAGCAGTTGCTCAATTTTTTGAAAAGCACCGATGGTAACCAGATCAAATCAGTGGAAGTAATTACTAGCCGTTCAGCAAAGGACGATGCTGAGGGCGCAGTAGGCACGATCAATATCGTCCTTAAGAAGAATCGGATGGAGGGGTTTAATGGTACCTTCAATCTTACGGCGGGGCACGGCGAGAAGTTCAGAGGAAACAGCTCGCTGTCGTTAAATTATAAGAAGAACAATACGACATTATTTGGTTCCTACGCTTATTCAGATGAAAAAGCTTATCGCAAACTTGAAATCGACCGCGTCATACAGAACAGTGGTGAACAGAAGTATTTTGCGCAGAAGTCGGCGTTGGGTGAGGAAGAACGTAATCATTCGTATCGCTTTGGTATTGAGCAGAAAACATCCAGCCGAAATACATTGACGGTACAGTTTAACGGTGCGAACAACACGGAGTATAATGACAATGACAGCAGAACAAATATCGGCAGATCCTTCGTGGACTATGACACAGTGTTAGTCTCGGAATCTGATTTCAAAGAATTATTTGACCGTTATTCAGCCAATCTAAATAATGAATTCCGGATAGATTCCAACGGGCGAAAGCTAACCGCCGACCTGGACTGGAGTAAATTCAAGAGCAGCAAACGTGTAAACTATCTTAATCAATACGCTGATGTGGGGGGCAAGGAAGCTCCGGCAGAAGCTGAACGTAGTGGAATGCCAATCGGGATTGATATATATGTAGCAAAGTTGGACTATGAGCATCCTTTGTCGAAGAGTTCCAAGCTTGAAATGGGAACAAAATACTCTAATGTTAAATCTGATAATGACCTGCTGTTTGAGAAATTGGTGGACCAGGGTTGGGTAAATGATGTATCTCGTACCAATCATTTTGTGTATAAGGAGCAGATTGCGGCAGCGTATCTAGATTATAACAATAGCATTGGTAAGTGGTCTTTAAAAGCAGGGCTAAGGGGTGAGTATACGTTTTCGGATGGAAACTCCATCACGATGAGCAAACGTGTAAAACGAAACTATTTTGAACTTTTTCCCAATGCTAACCTCAGCTATTCGTTCAATGAGAAACACATCCTGTCGCTTGGTTATACCCGGAAGGTGACAAGACCTAATTACCGGCAATTGAACCCCTTTGACTATTATATAGACAAACTTACTTTTGAACGCGGAAATCCGTATTTAAATCCGCAGTTCTCCAATGAATTTTCATTGAGTTATACCTTATTACAACGTTATAACCTAACCTTGGGAATTAATGACGTAAAAGACGCCATTGTTGAGAGTATGGGGCAAGATTCAGTGGCTGGTACTACATGGGTCATCCGTGAGAACTTAGGTCGGAATCTGACCTCCTACCTAAATCTCAATATTCCGGTCACTGTCTCAAAACTGTGGAGCATGAACAACAATATAACTGGTATTTATTTTGATTTTGATGGTATGATAGCAGGACTTCCGGTAAATCGGAAATCCTTTCTGGTCCAGGCCATGTCAATGCATAATCTTAAAATGAGCAAGAGCCTCTCTGCCAATGTCAATGTGCGCTATTTCTCACCATTCAAATATAATGTCTATGATCTGAAGAGCAGGTGGGATATGGAGGTTGGTATGACCAAAACGTTTAAGGAACGCAGTTCGCTCAAGTTGGCCGTTACCGATGTATTCAATACTGGAAATCAAAATCTAAGCACCAATTTTGGTCCTTTTGATTCCAGGATCAGACAACATCAAGACCGTCGGGTTGTGCGCCTGACTTACACCTATAAATTTGGTAATCTAAAGAATAATTATCGGAAGAAAGATACCAGCAACGAAGAAAAGGAACGGGCACAGTAACTGCTGTCATGGGTATAAAGACCGTAAGAAGATATCTTCTTACGGTCTTTCTTTTTAGTCGTTTTTGATTATTTCGGTCGGTAAAACCCGTGTTTCAAATTGCTCGTTCGGCGTTCGTTTTTCGATCAGCTGGATGAGGAGTTCGGTCGCTATTTTACCCATTTCAAAGGCGGGCTGCCGTATTGAGGCGACCTTAGCGGAGAACAGATCCACGACATTCGAGTTTGTGAATCCCGCAATAGCAATGTGGTGAAGATTGAGCTTGTCTTTCTTCTTTGCTACGTGCAAATAACCCGTTGTGAGCTTGTCGCCTGAAATAAATATCGCGTCAAAGCCTGTATGCATAAGTTCTTCTATGGCTGTCTCAATCTCATCCTGATGTAGCCCGCCGTACTGACAATATTTGACCAATGCCGGATCGAAATCGATATGGTTGGCCATTAAAGCCTTTTGGTACCCGTAAAGACGGTCCTTGGTAATCGACAAAGACTTTGAGCTCGTCAGGTGGGCTATCCGTTGTTTACCCTGTTTAATTAGGTGCTGGGTTGCATCGTATGCCCCTTGCTGATTATTCACAATAACCTTATAGGTGTCAAATTGTTGTGGTACCCGATCAAAAAACACGATCGGGAAACCGCGTTCCTGTAGTTTGTGCAGGTAGGAGATATCTTCGGTCTCTGAGGACAAAGCGATCAATAATCCGTCAATAGATCGAGATGTCAAATATTCCACGTTGAGACGCTCCCGTTCGGAAGACTCGTGTGTCTGGGAAATAATGATCTGAAAGTTTTTGTTATATGCAATGGATTCCGCTCCATCGATGACCTGGGAGAAGAAGTTATTGGCGATTTCGCTGACGATAATCCCAATCGAATGGCTGCGTCGTTCTTTTAAGCTTCTGGCAATCGGATTGGCGCGGTAATTTATTTTTTCGGCGTATTCCAATACAATCTTCTTCGTTTCAGGGCTTATTTCATAGCTGTCTCTTAGCGCTCTGGAAATCGTTGAAGTAGATAAATTAAGTGCTTTAGCAATATCTTTGATTGTATAGTTTTCAAATTTCATAACCGGCAAAATAGACTATAATATTAGCCAAAAAAAACCACAAAACCTAATTTTGACGACTGTTGCAATCGTTGCCGGCAACGATTGCATAAATTTTAACGACTGTGTATATGGACAAATCAGATATACTTTGTAAACTTGGTTGGAAACATAACCGATTAAACTATCCTTGTGATTTATCCCTAGGAGGCATGATTACGAATGGATTATAGAAAACCTGAGCGTGTGCTCTTAAAACATGTATATGATGAAAAAAGAAATTTGTGTCTTTATTGTTGGTCTTTGCATAGCAATTCTCCTTTTCGCTTTCCGGCAAGATCGCCCACTGACCATCTATATTATTGGCGACTCGACGGCAGCTATTAAACAGGAGCGGGCTTTTCCCGAAACCGGATGGGGAATGGCTTTTGCGAAATTGGCTGACCAACACGTCAAGGTTGATAACCGGGCCCTGAACGGACGCAGCAGTAAATCCTTCAAACACGATGTCGGCAAGGACGGAAGTATCGTGGATCATTGGACTCCAATTGTTGAGCATTTGCAGCATGGTGATTATGTATTCATCCAGTTTGGCCACAACGATGAGAAAATCAATAAGCCCAATGTGGGAACCTCTCTAGAGGAATTTGAACAGAACCTGACTTTCTACATCCAACAGACAAGGGAAAAAGGCGCGATTCCTGTTCTTTTAACATCGATCGCCAGACGTAAATTTGAAGGTGGTAGCTTGGTCCCTACACATGGGGATTATCCCTCGATTATGAAAAAACTGGCTGAAAACTTGCATGTACATTGTATCGATATGGAAGAAAAAACATCCCGATTATTGTCATCTTACGGTGATGAAAAAAGTAAACCATTGTTTCTTCATGTGGAAAAGGGAAACCCAAACTATCCAGAGGGTAAACAGGATGACACCCATTTAAGCCCGATCGGTGCTTCGGCTGTTGCCAACTTGGTCGTAGAGGGGATAAAGGAACTGAAATTGCCAATTTGCAAGCATTTTGAGGCGCATTAATATTGCGGAATTAACGATCTTATACTCATCCATCACAATTGCCAGCGTGCCGTTTAAAAACGAAACACCAGTTAATTGCAGACGCTGCAATTAACTGGTGTTTTTATAGGATATCGATCTCTCTAGAAGATATATTTGGTGCTTAAGAAATTCGATTCATTTTCACTAACGATCTCGTTCAGCAGTTTTTTGTTTTCTTCTGTGAATTTTGTCGCAACTAACGAACGGATAGAGAATGAACGTAGCGCATCAACGACAGATAATGTACCTTCGGCACTGTCCTTTCTTCCTGTGAAAGGGAAAGTATCAGGGCCACGTTGGCATTGGCAATTGATGTTGACACGGCTCACCTGATTAACCAACGGATCGATCAAAGAAGATACCACCGCTGCGTTATTGCTGAAAATACTTACCTGCTGTCCGTGAGATGAACCGATTAGGTACTCGATAGGCTCTTCGAGATCATCAAAAGGGACTACCGGGATCACCGGACCAAACTGTTCTTCTCTGTAGAGCTTCATCTGGGAGTTGACCGGATAAACAATCGCCGGATAGAAGAAAGATTCGGCTACCTGGCCGCCATTTTCATTGATTACTTTGGCTCCATACGCTTTCGCATCTTCGATGCACTCCGTTAAGTATGCCGGCTTGTTAACTTCTGGGAGAGGAGTCAAGGATACCCCTTTTTCCCAAGGCATTCCATACTTAAGCTTTCCAACTTCGGCAGAAAGACGTTTTAAAAACTCCTGTGCCAAGCTGCGGTGTACATAGATAATTTTCAATGCCGTACAACGCTGGCCATTGAATGAAAGCGAACCCAATACTGTTTCGGAGACCGCTAAGTTCAGATCAGCATCTTTGGTGATAATAGCCGCATTTTTAGCATCCAGTCCAAGGATCGCACGTAGACGGTTTACCTTTGGATGCAATTTTTTGAGTTCGTCAGCTACACGGCTTGATCCAATCAGGGTAAGGACATTGATTTTTCCGGATTGCATCAAACTTGGAACAATCTTGTTTCCACGTCCATAGATCGTATTGACCACTCCTTTTGGAAAACTTGTTCTAAATGCTTCCAATAAAGGGTAGTGCAATAAGGTGCCATGTTTAGGCGGTTTAAATAGCATGGTATTACCCATGATCAATGCAGGGATGAGCGTCGTGAAAGTCTCATTTAGCGGATAATTGAACGGTCCCATACAAAGGACAACTCCCAGTGGTGACCTTCTGATCTGGGCAACGATGCCCTGTTCGATCTGAAAACGTGAAGAGTCACGGTCTATATCTTTCAATGCATCGATCGTCGCGTAGATATACTCAACAGTACGATCAAACTCTTTTACCGAGTCTGCATACGACTTGCCAATTTCCCACATAATAAGCTTGACAACAATGTCTTTCTTGGCAATCATTTTTTGTGTAAAATTCTCCACACAAGCAATACGATCGGCAACGCTCATTGTTGGCCATTCTCCACGTCCATTGTCGTATGCTTTTACAGCAGCGTCTAAGGCTTCCATGGACTCTTTTTCAGTACAAACAGGGAAACTACCGATGCGCTTACGCTTCAGGCCGTCCTTCGTCTTCACACAAATCGGTGAAAAAACTTCGTTTACCTGACCCGCCCAAGAAATCATTTCTCCATTGGAAAGGAACTCTCTTTGATCGACCTGTTCGTCTAGTGTAAATTCTGCGGGAATGTCTTTCTCCTCGTAGAAGATACCTTCTAAGTTTAAGCTCATTGTTTTAAAAATGGTTTAGATTGATATTCATAAAGATATTGCTAATATAATACAATTTTTGCAATATTTGTTAATTTTTTATTAAAATTAGTTTAGGAACAAGGGCTTTCATTACCACCCATGCAATCAAGTATGCTAAAGCACAGAAAGAAAAGATAATAAAATACCCGGCTTCTTCGCCTTTAAAGCCCATAAATGTCATTTGTGTCTCTTTTGCATAATCAAACAGCCAGCCGGAGGTTTTATTGATAATAAAAGCGCCTACACCGCCCGCGAGTCCGCCTATGCCTGTAACTGTTGCAATAGCCCGCTTCGGAAAAGAGTCTCCGATGGTGGAGAAAATGTTTGCCGACCAGGACTGATGTGCTGCACCCGCAAAGCCGATTAAAATCACTGGTATCCAGTATGAAATATGTCCGAGAGGCTGCGCAAATAGAACAACTAACGGCACAAATGCAAACAAAAGCATAGCTTTCATCCGCCCTTCATAAGCGTTCATCCCTTTTTTATCAACAAAATAGGTAGGGAGCCAGCCGCCGTAGATCGATAACATCGTGATGGCATAAAGGACAAAGATTGCGAGCTGCCCCTCGGTATCGGATGATTTAATGTCATAAACAGCGGAAAGGTAGGCGGGCATCCAAAATAGGAAGAACCACCAAACACCATCGGTCATGAATTTTCCGAATACAAAAGCCCAGGTCTGTTTGTATTTGAGGCACTCTGATATTGTGGTCCTTGGTTGTTTTGTTGCACCGGGGTGAGCAGCTTGCTCTTCGTGGTCATCTTGGTGGATATAAGCTAGCTCAGCAGCATTGACTTTGGGGTTGTCATGTGGTTTTTTGTACAGGAAAATCCAAAAACCCATCCAGACGAACCCCAGTGCACCGATAATAATGAATGACATTTCCCATCCCCAATGTGCAGCGATGACAGGTATTGTCAGTGGCGCTGCTAGTGCACCTATAGTCGCCCCAGAGTTGAAAATGCTAGTGGCCAGCGCGCGGTCTTTTTTCGGAAAATACTCGGCAGTCGCTTTGATGGCTGCCGGAAAGTTTCCAGCTTCCCCAACAGCAAGCACAAACCGTGCAAAGATAAACAGGTTGACGCTGACACTGATGACTAAGCCTGCATTGTTCACGTGAGAAATAGCCTCTTTTGCTCCTTCAAAACCAACAAACCATTCACCGGCGACAATTCCAGATGTTGCAATCCCACAAAAAGCGTGGATAATGGCGCCAACGGACCAAATTCCTATAGCCCATAAAAATCCTTTTTTGGTGTCCATCCAGTCCACAAAACGGCCTGCGAAAAGCATACTGATCGCATAGAAGATAGAAAATAAAGCCGTAATATTTCCATAATCGGTATTGGTCCAATGGAATTCCGGACTGATAAAATCCTTCCAGGTCAATGAAAGTACCTGGCGGTCCAGGTAATTGATCGTCGTAGCAAAAAATAGTAGCGAACATATTACCCAGCGGTAATTGCCCTTTTTCTCCGTGTTCATCATAATGGGTTTAATAGTTTATTTTTATTGTTGTCGTGCTTTTGAAACGAAGTCAAGTGCTTTCTTCGTGTTTTCGAATAATTGGGCTGTATCTTTAGGATCTATAAGCTTGCTACCCATGCCTACTGCACATACTCCGGATCTGAACCAAGCTTTCAGATTCTCCATCTCAATTTCCACGCCGCCAGTGGGCATAAACTTTTGGTCTTTAAAAAGCTCGCGGATGGAGCTCATAAATGCAGGGCCCAGGATATTGGCCGGGAACAATTTAATCAGGGCAGCGCCTTGTTGCTGCGCTGTATAGATTTCAGTCGGTGTCATACAGCCCGGAATCCATAATTTATGCTGCTCATGAACAAGAGAGCCAACCAGTGGATTTACAAGGGGTGCAACAATGAAATCTGCACCTACCTGAAGGAACTGCTGTGCGTCTTCCACAGATTTGATTGTCCCGATACCCAAGTAAAGGTCTTGCATTTCAGCATCTCTTACGGCGATTAGGTGCTCGAATACCTCAAGAGCTTCTGCGCCTCTATTGGTAAATTCAAATACACGTACGCCTGCTTGATACAGCGTGCGTAGAATAGCGGCACTTCTCTCTCTATCGTGATGGAAGAACAGCGGAAGTGTCCCCTGTTCAATGATTTTTTGTAGTACAATTTCTTTCAAACTCATGCTCTCATTCTTTTTTTTATATCTTCTACTGTGCTTGTGGTTGCATCGCTGGCAATAAATAGTTTATCGAATGCAGCAAGCGTTGCAAACTCCAGTGTTTCTTTTGGTGGCAGGTTGGAATATAAACCGTAAATTAATCCTGCCATAAAGCAGTCGCCACTTCCGACTTTGTCTAAAATGTCCTCCGAGATATACTCTTTCGATTTGATCAGATTGTCCTTGTCAAACAATGTGGTATAATATCTGATGCCTTTGAGCTGATAGTCAAAACGGAAGGTGTTGGCTACATACTGGCAACGTGGATAGGCGCCAATGATTTCCTCGCTCGTTTCCAGGGCCTGTGTGAGCAAATCCTCATCCTTATAACCTGAGGCCTGTGTCAGGAACTGTCCGTTTAGCTTTGTGTCGAGCATCTGATGGGCTGCCCAGATATTGCCCATGATAAGGTTACAGTGTTTTGCTATCTCCGGCATCACTTCTTTTGGAGCTTTTCCATATTTCCACAGCTTGGACCGATAATTCAGATCCAGGGACACAAATATGCCCTTCTCTTGGGCGACCTGTACCGCCTCCAGGCAAAGGTCGGCGACCTCCTGGCTGATAGCTGGACAAATCGCAGAGAAATGGAACCATTTGACATCTGCAAACACCTGATGCCAATCGATACTGCCTACCTTCAGACTGGCAAAAGAAGAATGTGCCCGATCGTAAATCACGGCTGCGTTTTTGAGGTCCTTCCCCTTGGGTAGATAATATATTCCCAGTCGGTCTCCCGTCCATTGCATGGATGTTGTATCGATATTCTTCCGTTGCAGATACTGGTCAATGCTTTCACAAATGGCATTTTGAGGCACTGCAGATAAATAAGAGGATGGCACATTCCAAAGGGCGAGAGCAGTCGCCACATTCAGTTCTGCTCCCCCTACATAGAAAGGTAGTTGATGCTGTTCAATCCAGTTCTGTTCGATGTCGGGACAGATGCGCAACAGCAATTCGCCAAAGCTTAGTACTTTACCCTGCATTTTGTTAAAATTCAAAATATTCTCGTGCGTTATTATAACTGATGTCCTGTACGATTTTGCCTACCCATTCGATATCGTTCGGTATCTCGCCTCTTTCGATGTCTTGCCCGAAGATGTCACACAGCAATCTCCGGAAGTATTCATGTCTCGGGAACGAAAGGAAGCTTCGGGAATCAGTCAACATGCCGACAAGGCGACTTAATAGCCCCATATTTGAAAGCGCGTTAATCTGCTTTGTCATACCATCTTTCTGATCCAAAAACCACCAAGCTGAGCCAAATTGAATTTTTCCTTTGATAGATCCATCGTTAAAGTTCCCAATCATGGTTGCAATGAGCTCATTGTCTGCCGGATTGAGGTTATACAAGATGGTCTTGGTTAGCTTATCCTGATTGTCTAATTTATTCAAAAATTTTGACAATGCGCGGGCCTGGCTAAAATCGCCGATCGAATCCCACCCTGTATCTGGCCCGATTAAGCGGTGCATACGCGCATTATTATTGCGCAATGCGCCCAGGTGATATTGTTGAACCCATCCTTTTTCGTGATCCCACTCTGCAAAATAGATCAGCATGGCGGATTTGAATTTCAGGTTTTCATCGAAGGAAATTTCTTTTTTTGACCGTATTTTGTCGAAAATCGAGGCAATTTCCTGTTCGGTATAATCTTCGGCGTAAATCTGCTCAAGGCCATGGTCAGAAACACTACATCCATTGGCAGCGAAAAAGTCATGTCTGGCTTTCAATGCGCGCAGATAATCTCCTAAGCTGTGGATGGTCAGGTTACAGACTTCTTCCAGTTTGTCGATATATTGGTTCAGCGCGACCAGGTCATCGGCGTTCATGGCTTTGTCGGGACGAAACGCCGGAAGCATTTTGAAGGACTCGTTTTCTCCGGCGAATTGTTGATGGAATTCCAAACTATCAATAGGATCGTCCGTAGTACAGACTACTTCAACATTCATCATTTTCAATAATCCGCGTACAGAATGGCTGTCTTGCTGTAGGAGCTGACCGGTATCCGCATATATTTTACCGGCTGTTTTTGGAGAAAGTAAGTCCGTTATGCCGAAATAGCGTTGGAGCTCAAGGTGCGTCCAGTGATGTAGCGGGTTGCGTAATGTATAAGGCACTGTTTCTGCCCATTTCATGAATTTTTCTTCGTCTGAGGCATCGCCCGTAATATACCGTTCATTCACACCATTGGCGCGCATCGCCCGCCATTTATAATGATCACCATGGAGCCAGACCTGACTGATATTTTCAAATTTAATATCATTGGCGATCTGCTCCGGAATCAGATGATTATGATAGTCGATAATGGGTAGCTGTTTTGAATAATTGTGGTACAGCACTTCTGCTGTTTTTGAGTTTAATAAAAAGTTTTCGTCTAAGAATGCTTTCATACTATATAAATTTATAAGCTCACACCTCTTTTCCAAGGGATGAAGTCGTCCTGATTTAATTGAACAGCCTTGGGAATTACCTCACCGCTGGCTGCTTTGATGCAATACTCGAGTATATCTTCGCCCATTTCCTGGATTGTTTTGTCACCATCGATAATAGGGCCGGTATTAATGTCAATGATGTCGGCCATTTTCTTTGCCAATGTATTATTGGTGGCGACTTTGATTACCGGGCATATTGGATTACCGGTAGGGGTGCCCAGTCCCGTAGTAAATAAAATTAAGGTGGCGCCTGCGGCTGCTTTACCGGTTGTGGCTTCGACATCGTTGCCTGGTGTGCAGACCAGATTAAGTCCGGCTTTTGTGGCTGCCTCCGTATAATCGAGGACATCGACTACAGGGGAGGTGCCGCCTTTTTTGGCAGCGCCATTACTTTTGATGGCATCCGTAATGAGTCCGTCACGTATATTGCCCGGTGAAGGATTCATATAAAACCCCGAGCCTACAGCCTCCGCTGCATTGCTATAGGCGGTCATCAAGTCGATAAATTTATTGGCTGCGGCAGGATCCAACGTCCGGTCTATAAGATTCTGTTCGGCACCGCATAATTCCGGAAATTCCGCTAGAAGCACCTTCCCCCCCAAAGCGACCAGGAGATCAGCCGTATAACCGACAGCTGGATTCGCCGAAATACCGCTGAAACCATCACTGCCACCACACTTGACACCGAGTGTCAATTTGCTTAAAGGCACCGGTTGTCTGGTAATTTTGTTGATTTCTGTAAGGCCGATGAAGGTCTGCAGTATGGCTTCCTTAATCAGCTGTTCCTCGCTCTTCGATTGTTGCTGTTCAAATACATATAGCGGTTTATCAAAATTGGGATTGCGAAGCTTGATGTCGTTCACCAAGTCGTTTAGTTGTAGATTCTGACAGCCTAGGCTTAATACTGTCACACCGGCTACGTTGGGATGGTCAGCATAAGCCGCAAGCAGTTTACTTAAGACCGCCGCATCCTGTCGTATTCCGCCACAGCCGCCCTGATGGTTGAGAAATTTGATCCCATCGACATTTTTGAATACCCGGCTGGATTGCGCTGTACTGGTATTGAGTTTTTCCAATGAAGACAGATCCAAGGTTTCCCCTTTTTCATAGGCTTGCAGCAGCTGGTGTGTGAAATTTTTATATTTCCCGGTAACGGAGTACCCAAGCTCATTGTAGAGAGCCTCTTTGATGACATCCAAGTTCCTGTTTTCACAAAATACTGTCGGGATGAAGAGCCAATAATTGGCTGTTCCGGCCCGTCCGTCTCCGCGTAGGTATCCGTTGAAGGTCCTTGTCTCGAATTTAGAGACATCGGGTTTGTCCCAATGGTACTGGGAAGGTCTGAAATGATAAGGCTCCGCAGCATGTTTGGTGTTTTCGGTATTCATTATACTCCCTTGCGGAATGTCAAATTGCGCTTTTCCGACAAGCACACCATACATTCGGATCTCATCGCCGAAACGCATATCATGCATAAAAAATTTGTGTTTGGCGGGAATATCTTCCTGCAGGATATAATGTGCTCCTTCAAATGAGATAGCTTCACCCTTTCTTAGATCCTGTAAAGCGACCAGGACGTTGTCCTTCGGATGTATTTTAAGTACTTTATTTTTCATGTTCCAAAATAGTTAGCGCTTGCAACGCACCATTGTGAATAATCTGTTTTAGCTGTCGGTCTACAGTTTCTTCCAGTCCGGGAAACTTGGTCAGATCCCTATTCCATAAGCCGACGTTCGAAAGAACGGTATGAACAACCGTCTCCGGCTGCTGCCAGGCCTCATAAAAGACTGCTGCAGATTCATCCTGAATTTCGATGGTGCGTCCATTGATGGTCCGTATGTAATGGCTATCTTTCCGTTCTGACTTTAAAAAGTAAAGGTAAGCTGCAAATCCCAGAGCGAATAGCTGCGGTGCCTCGCTGTGGCTGCCATACCATTTATCCAATAAAGGGATATTACGCATGGCCATTTTCGAACTGTAGTTGAGGGCTATTGATTCCCATTTATGTTCGAGATAAGGATTGGCGAAGCGATCCATAACTTTTGATGAAAAATCCTTCACGTCGTTTTGAGAAATCGCCGTGCTTAAGATGGATGGTCCAATTTCATCTTGCATCAGCAAGCGGATAAATTGGCTGAACGCAGCGTGCTGCATGGCTTCTTTGACGGTAGTGAAGCCCGATAGAAGTGCCATTGCGCAGCTCAGTGTATGCGTTCCATTGAGGAGCCTGAGCTTAATTTCTTTGTACTTTTCTATGGAGGGGACCAGCAGCACGCTGGAATCCGCTACGGCGAAGGATAAGCGCTGTTTTACACGGTCGGATATTGCTTCGATGGCCCACAAACGGAAGGGTTCGGCCATGATCATCAACTGATCCTCATATCCTAACATTGCTGTTGTCTTTACATAGTCTGCCGGCGATAGCGCACCGGGGACAATGCGGTCCACCAAAGTATTGCAAAAGTCGTTGGCTCCCGTCAGCCATTCTATAAAATCTGCTGACAGGCTGTTCTGTTGAGCAAGGTCAAAAATAATCTTTTTTAATTTGCTGCCATTATCCGTTATCAGTTCGGTCGGCACGATCGTTAACCCTTTCGTAATGTCGCCGGCAAAATGTGTAAACCGGTGGTATAAAATAGCCAAAAGCTTGCCGGGGAAAGACTTTGGAGGATTGTCGTCAACAAGGTCTTCACTCATCACGATACCGACTTCAGTGGTATTGGAGAAAACGATCTCAAGTGCGGGGTTTTCTGCGTTTTTCAGTATTTCTTGCCAGGATTCGCTTGCTGAGAGCACGCGAGAAATGCTATTATTAATCTCGTAGCTTGATATTTCTTTGCCTTCGTCCAACCCCTTTATGCACAAAGTATATAAGTTGTTTTGCTGTTCAAACGAATCTGCAGTACCGGCGCTTGTTGATTTGATGACTACAATTCTTCCCCGGAATAGCCCCTGTTGGTTTGCTTTGTTCACAAAGTAGTCCGGTAGGCCCCGAAGTAAAACACCCGTCCCAAACTGAAGTATTTTTTCAGGATATAAAAATGAGGCTTCTGTTGGTGTATCGACCAAATCGGAAGCAATTGATTGTAATGTATCTTGTGTAAGTAGCATTGCTCTTTTCTATTATTGAATTTGATGTTGTTGTTTCCATTTTAAATAGTCCACACGGATTAATTTTTCAGGCCAGTCTCCAAACCATGCATAACCATTCTTCCGTTCTTCTGACAATTCTTCGAACTTGTACTTAATGGAATTATCCCTGTCTCCAAAAAGTGGCCTATTGTCCTGAAGGTCATAAAAACGTGCCCAGACCACGGATGCGCTGTCCGGGATAAGCTTGCGCTCCGTTTGCCCAGTTGATTGATTTTTTTCAGTAGCGAAGCGGTAGCCTTTAATTTTATTATTTTGAAACCAGCTGATTGCATGAGTTATAGCCAATTGAATCTGCGGAGTGGCGGGTTGTTGCATAAGGAAGCGTACGATAGCGACCGATTCACTTGTGCTCAAGGCTGCGGGCTCAAATTTCCGTGCCTGTGCTGCTGTCAGGTTTTTCTCATCATACTGTGCCGCCCAGATCGTGGGTGTTGTGTTTTGGACAATCTGCGTTTTAAGGATGCAAGCTATCCCTCTCTCGACAGCCGACTGAGCTCTTTTTCGATAGTCTGTATGAATTGCCTCAAAGCCATGTTGCGCTTTAGCAACGTTATCCAGCACACGAAGAGCGTTGATCATGGCGTTGTCGTTATAAGTGATTTCGGCACGATAAAGCGATTTGTTGGGATAATATTGCGGAAATCCGCCATTTTCATACTGTGCAGAAAGGAGATAGGCTATCCCTTTTTCGGCACCCTTTAAATAAGCTTCCTGTTTTGTCGTACCATAAGCTTTGATGAGGCTATTTATTTCTCTCGTCGTTGCGTTGTTGTCTATGGTTGCATGATCAATTCCCGTGTCTTTTATTTTTTTTCTAAGGCGGCCGTCGATAGGCAGCCTATAGTCTACTACACTTTTATCGATCAGCTGTTTGGGCCATGCACCATTTGGAAGTTGATACAACAAGATCTTATCAGCAAGGGAGTCCTTCTGAATTTGCGCGCGCAAAGGGTAAAGACTCAGTGTGAGTGCAGCTAAACAGATGATTTTGCAATAAGACACTTCCATATTTGTATTATTTTTTAGCTTGTTTCACCAACCACTCGGTAAGGTCATTTGCTGCGGTAAAATTTTGGTATTCTTTAGGAAGCTTTCGTCCGTCAGTGTACTCGTTGTACAGCCAAGGGTCGCCGATAGCGAATACCGTTCCTTTTCCATAGGTTGCTATCGCGATGATATTGTCACCATTATCCTTTATCAAGGCCTGTGCAGGTGACGTTACCCGCAAAGTCGAAATCTCCTTGATATATATTTTTGACGTGTTTGGAAATACTTTATTGCCTTGTGGAATGGCGATTGCTCCGGTCTCGAATTCCCTTCCTTTGACGCGGTTACGGCTATCTTCATTGAACGTGATGCCGAACTGCTTGCACAAAGTATTAAATTTGCTGATTTCACAATTTCCTTTGTCATTCAGCATAAGGACAAGGACCCCACCCTTCTTTACCCAGTCGGTGATTTGCTTTGCATCTGCCTCATTCATGAAATTCGGCTTTTCGGTTTCTTTTTCCGTATCAGGATCCACGATAATATAAATGCTTGATCGTGCCAGATGACGTGCTGTAGGCGCTTCTTTGAGCGTTTGGAGCTGACCACCATTTTTTTCAAAGATTCGGCCCCACAACGAAAAGCCATTATTATCATCACCATCCCATAGATAATGGTAGGGTTTGAGCTGTCCTGAGGCGGTACGTTTAAATTCGTTGTTGTAATAGTTATCCAAGGTGATATTCAGGCTCTTTTTCCCTTTTCTTGCGCGTAAGAATTCGACTTCGGAGGCAGCCAGAATAAAGGCCCCCACACCTTTTGGATCATTGGTGATGACAGGCTCACTCATATAGTATTCAAAACTACCATCGCGATAGTTTTTGCTGCCGCCCAATCCGGATACTTCAACAACCTTGTTGAGATTTATCTGATCTTTACCCGCAGGAGAGGTAAATTCGCTAACAAGGCCTTGGAAAGCGAAATCCAGATTCTTTTCAAATGAGTTTGGTATGTATCCTTTACGCAACGATTTTGCTAAAGCGAATACAAACATACTGGATGCCGAAGCTTCTAGATAATTGCCTTCTCGGGTACCCAAATCGACGATATCATACCATACTCCAGTTTTGCTGTCCTGATATTTGGTCACTGCCGATAAGGTTCTGTTCAATATCGCTATCAATTCAGGCCTGCGGGAATGGTTTTCCGGGAAATAATCCAATACATCGACAAGAGCCATGACGTACCAGCCCATGCCACGGCCCCAAAAATGTCGGGATAAGCCTGTTTTGGGGTCTGACCAGCGTTCCTTTCTAGATTCGTCCCAACCGTGATATAGTAGGCCTGTTTTGGGGTCCCGTGCGTTTTTCTCCATGTATACGAATTGATTTGCGATGTCATCAAAAGCACTTGGGATATTCATCAAACTAGCGTATTCCGCATAAAAGGGCTGCCCCATATAGAGACCATCGAGCCACATCTGATAAGGATATATCTTCTTATGCCAAAACCCGCCTTCATTGGTACGCGGATGTTTTTTGAGCTGGGCATATAGCTGATGGCACGCTTTCAGGTATTTTTCCTGTCCCGTTACCTTGTACAGCATCAACAAGGTCGTGCCATTTTTAATATTGTCGATATTGAAATCCGTAGCTCTATAATTTTTTATCGAGTCTGGAATACTTAAATAGGGGTCCATGCGGGATTGTATATAGTTGAAATAATCCCCATTTCCTGTGTTGCGCCATACTTCTGTCAGCCCCTCAAAAATAACCCCCATATCGTATGACCACTTAGGAAATTTGCCTGGGTTAGTGAAGAGCGTGTCTGGGTAAATTTTGTTCAATACCGTCGTGGCCATTTGTTCTGATAGGGCTTTCTGCTGTGCAAATCCATTAAAAGAACCCAGAACGACAACATTGAAAAGAAGGATAAGTAACTTTTTCATGGTATTCTAATTTGTGATGGTTAGGGATTTGTGCGTACTTCCGTCGATAAACTGTTTGTCTTTCTTCGCTGATTTTATATTGGATTTGGACAGATTGATCTTGCTGCTGTTTTCGCCTGCGACCTGGATAAATAGCTCAGGTGAATTTAAAGCCTGAATATTTTCCAGGTTAATGGAACTGCTGTTGTTGACAGCAATCAACGGAGCACTATCCTTTGTTTTTAGAATGATATCCTTCAATTGGATCGTTGATGCTTCAATAATTTCAATACCCTTAGTCGCTTCTAACGTTGCATTTTCAATATGGATATTTTGGATGTGCATTTCGGGGAGGCCACGGAAGAATATACCTTTCGAAGCACCTTTAGCAACGATATTCTTGATATAGAAATTTCTAAACTGCGGAGTCTCCTCCGTAACAGGAAGTTTTACCGTCTTTACTGCAGCTCTCTTTTCTCCGGCCAATGGCACTGGGTCTACCGCGGCATAGTACATATCAAATAAGATAGCTTCGCCAGGAATGTCGATCATATTGATATTATTGATAAAGATATTCTCTACGACGCCACCGCGGCCTCTTGTTGTCTTAAAGCGTAGGCCGATATCCGTGCCAATAAAGGAGCAGTCTTCTACCCAAATATTGCGTGCGCCACCGCTCATCTCACTACCGATAACAAAGCCACCATGTGCGTGGTACACCACATTGTTTCGAACGATAACATTTTCTGTGGGCATACCGCGGTCACGTCCTGCTTGATCGCGTCCTGACTTGATGCATATGCCATCGTCACCCACATCAAAGGAGCAGTCCTCAATAAGTACATTTTTACAAGACTCTACATCCACTCCGTCTCCGTTCTGTCCGTACCAGGGATTGCGAACGGTAAGTCCGCGTAAGGTTAAGTCCTGACACATGAGCGGATGTATATTCCATGCGGGAGAGTTCTGTATCGTGACCCCTTCAAGCAGGATTTTTTTACAGTTTGTAAAGACCAATAAATTAGGCCTTAGAAAGTCTTTTACATTCTTAAAATCGTTTACCGTTGTTCCCGGACGGATAGTTCCAGCTTTCTTCTCTTTTGCACCCCTGAGCGAACTCTCAGAAGGATACCAAATTTCTGTTTCAGGATCCACAATGCCTCCGGAGGCAACAAGGTTTTTCCATTGTGAAGCTGTCAATTTACTTTTTTTGACCATTCTCCAGGCGTCGCCATTGCCATCGATAATACCGTTGCCGGTGATAGCGATATTGGTGAGCTCCTTTCCAGATATCGGATTTTGGTTTCTCCAGGCTGGTTCACCCTCCCAATTCGATTCAACTAATTTATATTCATCAAAATCTCTTGTGAATAACAGAACAGCATCTTTTTTGAGGTGTAGATTGACGTTGCTTTGCATTTCGATCGGGCCGGAGAGCCAGAGTCCGGAGGGGATCAGGACGACGCCGCCACCTTGGTCGCTACACGCTTTGATCGCCCGGTTTATCGTGGAAGTGTTCAGGAACTGGCCATCACCTTTGGCACCATAGTCCACAATATTCAGCGTGTCTCTTTTGAAACTGACCTGCTGTATGACCGGTCGGACCGGTTCCTGGGCCATACCGACGAAAGGCAGCATGAGGAGCGCCGTAAGGGCAGATTTCAATGTATAGGAAGATTGCTTTCTAAACGGATTCATTTTTTTAAATTTTTGGTTTAAAAACGGTTATTTGTAAAAGCAATTGTACATTGTTTGCACTTAACTTCGATGGAAAACTTATGCAATCGTTACCGGTCATAACTTATTGTTCGATAGTAATATTGGGTTGCCAATCGTTGAATACCTGTTTAAAATCAATCATATCCGCTTCATTCGTCGGTAATTGCTGAGCCCATTTGACACGGCTTTGTGACAAAGCACCCGGGCCATGGTTTCTGTATTCGGCGAAGTAGGCCGTCCTTTCATTTGACTCATTGTTCCAGTTATGCCAGCCTTCTGGCCTGATAAATGGTGGAAGATAACAGCGCATAAAAATAACTTTCGCATGGGGGCGCCAAGGCCGTCCCAGATAGAAGCTGTTGCTGTCCTGAGTTCCGGTTATTTTGCAGTTGTTGAAGATATAGCCATATGCTATATTTTCAGGCGTCGAGGCTGCTGTAATATAACCGCTATCTTTACAGTGTAGCTCACATTGCTCAAACCATGCTGTGGACGAACCAAATATATAGTCCACAGTACCCTCTATATAACATTGATAATAAAATTGTCTGGCGCCTTTGCCATACGTATATAGAGTGTCCTGAAATCCCAGAAATCTACAATGAATAAACCGGCTGCAGTCTCCGGCAATCCACGCTGCCACCGCCTGGCCTATGGGCCCTGAACTGTTTTCAAAAGTCAGGTTGATCGCTGTTAAACCGCTTCCATAGCTGTAAAAACTTGCCGAACCTGAAGTGCCGATCTCCTCTCCAAAACGATTTTTCTTTTGCGCGTAATCATTGTAACTAATAATCGTTTCGAATCTGTCCTCACCAATTAAAGTGAGGTGCTGTTTGTTTCCAGCAATGGTGATTTTCTCTTGATAAAGCCCCTTCTTGATATAGATCACGGTTTCCTTCTTTCGGAAATCAGGTACTGCATTAATCGCTTCCTGAATCGTCCGAAAATCTCCTGAACCATCTTTTGCTACTATAAAGTCATAACTTTTCGCCGTGAAAGCAAAGAGGAAGACCGGAAATAGAAAAACTGAAAGTATGATAGCCCGCATTTCAACACTGTAATTGGTCATTGAAATTACCAATATTAAAACCGCCATTAAAGAAAATTGCTTAAAATAAATGCGCAAACGTTATCGGTGACGTTTGCGTAACAAAAATTATAGGCATTGCAGGGTGTTGTTAGCAAGGGTATGCGGCCCATGGGGAGATTTGAGCCTCTATTTGTAAGTGTTGCATATAAAAAGCAATTTATCTAAGTTTGTTCATCAAATTTCTAAACATGGACATCCAATCTTTATATCAGATTTATAAACAGTATCCAAATATTACGACAGATACACGTAAGATCGAAAAGGATAGTATTTTTTTTGCGCTCAAAGGAGCCAATTTCAATGGAAATACCTTTGCAGCACAAGCGTTAGAAATCGGAGCGAAGTATGTTGTCATTGATGAAGAAATTTATAAGGCTGGGGAAGAATATATTTTGGTGAATGATGTGCTGCAAGCCCTACAGGAACTGGCGAAGCACCATCGTCGGCAGTTAGATATTCCGGTCATCGGCGTTACGGGAACAAACGGAAAGACAACAACCAAGGAGTTATTGTATTCCGTTGTTTCTCAAAAATATAAGACGTACGCGACAAAAGGCAATCTCAATAATCATATCGGTGTACCCTTAACGGTATTGGCTATCGATGAGTCGGTTGAAATTGCCATTATAGAAATGGGGGCCAACCATCTGAAAGAGATTGCTTTTTTATGTGATATTGCACAGCCGACACATGGGCTGATCTCCAATGTGGGCAAAGCACATTTAGAAGGCTTTGGATCGTTTGAAGGAGTAAAAAAAACAAAGGGTGAATTGTACGATTGGCTGCAGGATCATGAAGGTATATTGTTCCTACAGGCAGACAATCCTCATCTTAAGGAAATGGCGGCCGCACGCAAAATAAGCAAGACTATCACTTATGGATTCTCTGAAGACAACGATGTGATCGGCAAGCTTCTGAAAGCGACGCCACTGTTACAGATTGCATGGAAGCGAAAAGGCGAGGAGCGAGTTTACGAAGTCGATACACAGTTGACCGGTTCTTATAATACTGAAAACTTTTTGGCAGCGATAGCCGTAGGCCTGCATTTTGCGATTTCTGCCGAAGCGATCAATAAGGGTATTGAAGGCTATGCGCCCACCAACAATCGTTCACAGATCATGAACACGGCTTATAATACAGTCATTTGTGATTATTATAATGCCAATGCGACCAGCATGGCTGCTGCTTTAGATAATATCCGGGTGATAGAAGCACAGAAAAAGGCTATTATCTTAGGTGACATGTTTGAATTGGGGGCTGAGTCTTTTGCGGAACACCGCAAACTTGTCGAGCAAGTAAAAACGGTAGATGCTGATCGCAAAATCTTTGTTGGGAAAGCATTTTTCGAGCACTGTCACGAAGGAGCTGAGTTCTATGAAACGACGGATCAGGCAAGGGCAGCATTGGAGACGAACCCCGTCAAAGGAGCTACCGTGTTATTGAAAGCCTCCCGTGGTATGACATTCGAAAATTTGATTGGTGTCTTATAGCTTATCCAGGCATCATGTGTAACCCTGTTTTGTCTCATTGCGCCTAGCCTGGCAGATGCATTAGTTTTGTCATATAAGGATTAAATGTTGACAAAAAAGAGCGAAATATTGGAATGAGGAAATGTGGCTCATTCGGAAAAATGTACCTTTGTGTTGTATAATGGAAAAAAGACGTTTTTTTTTGGAGATAGCCTACTTTGGACAAGCTTATCATGGGTGGCAGATTCAGAACAATGCTATTTCTGTACAGGAGGTTTTAAATAAAGCTTTGGAAATCCTGTTGCGCGAGCCTGTTGAGACGACGGGGGCAGGCCGAACAGATACAGGCGTACATGCGAAGCAGTTATATGCTCATTTTGACGCTGCTCCTATAGGGATATTAGCCGACCAAGATCGTTTTATCCATTCACTCAATGCTTTATTACCATTTGATGTCGCCGTAAAGCGGCTGATCGAAGTTGCAGCCGATGCGCATGCGCGTTTTGACGCCACCCATAGATCATATGAATATCATTTGCATTTTCAAAAGGATCCTTTTCTGTTCCCTTACTCATGCTTTATGCGGGATCGGCCAGATGTAGTCAAGATGAATGAGGCGGCTCAATTTTTGTTGGGTAAACAGGATTTTGAGTGTTTCAGTAAGTCGCATACGCAGGTGTTTACAAATATATGTGACATCCGTCGGGCTGAATGGGTGTGGCAGCAGGACGGGCGCCTACTTTTTTACATCACAGCTGACCGTTTCTTACGCAATATGGTAAGGGCCATTGTTGGGACATCACTGGAGATCGGGCTGAAAGGCCGGCCTGCTTCATTTATGCAGGAGGTGATCAAAAGCAAGGATCGGAAAAAGGCTGGGGTGTCTGTGCCCGCGCATGGATTATATTTAACAGAGGTTGCATATCCTTATATATAAAAATAACGTGAGTCAAGATAAAATAACTGGTAAAACCTACGATATAAATTTGTTGCGCCGAATGGGACGTTATATGCGCCCTTATCAAACGGCTTTTTGGGTTTCGGTCATCTTAACGATATTATTGGCTGCGGTGGCCCCGGCCCTGCCCATGCTAATCCAGCATACGTTGGACAACTATATCTTAAATTTTGATACCGAAGGGTTATCTTACATGTTGATTGCCATGTTGGCGCTCGTGATTATACAGACCTTGATCCGTTATTATCATACCTTAATGACCAATACCCTGGGACAATCCGTCATTCGTGATATCCGTATTCAGGTGTTTAATCATATTGTTCAACTGCGCTTGAAATATTTTGACCGTACTGCCTTGGGCAAGCTGATCACGCGGACCATCTCTGATCTGGAGACACTGTCCAATATCTTTTCGGAAGGATTGATCCAGATCATCGGCGATCTGTTGCAACTTGCAGTCATTCTGGGAGTCATGTTTTATTCTGACTGGAAGCTGACACTTATCGTGCTCATTCCGATGCCTTTGATGATCGCGGCAACCTATGTTTTTAAAGAAGCGATGAAGGCCGCATTTATCGATGTCCGGAAATGGGTGTCTAACTTGAATACCTTCTTGCAGGAGCATATTACGGGAATAGGTATTATCCAATATTTTGCTCGTGAGCGACAGGAAATGGACAAATTTAAGGAGATCAATGCACAGCACCGGAATGCACATATTCGTACCAACTGGTATTTTTCGATCTTCTTTCCCGTGCTGGAAATCATCATGGCGATTTCGCTGGGACTGCTCGTGTGGTTTGGCGCCAAACAGATCATGGGAGATGTGATTTCGCCGGGGGTTGTCGTCGCTTTTATTATGTATATCAATATGATCTTTAGGCCGATCCGTGAGCTTATTGATAAATTTAACACGCTTCAGATGGGTATGGTCAGTGCTGAGCGCATTTTCGAAGTATTGGATACAGACGAAATGACGCCGAATTTAGGGACATTGAAACCCGCACATATCGAGGGTGAAATAGCATTTAAGCATGTGTGGTTTGCTTACAATGATGAGAACTGGGTGTTAAAAGATGTAAATTTTATCGTCAAGCCAGGTGAAACATTGGCTTTGGTAGGTGCCACAGGAGCGGGTAAATCCTCTACGATCAATATTTTGAGCCGGTTTTATGAAATCAATAAAGGTGAGATCCTGCTAGATGGCGTCAATATCCGTGACTACGATCTGGAGTACCTGCGGAATACGATTGCTACAGTACTGCAGGACGTATTTCTCTTCTCGGACAGCGTGGTCAACAACATCACTTTAGGCGATCCTTCCATCACACGCGAGCAAGTGATTGAGGCGGCGAAGGAGGTTGGCGCACATGACTTTATTATGCGGCTTCCGGGGGGATATGACTATGATGTCAAAGAAAGGGGCGCTACACTATCTGCCGGTCAGGCACAGTTGATATCCTTTATCCGCGCTTTGGTACACGACCCAAGAATTCTGATCCTCGACGAGGCGACTTCTTCCGTGGATACTGAAACTGAAGAGATGATACAGCGCGCAATAGACAACCTGATGCGCGGCAGAACTTCGATTGTTATCGCCCACCGCTTGTCCACGATTCAAAAAGCAGATAAGATTATTGTATTGGACAAAGGTGAGATCAAAGAAATCGGAACGCATCAGGAACTTTTGTCTTTTGACGGTTATTATAAAAAGCTTTACGATCTACAATTCCATTCTGCCGGAATTTAAACGACGCTTTCCTTCGCAATTGTTTCCTCATCCTCAATCCGGGTATTGGCCTTGATTTCTGAACCGCGGCCGATAAGCACGTTTGCGCCGATGGAAACATTTGCGCCGATATTGACATAGTCCTCGATGATGGTATTGCTCTCGATGACGGCCGACCCCGCAATAATGCAGTGATTTCCGATCTGTACATCCGCAGCGATCGTTGCTCCGGGGAGAATGATACAACCTTCGCCAATTTCAGCCCTTTTGGATACATTGGCCCGAGGGTGGACCAGCGACTGAAATTTCCAGCTCGGGTTTTCTGATACGATTCTCTTCCGTAGCCCCGGATTTTTCACAGCGACAAAAAACACTTCATCAGCATATTTCGATTCGTGATGCAGCTGTACTGCGTAATCAAATACATCTTCAATCAACAGGGATTTATCAATGAGACCGCCAATTTGTATGTTGAGATCCTCGGCGACATCCACTGCTGTCTTGGCGTGGGCCGTAGCTCCGTATATGTATAGCATGATATCAAATTTTTTGCAAAGATAGTGCATCGAAAAATAATTGCCTAGGGTTGTTAGCCAGTAAAAGCACAAAAAAAGAGCTGTTTTCGATACAACAAAATGGGGCTTTCAATTGTTGTATACGAGACGGTAGCCTCTGGTGTTATTTGTGGTTATGCGACTTCCTGATGTTTCGGCTATCTGCAATAGCTATAGTCTGGATTTCAGACGGAATGGATCCAATGTGCTGAAGTGCGGGATTTGGGATTGGAATAAATTGTTTTAAATGGCAAGTATTTATATTGCATATAAAAAGCAATTTATCTATGTTTGTCGATATACAAAAATTTAAAATATGATTCAACGTATCCAAACTGTTTATTTGTTAGTGGCAGGATTAGTTATATTTGGCCTGTTTTTGTTCCCGTATGTAAACTATAGCGATCTTGTTGGACTGGGGAAGAACGTCAAAGTAACCGGTATTTACGGTGTTAGCGCTGGTCAGCCTGTGCATGAGGGCGGCTTTGGTTATATTTTACAGACCATTGGAACCGTTGTGCTCGGATTGTTGCCGCTATTTACAATATTTAAGTTTAGACAACGAAAAGTACAGATATTGCTGATCTGGATAGAGATGGTCGCGATCATCTTTTTTGGGATATGGTTGTATTCATCGGCTAGCACGCATCTTGCTACAGTAAGTCAATTTCTAGGTGCAGGGAATATTGGTGTAGGTTTTTTCTTGTTGCCTATTGCAATTATATTTTGTGCACTTGCGCTTGGGGGCGTTCGTAGAGATGAGAAACTGATCCGCTCTGCTGACCGCCTGCGTGCATAACAATATCCATTAACTTTTTAAGATACTGAAGCCACCATGGGGTGGCTTTTTAAATAGCAAATCTATGAGCAGTCTGTTGCGCCTGATGGCCGTCCTATTTTTTCTTTGTTTTATCGGTGAGGCAACGCGAGCCCAGTCGGCGGACTCGGTGTTGCTGGTGGATGATATCCAATTTGATTTAAAAGAGTATCATATAGATGAAAACAACAAAGAACTGGTGATTAATTTGTTTGCCATATCCTACAACCGGGATCCGAGGGAATTTAAGATGAATACTTTTTCGACACAGGTTATCGATCATAAAAAGCAGGCTCATTTTTTCTCATCCATACAAATGGGCAATGTGCTGATAAAATTTGACGATCGGCAGAACTATTTACATTATCTGTTGGAAGAAGATAAGCCTGTTGATATACAAGTTGTGGTGAAAAACTGGAGGAAGACAGACAGGCCTGCCCATTTGAAGCTCGTTTTTGAGAGTAGTGAAGAAGAAGGAAAATTTTTGGAGGTGCCGATCTTGTTGGCGAAGTGAACTGTTGTTGATGTCAAAAAAAAGCGCTGTTATTTTATATACAGCGCTTTTTTTGATAAAGTCTTTGTGTTTAGCGGTTGTACCTGATCTGCTGCTTGTCAAGCATACCCATCTGATCTTTCATCATTTTTATCTGATCAGCAAGCAGTTTATTTTTGTCAGCTTTTTTGGCCTCCTGAAGTAACTTTTCAGCTTCCCTTTTATTGCGTTTTGCCATGGCAACACCAGCCAGACTTAATTTCGCTAAAGCAATATTATGATCCATATGTAGCCCGAGTGCCAAAGCCTTCTTAAAATATTTTTCCGATTGCATCGGGGCGCGCTGCGACTCGATCAGTCCGATCAACATATTGTAATAGCCGTGCTGTTGCGGGATCAGCTGTTTTTCATAATTGGTGATTTTTCGTAACCATTTTTCGGCACTTGCCATATCTTGTTTGCGCATATACCATTGCGCAATAAGCATGTATTCGTGAAAAAATACAGTGACAAAACCAAGAATGGTGATCAGGATGCCCAATATTCCCCAGCCCCAGTTTCCCGTCCAAAAAAGAGCGATTGTGCCGATCAGCAATGCACTGCAAATGATAATTCTAACGAGATTTGACATAAATCTATGTTTAAAAAATATTTGTGTTCAATTTAATTCTGCAAATATCCGTTAATTTCACCGTTTAAGCAACTTGTTGAAGTGGTTATTTTGTAAAATTATATTTTTCCCGGCGAGTGTCGGGGCTTTTAAATTTGCCATTATATGCAACTTTCTCTAAGTTTGGTTTATGGAAAAGCTATATGATGATTCGTGGGCGCCGGTATTGAAACCGTTATTCAGCCAGCCTTATATGAAACAATTGTCTGCCTTTGTACAGGAGGAGCGCAGGCGTACAAAAGTCTTCCCACCTGCGGGGTTAGTCATGAATGCTTTCAAATTGACTCCGTTGCCAGATGTCAAAGTTGTCATTCTGGGACAAGATCCTTACCATAATGATGGGCAGGCACATGGGCTGTCTTTTTCTGTGCCTGGAGGCATAGCTTTGCCGCCTTCCTTAAAAAATATTTTTAAAGAGCTGCAGGATGATATTGCCGGATTTACAGTGCCGCGCTCCGGGGATTTGAGTAGCTGGGCGAAGCAAGGGGTGCTGCTGCTGAACGCTACATTGACCGTGCAGGCGCATCTGGCTGGCTCACATCAAAAGAAAGGCTGGGAAATGTTTACGGATAGTATTATACATGCTATTTCTGAACGGTGTGAACACGTTGTTTTCTTGCTATGGGGCAGCTATGCACAGCAGAAAAGTGCACTTATTGACACGCGTAAGCACCTTGTTCTGAAATCGGTGCATCCGTCACCTCTTTCTGCTCATCGAGGTTTTTTTGGTAGCAAACACTTTTCGAAGGCCAATCAATATCTGAAGGAACATGGTAAAACGCCAATTGACTGGCGTTTGTCTTAAGCGTATTTGTCCATTGATGTGCTGCTGATTTCGCCTAGAGATAGCACGCGTACATGTTCCAGCCGGATGGTGATGCTGTTCTGCTCGAGGTGAGTGAATAAAAAATGGCTATCGTAACAGACGTGATAAGGGCTGTTAAAATCCATGGGCTGCGTGGGCCTTGCCAGTACAGTATATTCCAGATCTCCATGCATGGTATAACGTTGGACGATCGCTTGATTAGTGTCTACTGGCTCAATATAAAACCAGGCGCCCTCACCTACGCCGCCCAAGTACTGTGACCTGCAGGGAATAGCGGCGGGTCGGTCTTTTTGTACCATTCCGCCTATGGTAATGTCTTCGGGAAGCGTATTTGCGAGGCTTCGGCAGATATTGGTCTTTAGTTTTCTGAGCAGAAATGCGAGCGAAGAGAAGCGGTTCATTCGTAGACAGCATAGTCCTGCTGAATCCGAATAGCGGTAAATCGTTCTGTCCGGAGAGGCGTTGACCAAGTTGCTCATCGGACTTGCTTTGATCGTCTCGGGAAAGTTGATGCTGTGCCAGAAATGGAACTTTTTGGATGCATGCATCAGAAGCCGGGTGATAAACCTGGAGCAGTTATTGTTGTTTCTGGCCACTGCACCATAAGGGTAGGACCCCCGGCGCACCCAGCTATCCGCAAATGCTTTTGCCATACAAAAGTCTATTTCAGCAACTACGGCCAAATAGAGTTCTCCAGACCCTTGCATGGCATCCTTCATCGTCTCAAAATATTGAACAATTTCCAGTAGGTTTAGAATGCGGTCGCCGTTGATTTGGGCCCTGATACCAATAGCTAGTTTGGGGTCGGAGTCTTTCGAACGCGCTCTTCCCTGTCCTCTGGGAGAAATGTACCGCCCGAAGTCGTAGAATCTAAGTTTTCCAGAAGCCCGTTCGATCAATACAATGCCTGTATGGCCGACTTTGAAATTGAGATTTTTGACTAGTCCCAATTTTTTTAAAAACATCATCCACACTTCGTCACCGCGGATAGTAGCATCAGGCCAAGCAAGAATTAGGGCAAAATCCTGGTATTGGGATGATGTTTTCATCGTTATTTTTTAATATTCCAACGGAATGATGGGTTCTTTCTTGCTGGTAGACATAATCATCATTGTTTGGAAGGTTTTCACGAAAGGGATCTTTGCGATTTTTTCCATAATAACGCCTTCATACGCTTTTATATCTTTTACGTACACTTTGAGGATGAAGTCGCAGTTGCCGGTGACATGGTGGCATTCTGTGACCTCGGGAATCATTTTCACAGCAGCTACAAATTCTGGAATTGCATTATGAGTGTGGAAGTCCAATGATATTTGTATAAAGGATTTGATGCCTAGCCCTAATTTTTCTTCGTCCACAAAAGCATGATAGCTCTTGATGAAACCGGAGTTTTCAAGTTTTCTTACACGCTCTAAAGTTGGAGCGGGAGAAAGCCCTATGCTCGATGCTAACTGTAAGTTAGTAATACGGCCATTCTCTTGTAATAATTTGAGAATTTTTAAATCAGTTTTGTCTGGTGCAAACGGCATATCTTAAGTCTTAATAATCAATAGTATTTGTAAATATACAAAATTATATTTGGAAATTTAAAAATATACAAAATTATTGATGATTAATTATTTTTAATTATAGTGTTTAGGTAAAGGTATAGATATAATTTATCTAAAATCATTTATCTGTCATAATTGTTCGAAATGTGCGCATTTTGATTAAATAGAGTGATAAATGTCATTTTTTTATTAAAAATCATGTTGTAGAGCGCTTTAAAATACTGTTTATTGGCTTTGAAATTGTAACTTTGCAGTTCGATAGTTGCGGAGGTCAAACCTCCCAAATTAGTTAAACCGTGAGAGCGTAATATGAGTACTAAAGACGACGATTTATTAAAAGAGCTGGAGCTCGAAGAATATAAATACGGGTTCACGACGGATATCGAAATGGAAATTGCAGCCAAAGGCCTTACAGAGGATACGGTTCGTTTTATTTCGGCAAAAAAGAATGAACCTGAGTGGTTATTGGAGTGGAGGCTGAAAGCTTTTCGCCATTTTCTGACGTTGAAAATGCCTACATGGCAGAATTTTGAGGCACCCGAAATTGATTTTCAGGATATATCTTACTATGCGGCGCCTAAAGCCAAGCCACAGCTCAATTCGATGGAGGAAGTCGATCCCGAACTAGTTGCCACTTTTGAAAAATTAGGCATCCCATTGGATGAGCAAAAAATACTGGCTGGCGTAGTTGCTGTCGATGCCGTTTTTGATTCCGTATCAGTCAAGACAACTTTTCGTGAAAAGCTAAAAGAGCAGGGCGTTATTTTCTGTTCGTTTGGAGAAGCTGTGCAGGAGTATCCTGACCTCGTGAAGAAGTATTTGGGGACGGTAGTCCCGCAAACGGACAATATTTATGCAGCCCTAAACTCAGCGGTGTTTTCGGACGGTTCGTTCGTGTATGTGCCAAAAGGCGTTAAGTGTCCAATGGAATTGTCTACTTATTTTCGTATTAATGCGCAGAATACAGGTCAGTTTGAACGTACACTGATCGTCGCAGACGAAGGAGCTTACGTTTCCTATTTGGAGGGCTGTACTGCGCCTATGCGCGATGAAAACCAATTGCATGCAGCAGTGGTAGAGCTGATTGCAGAAAGAGACGCTGAAATTAAATATTCGACCGTTCAGAACTGGTATCCTGGTGACAAGGATGGTAAGGGTGGTATCTATAACTTTGTGACAAAACGTGGTATCTGTAAAGGCGACAATAGCAAGATCTCCTGGACACAGGTAGAGACGGGGTCAGCTATCACTTGGAAATATCCCGGTGTAATCTTAAAAGGTGATCATTCTATCGGTGAGTTTTACTCCGTAGCCATGACGCGCAATTATCAGGTTGCAGATACCGGAACTAAAATGGTTCATTTGGGTAAGAACACAAAGTCCAAAATTGTTTCTAAAGGAATTTCTGCTGGAAAGAGTCATAATAGTTACCGGGGACTGGTTAAAATTGGACCGAACGCGGATAATTCAAGGAACTTTACACAATGTGATTCCTTGTTGATCGGCGATAAATGTGGGGCACATACGTTTCCATATATCGAAAACCGAAATAAGACAGCTAAATTGGAACATGAGGCAACCACATCAAAAATCGGAGAGGATCAGGTCTTTTATTTAAATCAGCGTGGCATTGATTCTGAAAAAGCAGTTGGGCTGATTGTGAATGGATATGCCAAAGAGGTATTAAATCAATTGCCAATGGAGTTTGCTGTAGAAGCACAGAAATTATTGGCTATTTCTTTAGAAGGTTCAGTAGGATAGAAAAATAATTGAGCAAGCCGCCTATACCGGCCTGTCGCTCAATACTCAATACGAATAAAATGTTAAGCATTAAAAATTTACATGCGTCTGTAGAAGACAAACAAATATTAAAAGGGTTAAACTTAGAAGTTAAAGCTGGAGAAGTCCACGCGATAATGGGTCCTAACGGTGCAGGGAAAAGTACTTTGGGTAATGTATTGGCAGGACGTGAATCGTATGAAGTCAGTGCGGGGTCAGCCGTATTGGACGGTGTTGACTTGCTGGAGCTTTCTCCGGAAGACCGTGCTCGGGAAGGCCTATTTTTGGCTTTCCAGTATCCTGTTGAAATCCCAGGGGTATCGAATATCAATTTCTTGAAAACCGCAGTCAATGATATTCGTGAATACAAAGGTCTGCCGCCAATGGAAGCGAAAGAATTTTTGCAGCTGGTGAAAGAGAAGCAAAAGCTGGTCGAATTTTCGGCTAACCTAGCCAATCGTTCTTTGAATGAAGGATTTTCAGGTGGTGAGAAAAAACGTAACGAAATTTTTCAGCTGGCTATGCTGAATCCGAAGCTATCTATTTTGGATGAAACGGATTCCGGTTTGGATATTGATGCTCTTCGTATTGTAGCCAACGGTGTGAACCAATTACGTTCTAAAGATAATGCCTTTATTGTTATCACACACTATCAGCGCCTATTGGATTATATTGTGCCCGATTTTGTACACGTCCTATATAACGGCCGCATCGTGAAATCAGGCCCTAAAGAACTGGCCTTGGAACTCGAAGAAAAGGGATACGATTGGTTAAAAGAATATGATACACAAAACGCCTAACCTTTTAATTGATAAAGGATTGAAAGAAAGTTTGGCGATTTGATTAAATAATAACATGAGTACATTAGTTTCAGAATCATTACTTCAACAAGTGTTGGGAGCGTTCAGAGATCAGGAGCTGGCGACGGAGCCTGCTTTTTTCGTGGAGACGCGCCAGCGGGCTTTCGAACGCTTCGAAGCAGCAGGTTTTCCCACCGTTAAGAATGAAGAATGGAAATATACAAATATCCACAGTATCATTAATAAGCCCTATGCGCTTGACGTCGATGTGGATATCGAGGGCTTGGATTTTAGTGCAGGAGAGATTCCGGGTTTGGATGCCTATCGCATCATTCTTGTAAATGGTCAATATGTATTGGCGGTAAGTGAGTTGGAAAAAGTAAAAGGGCTCACTGTTATTCCGATGGATGCTGCTGTTGACGAACCAGCTTTCCGAACACATTTTGCACAATATGCTGATAAATCTGACAACATCATGGTGGCGCTTAATACAGCGGCATTTACCAATGGTGTATTTATTCACTTGAAGAAGGGCGTTGTATTGGATAAGCCAATCCAGATTATCCATGTGGCGATGGGACAGGAAGATTTCTTTGCGCAGACACGTAATCTGGTGGTTGTAGAACCGAATGCCGAATTTGAGTTGATTGAAAGCTTTATTACCGCGGACGGTGCAGCCAATAATGTACACAATAAGGTATCGGAAATTGTTGTACAGGAAAATGCGAAAGTACAGCATTACTATTTACAGGTAGCTGATTCCGTGAGCCGTTATTTTAACCATACAGAGGTCTATCAAGAGAAATATAGTTTATACAACAATTATAACTGTAACTTCCCCGGAGCAGCATTTATCCGCAATAATATCAATGTGCGGCTGGATGCGGAAAATGTAGAAAGTCACTTGTATGGAATCAATTTGACTGCTGGAGATCAACTGGTTGACAATCATACCATTGTAGATCACCTGAAGCCTCATTGTGAATCTTATGAGTGGTATAAGAATATCACACAGGACAACTCCACGGCCGTGTTCAACGGGAAAATTTTTGTCCGCGAAGATGCACAGAAAACAAATGCGTTCCAACAGAACAATAACATGTTGCTGTCGGATCATTCCGCTGTATACACCAAGCCGCAGCTCGAAATTTTTGCAGATGATGTAAAATGCTCGCATGGCTGTACTATCGGACAATTTGACAATGAAGCATTATTTTATCTGCGTGCAAGAGGCATCGGCGAGGAGTCGGCGCGCGTTCTTTTGGTACATGCGTTTGCTTTTGACGTGACTACGCGTTTCTCAAACGATGTTGTCCGGAAATATGTGGAAGAACTGGTAGAAGAGAGCTTAAAAACGAATTAATCGATACAGTTTCACAGTATTCATATAGGCGTTTATCCATCGGGTAAACGCTTTTTTTTGCTTGCCTTCATGACCAAACCAATAGGAGCGCCGGTGTATTAGGTGCTACTCTTGCGTTTTTAGTCTTTTTGGCGTATTTTTGTAATGCTATGTACACATCTTTATATACAACTTACGCTTATAAACCTTGGGTTTTATAGCCTAACAATATTCAAAGATCCTGAATTTATCCACGGATCTATCCGCGTTTTATGTCAAATGTATAGGCCGTTCCCGGTCCTATGCTTGTTGTATTTTTGATTTATATTTTATGGAAAAGAATAATTGGTTTCGAACCTACAGTTATATTTGGGTTGGACAATTCATTTCGCTACTGTCTAGCTCAGCGGTCAATTTTTCGATCATGATATGGCTCAGCCTGACCCACAAGTCGGCGGAGGTACTCGCTTTCGCGGCGATAGCCGGATTATTGCCTCAAGCAGTTATAGGTCCCTTTGCGGGTGTTTTTATCGATCGTTGGGATAGGAAGAAAGTTATGATCTTTGCGGATGGTTTTATAGCGCTGTGTACATTGGCGATGACATTTGTGCTGAAAGATACGCATACAGATATGTTTTTTATTTACCTTCTGATGGCCTGTCGTTCAATTGGTTCAGCATTTCACTCTCCGGCGATGCAGGCGATTGCACCGCTGTTGGTGCCGGAGGACAAACTGCTACGTGTATCGGGTATTAATCAGATGCTTCAGTCGGTGAGTAACATTGCCGGACCCGCATTGGGCACATTGGCGATTACTTATTTTCCGATAGCGCAAGTGCTCTATCTGGATGTTATAGGCGCCGTATTTGCGATCACATCGTTGCTTTTTGTCGTTATCCCGCATTTACCGCAGTCGGAGTACAAATCCACTGTCAGAGCGGTATTAAAAGATCTTCAGCAGGGTTTATTGGCTATTTATGGCAATAAAGGCTTAAAAATGCTTTTTTTATACGCAATGGTTGCCACATTTTGCATTATGCCAGTAGCGATCATGTTTCCATTGTTGACTATCGGGCATTATGGTGGTGGTAAATGGGAGATGAGCGCCATTGAAATTGTCTGGGGGGTAGGCATGCTGGTTGGCGGAAGTGCTCTAGGACTTGCCAAGATATCTTTCTCAAAGGTGGTACTTGTCAATAGTATGCATATATTGTTGGGACTGACTTTTGCGTTGTCAGGATGGTTCCCATCAGGCTGGTTTATTCCATTTGTCATCATGACAGCTCTGGGCGGTGTTTCTATGTCCGTATTTTCAGCGTCTTTTATGACGATCATCCAGGAACAGGTCGTTCCGGAAATGTTGGGACGTGTTTTTTCCCTTTATTTTAGTATTGCGATTTTGCCAAGTATGATCGGACTCCTTTTTACAGGATATATCGCTGACGCCATTGGAGTAGCTACGGCATTTGTTATTGCCGGTCTGACAGTGGTGCTTGTCGGATTACTGTCTTTTTTCAATCGTCCGATTATGGATTTGGGAGCAGAAAGGGAGCGTCGCTAAACGTGAATATAAAAAAAGCTTCCAGATGATGGAAGCTTTTTTTTATTGGAGCGAAAGACGAGATTCGAACTCGCGACCCCAACCTTGGCAAGGTTGTGCTCTACCAACTGAGCTACTTTCGCGTTGATGCTACAAAAGTAAAGCATTTGATCTTATTCTGCAAGAGAAAAATCAAAAAATATCAATTTAAATCAATTGCATCGACACAGTTAATTCCATCAATAGCGGCTGAAATAATACCGCCAGCATAGCCTGCTCCCTCTCCACAGGGGTAAAGTCCTTTTACCTGAGGATGTTGCAGATTTTCCTTATTTCTCGGAATCCTTATTGGCGAGGAAGTTCGCGATTCTACACCCACCAAAATGGCTTCGTTGGTATAATAACCTTTCATTTTTTTTCCGAAAATCGGCAAGGCACCACGGAGTGCTTGATGAACAAAGTCGGGTAGTATATCGCTGAGATCCGTAGACAAGGTTCCTGGCTTATATGAGTTTGCGGGTAGGTCCATTGATATACGCCCTTCCACAAAGTCAACCATACGCTGCGCTGGGGCTACAAGCTTGCCCCCGCCCGCCGTATAGGCTTTGTGTTCGATTTGTCTCTGAAAATCAAGCAGTGCAAAAGGGTCTTTCGCTGCGTTTGGCACGTCTTCGAGATTGATCTGGATGACTGTGCCCGAATTGGCGTGTGGATTATTCCGTTTCGAAGGCGACCATCCATTCACGACGATCTCATTCTGGTCGGTCGCACAGGGAGCGATAACTCCACCGGGACACATACAGAATGAAAATACGCCGCGATCATTCACCTGTTCGACCAGGCTGTAATAAGCTGGGGGCAAATGTTCACTTCTCACCTGACAATGGTACTGCGCTTGATCGATAATTGACTGCGGGTGTTCGATGCGCACGCCCAACGCAAATGGTTTTGCTTCGATCAGCCAATTATTCCTTCGGAATAACTCAAAAATATCCCTGGCAGAGTGGCCTGTAGCCACGATGACATGATCTGCTTTGATTTGTTCTCCGCTGGCGAGTTTTACACCGCGCACCTGGCCAAAGGACTCCAGAATATCGTCGACACGCTGGTCAAAATAAAATTCACCTCCAAACTCTAGGACACTTTCGCGCATGGCTTCGATAATATGCGGCAATTTGTTGGTGCCAATATGCGGGCGGGCGTTTACCAGAATATCGGTTGCAGCACCGTGGGAAACAAAAAGTTTAAGTACCTTGTCGACGTCTCCCCGTTTATTCGAGCGCGTATACAGTTTACCGTCTGAATACGTGCCGGCTCCCCCCTCACCAAAGCAATAGTTGGATTCGGGATTGACAATTCCCTCCCGGTTCAGTTTTGCCAGATCACGTCTTCGCTCCTGCACCTTTTTGCCTCTTTCGATAACGATCGGTTTAAGCCCGCGCTCGATGCAGCGTAAAGCAGCGAATAAGCCGGCCGGCCCTGCACCGACAATGATTACAGGTTTGCCCGTGCGGACGGATTTAAAGTGATTTTCGTAGACTTCAGGTAGCGGAAATTCGTCGATATAATAAATAACGCGTGCTCGGTATACCACCTGTCTGCTGCGTGCGTCAATAGAACGTTTACGGATCTTATAGGCTTTTATTTGCTGAGGTTTTAGCCGCAGAGTTTTTATGCCCAGTTGAAGGATATATTGCTCGTCTTCGATTCTTTCGGGGGAGATTGCGATCTCAATTTCTTTTTGCATATCATAGGGGCTGGGTTTTTATCCCAAAACCGGGACAAAGTTAAGGAATATTGCGTATTTGCAGATTTGAAATAAAAATATTCTTATCTTAGTAAGAGCTTGGTATATGCTTTGATAGTGTAACTGTATAATTTGAATAGTATTTAATTCTTTAAACAATGAAAATGAATAGATTTTTGGTAGCCTTATTTGGTTTTTTTGCGTTAGTATCATTAAACTCCTGCGGCTACAATACAATGGTGTCCCAGGACGAAAATGTCAAAGCCAAATGGGCGCAGGTTGAGAATGCTTATCAACGTCGTGCTGATTTGGTCCCGAACTTGGTTAACACTGTAAAAGGTGCCGCCAAACATGAAGAAAGCACACTGACAGCTGTTGTTGAAGCAAGAGCTAAAGCCACTTCGGTGACAATTAATGCAGATGACCTGTCGGAGGAGAATATCGCTAAATTTCAGAAAGTGCAGGACGAGTTCAGCGGATCCCTGAGCCGTCTTTTAGCTTCAGTGGAAGCCTACCCCGATTTAAAAGCGAATCAAAATTTTCTGGAACTACAAGCTCAGTTAGAGGGTACGGAAAACCGTATTTCTACAGAACGTAGAGCATATAACGAAGCCGTACAACAATATAATACCACTGTACGTAGTTTTCCAAATAATCTAATGGCCGGTATGTTCGGGTTTAAGGCCAAAGGAACATTTACTGCAGCACCGGGTTCAGACAAAGCACCGACTGTGTCATTCTAGAAAAGCATTTTGTTGGTAATGGATGGATTGTGGATGATGCGGCTTGCGTGGGAGCCCATCATCCATTTTTTATATTAACAGTTTTAGCTGTGCTGTTTTCCTCTGACTATCTGAGCTAGGAAAACAGATAATAATCAGGAAATATTATGGCTTTACATACGGAAGAACAAGAAAGAGTGGTTCATGCTATCAACGTGGCGGAAAATGAGACTTCAGGGGAGATTCGAGTTGTTATTGAAAATCATTGCCCTGACGAAGTACAGGATAGAGCGACTTATTATTTTTCAAAATTGGGGATGCACAAAACTGTTTTGAAAAACGGGGTGCTCATTTATATTGCATTGGAAGATCACAAGTTTGCTATCATTGGAGATAAAGGCATCAATGAGCGGGTTGAAGATGATTTTTGGAACTGTACGAAAGATATTATGGTGGAAGAGTTCAGACAGGGCAGGATCGTTGAAGGTTTGGTCGCGGGGATTGGACATGCTGGACGGCAACTGGCCAAGTTTTTTCCACGCGAGCATGATGATGTCAATGAGCTTCCGAACGATATCGTATTTGGTGACCGTTAGGTCGTTGCCAGAGCATATCGTGAAAAAGTACCGTTTGGTGCGGAGTGCTAGGTCGGATGTGCCTAAAGGGCTGTTCGCCATAATTAATAGAAGATAGAAAGCAATAAATAAGAATAGTTGATGAAATTAACATCGAAAATACGTTCTCAGGTCCGGATTTCACTTTTGGTGGTGCTGGCGTACTGTGCGTCCTTAGTTGTGGCAATGGCACAGGACTTTCCTGAGACACCACATAGACTTGTCAATGACTATACAAACACATTAACTGCCGACCAGAAGCAGATGCTGGAACAAAAACTTCTTGCTTTTGAAGACTCAACATCAACGCAGATTGCTGTTGTTTTGATGAACTCCACGGGTGGCTATGATATCTCGGATTATGCGGTACGTCTCGCAAAAAAATGGGGGGTGGGCAACAAAAAGTACAATAACGGCATCTTGTTATTGGCGGCACTAGGTGATCGTGCGGTCACCATTCAGACCGGATACGGGATTGAAGGAGCTGTTCCAGATGCCATTGCTTACCGTATCATAGAGAATGATATTAAGCCTGCCTTTCGTCAAAGGGACTATTACGGTGGCGTCGACAAAGCGACGAATTCGCTGATATCCTATGCGAAAGGAGAATATAAGGCAGATCCGAAACAACCAAGTGGTGGTGGTTCTGGCTCGATTATATTTGTGATTATTGTTGTCATCTTCCTTGTTGTCATGTTTTCAAATCGAGGTGGGGGTGGAAAAGGAGGCGGACGCGTGATGAACGGTCGCGGTTCGTCCGACATTTTCTGGTGGACGCTGCTCAACGGTCTAGGTGGCGGCGGTCGTGGCGGCAGCGGCGGATTTGGCGGCGGCAGCGGTGGTGGATTTGGCGGATTTGGTGGCGGTGATTTCGGTGGTGGCGGTGCGTCGGGCCGTTGGTAACAACTTTGCTAAATAATGTTAAATAGGACAGCAGTGCAGGGGAAATGTTTTACATTTACGATAAGTATATAATTATGAAAAAGGGAATATTAATGGGTTTAAGCTTTTTACCAGCCTTGTTAATGGCGCAAGAAAGCTATACAGTGACAGGAAAGGTCAATGCACCTTCTGACAAAGCGAAAGTATTTCTACAATATGCTTCCAATGGAACGCGTCAGCTTGATTCCGCAGCTGTTGTAAAAGGCGAATTTAAATTCAATGGTGAAGTAGCTTCGCCTACAAAAGGTATTATGATTTACTCAGCCGATGGATTGTCCTTTGCCGAGCTGAGAGGGGCACAGAAGCAACCGGAGACGGCGCAGCTGTATTTGTCCAAAGGTGTTATCAAAGTAGATGCTACAAAGGGATTTAAGGACGCAATCATTAGTGGAACAGCAATTAATGACGATTTTACCCAGTACAAGGCGTTTATCAAACCTTACGCTGACGGATTTGAAGCATTAAATCAACAATACTATGCAGCGAGCGACGAGCAGAAAAACGACCCCAAATTCATAGAGGGCTTGCAGAAGCAAGCTGGGGAGATTTCTGAAAAAATGGAGAAGGCTGATGCGGAGTTTATCGGCAAAAATCCCAAAAGCTGGTATACTTTAGACCTATTGGCTGATAACCTCAGCGGTGAAAACGTGAACGAATATGTCGCATCTTTTGAAAAGCTGTCTCCTGAGCTGAAAAACTCCGAAAAAGGGAAAGAGCTGGCAGAACGTATTCAAAAATTGAAAGCTGTTGCCATTGGCTCAGTCGCTCCTGATTTCACGCTTCCGGACACAACAGGAAAAAATATCTCCCTATCGTCATTGCGAGGAAAGTATGTATTGTTGGATTTCTGGGCGAGCTGGTGTGGACCTTGCCGTCATGAGAACCCAAATGTGGTTGCTGCTTTCAATAAGTTTAAAGATAAAGGATTTACAGTTTTCGGAGTTTCTTTGGACAATCCGGGTAAAAAAGATGCTTGGTTGAAAGCTATTCATGATGATAATCTACAGCAATGGCCACATGTATCTGACCTGCAGGGATGGAAATCAGCTCCGGTTAAACTATATGAAGTGCGTGGAATTCCTCAAAACTTCCTGATCGATCCTTCTGGCAAGATTGTGGCTTCTAACCTTCGGGGCGAAGCTTTGGAAGCTAAGTTAGCTGAACTTTTGAAGTAGTCTGCAGGATACTGGAAGCAGATCCCATAAAAAAAGCGGTAAAACTTAGTTATTTTACCGCTTTTTTTATAGATAATAAAGAGCTATAAGGAAAGAATCTCAATAATCCGAACGAGATCTTCATTCATTTTCACATTGTGCTTTATTGCATTTTTAAATGGAGTAAACCTAACTTCACCACAGATCAGCCCCGCCATTTCGCCCCTACGGCCGGCGAGTAAGGCCTCCACAGCAGCGACCCCTAGTCTACTGGCGAGGACGCGGTCCATACATGTCGGGCTGCCGCCACGTTGTATATGGCCGAGGATGGAGAGTCTGACATCATAATGAGGAAAGTTTTCCTTGATTTTTTCAGAAACGACCATTCCCCCCTCTTTGTCGCCTTCGGCAACAATAATAATGCGTGAAGATTTATTTTTACGACTTTTATCCAGCCGTTTCATGATGGCATCATAATCAACCTCAAATTCTGGAACCAACACAGCTTCAGCGCCAGTACTGATACCCGAACGGATGGCGATTAATCCAGAGTCACGCCCCATCACTTCGATGACGAAAAGGCGATCATGGGATTCGGCAGTATCGCGAATTTTATCCACTGCCTGAATAACTGTGTTAATTGCTGTATCGTAACCAATGGTAAAGTCAGTTCCGGCCAAATCATTGTCAATTGTTCCCGGAAGACCAATAATAGGAATGTCGAATTCTTCGATAAATTTGGAGGCACCTGTGAATGTCCCATCGCCACCGATGACGACCATCGCATCAATTCCGTGGCTACGCAAATTTTCGTACGCTTGCTGACGTCCTTCAACAGTTTTGAAAGCTTCACTTCGAGCTGTTTTGAGTATGGTGCCACCACGCTGTATGATGTTGGCTACGGATTTAGCGTCCATCGGAATGATTTCGCCATTCACTAGACCATCGTATCCCCTCCGTATCCCAAATACTTCAAGATTATTATAGATACCCGCTCTCACAACGGCGCGGATACCAGCATTCATTCCTGGAGCATCCCCTCCAGATGTCAAAACGGCAATTTTTTTAATGTTACTCATACGTAATCAAACTTAGCTAAATTTGTGCGTATATACAATTATATTTATGTTATAAAATCTACTTCCAAAGATGAAAGAAGCTAAACAAACGCTTTTTATAATGCAATTCATCAAAGCGGTAACCAGATTAAGTACAAACTTTGCAATGAGCCGGACGTTTGAAATAACGGTATTTTCTATTTGCCCCCGTTATCTTTGTGCTTTAAAGGCATCGATGCCGCTCTGCAAAAAAGCTTTATATTCTGCGATGTTGTAATTTGCACCTGTCTGCGGCACCAGCACTTTTCCTGAAGCGTCCACGATCACGTACAGAGGTTGCGAATTACTATTAAATGCCGACGCCTGAAAGTCGCTGTTCTTCTTTCCTATGGTTGTGATCTTTTTGCCGCTATATTTTGAAATAAACTGTTCATTTGCCGGTAACTCTGTTTTGTCATCAACAAACAGTTCGGCCATTATGAATTCTTCTTTCAGTAATTTTGCTACTCCCGGATCAGTCCAGACATTTGCTTCCATCTTCCGGCAGTTAACGCAGTTCCAGCCTGTGAAGTCAATCAGCACAGGCTTATTCTGTTCTTTAGCTGTTTCTAAAGCTTGATCGTAATCGTAGTACGGATCAAATCCTTTTGGTGTGCCACGATCATGGAAGATTTCAGCGTACTTTTTCACTTTGCCATCGCTGTGGGCGGGAGAGGCTGCTACTCCGGCTGAAAGGTCAAAATCCTGTGTTGCCGCCGGCGGAAGAAATGCGGAGATGGACTTAAGGGGTGCTCCCCAAAGTCCCGGAACCATATAGATAACAAAAGAAAAGACAACAATCGCCAATAGAGTTCGTGGAACGGATAAAAATTTAAGCTCGCTATCATGCGAAAATTTGATCTTCCCGATCAGATATAGCCCCATCAGCCCAAATATGGCAATCCACAAGGATAAAAATACTTCACGGTCGAGCCAGTTCCAATGATAAGCTAAGTCCACATTGGACAGAAATTTTAATGCCAGGGCTAGTTCCAAAAATCCCAGTACAACTTTTACGGAGTTGAGCCATCCGCCGGACTTCGGCAAGGACTTTAACATCGAAGGGAACATGGCAAACAGACCAAAAGGGATCGCCAGTGCGATGGAGAAGCCCAGCATACCGATGGCAGGACCTAGGCGTTCTCCTTTCGAAGCAGCTTCCACCAGTAGGGTGCCAATAATTGGGCCTGTACAAGAAAAGGAGACCAGCGAAAGGCTGAAAGCCATAAAGAAAAGTCCCACGAGTCCGCCTTTATCCGACTTTGCATCCATTTTATTGACAAAGGAGCTTGGGAGCGTAATTTCAAAAGCACCAAAGAAGGATGCTGCAAAGACAACCAGTAACAAAAAGAATAAGAAATTAAATATGCCGTTGGTAGATAGCGCATTCAGGGCATCCGATCCAAAAGCAATAGTAATAATCATACCGAGTGACACATAGATAACGATGATGAAGAGGCCATACAGTAAGGCTTTGCTGATACCGCTCGCCCGGCTGCCCGATTGTTTGGTGAAGTAGCTGACTGTCAAAGGCAACATAGGAAATATACAAGGCATCAGTAGTGCCGCAAAGCCACCGAGCAGTCCAGCAATAAAGATACCCCAAAGCGACTTTTTCCCCGCATCCTGATCAATAGAAGTGGAAATAGGCGCTTTGGTTGTCTGGCTGCTGTCTTGGCTTACTGTGTCCGGTGCTTCGGAGAATGCCAGATCTTCAGGAACGGGCTGCGTGGCCGTCGATGTGTCAGGTGATGATTCAAATTGAAGCCCTTCGGTGCTTGTCAGGCTGTCCTGCTGAAACGCGAAACTGGCTGCGCTGAACGAAAGGCTGAAAAAAGCAATGAGTAGTAGAATAAATGTGTTTTTTAACATGCGGATCTAATTGTGATGTTATTTTCAAAAATAAAAAAAGGCGATGAGAATCGCCTTATTAATTTATCCGTATAAGATCATTTTTACTATTTGATTGTCACAGCAAAAGCATAATCGTCAGGAGGTAGACATTGCGAAGCATCACATGCCTGCCATTCCACTGTTCCTCTCACAGTGGCTGTTCCTTTGTTTAGTTTTACCTTTTGCTGAAAGATAACCTCGTTGGTGAAATAGCCGACATCCATCTTGAACACCTCTTCGTGTTTTACTTTAGGTTTTGGCTCAGCAGTTTTTCCGATGATGCCATAATCCCCCGATTTGGCAAATGTGAAAGAGGTTGGAATAGGACCGCCATCTTTTATGTTTTGAGAATAGATATGCCATCCATTTTGGATCGTTGCTTTTACATATACCATAGCCTCGTTATTGTTCAGCTTTTTGCTGGCTACTGTCCATTTTACCGGCTTGTGAATTTGAGCGAAAGCTCCAGTAACTGCAAAAAGTACTGCAGTCATCAATAAAATTAGTTTTTTCATTCGACTTTAATTTTTCAATTCCTAGACACGTATAGCGTGTGTTATGTTCTTTTGATGGTTAAATACCCCGAAGGTTTAATTTGCTATAGGACAAATTTAAGGTAAAGCTTTCCTATTCTCAAGAAGCATGTATCTGATTTGTGTAAAGTTTAGGATATAAGGTGTTTAATTTCCTTGATGTCAAACTTCTGAAGCTTTCCCTCGGTCAGCACCTGTAGTTTGCCATCTATGGATACTCCTTGGATAATACCGTTTTTTTGTATGCCATCGATTAAGAAAGGTTTTTCTTCGCCTTTCCATAATAGTAGCTGGTTGTAACGCTCGAGCTGGCGCTGAAGGCCTTGTTTCAGCGTCTGATACTCTTGTTGTATACTCAAAAAGAGCTCTTTTGCGAGTTCTTTGACGTTATAATCCTCCCTATTTGTAAGTGTGGCGAGCGAGGTAATTGTTTCCGCAGTGTCAAAATTGATCTGGTTGATATTTACGCCAATGCCGACAATAGACGCATCAATTTGGACGCCCTTTACTTTATTTTCAATCAATATGCCTGCAATCTTTTTGTTGGCGATATAGATATCATTAGGCCATTTAACGAAAACAGGTTGTTCTGTTTTGTCTTTCAGCCACTTAGCGGCAGCGATAGCCACTGTTGCCGATAAGGCAAATTGCTGTGCTATGGATAGGAAATGTGGCTTAAGGAGAATGGAAGCCGTTAGATTTTTGCCCGGTTCGCTAAACCATGTGCCGCCTCGTTGCCCTTTTCCCTGAAACTGATCTTCTGCTAAAATGGCAGTGCCCTCAGCTAGTGGCTTGAAATTTGACAATAATTCTCTTAAATAATCGTTTGTAGAGGCAACTTTGTCAAGATATATTGTATTTTGACCGATGATAAGTCCCGAAATATTGTTATTTTGCAAACTGAAAGTATTAAATAAATATTAAGTCAAAACTATCATATTTTTTAATGAGTAAAAATAAAAGTTCAGAATTGTCCCAACGTCTATCAGAAATTATCGTCCACGGCATGCAGGAAAAGAAAGCAAACGAGATTGTTCGTTTGGACTTACGGGAACTGCACAGTTCTGTATCTGACTATTTTGTAATTTGTCACGCCGATTCTAACATTCAGGTTAATGCTATTGCCAAGAGTGTGGAAGAAGAGGTCTATAAAGCTTTTGGACAGGAACCCCAATATAAAGAAGGTCAAGCAAATGGAGAATGGTTGATTTTGGATTTTGTGGATGTGGTTGTGCATATTTTTAAGACTGAAAAAAGAGCCCATTATGGAATAGAAGAGCTTTGGGGAGATGCAGAGATTCAGCATTTTCAGAGTGCTTAATTGCGGCTCTGATTGAATAATTTATAAGAAGAAAATATAATTACGATATAATGAAAAAAATCCCAAGTAGTAAGGTAAGCCCAAAACCGCCAAAATTTAACTTTGTGTGGCTCATGATTGCCATGTTTTTAGGTTTTTTTGCCTTGCAATATGTTTTTGGAGAAAGCCCGGCTAAGGAAATTAGCTACAGTGATTTTGAGACACGCATGTTAAAAACAGGTGCTGTTGAGCGCTTGGAAGCTTATAAGAAAAATGATCTTGTCGAGGTTGAAGTTTACCTAAAAAAAGGCTGGAAAGATAATCCCAGCTTTAAAGATGTTTCTAGAGGAAATGATGCTATTCCAAGCCTTTCTGGCCAGGAGAATGCAGGTCCGCAATATATTTTTAAAGACGCTTCGGCCGAGGTGCTGGAAAAGAAACTGGCCGAATCACAGGCCGAGCTGGCCCCGGGTACCCCGAAAGTACAACTTACCTATGCAGACCGCTCCAATCCTTGGGCGAGCTGGTTTGTAACGTTTATGTTGCCGTTGCTTGTGCTGGCGGCGATATGGATTTTCTTGATGCGCCGTATGGGCGGCGGTGCTGCTGGCGGCGGCGGTGCTATTTTTAATATTGGCAAGTCCAAAGCGCAGCTGTTTGACAAAGAATCGCAGATCAACATTACGTTTAATGACGTTGCGGGGCTTGAAGAAGCTAAGCAGGAAGTGATGGAGATCGTAGACTTTCTGAAAAACCCGCGTAAATACACGAATTTAGGAGGTAAGATTCCAAAAGGAGCACTGCTTGTTGGCCCTCCGGGGACAGGTAAAACCTTGCTGGCGAAGGCCGTTGCAGGTGAAGCGCAGGTACCGTTTTTCTCTTTGTCCGGCTCTGACTTCGTCGAGATGTTTGTCGGTGTGGGCGCGTCCCGCGTGCGCGACCTGTTTAAACAGGCAAAGGAAAAGGCACCATGTATTATCTTTATCGATGAAATTGATGCTATAGGACGCGCACGTGGTAAGAACTCGATGATGGGCGGTAATGACGAACGCGAAAATACCCTCAATCAGCTGCTGGTCGAAATGGATGGTTTTGGTACTGATTCGGGAGTGATTATTCTGGCCGCGACCAACCGTATTGATGTGCTGGATAGCGCGTTATTGCGTCCGGGACGTTTTGACCGCCAGATTTCTATCGATAAGCCAGATTTAATTGGTCGGGAGCAGATCTTTAAGGTGCATTTGAAGCCATTGAAGCTTTCAGCGGAAGTTGATGCTAAAAAATTATCCGCACAGACGCCTGGTTTTGCGGGAGCAGAGATTGCGAATGTCTGTAATGAGGCGGCACTGATTGCTGCGCGTAAAAACAAGCCCGAAATTGATATGCAGGATTTTCAGGACGCCGTGGACCGTGTGATCGGAGGTCTTGAGAAGAAGAATAAAATTATCTCACCTGAGGAGAAACGCATTGTGGCTTATCACGAAGCAGGGCATGCTATTGCAGGCTGGTTTTTGGAGCATGCCGATCCTTTGGTGAAGGTCTCTATCGTGCCCCGTGGTGTTGCAGCCTTAGGATATGCACAGTATCTTCCGAGAGAACAGTTTCTATATACAACTGAACAGCTGATCGATAGTCTCTGTATGACTATGGGTGGGCGTGTCGCTGAAGATATAACTTTTGGAAGAATTTCGACGGGTGCCCAAAACGACCTTGAGCGTATCACTCAGCTTTCTTATGCGATGATTGCGATCTATGGTATGAACGACAAAGTTGGAAATGTATCGTTCCGCGACAGTTCGGAAGCATCCTTCCAAAAGCCTTACTCTGACAAAACGGCAGAGCTTATCGATGCTGAAGTGCGCAATCTGATCAATGATGTATATGCTCGGACCAAGCAGTTGCTTTTGGAAAAGCGAGAAGGTTTGATCAAGATCGCAGAAAAGCTGTTGGAAAAAGAGATACTCTTCCAGTCGGATCTTGAAGAAATCCTAGGCAAACGTCCTTTTGAAACCAAAACAACCTACGATGAATTTGTTAACGGTGCGGACGGCGGCGGTGTGCCGCAAACAGATCTTCCTTTAGACGTTCATCCGGATGAGACAAGCTCGAGGGATGAAAGCCGGTTGGATAATAATCCGTCACCAAATAATATCAACTAATTGAAAATTGTGCAGCGCTGGAGCCTCTGGCGCTGCATTTATCTACTACTAGGAAGCCATGAACGTGAAGAATGCGACAGCGAAGGAGGTAATGTTAAAGCGTATACGTCAGGCATTGCTTCAGAAAAACGATAATCCCCATCCGAATTTTAAAGATACTGCGTTATACAAAGCTGAAGATGAATTGGTGGATATTGTTTTTGTTCGTGAGTTCACGGCGGCTGGCGGTAAGTTTTTGTATTGTGATGGTGAAATTGGACTGATTGAGAATCTGATCACATTGACCGAGGTCAACAACATCAAAAATATATATGCCTGGGAGCAGGGGATCCAGAATTTATTGATTCCGTATGGTTTTCCATTTATCAAGACCGAAAAGGATTTTGAATCTGCGCATGCGAGCATTACATCCTGTGAGGCATTGATTGCCCGCAACGGAAGTATTATGGTGAGCAACGCAAATGCTTCGGGACGACGTTTGAGTATTTACCCTCCTATACACATTGTCGTCGCCAAAGCCTCGCAATTGGTCTGGGATTTAAAGGATGCCCTGGGTTATATGCAAAGAAGGTACGGTCAGGAGGTGCCGACGATGATTTCAACGATTACAGGCCCTTCGCGGACTGCTGATATCGAAAAACGTTTGGTACTAGGAGCACATGGCCCCAAAGAGCTGTACGTTTTACTTTTGGAAGACCGATTCTAACGATTATTATGCTAACTTTTTATTTACAACAAACACCCGTAGCGAGTGTTATCTTCTTTTTTACACTTGTCACAAGCATTTATACCTTATCCAACGAACAACTTTTTGGCAAACTCATGCTTCATCCATATAGCATTGCACGTAAGGAACGTTGGTATACGCTATTGACCAGCGGTTTTGTGCACCGTGACTGGGGACATCTGCTGTTCAATATGATCACGTTCTATTACTTTGCATTTGGGTTAGAGCAGATGTTGGCACAAGCCAGTGTTTATGGTCATGTGCTCTTTGCCGTTATCTACTTTGGAAGCTTGATTCTCAGCGATATTCCTACGGTTATCCAGCAGCGGAACAATCCCGGATATTATAGTTTAGGAGCTTCCGGCGCTATCTGTGCGGTTCTTTTTAGTTATATTCTATTCAATCCAAAGATGACTATAGGGGTAATGATGATTATCCCTATGCCGGCTTACCTTTTTGCCTTTCTGTTTTTGGGTTATTGCATCTGGGCCTCCAAAAATGGACGGGATGGCATCAATCACGATGCCCATTTTTTCGGTGCACTTTCGGGGCTGATTTTGACCATTCTGTGTTTTCCCTGGGTGATAAAACATTGCTTAGCACAGTTCTAAAATCTTCCGCCCCAGGTCTCCCGGTCTAAACTTCTATATTGGATGGCTTCGGCCAGATGGTGATTTTCAATCTGTGGACTATCTTCCATATCAGCGATTGTCCGGGCCACCTTCAGAATCCGATCATAGGCTCTGGCAGAAAGGTTGAGGCGAGATATGGCTGTTTTGAGCAATTTTTTCCCCAGCTCATCAACCTTGCAGATCTCTCTTGTGAGTTTCGTACTCATCTGCGCATTGCAGTGGATATCTTGTAACGACTCAAAACGTTGCCCTGTTTGCGTTTTGAACAAAAAATCAGTAAACCTCTACCGATAAAAGTACCTAAAAATCCACAGACTTTGGGTGAACATATAAGAATTGAGAATAATTAAATTCCTTGGCAATTATCCCTTCAAACTAGATTTATCTACTTTCGAGATAGAAAAGCAGTCCTGATTTCACTGTATCGTGTATTTAATGTTTTAGCAGTATACAATATGCTTTTATATTGATCACATATTATTGAAAAATAGTGTAAGTTTTAGGTAGGATTAACCTTTAAACTTTTTCAAACTGTTTCAAATAAGTTTAATATTCTTAAGCTAATCATATACTTAAAAAATAGTATTGGTAAGGCTTCATCTACATTACGACACCTTTCATTCGTAGTAAAAAAGCAATGGGAAAAACCTCATTGCAGATTGTCAACGAATTTCTTATCAAAGAAGCGATGGCACTTCTTGCTGATACAGATACAACCCTTGCGTATATGGCTGATAATTTAGGATCTGCAGAGAGCCAGAGCCTTTATCATTTTTTCAAACGAAATACTGGCTATACCCAACGTAATACCGCAATCAGTTGTTGGGAAAACTCTAAATCCCGTGTGCATTATTTACCTTTTATAATGCGCTTATTTTAAAGAGGCACTACGGTATGATGTTGACGAAGCGCTAATAGTGGTCAAGCCGTAAATTAAGACAGATGGAAAAGACTCGTTAAACAGGCCCTCTCGATAACCGTTAATTAGGGGACAAATTGATCAGAACGTCTTCTTCGGATGGATGGTGCGGGATGGAGTTGTCAATCCGCGCAGTATCTTTGCAGTTTACCAACCTAAAAGTATGAAACTGCGCCATGACTGTTCGGTTTTTCCACTTGGGGAAATCGAACAGTCAGTAGACTGAACGAAAAACTCTCCTGGCAATGCCAACTAGTCGGGGGAGTTTTTCATGCGGTTACTCCGAAAAATGAGGCAAACACCTGTCTGTTTCATTTTTCCACGTGGGGAAATTAAAATTCCATTGGTTTGTTTGTAGCAGTCATAAGACTTCGCGAATGTTCCATAGGACTGCATCGTAATTTTACTGTGCGAAACCGACCACCTTCAGAGCGAAATTGCTCATTTCGCAGAGCTTGCTGTATTCCTATGTGACGTTTGTGTCTTGTTTAAGCTAAAAAAAAGAAAAGATATTCTTACCATCATCGTAATAACGGATATGTATTTACAATACAATTTTAAAATCATTAAATTGAATATTCCAGCGTAAACAATGGATAGACAAAATGTTATTGAAAAGTATGAAAGCACTCAGCCCCTTATTCTTTATCTTCTTTCTTGGATTAGGAATAGCAAATGCCTGTAATCTTCCCTTAAATGGATTAAGTCGTAAACATTTCGCTAAAATAATGGGCGTTGACCCCCAAACAGTTGTTGGATGGGAGAATGGTCGAGGCAAAAAATCTAAAAAGGCAAAAGTTGAAAGACTGCTAGCTCATTGTGATTTTAATTTAAGTATAATAAGTGACAATATTATAAAATAACTTAGTCTTTAATATTGTTAATATCCTTCCACAATGCATTAAGAACTTTTAAATCTTCATCTGAACCTAACGAAGTTACCTAGGGCCGTACAGCACAAAAATATTTTCTTGGAGAATTGAAATAGTTTACTTCTTTATCTACCATTGTAAAATACCTTAAACAATACGAGCGCCTACTGTTAAATTAATTGGAGAATGATTGTTATTTGTTAATTCCATGGATAAGCAACAATAGTAAGAGAGGAATAACCTTATTCTATAATAATGGGGCTGTTGATCCATCCAAATTAGCGATGACTGCATTACATATTGGGAAAACAACAGAAGCGAACCGCAAATCCAATACTATACATCTATTTCGTGTTCTTAGGATATTGACCGTTTGAATTTTACAAGATAACATTTCGGGAACGTTTAAAAGCATATAGGTTGCGGAACGGACTGAGTAATACGAAATTTGGAAACTCTTAGATATACCTATCCAAATCCAATAATCATTGGAGGTTCTCCTCCAGGATAGTTAATTGTCAAGCCCAGCTATCTGTCAGGGTTGTTACCATCTACCAAAGATCTAGCAAGGAAAATAGAAGATACGATAACAAGGAGATTGTATTGTCTCCTTCTACAAATGGTATTAACGTCAAGGTGCCATAGAGGTCATAAAGCTTAGACATTATTGGAGTTGTCGAGTATAATTGGTATTTGATCGTGGTCAAACCTTCATTTGTCGAATATCTTTTCGGGTTTCTCTTTACATAGATACATTTGCTTCCATACATTAACATTTATTGTCCTAAATGAAGAAACTATTTACCATATTTTTGAGTGGGCTTTTACTTGTGTCCTGTAAAAACAAAGGAATCGAACTGGATGCTTTGAACAAAGATGAGTTCTATATTCCATTAAGTGAAAGTATTAAAGTTGCTGATTCCTTGCAAAGTTTTATTCTAGGAGGTATAGGTAAAAAGACAGCCGGTAAAACTAATGCTACAAAATTACAAGTATCACTAAAAAAGGAGATATTTTCAGAGGATGGAACTCCAGTCATGCGCGTTTTTAATTATGGGAAAAGCGGATTCATTATTCTAGCAGCGGACCGCAGGGCTAATCCAGTTTTAGCCTATTCCGACGAAACGAATTTTCCATCAGATACTATTCCTGCTGCCGCTGAGGCATGGTTATATGCGAATAAACTTCAAATTGAAGAAATTAAATCTGGTCAAAGCATTAAGTCAAATGGAGAAACTCTCCTAAAAAAAGGAAATTACCTTAGACTTTTAAGTGGAGAAGCTCCAATAGTAAATGTTAAACGAGCTTCTAATAATAAAGTAGCTGGGTTTTATCCCCCTGCTGGTGGATGCGAACCAACCGGATTTGAAATTGGTCCGCTTTTACAGACATCTTGGGATCAAATTGGTGGTTATAACAATTTAATGCCTGATTTAGCATGTACTCCCTATTATTGCAATGCTAAAGCATTTACAGGTTGTGTAGCCACCGCTATGGCTCAGGTGATGAAATACCATCAATATCCTTCGTCATATAATTACGGGATTATGCCAAATGCCGTTTCTGGTTATTGGGACGTTTCTTTCGGAGCTAATGAGATTTCTAAACTCATGCATTGGAAAATACTTTTGGATATTCCGTTACTGCAACGGCGGCCGATTTCAATTATAATATTGTAGAGAATGAGATTAGAGCTAATAGGCCCGTTATTTTAAGTGGATATAAAGACAAAACTGGATTTATTTTCCATACATTTAAAGGCGGACATGTTTGGGTAACAGATGGGGTTCGAGGTGGTACTAGTTGTGGTGAACAAAATCCAGATGGTACATGGACAGGTGGTGCATCTTTTTTGTACTTTCATATGAATTGGGGCTGGGGCGGATCTAACAATGGTTGGTATGGATTTGCCAGTGCCGATGCAGGTGGAGGTCTAAATTTCCAATATAAAAGAGGAATGGTATATTCAATTAAAAAATAATTACAATATGCAAAAGCTAGGATTATTGATAATGCTTTTTACAATATTTTCTTGTAAGAAGGAAGAAGGAGAAAACAGTATGCATGTATATAGTGAAATGCGTTTATCTTTGACAAACGAAGAAGGAAATAATATTTTTGAGTCAAAAGGAGGCTCCTTGGGTATGGGAGATCTGGATTTATATTATGTAAACAAAGATGGTGAAAGGGAAATACAAAATCATTCAAATCTTGACATTCCTAAAAATATGGACATTGTAAAAGATGACGGCGATACGGAGAAATTTCTGAAAATATTTGGAAATCTTACACCGCAAAGTGATGGTTATGCTGAAAGTATATTAGTAGTAAAGGGATATTCTGAGGTTTCGATAAAACTAAAAATAGAAAGCACTGATTCTTATAAAGGTTATTCACAAGTAATGATAAATGGACAGCTAATACCCCAAAGTCAACTTGGAAATCCAATACGAATCACGCTTTCTAAAGAATAGATAAATTCCCTATAACTAAAATCAAACATATTCATAATTAGGTTTTAATAAGCCATCATTGGATGAAATTCAATGGTGGTTTTTTTATTTTGTCATGTTTAATTGTTTCATCTTCTTAAAATTCTTTGTCGAGGGAAAGCCGTCTTTCGTATAGGTCAAAATAGAGTTGGTCGAAATTATTCCTTTTATAATATGCTTATTTGTAGCTTACTAGTCATTAAGCCCAAATCGATTATTATGAAAGGATGCCAAACCAAAATTATTGCCTTTCTGCTCGCGCTGATTGTGCATATTAGTTTTCTCTTTGCTCAAGGAGTAGAAGAAAATGCAGAGGTAAGAAATTACCTAAATAACATGTTCTCATCTTTAGACAAAACTAAAGTTCCTAATGGTTTATTAAAAGACTACGCCTTTGATTTGACTGATCTTGATAAATATACTGGTTCAGATCTGAATGAAAAGAATTTCGTAGACAAAGAGATTTATAGTTATCTCTTACGAACAATCAGATCTGCGGCTGTAGGTACAAAACCGTTCGGTGATGTAAGTCAGATACTCGCTACTCAGTACAGTGCTGGCTCCAATAACATTGTTTCTTTAGGCGGAATGGCCTTTCAATATTCCTTTATAAAGGAAAATGCCATCTCTGATCAACTAATAAATTATTCCAACGGAAAGGTCTCTGATAAAACTGTAAACGGGGTATGGAGAAACCCCTATGGAACTAAATATGTTATAGGTTTCGCTCCTCAAGACAGTATTTTTAAGACAAGTTCAGTAACGTTCAAGCTTAACAGTACTACATGGTTCTCTAATCTCTCATATAATAAAATTGAGATTGATTATGGAACCGGCTATAAGGTTATAACCGTTGGCGGTTCAGTTGCTGCGACATTTACGTCAGGAGGTAGAAAAGAAGTTAAAATGCGTGTGACGTTGACGAATGGTCAACAACTCGTTTCTCACACTTCTATTCAAGTAAATTCCGCAATGGCTATGCGGACTTTTTCAGACCCAGATTTGACCACACCAAGGCAAAGCTTTACTGGAGCCGCCTATAAAGGCGTAAGTACTACAGCAAGGGTGTTTGTAAAAACTAGAAATGGAGCAATAAGAGATCCGTTTATAATCGTAGAAGGATTTGATCCGATACTTGGTAATCCATATGGATTCCAGACCATGAACGGATTTTATACCTCCCTCCAAAATCATTCCTTTGGTCAACGTATAATAAATGATTACGATATAATCTATGTCGACTGGGCAAATAGCGAACAATATATCCAAGCAAACGCCAATACACTTAAGCAAGTCATTCAATGGGTTAATAGTCAAAAACAATTATCTGGAAGTACCTCTGGAAATGTGGTAATGGGTTCAAGTATGGGAGGGTTGGTAGCTAGGTATGCCCTGAAAACAATGGAAAATCAGGCACTACCTCACCAGACTTCAATCTATGTAAGTCACGATTCCCCGCATTTAGGTGCGAATATACCCGTCGGTTCTCTTTACGCTTTACATGGAATAGGCTCTTTTTTGGAGAATAAACTAAACTTAGGAAGTGTATATTCACTGGCTACGGGTACACCACTGGAATATATGCTTAAGCAAATTCATTCCCCTGCTGCAAGACAAATGCTAGTCAATTATGTGGATTTTGGTGGAAATATTAATAACACTGACCACAATTTATGGCAGCAAGAATTGAACACATTAGGTTTCCCCCAAGGAGATCCAAGTAAGCCTTTTCGAATGATAGCATTAGCTAATGGAAGCTATGCTTCTGCAACAGTTCCATCTTCTTACCTTACGGCTAATGCAACCGCTTCAACTGATTTACTTGATGTTGCAAATATACTTACTGGCGGAATGGGTGCTATTTTTGTTGGGGCTTTCTTTAATGATTTCTGGGCCGGTGCATTATCTTTAGTCCCAGGTAAAAGTACCGTTAAAGGTACTTTGGAAATCTTTCCTGGATCAGCAACCGGTGCAAAAGTAACCAATCTAAATTTCAAGTTTATCAAGAAATTTCTTTGGACAGTTCCCGTTACTCGGACAATTTTTTCATATGAAAAGTTTATGCCTGGAGGGTTAACATATGATATATTTCCAAGTTCCCAATATAGGACAAGTTTAGAGTTACAAGGCGGTGACCCATTTGTGCCTAAAGTGCCAATTTTAGGGCGGTATTCATATGATGTAAGTACCTCCGAAAGTATACCGTTTGTACCCACTTCCAGTGCTTTAGCTGCGGGCGGAGGGACCGCCCCATTGACCGCTGCACTTTTTACGACAAGACCCACATCTGCCAATACTCCATTTGGCGGAAATGTTTTGATCAGGGATGCTAAATCTGGCGACCACATTGATTTGGTGCCAAAAGAAGCAGAGTGGCTTTATGCTCAGCTAAAAATGGGTATTAACGGCCCAAAATTAGGAAAAACAGGATCCCAATATAGTGTTATTAATCCAATCGGTGGATCGGTCACTTGGAGCACTTCAAATCCATCCATTGCAACAATTAGTTCGTCCGGTTTATTAACTGTTACTGGTAAGGGGGTAATTGATATAACAGCCCAAATTGGCAATGCAACTATATCTTCAAGAGTCGCTGTAGGAATTCCCCGGTTTGTCTTAGCAAATGTGAAACGTGATCCGGGATTTTATACGATCAAAGCAAATTGTATCGATACAGAGACAGGTTATGCGGATTTTATACTTAATAGTCGTGATATAATAATTTACCAATGGGGTGTTAAGACTGAAAATGAAACTATTCGATGGATGGATAGTGAATCGGCGGAAATCAAATTGAGCACTACTGAGGACAGTGAGAATACGACAATATATCTTAAAGTAAAAGATGTGCACGGGAATGTAAGTACACCAATATTCGTACGAATAACAGGATATGATATTTATGACTTAGGATATAGGACCTTTATTCTGAATAAAAATGGTAAACTTTTCGACGATACTGGTTATGAAATGTATTATGAAAATACTGGAATGCCACTCATTTTCAGAAGTACTTCATATGATGATTTCAGTAATGCCGAATGGAGCCCATTAGCGGGAACAATGATTAATGAAGAAAAGACCCAATGGGTAGTGCCGTGGTATACAAATTTCTATATTAAGGACATTATAACTCCAGCTGAAATCGAACGTATAAAAACGAGTTTCGTAAATAATCAAATTGCCGTCTATTCATTCTTTTTATTGAATTATGATGGTCAAATAATCCAAAAAACTCCTATTTCGGTGATTTACAAAGAAAATTATCCAAACCCTTAAATAACTTGATTATGATTAGGTTCTGTAAGATGCAGCTTATCTGTAGTTTTATCATATTTCTGATTGCCGGCTGTGACAAAAAAGGAAACCCGTTGCCTTCTGATATTATATTCAACGCACAATTAAATGGAATTAAATATAAAGATGTTATGCCCATGGTAATTCCTCCGGGAGCTCAAAGAACTCCAGTTTTGGAAATTGTACAGGGGGATCAAGGTTATATTAATCTTCAGTCCTCTTTAAAACCGCAAGATGGTGGCGACAAGCATGGAGGTTTTTCTTTGAATATAAGAGTACCATTAAACGAACAGATACAGTTGAATAAAGAATATTCCTTTAGCCCGATTGCAGGCAAAGAGAAGTTGACTGGATCTGATAATTTGATATATCTGGATGGTGCTAACCAATTTGTTTCCATTTCATCCACTTCTTACAATTTGGATACGAAGTATTATGGAAAGGGAACCTTTGTATTGACAGAATATGACCTTGTAAAAAATAAGGCAAAAGGTAAAGTGGAATTTACTTTTCCCTATGACAAATGGGATTCAGGAACAAAAGAACTTAAGATGTCTGGGGAATTTCACTGCTGGATTCGAAACCCTAACTAAAAAAGTAAAAGATATGAAAGCTATTAAATTATTGGCTATTGGTTCAATGGTTATGTCATTGACAATAATCTCCTGCAAAAAGGAAATTTTGCAGGAGAAGGCTCCAATTAACAAGGAAGGACTAGTGTCAAAAGTAGCAGCTCAAGACAGTTTGGAAACATTATATATGATGCAGTCCAATTTGGAATTGTTGCTAGCAGATCGGATCATATCCAAACCAAATGGATATGTCCTTGATATTTCAAAACAAGAGGCTTTTGAACTTGATATTCCCGATGAATTATACCAGAAATATCAAAGCAAAGTCAATGAGCTTAACAAATTATTATTAACTAAATGAAACAAAAAATGAGAACAACAAAATCCAAATTATTTCAATTGTTTGTATTGTCCTTGATTGTAATCACTGGGTGTAAAAAGGATAATATTTCTAGGGGTGATGATCAACAAGATGAGGTGAAGCTCAATTATGAGTTAAAATACTCAGAACAACAACTAAAAAATTGGAAGGAGACAGGAAGTCCGTTTTTGGAAACTGAGCAGAAAAATGCTTCGAATACCAAAATAGAAAAGCATATCCCATCCCAAGGGGGAGTATTTGAACCTATCCCTGTCGGAACAAAAGCGTATGGGCCACATCCGTATCAAAACAGATATTGGTCTATGGTAAGGCTAAAATTGGCAATTCCTAACATATCAACCCCTAATTCACAGCTTAGGTCTAGAGTCGTACAGGCCATTAACGAGATTCAAGCAAATACGAATGTTCGCTTCTATAATGCATTCAATGATCCTGAAAAAGATCCTACATGGGGATTCTATTATCCCAACGTCCACATTCATGTTTCAACTGATGCAAAGAAGGGCTCTTCATTTGTTGGGTTGCAAGGCGGAGAACAATATATTTACTTACCAATCACCGCTACAAAAGAATTTATAATGAGAGCCTTGGTAAATGCCGCAGGGATGTACAATGAACAACAGCGTAATGATCGAGATACCTATGTAAATATCAACACTGCTAATGTAGATCCTGTTAATCGCTATCAATTTGACAAGATCACATCGAACTTTTATAGTATGGGTTCTTTTGATTTTAATTCCATTACATTAGCAGGTTCGACCGAATTCTCATTCAATGGACAGAATAGTATAACGAAGAAAGACAATAGTGTAATTGCACCTAATACGGCACTTTCAACTCTTGATCGCGGTTTCTTAAATTATTTCTATCTTCCTTATATTGCTCGCACCGATACTTACAGAGAGTTAGCCCAAACAGTGTATGATGGAAATAATAACATTCTAACTCCACAACAGAGAGCTGATCTTGAATACTATATAAATAATGGTGCTCCTAATCCAGGTGTTTCGGGTAGGAGTCCAGTAGTTCCTTGGTAATATCTAATCAAGTTTTTAATAGTCTCCTGTAACCTACAACAGGAGACTTTTTTAAAATAGAATTTCAACATAATCTTCTTAATGAAATTAACTAACCACAAACCGTTATCATTTTTGGGCATAATTGGCTTAACTCTATTTGCTTCATGCCAAAAAGAAAATGTAAGTATAATTACAAACCAAACTGAGAAGCCTGCTATCAGATCAGTCACTGATGCAAAAAATATAGCGCTTCAGTATTATAAAAGTAGCATAAATTCTAAGGCGAGCACAAAGGCTTCTACTGAAGTAGTGCCAACTATAAATGATGTCCAAGTTTTAACATCAGATATGTTAATCTCAAATGGTTTAACCTATGCGAGAACAAAGAGTAGTTCTACTGGTGATACATTACTTTATTATGTGAACTTTTCCGATGCAAAGGGAGGAATGATCCTTTCTAGAAATACGGAATGTCAACCGGTACTAGCCATTTTTGACGAAGGTAATTTTTCTTTTCAAAATGTTCTGCAAAATACGGATATAAATCTTGGAGCACTTTCGTTTATTCTATCAGCTGTTGACTACAACAATTCTCCTGAATCTTTTAGTATCGAGCAGCCAGAAATGCCGATAGATGATGGTGGTGGCGGAGGAGGTGGATATGTTCCAGTTACTTTAGTTGATGAGGTTCTTCCGAAGGTTCGTGTCGAATGGAGTCAGTCACAAGATCCGTTTAATAGATATACACCAAACAATTATCCTGCGGGTTGTGTAGCAGTTGCTGTTGCACAAGCATTTACTGTGACAAGACACGTAGGAGCATTCAATGGTATAAATCTTAATTATAATGATTTGATTCAATTTCGGGATTACAGCTATAAATATTTATTCCCAAATCAAGCAGATATAGCGGGCCAATTTGTAAGACAGATAGGTGCTGCGGTAGCAATGGATTACGACGCATCTGGAAGTGGAGCAAAAACTTCAGATGGCGTAAAGTTATTTAGTAACTTCGGCTTGATGAACGTCAATACCAACAAAGCAAACATAAGAAATACGCTAAAAAATTATTCCAATGGTATAATCATTATTAGCTCGAGGACCAAAAAGCCCTTTCTGGGAATTGCTAGAGGAGAGGGACATGCGTACATCGCAGATGGATACAGGCTATATTCTAACGGATCAGATCTTATCCATGTAAATTATGGATGGGGACCAGGTGCCGGTAACCTGAATGGTTACTACCTCACGGTTCTGTCGTCGCCACATTTTACTGCTGATGCACCTTCGACATTTCCACATGATTGGGAATTCTATTGCATTTATAAATAAAAATAATTTAACAAGATGAAAATAACTTCAATCTTTACCTGCCTATCAATTGCATTTACTTTAATGCTTGTTATTATATCGTGTGATGACAAGGATGGGTATTCTGATGCTCCAAATTTTGATTCTGGACCTTTTACAATTGATAGCAATGGTTTGGATTCGGTATTTGTAGCTTCTAATGATGTTGATTGGCAATTCTTGGATTTAACTGTTAATGGTAAGCAACTATTATTAAGTGATAATTCTTTAGAAACGAAAGAAAAAAAGACATCTTCTGGTGCTGATATGATTTACCTTATCAAAGGTGAATGGTTCACTCTAGAAAAATTAGATAATAAAAGAATTCAGGTTTCTATTGATGAAAATGAAGGTAAAGTAAGGTCTTTGGACTTTACTGTTCATAACGGTAATGGTTTTCGAAAAATATCGTTTAATCAAGACGATCAATAATTAAAAATTAAGGGCTGGTGTATATCAGGCCCTTTTTCAATTTGACTAATGATGAGGCTTTTATTTAGTGCCCTAATTATTTTGTTTTTCTTCTCTTGTAAAAAAGAAGATCCAGTTGTGGCTCCTAAGATTAAATATGAGCACTCGCTTATTGTGGTGATGGAAGCCAATAATAATTTGAGGCAGTATGCCATTGATAATATTAATGACATGGAGTCGGCAGGCAGAAGTTTTAAAAATTCCGCTGTATTAGTTTATCTCCGTTCAAACAATGAAGAATCGATATTGCTTCGCATCAAATTTGATGAGAACTTGAAAGTAATTGCTAGTGATACTTTAAAAAGGTATGTTATTTCCAAAAGCAGTCCAGAACAATTAAAAATAGCAATTAATGATGCAAAAGATTTTTGCCCTGCCGATACCTATGGGCTTATTTTATGGTCTCATGGGACTTCTTGGGCTCCTCCAGATTCAAAACGAATAGTGACGCGATCTTTTGGTGAAGACCAAGGTGATCAAATGGATATAATTGACCTAAGGAATTCAATTCCTTCAGGTTTCAAATACGTCATATTTGACGCTTGTAATATGGCAAGTATAGAAGTCCTTTGGGAGTTTAAGGAAAAGGCGGATTATTTAATTGCTTCTCCAACAGAAGTTTTGGCAAGTGGTTTTCCCTATGGTAAAGTATTGCCATATCTCACCTTGAAGGAGCCCGATTTAAAGAATGTAGCTGCTCAATATTTTGAGCATTATAAATCCTTTTCAGGGCAAATGCAGTCAGCTTCTGTCACTTTAATCAATACAAAAGAACTTGCAAAACTTTCAAATTTATGTGCTGATTTATATTCAAATAATAAAGCTGTCGGTTTACCGAGTAGAAACAATGTCCAAAGATTAGATTATACAGAGGACTTTCCTGTACCTTCATTTGATTTTGTAAATTACCTTGAGGTGAACTTTCCATTATCCCAACTGGCTTCTATCAAAAATCAATTGGATAAAACAATTATATATAAAAATGCTACCGAGAAATTTCTGGGGAAGCCAATAATCTATTTTTCAGGCTTAACGTGTTTTATTCCTGAAAAGAACGATATTTATCTGCAATACTACAGATCCTTAACTTGGTACAAGGATAGCCGATCAGATGTACTGTTTTGATCGTTTTGGTAATCACCTCTTAGAAAGCGGTGTAATTTCTAAGAGGTGATTATCTAAATGCAATTTGATTTATAACAATATTCTATATTCGCCTTAAAGATTATCGTATTCTAAAGTTGCCCTTGAAAGTAGATCTTCCTCCATTTTCATCTGGAATTGTAAACTCTATTGTCCCTTCTCCTTTGATGTTACTTTCTCCACGGCTACTGTCAAAAAATGTAAACATAATATGACCCGTTCCCAAAAAATAAGTCTTATGATCTTCTGTATATTGTATAGATAAATTATTTGGGATATCGGTTATCTTGCCGTCTACTCCTACAGTAAAGATTTCCTTTTGATCCTTTGGTTTTATGTCATATTTCTTATTTAATGTGACACCTTCTTCCAAGGGCACGGAAATGGAAATATTAAAACCATTAGAATTTTTTGTTCCCTTTTGATGGAGAGATGATGCTAATGTTATTTTTTCCACAATATTTTCAAATCCCATTGTTGACTGTGGGGTATATAGTAATCGTGGACCATCATACGCTCCGGGCGGTAGAATTAAGGATTGTTCATCGATGTAGGTTATACCATCCTTTTGGATTTCTACTTTGTTGCCATTTTTTAGTGTTTCTCCATTCTTGTCACAAGATAGAAATAGGGCTGGAATAATTGTTAGAAATAGTAATACTGTTCTCATAATTTATGTTTTTAGAATAAAACGGCAGGTTTAGGAATATTGCTACAGTTTTAAAAAAGAGCTTGTTGAGGATCGTCATTACCTAAAAGGCCGAAAACCGCTGCATCCATCAAACAGCTCATATCGATGTTTTCCGTCAGGACGGGTTGGGTCTTGCCGTTATAATCACAGTGATGCAGATAGGAATAATTATAGCTAAAGTTGGAACAATAAAATCTTTCAGGTTTTCTCTTTCTGAGAGCCAATGAAAAAACTGTACAGATACAATTAAGGTTCATGAGTATGGACTTGTTAAACATATGAATATAGTCAAAAATTAATATTTTAAGCAAACTTATATGATTAAGGAAACGTTCTGATGCAAAAAGAAAGAATTTGCAATTTGATTAATGCTAGACTGAAATATTGGGAATTACAATGAGTGGACTAATTTAAGAAAATGCACCTTGTCGCATTCAAGGTGCATGAATTTCTAAAATTATATTAATTTTTCCTGTTAGAAGGTTACATGCTTTATGCACGCTAATTCTGGTGTACTGCCCACTTCATCTAGTCGAACATAATATTCATCGCCTGCATTCTTTAACGGTCGTTCTACTCTAAAGGAATAGTACATTTCATCACTGTCAAGAATTGTAATAGGGATCGCCTTCCTTCCGTTCCAAGAGACCCAAGCTTTATCTCCCTTAGCAAAGTTTTCCATAATCCGTTTGGAATAATGGAGTGGCTCTATATTTTTAACAAATACAATTTTTCTTAAATCGTGTTTATTTTGAGTCGTCAGTTTTATTTTCTTAGTTGAATATGATGAATTCTTTTTTAACAAATATTTCTGATAGGATTTCCATGCATTTTCAAAAGCTTCCATGGCACCTATAGGTGGATGTTGACCCATTAAATAAACACGGTAATCCTCAAGATTACTATATAATGGCCAGATCGATTCATCTCTGCTTGAAAACCCTCGCTTTTGTGCCAAATCGCCGAGCGGAGAACGTCTATTTTTTTGTTTTTTTAACCAATCTGGAAATGTTGGTAAAGGTTCTGTTTCTTGTTTGTGTTCATTAGAGATTAGTTTGTTATTTATTAACCCATGATAGATATCTCGCATTTTTTCTGTGGCTGCATGTAGAGTCTCCGCTTCCGTCGAAATATGATTTGTTTTGACATAGCCAATATACCCAGCTATTCGTTTGAGAAGGAATACATCCACTACACCTTTTTTACCATGTTGAAATGATAACAATTGACTAGGAGAAATATATTCTCGAAAGACTACTATTGCTACTTGTTCATTATCAAATTCTAGCTCAACTCCTTGTCGTAGTATTTTGATATCATTAAAGTAAGCAGATTTAGATTCCAGATGTTCATCAGCGAGAGCTTTTCCTAATTCTTCCATCGTTGGCCAAATTGATCCTTTAATCCAATTTTGGGTGTAGAGAGGCAAGTAAATTCCTTCAGCTAAATTATCAGGTAGATTCTGTGGAAGTGCATTGAGCTTGTCTCTACGTTCCTTAATTTTATTTGTAGGTGTTAATACGACAAATTCGGCAAGTTTTAAATTGGTAATTGGAGATTTTGTGTCACTTAATAAAGCTGCACGTGAAGAATAGCCAAAATACGCTGCTACGAGTTCGTGGGCATGGGAAGATTTTAATTCAACACCGAAATTGTTCTGAATAAAAAAGCGTAATGAGTCTGCGCAGAGTTTTGTGATTCGCTGCATAGCAATATTTTTGTTTTACGCTGGACTTAATAAATGATTGTCGGGAGTGTTTAAAGACAAACTATGCCAGCAGATTAACGAAAATTTTGCTGTTTGTAGGCTGTCGGTAATCGAAATAGCCTTGCGTTTCAGTCACTCACAACTGTGGCGCTCGTTTCCGAATCCTAAATTAAGATAAAAGATTAAAAAAAGCAATTTTTTATAAGCAGTTGGACGTGAATTCAATCCTATAGATAATAGCGAGAATACCATTCGATGAACTATTTATGCGAAAAATAAATGTTAAATATTTTCATCGAGGAAATCACATTGTTTGTATGGGTCGAAATTGAGTTGGTCGAAAAAACTTTATTGGTTGGAAATATTTCAATAATATTAATTTGAAAAAGTATTGAAGGCCAATAGTATTATAGATTTTAATTTAAATCCATGAAAAATAGCATTTTCCTTTTATTAATTTTCCTGTTTTCGTGCAGCAAAGAAAATTCTGACCAAACCTATATTGCACAATTGGAGATCCAACCAACTATTGAGTATGTCGCACCTAATCCGCCTGCGAAACCTGACCAACCTAAGGATATACCAGCCTTAAAGGTTAGAGAAAGTAATAAAGAAGAGTATCATTTAGGTATTGACGAGATTAGTGGTTTTATTTTCGAGGAAGGCTACCGTTATAAAATAAAAGTTCAGATAACTATTTTGGCATCTCCGCCATTAGATGGGAACAACAAAACCTATAAACTTCTTGAAGTTATTTCTAAAGAACAAGCAACTAAAAATAAATAACATTATGAAAAGAACAAGTATTTTGTTACTAACAGGTTTACTAATGTTTTCTTGTAGTAAAACCCCCCAAATTGACACCAATATCAAAAGTGAAAATTCAGAATTTGTAACCCTAAAATCAGGAATAATCGTCGAGAAGAGAGGAGATGAATATATTCTTGGAGGAGATATGATTCTATCTCCAATGCAACTAAAAGCCTTGGATGAAAATGGAAATTTAAGTGGAGAAGATGGGAAAACCAAAGATAGTCCCGATACCACCATTCACCCTGTGTTTAATATTCCGCTAGCTGCCGTAGAAAAAAAAGAAGGAACCTTACCGAGAAATTTAGGAATGAATGCAGACCCATATAGACTTTGGGCTATGGTAAGATTTACTTATGGGCCAAGTATCTTAAATCACCCAAATAAAAATTATTTTATAAATGGAATAAGATTAGCGCTCAATCATATTCAAGACAATACGAACGTAAGATTTTATAATGCAACTGGACAACCGACAGTTGATCCAACTTGGGGATTCGCATATCCATATATAGAAATTAATTATGTAGGAAATCTATCCGCAAGTTCTTCCTCCCATATTGGACGAAGCCCTGAAGGAGGGAAACAAGAATTGAGATTAGCAGATTTTGCATTTCCAAATCCACCTTTTGATAACGATTATTCTACAATAGTCCATGAACTTTGCCATGCCATAGGTATGATGCATGAACAAAATCGTCCAGATCGAGATTCATATGTGTCTATTAAAACAAATAATCTAACAACTAAAGGTCTTTCCCAGTTTACTAAAGTGACCACAAATTATTCTTATTTCGGTGCATATGATTTCAATTCAATTATGGGATACGATTCTTATACTAGCTCTACGGATCACGTACATAATACTTCATTACCAATGTATACTAAGTTAAATGGTGATCCAATTGTGTCGGGCACTGTATTGAGCAGTCTTGATAGAATTTGGTTAAATAATTATCATCTTCCATATATAGCACGTTCTGACGTATATCGTGAACTAGCGGATGTAGTCTATGACGGAAATAATAATATTCTGACTCCTTCTCAACGCCTTCAGCTTCAGGCACAGCTCAATAATGGAAATCCAACACCGCCAGCAGGGGGTAGAATACCAAATGATTTTTAATTACTTGTAAAATACGCAAAAATATCCCCCAACCAATTCTTTAAAATGGTTGGGGGTTTTTAATTCCGATGAATAAACTAAAATATTTATTTGATAACCTATATCATACATTTTTAATTGTATTAATAGGTCTTATACAAATAGCATTTCCTATTAGCCTTAGGGCACAAGATAGTTTGCGAATGACAATTTATCAAAAGATAGAGACTAGTGATTTTAATTGGAACATTGCTGGAAACATGCTTGGTGAAAAACCTAATATTCTTTCTGAGCTGAATTTTAAGAACTTGTTAAGCTTAGGAACAGGAATTGAGCTTTCCTATAAACCCTACAAATTATTAGAACTGTCAGCTTCTTATGAATTTTTAAGGAACTTATCTGGAAAAGGAACAGATATAGATTACCAGGAGGATAACCGAACAGGCCAGACTAGCTTATTATATTTCGAGAGTGAAAATGGTTGGTACAGTCAATTGAATTTAAGTGTTCTTTATCTATTTTTCAAAGACACCAAATTCAATCTTGGAGCCGGCATAAATGTATTTGTATATCGTAGAAAGTTCGGCATGCATTCAACGGAAGATAGTGATTTAACATCTTATTACAAATATCGGACGGATGGTTTTGGTCTAAAGATTAAAAAGGACTATCAGATTTCTCCTATCTTTTCTCTGCAAGGTGATTTTATCATGAACAGGGTTTATTACAATTCTTATGGCAATTGGAACCTCATTAATAATTTTGAACATCCAAAAAGTTTTACCCACTTATCTAAAGGCATTAATATTGGTTACTCGTTAAGATTTTCCACGAAAATCAAAAACCAGTTCAGCATTTTTTTTGTTTATAATTATCTGACAGAAAAAACGTCTGATGGTGTCGATACATTATTTCTTAAAAATGGAAGTCGTCCGACAACGAAATTGAACCAAACCCATCTAAGTATTCACGGATTAAGGCTCGGAATTATTCTTCCTTTATTTTTTAATTAAACTTAAACAGCTCCGTAATATTTATTAATCTCCTCCTTGTATTGGTTAAGAATCTCAGTTAAGATTTATGGTATGACCGATTTTCCTAAAGATTTTAATTTTCCTTTGATCACATTAAATGCAAGGGGGACACTGCGCCATCAAATTAGGTCGTATGCTAATCATTTCTATTAACCAAATATATTTGGGTCAGACGTATACAAGGAATTGGTTCCAACTGTTTACAAATCTGATAATACTGCAATGACTACTTAAGAAAGATCAACTTTGCAGGTATATTCGAATAACGGTAATCCTGATCCTTCAAGTTGTTATAGGTTAACCAATTATCACATAAATTTATAATAAAAAGAAACCCGTATTTTCCATATAGATTTCTTTCTATCTTTTGTATTTCACATTTACGACAGGATCACTCTGTTCATTTCGAATAATCATTTCGGAGTTATTCACGATTTCACATTTCAAGGAAACATAAGAGTTTTCCTGTCCATTTTCATTTGGTATTGTTAATAATAGTAAATCCTTCTTTTTAATAAAGCCTTTGTATATTGATGATGGAGTATTTATCTCAATATTTGCATTTACGCCATTATATTCATATGCTCCAAACATAGTATCTGCATCTACTTTATAATTAGTGTAAAGACGAAGAATATTTCCATTTTGAATTTCTTTCCATTCTTCATTTCCCCTTTTTATTGCAGTTTCTTTCCATGCATATTGGTTACTATACGTTGGAGGGTCTATTATAGGAGGCTCAATTTCATTTTCTTTACAAGATTCGTTAAAAATTAAAAATACTGATAAAAGAAGTAATTTAAATGAATTTCTCATGTTTTAATGGTCTATGTCTAAACAATGCTACAATAAAATCTTGATCGTGGGGTATATAGTAATCGTGGACCATCATCCGCACCTAGCAATAGGATTAAGGATTGTTCGTCGATGTAGGTTGTACCATCCTTTTGAATTTCTACTTTGTTGCCCATTTTTTAGTGTTTCTCCATTCTTGTCGCAAGATAAAAATAGGGCCGGAATAATTGTTAGAAATAGTAGTACTGTTCTCATAATTTAAGCTTTTACATTAAAACGGTAGGTTTTGAAATATTGCTACAGTTTTAAAAAAGAGCTTGTTGAGGATCGTCATTTCCTAAAGGCGGCAAATCGCCCCATCCATCAAACGGCTCATATCGATGTTTTCCGTCATGACCTATACTTTTGTATTGATTTACTCGATTTAAGCTTTCTAAATATTTGATTACATCTTAAAAATATTCTGCTGACTAATTATTTTAATTTTTTAGTAATTTAGAGTATTGTTTTTTTATTCCTTGTTACAGGGAGTTAAAGCATGGGGGTATCTTGCTAATTATTTAGATCGGAATGTTAATCAAAATACCTGCCATTTTTGTTAGAGAGATGTTTGATTTATAACCTTAATGAATGAGAAGTGATAATATTTGGGGGAAATGGTATAAACCGCAAGTTCGTATTTGTATACATATAGTCTTTTGGTTGCTTGTTACAGCTCTCTATTATTTGACCCTAAAAAGACTAGGAGGTAATTATGTACTCTATGTTGTACTGAAAGATCTTCTTGTTACAGGTAGTTTGTTCTATTCAATAAACTGGATCATATCGAAGTGGGTTTCAAAAGGAAAAATCGCCCCTCTCATCTTATTCATTTTATTTGCTTATATCTGGTGGCTTTCCTGGACATATTGCGTATGGGTTTTAATAGAGGATTTTGTTCCTCCCTCTGATGAAAGGGTTAGTAAATATATGCACTTTTGGATAGATGATGGGTATTTTGGCGTTTTCAACTTCAATAAGCATCCGATTTTTATTTTAGACTTTTTGTTATTGGTGTCAGTACCATTAGCCCCAAAGATGGTTAAGGTTATTGTTGAGGATACGAATAAAATGGCAATACTTGAACGGGACAAATTAAAGCTTGAACGGGACAATTTAGCCATGGAACTGGCTTTCCTGAAATCCCAGATATCGCCGCATTTTTTGTTTAATACCTTAAATAGTATCTATCGGATGTCGGAGACTAATAATCCAAAAACATCTGAATCTATCGTGAGATTGTCGCATATGCTACGCTATTTATTATATCAGACAGATGATGATAAGATATTGGTATCCCAAGAAATAGAATTCCTTCAGGACTATCTGACGCTGGCAAAATTAAGATTTGGGCCAGAAACAAAGGTCGATCTAGATTTTGAAAACACGAATGAGCCCTACAAAATAGTTCCGCTTATTTTAATACCATTTGTTGAGAACGCAATAAAACACGGACCGGAAAGAAGCCGCCTTAATTCTTGGATCAGGATATCATTAAAATTAGATGAGAATATCCTCAGATTCAATATTTCGAATGGTGTAAATAGAAACAGTGAAAAGCCTGCCTTTGGCGGTATAGGAATCCAAAATGTAAAAAGAAGACTTGATCTGCGCTATGGTGAAGACTATTCTTTGCAGGTCAAGGAAGAAGAAGATAGTTATTCAGTTTGTTTAGAAATTAAGCTTTAATAAATGTTGAGATGATTAGATGTATTGTAATTGATGATGAGTTGTTGGCAATAGAGCTACTAGTGTCTAAATTGGAAAAAATTCCTATTATTGAGATAGTGGGAACGTTTGATAATGCTTTTGATGCTATAGAGTTAATAAATTCCAAGGCGGTGGATTTAGTTTTTTGTGATATTCAAATGCCTGATATGAGTGGTATTAGTCTGTTGAAGACTCTTTCAGATCCACCGCTGTTCGCCTTTGTAACTGGAAATCCTGATTATGCTATCGAGGGATACGAATTAAATGTCCTGGACTATATCTTAAAACCTTTTGGCATGGAAAGGTTAATAAAAACTGTCAACAAAGCACAGGCAGTTCTCAATTTTGATAAATCCTCGTCGAGAGATTTTATGATTATTAAAGATAGGTCTCAGATTATAATAGCTCCTTATAAAGAAGTATATTTTGTGAAAGGGGATAAAGACTATGTTTGGATTGAGACGCAGGAGAAAAAATACAATGTATATAAAAAGTTGATTGATATAGAAGAATCCCTTGTACATGCCAAGCAATTTGTGAGAGTCCATAAATCATATATAGTTAATTTGGAATTTGCAAAACGTGTTGAGGGAAACAATATAATTATGAGAGGCAGTATCCAGGATATACCGATTGGAAAACAATATCGTACGGAACTCTATAGGAGACTGGGAATTTCAGGTAATGAATGATTTGGATTCTTTGCATATTCTGAAATAAGGAACTTCGACAGGAAGTGGTATGTGACCATTTCCTGCTCCCTTTGTTTAGTAAAATATATCCTGTTGAGAAGCATATGCGATAATGCGCAGACTATTTCTTTTGGTTTCTGCCTGAAATCATTATTGGAAGCACATTTCTCATAAATATTTTTTAATGAATCCCGATAAGTAGCAAGTTGGAAATTGATCTTTTCGTCGGAATGTATTTGCTTTTTTAGGAAATTTGAGATGTCTTCACGGTACTTTCGATAATTCTGATCGAGTACAAATTTTAGTTTATAATATTTATCAAATTCTTTATAAAAGCTCTCCTTTAGAATCTCTAATATTTGCAATTTTGCCTTGCCTTGATACCCAAAGGCTGAGAATAATTCATTGACAGTTACTATTGCAAACTTCCATCTAAGATTCTCTCCAACTTCTTTGATATACGGTAGTATGTTCAGCATCATGTTACTTTCAACTTCGAAAAGTGTTTCACAGTGAGTGATATTATTAGGGCCATAACGTTCCAACTCTCGTTCATATGTATCAAATGTTAGACGGGAAATTATTCCCTGTTTGATCAAATTATTAAAAGTCTTTTGAATAAAAATGTTCGTTTCAGAAAACGAGGTATTGATATCTTTGGCGAAGTTGAGCCGGACCCTGATATGAGGCTCTGGATCATGATACCTGATATAAAACCATTTTTGGATTAGCTTATTCTTTTTTAGATAATTCACTAATGGCCGGATATGGTCAATTAAAATATTGTCGCTTGATTTTTCCCCACAATAAATTTTACAAAACAACCATTCACTGCCAGGAATAAATTTCCGTATTATCTGCTCATTTGGTTCGAACCTTATGCTATTGATAGATTCAATTGAATTGCCTGACAAAGGTATAATTACCTCGTTCGCCAGCATTTCGCCTTTTTCGTCAATTACAGGACTGTCGAAAGAATCATATAGATTTTCATAAAGTACAACCTCTTTTCTGTTTAATTCTTTTATAAGTATTCTGGCACCGATTTCATTCTGAAGATCCAGAAGCAATTCATTATCACCCTGAGATAGTAAGACCCGATCAGGTAAGTCATAATACCGAACGAGGAATTTTGTTTTTTCAATATCATCACCAAATTCTTTCCCGACAAAAACCTCTTTTGATATCCTCCATCTTGCTCGTGATAGTATAAGGTGTTTATACTCTACTCTTGGAAGAAAGGTACTACTATTCATATTCCCCCAATCCCAGCCAAAATTAATGGGATTATCCTGAAATTGTAGATCGCAAAGAAATCTATATATTGTCATTCCGTAATGGAAGTTATGTGCGCTACTTAGCCTCGGGAGAATAATTTTATTTAGTTTTTTGGAGCGTAAAATGATCTTTCCCTTATCAACACGGACCATAATATCGGCTAATGGAATAGTGTGTTCGTAGTCAACTGCCGCTTGTCCAATAATGGGGATTTCGTATTTAAATAGGCTATTCCTAGAGAGTACATTACCCGCTTTTCCGGATGGAAAGAATACGACCTCCGCAAGAATTGAATCATCAGCTTTTTTTTGTTCTTCTTCAGCACATTCTTCCAATTTGTGTTGTAGTTCTTTATCTAAGTAACTAAAACGGGTCATCAATGGTATCGAGGAAACTCCACTTGATTTTAATAAATTGAACCTAATAGTTTGGTTACTTAAATCTGATCCTTTCTGGAGGAGTAAATTGCCAAAATGATAAAATCCTGCAGGTAAGCTTATATCCTTTGAATTTTTGTACCCTAGTGAATTTAGGTCTTTTGTTTCTAAATTTATCACCCGTACTTTATGATTTTTCCCTTTAGTTTGCTTTTCAATATATTTTTGTAGAAGTCGGCCTTTGCGATGATCATTTTCATCAATATTCTCAACTAATCCTTCAAGAAGCGGGCAATGGTCAATGATTATTTGGTTATTTCTACCGTATCCTATACCACGATCAAGATCTAAAGCTTCCAATAACGGAATTTCCTGATCTCCAAATTTGGCCGTAAATCTTTTGGTAAAATATTCAATTTCTAATTTGGCCTCGGTTTGGATATTTAATTGTAATTCTAAAATTTCATCACCGATTGTCTGGATGAGTTGAGTACTTAATGTACCGGATTTAAGTTTACGGTACATGTCAGCTTGTATCAGATTTCTGGGCTTATTCTCTAAAAGTTCTCCTAGTTTTTTTAGTCTCCAAATATTAGAAACACTTATTTCTTTCATTTGAACTTGTTCGACAAACGTCGCTAATTCTTTGAAAGCAGCAGCATATTCAGATTTATCAGTTAGCTCATTGATGCGTGATAATATTTTAGTGGAAGCTATTGTAGTAACGATGGGTTCTGTTTCGGGAATTAATAGTTTTAATTTTATTAACTGTTTTATAAAATCAACAGATCTGATTTCGGGGACTCCAATATTAATCAATTTTTCTTTGATTCCTCCAAAGCTCGCACCAAAAGTACAATAGTCTAAAATTACTTTGATAAGTGGATTGTTTTTGATCCTTGACCATTGATAACTGCGTTCACCTCTTATTTGATAATATTCAATATAAACTAAATCTTCTCTATCAAAGAAGATAGTTGTATTCGGAAAATATACTAAATCTTCCAAATTATCTGGATTATTTAAAAAAGTAGTATTTATCTGTTCTATTACTTCCAGGTCCAGCCTGAATTTGGGAGTAAAATTTTCTGATAGTATAATTTTAGTATTGAGGTCACAAACTTTTGCTAATGTGATTGCTGAAAATAGACCAAAGGGAGTCGGCCTACTTGCCATCCTACTAATATATTTATATAAGGTAGGTAACAATTTCTTACATTTTTCGTTAAAAGGAGATTTTAATGCAAGAAGAAGTTCTTCGTGAAGCGATGCGCTTGCAATAAAAATAGAATCGAGAACTTGATTATCCGAGAAAAGCTTAATTAAAAAATTCCAAAGATCCTCTTCTGACCGAATGGAATTAACCAGATCTAAGACAGCATAAGACATCCGAGGCGTTCTTATTATAAAAAAGTCAAAGTGTCTCGTCTTATTAACCATTGACAAGATTTAAGTTTTCAATAACGCTGTCAACGCAACGGTTAAAATGTTCAAAGGTTATAGGTTTCAGCAGTTCGAATTTTTCTCCTTTAGGTAATTTACCGTTATAATGGCTGAGTGGAATTGCCGAAATGATGATAATACTTATATGATCAGGGATTTTATCATAACTAAAATTGTTGGGTTCTCCGTAAGGTATAATTAAATCCAAAAAAATTATTGATGGAGAATGTTTATTCAACAATTGTTCTACTTCGGATAATTGGCTACCGGTACCTAGAAGAGTTAGATCATTTCTTCTATTGATATAGTCCTGTAGCATTTCTATACCCATTGCTTCATCTTCAACAAGCAAACAAGTGAATTTATTCTCCATCATATAAGGATTTTTTTCCTGTTTAGATCAACATGGTACTTGTCTGGGTAAGAGAACTTACTGTGTCACCATCTTCATCCCATATTCCCTTTTTTGAATTACTGCTATTGGCACTTCCAATAATTTCCTTGTCAATTGTTAGAAATTTTTCGATTTCTTCTAGGCTTAATTTTTCCATAATTTTGAGATTAACATTTCAATATTTTGCTGCTAAACTCGCCTTTCCATAAAGCCTAAAAAAATATTTTCGACCAACGGATTTTTGACCTATACGAAAGCATGTTTTTGCTCTATATCTTATTTTAAGTGCTTGTAAATGAAATTATTGTGTTTTTTTCGTTTGTCTAGACAATAGTAGGGTTAATATAGGTCGGAGAGGTGTTGGTCGAAAAAAATTGTTAAAATTCGCTTTTAATAATATAATTATTTGTTGAGTTGGGGTACCTACATAATTATTAATTCTCTCCAAAAACTCCTTCCAGTTTGCTTTTAAAAAAATAGTTATGGGTAGATAAAATATGGGAGGAAATAAGGAGGCTTTTCTTAATCCAAAATATTGCAATCTATACATTACTGTATTTATAAAGCGAGGAGTAAGTTATAAATACAAAACAGGAAAATATAAGAATTGCCATCTGAGAATACAGGCAATTCTTATTGTTTAATAGAACCAAATATACCAACAATAACCTTCAAAAATAATGGTTCACATAAATCGAATATCATTTTAAATTCTGTTTCAGTCAAACTAATACTAAACCTATGGCTCTTTCTAAAGACATAATATATTCTAATTGGACATCATCTAAATGGTTATATAAAATCGAAGAAGTTTATTGCCCACCAAAATTCTTTGAGCATTTGAATGGAATAAAACGTCAGGATGAATTTTTTAAGTTACTCGAATATAATATGGTTGATTTTCTTTCCAGCTTTACAGAAATCATGGGCGGCTCTAGAAGAAGATCAAGAACTGTAATGATGCAGCTGATCATAACAAGTAACAAGATATATACAAATTTTTTAAATATTTCTAAGATGAAGCTGAATCAGGAAATTAGGAAAAAAGTTAGGAGAAATTATTTGCAAATCCTTAACACCTTAGAATTTTTACTTAATGACTGTGAACAATTGAATGAAAAATTACTTCATGAGCTTCCAGTGACTGCTTATGCTTTATTTATAACAAAAGGAAATTTGAAGCGAGAAATAGTTTCTTTGAAGCATGTGTTTTCCAATTCTTCGATAGAAGTTGAAGTTGGAGAAATAGCTGTTTCCGGTCTAGTAAATCTAATCGGTAAATCAGAGGTCAAACGTTTGGAAATAAAATATGTAAATCATATTTTATCAAATTTTCTAAAATTTGATACTTCGGAATTGGAAGAGAAAATCAATGAACTTCTATATAGTCATTTACAGAAAAAAGATCTTGAAAAATTCAACAAAAAACTGAACAAAATAGCTGATAATGGAATTGCCTTTGGCATTCCAGATCATTCATATTCCTATTTTACATTTAATCATTCCATGGAAAAATTTCTTAGCAGAAAGGAAGGAATTGATCATATTAAGAACTTGATTAAAGATAAGATTATCCCAAAACTTGGACCAAACGAAAAAATCCTAAATACAAATATTCCAGAAAAGCTACTTCTGGATGCGGGACTCAAAAAAGGGCAATATGCTCAACCTAAACCCAATATAGTATGGTTAGAAATTTAGACCCATATAATGGGCAAGCAAAAAGAGGACGTTAGGAAAATAGAGAATACGTTGTCAATAACGAAGAGTTATTTTATAACATATTGCTTTTAAATACCAAGGTTCGAGTTTCCTTGGTATTTAAATTGTAAAGAAACACATATTTTAAGTTTGTCGAGCAAAATAGGTTTTTGGTAATGGTCAAAATGGAATTGGTCTAAGAAATTTTTATATCATGATCAATTGTTATAACTTACTCTAAGTAACTATTATGAACTGGAAGTATTTTATTTTTTTATATGTTGTGTTTTACCAAAAACCAATAATGGCCCAAAAGTCAATTTTCATTTTAAAGGACTCTTTAACAATGAATCTTGTGAGAAAGGCAGCAATTGAAATACAAAACATTGATAATGGTGAAAATTTTACAATAACCACAGATAATATGGGTATGGCATCTTTTCATAATCAAAGTTTTCCGATACAAATCATGGTAAATATTGCTGCCGACAATTATGAACCTTTTAAATCTGATGTATTGACAATTAAAGGGAATGACACTATTACGTTTAATATTATAAAGAAAAGCAATATCCTTGATGAAGTTCTTATTGATGGTCCTAGGTCTATAAAGTACGTAAAAGGAAAATTAACGTATTATCCTAAAAAAAATGCTTTCGATAAGACCCAATCAATCACAGAACTTTTTCCCGCAATTCCTGGCTTTTCTAAAAGGAATGGTCAATTTTATTTTAGAAATGAAAGTAACTTTTTAATACTAATTGATGATGTGGGGGAGAATAAAAGCAAAGATGAGCAATTAGCAATTCTAGCGAATATGCCAGTGAATATGATATCAAGAATCGAGTTCATAGATCAACCATCAGTTAGATATGGTAACAATATCACGGGTATAATCAATGTAATAACTAAAAAGAATATCTCATATTCAGTTTCAAAAGTTAGTAGCTCAATTCAAAATTTTTCGGATAATGGAAACGCAAATCAACCAATATCATTAAATGGAAATTTAGACTCACGCTTCCGTGTTGGCAAAAGCAATTTTCAGATTGCTATTCGGTTATCTCAGATTGAACAATTGAATAAAAAATATAATTTTGTAAAATTTCAGCCCAATCAAAATATTCATCAAAATAGTATAGTTGGCTCAAAGGCAAATACAATATATCCTTATTTCAGTGTAGATCATGCTTTTAATGAAAAGCTTAGTGGACAAGTTTCTTCATATCTATCATTCAATAGGAAAAAAGAGAACGGGAGTTCTGTTTATGATTATTTTACTAATAACCAATCGGACTCAACCATAACTACGAGAGATCTCAATAAAAACAACAATATAAAATTTGTCATTACTCCACAATTGAAATATGTGTTGGACACTCTGAGGGATGCAAAACTCTATTTTAATTCGAATATTGCACTTTTGGGAGATGATATTGAAAACAGTTTTTTCTTATTAAATGATGATAAAAATAGCACTCAAAATTTGAAGTCAAGGATATCTTCACAAACAAGAATATTATATTTTGATGTAATCGGTGAAAATTTAATAAATGGAAAAACTATAAATCTATCTGCTGGAACAAAATTCAATTTGCTAAAGAACAGTCCTCGAAATGAGCAAAGTTTTAAATATGAAGAGTTCGTAAATAGCATTTTTGTTACCTCAGATATTAAGTTGCCAAAAACAACATTTAGTACTGGATTGAGATTAGAGTTTTTAAAATTTCAAAACGAGAGTCACAAATTAAAATCCAAACAAAATCTCACAAATTTTTTCCCTTCTATTACGATAAAACGTGATATGGGACCTCAAAAAAATGTTTCTTTTGGATTTCAAAGAAACATTCTTAGAATGTCCTCAATAGCCTATAATACACAAATATTATATAAAGGTTATTTAGATGGTATAGTGGGTAACAACGCCTTAAAACCCCGTATTACAAATTATCTTTATCTCCAATTATACCTAAAATCCCACGTACTTTCATTAAATTATAAAATACATAATAATCATAGAATTTTTGTTCCCCTGGATTCTTTACATCCATATATAATGCGTGCGATTACTTATAATCATTTCAAACAATTTTATATAAACTACAATAAAGAATTTCAATTAACCAAATTTTGGAACTCTAACCTAGGTTTATATTGTTATTTCAATTCAATGGATAATGATGCATTATCTTTTCGATATAGAAATGCAATAAACTATCAAATAGATTGGTACAATACACTATCTCTTAATTCATATAGTATCGAATTAGGGTTGAATTATAACTCACGTTATAAAACAGAATCGGGATTTATTAAACCGATATTATATAATAATATTTCAATAAGTAAAGTCCTCAAAAAGAATGTTTTAAATATTAAAATTGAGGCTGATGATTTTTTAGGAATTTCCAAAGATAGGTCTGTGTTGGATTTACCATTAATTTATCGATTAGATAGGCAACTAAACAATCAACAGAGCTTTTTAGTACAATTAACTTATAGATTCCCTTTTGGAAAGAAATCAATTATAAACCAATATAAATCAGATATAAAAGATGAAATCAGAAACTAAAAATCATATAAAGGGTACAGATTGTTTAAATTCAATATCCATTGCCATTGTTATTTTACTTTTATTTTCCTGTAATGCCAAAAAGAATGACAGAGCAGAAACCATTGATAAATTAGTTGGCAAAGAAGTGAAGTTTGGAAATGGATTAATTGAAATGAATAGCAATGGGCAAAAACAATTAAATAATTACGAATATCAGATCGTCTTATATACTGATTCTGCCGGTTGCATGGATTGTGCATTCGATTTACAAAATTGGCAAGACTTAATGAAATTAGCGGATACAACATTATTAAAACCGACGAGACTGTAACGTAAACTGTGTCAGCGGAATAATTCAATAAGATTATTTATATTCAATTATTCAAACGACACGGTCATGAAAGAAAAAGACCCATTCGACTTTGAACGCTTCAAGGCAGAAGCCATGCAAGGTCTTTACGAAGGTAAAGGTTTGTCTCCCAATGATGGCGTCCTAGCGCCGTTAATGAAGCATCTGTTGGAATCAATGATGGATGGCGAACTGGAAAACCATCTAAACGAAGAGAAAGCGTCGGGCAATAGCAACCGGCGAAATGGCAAGACCAAAAAGACTGTCCGAGGCCTTAACACTGGGACATTTGAGCTGGAAACAGGCCGTGACAGATCCGGTACGTTTGAGCCGAAAGTAGTACCTAAAAGACAATTAATCATTACTGAACAGCTTGAGGGACACGTATTGAGCATGTATGCCAAAGGAATGAGCACACGGGCGATAAGTGAGTTTATCCGCGAAATGTATGCAATGGAGATCTCTGCCACAGAAATATCGCGTATTACCGAAAGTGTACTTCCAGCGGTAAATGAGTGGCGTAGCAGGCCTCTTGAAGCTGTTTATCCCTTTGTATTCCTGGACTGCATGCACATTAAAGTTCGCCAGAATGGAACTGTTGAATCAAGAGCTATTTATAACATACTGGGAGTTGGTATGGATGGTAGAAAAGATCTGATCGGTCTTTATAGCTCAGAAAATGAGGGAGCTAAGTTCTGGCTTTCAGTTCTTACGGATCTAAAGCAACGTGGTGTTGAAGACATCCTTATAGCTTGTATTGATGGTCTAAAAGGGTTTCCTGAGGCCATAGAAGCTATTTTTCCTAAAACAAAGATCCAGTTGTGTATTGTTCACCAGATCAGAACAAGTATGCGCTATGTAACTGAGAAAGATAAAAAGCTTGTTATGGAGGATTTAAAGCCAGTCTATAAAGCCGTGAACGAAGAGATAGGTTATGAGAACCTCTTGTCTTTCGAAGAAAAATGGGGCAAGAAATATCCTCTTGCTGCCAAATCCTGGATGGATAATTGGACCAATCTTTCTACTTTCTTTGAATATGAGGATCAGGTTCGCAAGATTATTTACACCACAAATCCGATTGAGGGAATGCACCGTCAGATACGAAAAATCATTAAGTCTAAGGGGGCCTTCAGCTCCGAACAGGCACTAATGAAATTGATGTATCTGATCATAAAAGATATCGCAAAAAAATGGACGATGCCAATGCATAACTGGGGCTTGACCATATCCCAACTTTATATTAGATTTGGGGATAGGCTCAAACTTGATAGAGGCTTTTAGATTTTGGTTAATTATCCAATGACACAGTTTGAGTTACACTCCCAAACCGACAAATTTCAAATTTATTTTTCATCCAGCTGCCAAGGAGCAACTGCAATCGTTAATGTAAGTACCCCATTTTTCCGACAGCTAAGATTGGACTTTACTAATTTACGTTACTAATTGATTTATTTGTTGTTTGTGTCTAATATTTTTTTGATAATTCTGTTGGTGTGAGATTCCCCAGCCCTTCATGGGGTCTATTGTTATTATATTCATCCATCCATGCCTGGGTATGTTCTCTTACTTCTGACAAGTTGAAAAATAAATAAGCATCCAAAATTTCTTTGCGATAACTTCGATTGAATCGTTCGATGTAACCGTTCTGCATAGGCTTACCAGGCTGGATAAATTGAATAGCGATGCCTTGATCTTTACACCAGAGCTCAAAATGATGACTGGTGAATTCGGGACCGTTATCTACGCGTAGACAGAGCGGTTTGCCCCGCCAGTCTATGATTTGTTCAAGTGCCCGAGTTACCCGCAAAGAAGAAATAGAAGTACCTATTTCGATACACAATATCTCACGAGAAAACTCATCCATCACATTAAAGGTTCTAAACCTGTTTCCGCTGGCCAAGCTATCGCTCATAAAATCCATGCTCCATTTTTGATTAATGCTGACCTGTTGTTCCAAAGGCTGTTTCTCCCGAACAGGTAGACGACGTTTGCCACGCCTCTTCTTGTTCATATTTAGTAGCTTATACACCCGATAAACTTTTTTATGATTCCAGGGCTTCCCCGCTCTGCGCAGATAAGCGTAAAGTTTTCGGAATCCATATACAGGATGTTTGGTGGAAAGATCATCTAATGCAGAGATGACAGCACTGTCATCTTTCTTACTAACATAGTAATATTGTGAACGGCACATACCTGTCAATTTGCAGGCTCCGGTGACACTCAAACCGTGATCCAGGACAATCTCCTGGGTTAACTGTTTTTGCTGCCGGAGCCCCAACCTTTTTTTGTGATGACTTCTTTTAGGATATCATGGTTCATACTCAGTTCGGCAAACATCTTTTTCAAGCGGGCATTTTCTTCTTCAAGTTCCTTTAGGCGTTTGACATCAGAGGCTTCCATGCCTCCGTAACGGCTCTTCCAATTATAAAATCTGCAACAGACTGCACGCTGTTTAATATAAACTTCCTGTACTTTGTCCTTAGTTCACCCTCATACCCTCCAACTGTCCAATAGTTGAGCTGTAACAGACAGCAGTCTATCCCATTCTACTCGCACTTTGCCGCAAACTGTTATCAATTGAATCTGAACTTATCGTCGTTTATCAAAAACAACATGGTGTTCGGGTCAAAATGATAACAGTCCATGACAGACTTATAGCAGTCTATGCAAGGAAAAAGTGCCTGTATCTCTTCGGCCTGCAAGTACAGATCCCACACGTTCTAAAATCTTCCACCCCAGGTCTCCCGGTCTAAACTTCTATATTGTATGGCTTCAGCCAGATGGTGATTTTTAATCTGTGGACTACCTTCCATATCAGCGATTGTCCGGGCCACCTTCAGAATCCGGTCATAGGCTCTGGCAGAAAGGTTGAGGCGGGATATGGCTGTTTTGAGCAATTTCTTTCCCGGCTCATCAACCTTGCAGATCTCTCTTGTAAGTTTCGTGCTCATCTGCGCATTGCAGTGGATATCTTGTAACGACTCAAAACGTTGTTTTTGAAGTGCTCTTGTATGCATCACCCGTTCGCGTATCACGCTGCTGCTTTCTGCAGTCTGTCGGGCGCTGAGTTCTTCAAATTGTACTGGAGTGACTTCAATGTGCAGGTCAATGCGGTCAAGGAGCGGCCCGGATATTCTGCTTAAGTAGCGTTGAACCGTATTATTACCACAGATGCACTCCTTGTCAGGATGGTTGAAGTAACCGCAGGGGCAGGGATTCATAGCCGCGATCAGCATAAAACTTGCCGGATAGTCGATCGAGAGTTTCGCTCTTGAGATCGTGATGCTGCGGGATTCCAGAGGCTGTCGCATGACTTCTAAAACACCGCGCTTAAATTCAGGCAATTCATCCAGGAACAGTACGCCATGATGGGCGAGCGAAATTTCACCCGGCAATGGATTGGAGCCTCCACCGACCATCGCGACATCAGAAATAGTATGATGCGGCGCCCGAAACGGCCGTGTAGTGAGCAGGGTACCTCTAGCTTTCAGGTTGCCAGAAACAGAGTGAATTTTTGTTGTTTCCAGCGATTCTGCCATACTTAATGGCGGTAGAATGGTTGGCAGTCTCTTCGCTAGCATGGTCTTGCCCGCTCCCGGTGGCCCTATCAGGATAACATTATGCCCGCCGGCGGCTGCTATTTCCAACGCTCTTTTGATATTATCCTGTCCATGAACATCAGAAAAATCCACATCATAGTTGTCGATGCCCGTTTGAAAAACAGACTGAATGTCAATTTGTGTAGGCTGTATCTGTTTTGCACTGCTGAGAAATTGGACCACTTCTGTAAGGTTTTCGGCGGGGATCACGTCGATTCCGGTCACAGTTGCTGCTTCGTAAGCATTTTCCTGAGGAAGTATGATGCCCTTAAAGCCATCTTTGGAAGCTTGTAGTGCAATGGGCAGGATTCCACGTATAGGCTTGACGCTTCCATCCAACGAGAGCTCTCCTAGGATCAGGTATTGCGCTAATAGTTCGTTTGAAAGCTGCCCCGAAGACGCGAGTATGCCGATAGCGATGGCCAGGTCATAGCTGGATCCTTCTTTCCTGACATCCGCAGGTGCCAAGTTGACCACAATTTTTTGCCTTGGCATGTGAAACTGGCAGGAAGTAATAGCACTTTCGACGCGTCTTAAGCTTTCTTTGACGGCATTGTCAGGTAAACCGACGATGTAATAATGTAAACCGGTGGAAACAACTACTTCAACAGTAATCGTGCGTGCTTCAATACCATAGACAGCACTACAATAGATTTTATTCAACATAAGATTTTATAATCGGCTGATTTAAAGATAGTAAATATTAATTTATAAATAAGGATTCTTTTCTGAATTATTGAAAAGCAATAGAAAATTGGCCGGAAATTACTATCTTGTCCTAGAACGGTTCTAGTAAATAATGGATAAAATATGGTGTTTGGCAAACGATTTGCTTTGTCAATTGTATTATTATCGAAGACTAGATTCATCGAGTAATAGAATTAGAACTTTAAAACGAAAAAGAAATGAATGACACAAGTAAAGTAGCTTTGGCGTTGTTGGCAGGTCTCGCTGCGGGTGCAGCTTTAGGAGTTTTATTTGCTCCGGATAAGGGATCGGATACGAGAGATAAGATCAATGATTCATTAAGCGATTTGAGTGATGCTATTCGTGAGAGAGCTGAAGAGCAATTCGATCAACTGAATGAATTTAAAGAAAAAATTGTCTCCACGCTAAGAGGTAAAATAAACCAGGCAGAAGAAATTGTTGATGATGATATCATCGAGCATGCATAGCATACAGATTGTTCAGATGGACAGTTTGTGGAGATATATGAAATATTAGGCTATTTCAAAAAGCCGGATAGTTGAATATAATAATCTGAACGATTAGAGAATCATAGCTGACTTTTGAGATAGCCTGAATAAATTAGAGATGCATGGAAGAAGAAAAATTTTCACTTAGCGGTACTTTTCAGAAAACGAAGGAATACATAGATTCCCAGTTTACGCTCGTTAAATTAAAGACTATCGAACGGTCTTCGCGCCTGATCGCTAGTTTGGTTGTAGATACGACGAAGTTAATATTCACCTTGTTTGTTGTCTTTTTCTTATGCTTAGCATTGGGATTTTGGCTAGGAGAATTATTAGGAAGCTATTCGCTTGGTTTTTTGGCGACCGCGGGAATCTTTCTCATCATTATAATAGTGATACGGATCTTTGAACCTGCGCTGGAGTCAAAGTTTATGGATCTTTCCATTCGGCGTTTTTTGGCGAAGTGGAACGATGAAATCGAAGAAGAGGAAGAAGAGCTGAAACAAAAGGAAAAATTTGATAGGGAAGGGACTGCAAATGAATAAACAAACTAAAATACGTAATCTACAAGAACTTAAGGCTGAAATCTCCCGTCTAAAGGAACTTAAGAATGAGCAGGAAGCCTACCTCAAGACCCAATTTACGTTGCTCAATAATAAAATCGAAGCACCTGTCAGATTTTTCAACTCGTTAAAAAACAATATTCCCGGTGTAAATATCATTCAACAATTATTTGCCAAGAGCAGTAATCCTGACTCGGACTGGCTGACCAAAACACTCCGTATTGGTGTACCTTTTGTGATGAACAGACTGTTTCTGAAAAAAGCGGGAATGTTTAAAAAGGCACTTATGCTATTGCTGTCAGAACGTGCTGTAGGCCAGATTAATCAAGATAAAATCAGTGGACTGCTGAGCAAACTCACCGATTTTATACGTCCCAAGAAGAAGAAGAAAAAAGCTTCTCAGATTGAAGAAAGTACCATTCTTAAAGATGAAGTCAATGAATATGGTATTCCTTCCTATAGTGAGACCTATTAATGCCCTTGTTCTTTTTTCAGAAAATCTTCATAAGCCAGCTTGATTCCCTCGGGGAGATTGATCTTGTGCTTCCAGCCCAAGGCATGTAGTTTGGAGACGTCCATAAGTTTTCTCGGCGTGCCATCCGGCTTGCTGCTATCAAAGGATATGGCGCCGGTGTATCCCACGACTTGCTTAATCAGTTCCGCAAGTTCCTTTATGCTTAAATCTTCACCAATCCCAATATTGACAAATTCTCTTTCATCATAGTTATTCATCAGAAATACACAGGCATCAGCCAGGTCATCCGAAAAAAGAAACTCCCGCAGGGGTGTGCCTGTTCCCCAGATAACGACTTCCTTTGAATTGTTGACTTTAGCCTCATGAAATCTCCGAATGAGGGCAGGTAATACATGTGAGTTTTGTGGATGGTAATTGTCGTTGATGCCATAGAGATTCGTCGGCATAACTGAGATAAAGTTGCAGCCATATTGGTCACGAAAGGCTTCCGCCATCTTGATACCTGCTATTTTGGCGATAGCATATGGTTCATTGGTCTGTTCCAGTGTTCCTGTCAACAGCATATTTTCCTTGAGCGGCTGTGGAGCTAACTTGGGGTAAATACAGCTCGACCCTAGGAACATCATCTTTTTAACATCGTTATCGTAAGATGATTTTATAACATTATTCTGTATGGCTATATTGTCATAGATGAAATCAGCCCGATAAGTATTATTAGCCATGATTCCGCCCACCTTAGCCGCTGCCAAAAAGACATATTCTGGCTTTTCCGCAACAAAAAACTCCGCAACCGCCTGTTGGTTACGTAGGTCTAGCTCCTGCGATGTACGCGTGATGATATTCTTATAACCGAGTTCCGTTAGTTTACGGTATATTGCTGATCCGACCATTCCGCGATGGCCGGCAATGTAAATTTTAGCGTCTTTTTCCACGATATGTTATTGACTGCCGAAGCTATTGACTTCTGCAAACTTAGATAAATTGGTTTTTATATGCAATTTATATTGCGCATGGGAAAGCAATTTATTCCTTCAAGCGGCCCTATGATACGCTTAATACGGCATGATAAAGGTCTTGTGCGTGACTAAAAAGATTTAATTTTTTTTAGCGGGAAGATAAGATTATTTTTGCGGGATATTTTAGTAAAAATGGGAAAGGATAAACTACGTAAATTTGCCGAAGTAGCGACGTTTGAAAACGTTATTCAGCTCGATGCAGGCAAGGAATATAAAGGAAAATGGGCTGAGAAACAGTTTGGCAATACAAATCCAGTTGTTCTGGAGCTCGCTTGTGGAAAAGGAGAATATACTGTTAATTTAGCGAAATTATTTCCTGAAAAAAACTTCATCGGTATTGATTTTAAAGGAAATCGTATCTGGCGTGGAGCCAAAACAGCATTGGAAGAGGGGATTAAAAATGTCGCTTTCCTGCGTATTCAGATCGAAACGATCCTTGAGCATTTCGCTGAAAATGAAGTCAATGAAATCTGGATTACATTCCCTGATCCGCAGCCGCAGGATAGCCGTGAAAAGAAACGGTTGACCGGACCTAAATTTCTCGAACGTTACCGGATCATCATGAAACCTGAAGGCAAAATGAATCTGAAGACAGACAATGATGGCTTTTATGCTTATACACTCGACCAGATTGAGGCTTTGAATCTGAAAAAATATAAAGCGACTACAGACCTCTACCATTCGGATCTGGTAGACGAGGTCCTGTCGATCAAAACATATTATGAGAAGAAGTATCTGGCCGACGATAAGAATATAAACTATGTGCAGTGGAGCTTTGAGAAGCTTTAACGTTACCAGCACAAAGATAAGATGGGAAAAGCCTAAACGAAAGTTTGGGCTTTTGTATGTTTATATTTTTTCGGCATTTTAGCTATTGTTTATTATCTGCTCGTGTAGGGCAATACTTTGTAATAGGCTTAAGTGTCGTATCAGATAGTATGACCGCGTTAATGGTGCTTCGTACATGACGATGTGAGCACTAAAGTGGTCTGGCTCAAGCTGCTCTGATCTTCCAAATCGTGATTACTAGTCCTTATTGTTCCCTTTAAATAATTTCGATTTATTTCGTTTTTTTTGGAATTTTGATTATTTTAGATCCAATAAAACAAAAAAATAACCAAAGTAAAGAAGTGTGTTGAACCTAATGCGTGAAATTCCTCATTGATAGTGGATTCTGATGCATTTTGATTTATTGTAGTTCGAGGATGTATTCTTTAAGTGAAAACAAAATTCGAAACAATTCTTAATAAAAAGAAAACATTAAATTAAAATTGAATTTTTGTTAAGAAGATACTTTTGTCCCAAATTGAATATTAACAATTTACACTAATATCTATGTTAAGTATTAACCCTATCCAAATTAATCTGAGGCGCTCCTCCTCAAAGTTGCTTTTTATTGCTTTGGCGGTTTCCAGCAATATGAATTTTACAATAGCGGCTCCTTCGGGGTACGGCCAGACCTTCTATTCGTTTAGTCAAAACAGGATTAAAATAAAAGGGAAAGTGGTAGATAATGAAACAAGGGAAGCATTGGCCTCAGTTTCAGTTGTCGTTGGAGGAATTGCTAGGGGGACGACCGATAAAGCGGGTCATTTTGAAGTAGAGGTGGAAGCCGGGGCATCGATTCGTTTCCAGCTTATCGGTTATGAAGCGCAGACGAGAACGTTTGCTACCGCCCAATCAGATGTACAAATTGGCTTGATGGCTACCTCAGAAGCACTAAGTGAAGTTGTAGTGACAGCTTTAGGAATTCAACGACAAGAGAAGGCGCTTGGTTATTCCATTAGTACAGTTAAGGGCGAAGATCTCACCAATGCGATTTCGAATAATTGGACAGATGCTTTAACAGGAAAAGTTGCGGGATTGAATTTGGTGAAATCAGGTGCCGGCCCACTGGGATCGAATAAAATTATTCTGCGAGGGGAAACTTCGATGACTGGTAACAATGATGCGTTGATAGTGGTTGATGGTATCATCATGGGAGGGGGTGTGCAAATGACGGGAACAGGAAATTCGAATTATTTGGATGGTGATTCGCCGGTAGATTTTGGTTCTTCTTTGGCGGATATTAATCCTGAAGATATCGAATCGGTATCCGTTTTAAAAGGTCCTGGAGCAGCGGCCTTATATGGTTATCGCGGTGCTAGAGGAGCTGTCATTATTACTACTAAGAAGGGTAAAGGGCTACAAAATAGGATAGGTGTTTCGGTAAATTCAAACACTGCTATTGGGACAATCAATCGATGGCCTGACTATCAATACGAATACGGACAGGGCGCAGTAGGACAAGACCTATACTATTCTTATGGGCAATCTGAAGATGGCGCGAGTACGTTGAGTACTTCTTCTGCATGGGGACCAAAATTTGATGGACAATATTTTTACCAATATAATCCTGCCTTTTACCGACAGACGCCTCCCGAGCGTACGCTCTGGAGACCTTATGAAAATAATCGAAAAGATCTATTTCAAACAGAACTGACATCTACAAATTCTATCAGTGTAGCTGGTTCTACCGAGAAAACGACAGCGCGTTTCTCTTACACCAATGTAACCAATAAGTGGATCATTCCAAATATGGGATATAACCGGCACACCGTCGCAATGCAATTTAGTAACAACATTACAGACAAATTGACCCTCTCGACCAAACTCAATTTCAATAATCGAGGCTCCGATAATTTACCTAATAGTGGTTACAACAACCAGAGCTACATGTATTTTGTTCGGGGGATTGTTCCGAATATAGATGCGGCTTGGTTAGATCAAAATTGGCTTCCAGGTAAAGAGGGAATTGAACAGATGACACCATTTTCCAACTTGTTGGACAATCCGCGGACTATTTCTTATGATATGGTTAATGGACAAAATAAGAACAATCTGATTGGAAATGTACAACTGGATTACAAGTTTACGAATGAGCTTAGTTTGATGCTCCGCACGGGTATTGATATGAGCTATGATAAACGGAAGCAATCCCGTCCGTTTGATACTTATAAATATGCATATGGATATTATCGGGAGCAGTCTATTTACGCTGAAGAGCGCAACTCTGATTTTCTCTTACAGTATAACAATCAACATTTTGAGGATCATCGTTTTGGTGTTTCTGCAGGGGGAGCGCTAATAAATAGGAAATATATCAAGGATGACGCTATCGCAAATAGTCTAATCTATCCAAATCAATATAATTTTGCAAATGCGCGTGAGAAAGTACTTTATCAACCCTTGCGGAAAGAATATGCCATTCATAGTGTATATGGTTTAGCAAATTACAGTTATCAGGAAAAATATTTCATTGATTTTACAGGTCGTGTGGATTGGGCTAGTACGCTAGCGTCTCCTGTTACAGGTAAAGTACCATACTTTTTTTATCCTTCCATTAACTCAAGTTTTATTCTAAGTCAAATATTTGAGCTTCCGAAGTCTATTAACTATTGGAAATTAAGGGCGTCAATTGCAGGTGTAGGAGGTGGCGGCGAAGAAAGTTATGGTAATTCTTATGGTTACCAGAGTGCGGTAGGATTTAACGGTGGATTGTCTAATCCAACGATGGTGCCTGATATAGATCTACAACCTGAGCGTACAACCTCTTATGAAATAGGAACGGATTTTAGAATGTTTCGAGACCGAATTAAGTTAGATCTGACAGTTTATAGTACAAATACGGATAAGCAATTAATTACCACACCTGTGGATCCTTCCAGCGGTTATAGGACTAAATATACGAACGGAGGGAAAGTACGAAGCAGGGGGATTGAAGTTGCTTTGTCTGGCGATATCATGAAAAGCAAGGACAAATTGAATTGGAATATGTATGGTAATTTTACTGCTTATGATTCGAAAGTTATTTCTATACCAGCCGCTTTGGAAGGTCAACTTGCTCTTTCTACCCTTTTTGGGAGCCGTGGTACCATACTGGCTATTCCAGGGCGTAGATTCGGAGATATTTACGGGTGGGGATATCTACGAAATAATGAAGGCAAAATTGTGTATGAAAACGGCCTTCCCGTGCTTGGTTCCGAAAATATATATATAGGCAACCCCAATCCCACTGTCAAATTTGGTTGGGGCAATGAATTCAAGTACAAAGGTTTTAGATTTAATTTCTTATTTGATGGACAATTTGGTGGTGTAGGCTATTCATTGACTCATGCAGTGTTAATGGAAGAGGGAAAATTGAAGAAAACACTTCCTGGTAGATATACAGGCATTATCGGTGACGGTGTAGTACAAAATGCAGACGGTAGCTTCAGTAAAAACACTGTAGTGGCGATGGCTGGAGATTACTACGCGAAGCATTTTAACCGTGATAACATAGAAGCAAATACCTTTTCAACCGACTTCATTAAATTACGGGAAGTTAGATTTGACTACTCACTTCCGAAGTCTTTTTTAAGCCGTTACAAGATAGAGAGAGCATCCATAGGTGTTTATGGACGGGATCTTTTTGTTTTTACCAAATGGCCGGCTTTTGATCCAGAATTCGCGTCTTTAAATTCTAGTGGAATTGAGAAAGGGGCTGAAATCGCTCAGTTTCCCTCTACACGAACAATGGGTGTAAACTTAAGTTTTTCATTTTAATTTTCATCAACATGAAAAAACATCTCATAATAGTGAGTCTATCGTTACTTGGAATGCTAACATTTCAGGGCTGTACTAAAGACTTCGTAGAAAAAAATACTAATCCAAACGCAATAGCTGCTGCCGCACCGCAAAGCTTGATTGCGCCAGCTTTGGTCAATGTATTGTCGACCAATCTATCACGTAATTTGAGGATTAACAATGAACTGATGCAAGTTACTGTTACCGTAAATGATAATCTAGAGATCCAGCGATATGAAATTAGGCCCTCTGAATCGGAATCAACTTGGTCCGGCTGGTATGTGCAACTTACCAATATTAGGGATATTTATCAGAAAGCAAAAGCCGCTCAGCAAGCCGGCTACCAAACCTATATGGGAATTTCTCTAGTCTTGGATGCATGGGTAAGTTCCCTCATTACGGATATGTATGGTGATGTCCCTTATTTTGATAGCAATAAGGGATTTACGGAAACAAATCTTACTCCTAAATTTGATCAACAAGAAGCCATATATAAGGATATATTTAAGAAGCTGGAAGAGGCCAATGCTTTATTGAAAGAGAATTCTGCAGTGGAATCGGCTAATGCCGAAATGGATCCGGTATTTAGCTCTGATCCCACTAAATGGCGTAAATTCAGCAATTCATTATACTTGAGATTATTACTACGTGTGGCTCATAAAGCAGAGAGCAATGCTATTTCAAAGATTAAAGAGATTCTAGAGACAAATGCAGGTGAGTATCCGATTATGCAAAGCAATGCCGAAACGGCCGCTCTATATTATACGAATGTGCAGCCTTACATGAATCCCAACTATAACGCGAGAGATATTGATTTTAATGGAAACAGGGGATATTCGGAGTTTTTTATTAATAATCTATTAGATCTTGCTGACCCCCGTCTAAAAATCTGGGCAACTGAAGCTACCTTAGGGGTATATGGAGGAATGCAGTCAGGATATAAGAGGGGAAACGTACCTGATCGCCAGTCTACACTTCAAGCCGCTTTGAAATCTGACGCCCGGATGGGAAATATTATGAACTATGCGGAGCTCCAGTTTATTGTTGCCGAATGTGGTTTAAGAGGTTATGCAAATATAGATGCTGAGGCGGCTTATTTGAAAGGTGTTAATGCGGCAATGGAATTCTGGGGAGTAGCAGTACCAGAAGCTTATCTGGCAAACCCTAAAGTCACCTTCTCTTCCGAAGATTCGGATATCCAAAAGCTGAAAAAGGTACATTTGCAAAAATATTACGCCCTGTTATTTACAGATTTCCAGCAGTGGTATGAATATCGCCGGACACAATTGTTGGATCTCTATAAAGGGCCAGGTTTGTTAAATGACGGTAAAATGCCGGTAAGATTGAATTATCCTATTATCGTGCAATCTCTTAATAAGGAGAATTATTCGGATGCTGTAAGCCGTATGGGCGGGGACGGAATAAACGAAAAAATGTGGTGGCAACCTTCAATTAACTAGTCGATGAAAAAGTTAAAATTATTAATATGGGGCGCCTTGGCTATGTCAATGTTCCTCACTAACTGTAAAGAAGATCTCAACGAGTCGCTTGGGACTTTAAATCCAGAAATATCCTTGTATACACTTCGTAGCTTGTATAAAAATGCTGATTTACAGCTCAATGAATCGAGCGCCCTTGGCGCTAAATATATAAAGGCCCTCGTGGTATCGAGAGCAGAAAATAAGAACTTACCCGAAAATACCATTGCTGTTCAGAACATTTGGCGCAATCAAAGGCGTGGTATCTTAGTGGAGGTTACTGATGCATCAAAATTTAAATTTGGCGACTCCGTTCAGATCCTTATTGATGGCGCCCGGCTAACTAAAAAAGAAGGAGCGTTGTTCCTTTCCGGTGTAACCAACCAACAGGTTGCGGTGTTCGGTTCTAATAATAATGTGGTTCCATTGCCGGTGTCTGTTGCCAATCTTAAAGCTAAATTTGATGAATTTGAATCAACTTACATTGATGTCACGGCTGACGTCGAACCAGAGCCATCTACCGGTACCGCGTTAAAAGGTGATAAGATTTTAATGGATGGCGAGAAAAACGAGATTATCTTGCATACCCAAGATAATGCGACATTTGCTAGCCAATCCATTGCTCCGAGTGCATCTTTCCGAGGAATTGCCTTTAAGGAAGGAGACCAGCTGCAAGTCCGCATGCAGGACTATTCCGATATGGCTTACGCGAGCGGTAAACTATATGCTGGATGGCCGGAAACTTTCGAGGCGCTGGATGCAAGCGAAAAAGGTAGTTATGACATGAAAGAAAAGAATGATGTCTCGTTTTCGACGGGTCAGTGGCGATTATATCAAGCTATTTTAGGAACCACGGCAGGGCGAGATCGCATTGTTTCGGGAAAGAATGCGATCCGTATGCAACAGAATTTGAGTGTGGACGGTTATGTTCAAATGAACTTTGATGTGCCAAGCGGTGCTTCAAAAGTCACGCTTTGGTACGGCTCGTATTATACGGATCGGTCATGTACCTTCAAGCTAGAATATTCTACAGATCAAGGAGTAACTTGGAAACAGACAGGAGATCCTATAACGGATGCCCATCCTACATCCGAAAGCCTAAACTCAAAACAAGCTGTTTTTCTTATGAATATTCAGGGATCAGTTCGATTTAGAGTAACCAAACTTGGTTTGGGTACAAGTAGTAATGTTGTTAATAACGGACGGTTGGGGCTAGACGATATTGCTATCTATAAAAGCTATTAGTAAAACTATAATTCATTACAGTATGCCCCGTGTAGTGATTACTCCACGGGCATACTGTTATTATATATTGTTTAATAAATACGCAAAAAAAATCGTTATCTTCATATAAGAAAAGACAATGGCTCAGGAGTATCTCTTAACGCGTTATGCGTTGACGAAACAAGAAGAAACTCCATATGTCGACAACAAGACAAATGATAAACTTATGAATCTAACAGATTTAGTGACAGGAGGAGTTGGCTCTAAAGCGATAGAAGCCATCTCAAACATGACAGGTGTCAGCGAATCCAAGGCTAAATGGATCGTGGCCGCAGCAGTACCGTTAATGATAGCTGCCTTGAATTATAATGCGAAAAACAAAGGACAATCCGAAAATATCGATAAAGCTATTGATCAGCATAGCGGCGGCGGTATCTTGGATAAAATAGGAGACTTATTCGGCCCGGGAGCTAATGACGATGGCAATAAGATTGTCAATCATATGTTTGGACAGAATACTGACTTGGTGACGCAGAATATCGCTGATAAGACGGGTATCAGTTCAGCACAGGTAGGCGGCGTGCTGGCAACTTTGGCTCCTATCGTCATGGGTTATCTAGGGCAACAGAAGCAAACCTCTAGTGGTGGTGGCGGTATCGGCGATCTGCTTGGTTCCGTCTTAGGCGGCTCTCAGCAAAGTACAGGCGGCGGTGTACTCGGCGGTATACTCGGCTCACTTTTGGGTGGCGGCCAGGAAGAGTCTGGACAAGCAGAAGGCCAAGCTCCGTCTGCGAACAATATGACGGACCTACTGGGCGGATTGGCAGGCAGTTTCTTTGATAAAAGCAGTGATGGGCAGGACAAGGGAAATATTCTTGACTCTATCGCCGGAATGTTTGGAAAATAAAGACACTAAACAAAAGAGGTCGGTAGTATTACGCTACCGACCTCTTTTGTTATTTAATTTTCGACCTTTACTTTTGGTGGAAAATTTTTATGTTTTCTCTTGCTGATCTTGTCCGCATTGACAGGCTGTGGGACTTTTACATAATATCCAGTGCCATCGTACTTACGTTTATTGGGATTTTCTTTACATGCTTCCGAACAGCAGCCATCCATTTTCCAGCCACATTCATCACATTGAGTAAAATGCTCATTACAGGTCGGATTAGCACAGTTGATCATCTTGGTCGTCTGCTTGCCGCAGTTTAGACAGGTGGATACAACAGACGGATTGACAGAGTTTACTTCAACCGTAACGCGGTTGTCAAAGACATAGCATTGGCCTTCAAAATCTTTACCGCCGGCTTCTTTACCGTATTTAATGATACCTCCATGTAATTGGTAAACATCCTCAAATCCCTCTTTGAGCAATAATGCCGACGCTTTCTCGCATTTGATTCCGCCAGTACAATAGGTTAGTATTTTCTTGCCTTTATACTTTTCCAGCTCTTTGATTTTTTCCGGGAATTCACGGAAATTTTCAATATCAAGTGTCACTGCATTTTTGAAACGTCCGACATTGTGTTCGTAGTTTGACCGTACATCCAGTACAACAACGTCTTCCTGATCTTTCATGGCGAGGAATTCCTGTGGCTCAAGATGTATGCCTGTTTGGCGGTTGGGATCGATCACTTTTGGATCTCGCAAACCAGAATGTACGATTTCTGGTTTGTAACGACAGTGCATCTTAATGAAAGAGGGTTCCTCTACTTCATCAATCTTGAACTCGGTTTTGTTGAAGCGGCCGTCTGCGTAAACAGCGTCCATATATTGCTTACAAGCCTCAACAGTACCAGATACGGTTCCATTTAAGCCCTCGTCAGCAACAATAATGCGGCCGACTAAACCAAGGGATTTACAAAATTCAAGATGCTCTGCAGCAAACTGTTCTGCATTTTCGATAGGGCTGTAACAATAGTACAGCAAAGTTTGATATTTTGTCATGATATTCATTGATACCGCTGCAAACGGCGTTTAATGCTAAAAATAAATTTACTGCAAAGGTACAAAAAATATTGAGGTCATGGAAATGACCTTGGTTACCTTTTCTTCAATGGCTCCAACAGATATTCGAGTCCATTGAGTTTTATTTCGTATAGCGTTGCCAATTGCTGGCCGAGTTTTCCTTTTGGGAAGCCTTTTTGCTGATACCAGACCAGGTATGGTTCGGGTAAATTGCAGAGTGTATAGCCCTGATATTTTCCAAAAGGCATTTTAACTGTGACAAGGTCGGTTAAGATTTCGGGATTTAGCATCAGTCTTGGGGTTTTCCATAGTTAATCCGGTACCAGATTGCTTTTAGGGCAATGATTCCATGATTGAATAAATTCGGGATGGTACCATAATAATGTTTGAATATGGCGAAGCGTTCTTTTAGCGATTCCTTATGTTTTTGTTTGGACATACCTCCAACAAGATAGCGTGCCACATATTGATGCGAATTGACTGATTTTTTCGCTTTTTTGGCACAGCGTATCACCCAGTCGATATCAGCGCACAGTTTGTATTTTAAATCGTAAGGTTCCGCGATATCCCGCTTGATATAGATGGCCTGATGGCAGATATTCATTCCGTATCGGAAGCTCCGCCAGTCAAAATGAGCAGGAGCTTTGTGCCGACGCTCCCCAACAATATTTCTTTCGTCATCAACGAGAATAGTCTCTCCATAAAGAATGTCGGCATCTGCACTGAGTTTCGCCAGGTTCTCAATGCTATTGACGTCATAGAGCTCATCGCCAGAATTCAAAAAGAGGACATAATCCCCTGTTGCTAATGCCAGCCCTTTATTCATAGCATCATAAATACCGCTGTCCTTTTCTGAAACCAGAACTGCGATTTGATCCTTGTAACCGTGAATCTTCTCGAGCGTTCCGTCTGTGGACTGACCGTCTATGACAATATATTCAATATGGTCATAGGTTTGATTCACAACGGACTTGATCGTATACTCAATATCCCGGACATTATTGTAAACGACGGTAATAATCGAAAATTTGGGGTGAGTAGACATAATTATTTCTTGAATTCATTAATTTTCTTCCTGAGGAACCGAAGACCGCGCTTGAATAGAGATCCCTTACGATGCGCATAGAAATATTTTATGGCCCTATATCCATCCTCGTCTTCTACGATGTTTGTCGGGAAATAGTTGACGGGATGATCCGCCAGCTTAACTTGGTAGGTTGTTTCTGACGCTGTATGCGTGCCCGTGCCATCGTTACCAATATTTTGAGTCATCGAATTCCTTGGATACAAAACTAGCCCATTTTTTTTGAATACCGAAGCGTACCATCGGATTGCCCAGGAGTTGATCTTACCGGCCTGAAGCTCTTGCACTTGCCGCCAAAAATTCTCCTTCCCTTCGATACTGAACTGATGGATCTGTTCTTGGGAGAAATCCCCAACGAGTTCATTTATATCTGGATTGAAATGCTGCCATGCACGCTCCCATGTCGCCCAGCCCCAGCTGTTGGCCACGCGGAACAAAAAGCTCTCGGAAAGCTGTTCCGGATTTTTTACAGGATACATGTAACCCGAAATCTGCATAACGCGGTCTTCAGCCTGATAGAAATGCAAGGCATCATTAAAATATTGTAAAGCATAAGGGGAAACCACAATATCGTCTTCCAGAACGATGATTTTCCCAGATCGTCCTATAATATCCGAGACTCCCTGTATGATGTTCGCTGCCAGACCCATATTGGTTGCACGCTCAATAAGGTATACCTTTTTAAATCCCCAGGGCTTACGGATGACTGAACGTACTCGTTTTACAGCATCGGCATGCTGCGGTATTTTTGCGCCATCGGAAATGATGAACAGTTCCGTTAGCGATGCCAGATGAGCCTCTTCCAGTGCTTTTAGTGTTCGTTCTGTGTGATCGGCTCTATTATAGACAAACAGTACAACCGGTGCTAATAAATTTTCCATAGCTAAGCCATATTTTGATCATCAACAATTAACCGGTCCATCATATAATCATACACACTTTCATTAAAATATTTTTTGTATTGCGCATTGTTATGTGACATCTGCGCTACAGTCAATGGTCGCAGATTCTCAAGGTCCTCACGATCTTCTTCTAGACAAAAGACTATAAAATTTCGTTTCCGCAACCAGCTGAGCAATGTGTTGTCCTTCCTGAGAAATACCTTTGCACCAAGATTGAGCAACTGAAAAATATTGCCTGCTGCTTCCTGACGACGCATACCAAATATCGCTATTTTGACGTCAGCCAGTATCGCTTGGTATTCCTGCAGTGGGAGAAAGTTTGTCAAGGGCTTAATATCCATGTTGAGGTGGCGTTCTGCTGCCGCTATCACCTGATTTGCATAGGGTTTATTACCATAGCTCAGCGGTAATAACAGTTGATGATCCCGTAATGGAATAGCGGATTTCGCTAACTTGTCAATGATATATAAGTGGTTGCCCGTGAACGATGCAGCATGGTTAACCATGATGATGTCTTTCTTGTTTTGCTGAATATGATCGGGGTTTCCTAAAGCGTTATAATAGATAAAATCTTTATAACGGGCAGAGGTTTCAATTTTTGACTTAAAAAGGTCGTAGTCATATTCATTCCAGAAGCAAAAGTAGTCAAGTCGTCGGAATATCTTGTCTTTTGCTGACTTTTGACTCATCCTAAAGAGTATCAGGTATTTGGCTAGCTTTGACCAGCGCTCTACCCAAGACTGTTTGGGAACTAGCTCGGGATTATCGAGAATGTGGTAGCCCTTATAGCGACTTAAATAATCATATAGATCGCCGCCATAGAAAATCCAGTAGAGTTTTGTATCCCTAAACCGCTCCAATAGTCTATTGCTTAATGCCGCTTTAAAATCATCCATAAAATGGATAAATAAACGGCTGATATTGAAGGAAGCAATTATGGCTTTCAGATTCTTTACAAGGTCTAAATCACGAATATGAAATACAGCGGTGTGGCTGCTGAGAGTCGTATATTTTAATTCTTTTTGATCGTAAAGTAATATAATATAACGGTTTTGTTCGGGGTAGGCACGCTCGAACTGTTCTATTGCTCCATTCGTAAACTTATCGTCATGAAAGATATGTAAATTCATCAATTAAATTGTATCAGGATTTATACCGAATGATTTTACCGGGAACACCAGCAACAATCGAGTTGTCAGGAATGTCTTTAGTGACCACCGCTCCAGCACCTATGAGGCAGTTGCTACCGATCTTAATATGACTTAGGACGGTCGCGTTAGCGCCGACCTGACTTAGTTCGCCAATCTGAACATGGCCGAGCAGCGTAGCACCGGGAGAAATTTCTACAAAATCACCTAAGATGCAGTCATGTGTAATCTTGCTGTGGTAATAAATTAAAGCAGCATCACCGATTTGTGCGCTGTTGCTGATGCATGCCTGACTAAGAATAGTGCTACCCCGTCCAATGTGGCTGAAGGTTCCGATCGTGGCCCGGGTATCGATAGCAGAAACAAGGTCTCCGCCCCACTGGCTAATTTTGTCAAATAGTTTTTTTCGATTTTGCCCACCTCCTAAGCCTAAGACAAAATTATTGCCATGTTGTTCAAAATAGGCAAGGAGTTCGTGCTTAGTTTTCAGGATGGGAAATTGGTCAAAGACCAATTTTGGGCCAGCTGCGGTAACGTCGTCGTAAAAGGCGATCTCTCTGGTTGGGTTAGTCTGGAGGACGACCTCCAGTAACTCTTTTGCAAATCCTCCCGCTCCAACGATTACCATTTGTTATTGTTTTGAACCCGTAAAATGATGCGCGTAATGAGGTTGACCTCTTCCATGCTCAGGTCATAGTAAAGTGGCAAGCACAGTACACGTTTTGAAATGTCATCCGCAAAAGGGAGATGTTTATCTTCCAAATAAGGCAAAGCATTGGCAAGCGAAGGATAAAAATAACGTCGTGTGAATACCTGATTCTTTTCCAGTTCGGCCATGATAAGGAGCAGTAGTTCCTCACTGTCTAAGATAATAGGAAAGTAGGCGTAATTCGGAGAAGAGTGTATATGCCAAACCGGAAAATAACCTTTTAAATTCTTTAGATTGGCCATATACTTTTCGCTTAGTGCTTTTCGTTTCGCAATGATCGTCGGGACGTACTTCAAATTAGCGAGGCCCATCGCCGCATGAAACTCCGAATTCTTCCCATTGATACCCAGCTCACCAAATTGGTTAAATCCCGATATTCCGAAGTTTCGCATCAAGGATGCTTTTTTCAAAAGCTCTGGATCTTTCGTGATGATCAATCCTCCTTCTGTGGAGTGATACAGCTTGGTTGCATGGAGAGAGCAAATGCTGATATCTCCATAAGTTAGGACTGATTTACCCTTATATTCTACCGAAAATGCGTGGGCAGCGTCGTAGATTACTTTTAAGTTGTGTTTTTTTGCAATTTTATCAATCTTATCGATTTCACAGGGATTGCCGTAGACATGGGTAGCGAGTATCGCTGATGTTCTCGGCGTAATTGCTGCTTCTATTTTATCTGCGTCGATATTTAAGCTGTCCTTGTCAATGTCTACAAACACCGGTGTACATCCCTCCCAGACTATACTGCTTGTTGTCGCAACAAATGAAAAAGGTGTTGTAATGATCTCGCCCTTTAGCTCCAGACATTTGATCGCTATTTGTAAAGCAACCGTTCCATTCGTAACAAAAAGAAGATGATCGAGTCTTAGAAAGTCTTTGAGTTGCATTTCCAGTTCACTCGAAAGCGGTCCCATGTTGGTGAGCCACTGTCTCTTCCAGATTTCGTCGATATAGCTTTTATATTCATCTGCAGGAGGTAGAAAGGGACGAGTCACTTGAATCATGATCTATAGCTTTTGATAATGTTAATCAGAAATTGAAATGGAGCCAATTTAAAAAGGTAACTAATGCCGAAATAAAAGACAACTCCGATGGTAAAGTTAACTAAAATCTGTAATATCAAAGGGAGCCCAGTCATAAATTGAGCGGTCAGGTACATGAAAAATGCCATAGAGGTCGCGGTAAGCAATGTGGGGACCATATCGACCAATTGCTGTTTTGTAGAATAGCCGATAAGCTCCTTGCTGAAATATGTATTGACGAGCAATGACAGGATCGAAGCTGCCACGACACTCCACATCAAACCTAAGATGCCGAAAGGCCAGGAAACTACAATGCAGATTGTGGTCAATATTTTTTTAATGATTTCTAAGCGAAGAAACAGATCGGTTTTGCCATAGACCTTCAGCACATTTAAATTAATAGAATGAATCGGATAAAGCATGCTGGCTAGGCAGAGAATCTGAAAATAGGGGATGACTTCGATCCAATTGTCGCCCAATAACAAAGAAATCAGGGGATGGGCTAGAGCGGAAAGCCCCAGCATTATCGGAGCCGATATGTACAAAGACATCCGTAGTATCTGTTTGTAGGCATTGGAGGTTTCTTCCCGATTGTCTTGTATGTTAGCCAATAAAGGGTAAGTAACCTTACTGACGATGGTGGTTAGGACAGAGGTTGGAAGTTCATTGATTTTTTGCGCCCTGTCATATACCCCGAGTTCTGACAATAAGTATTTCTTTCCAATGATTACATTATAGATGTTTTTGAACACCGTGTCTAGCAAGGAAGAAAGAAGCAGTTTGTAGCCAAAATGAAAGTGTTTCTTTGTTTTTTCCCAGTCCAATATCATTAAAGGTCTCCAGGACGACACCAGCCAAAGGGATACCGTTTGCATAAAGGGAGTAATCAAAGTCATCGCCACCAAAGACAGGACTCCATAACCATGATACGCCATCAAAATACCTATTATTGGGCTAAGAATAGCGCCAGGCATGTTGGTGAACATGATCTTCTTAAACTCCATTCTTGTGGTAAGGATGGCCAGCTGTACAGTTGAAAAACTCGAGATAATTATCCCAAGACTTGATAGTCGAAGTACACTTACTGGAATCGGTTGGTCAAAAAAACGGACAATATACGGGAAAGCGAAAAATAGCAGAAAGTAAAAACCAAATCCCAGTATAATATTGGCCCAGAAAACCGAGGAGAAGTCACGGTCATCCGCATCTTTGGCTCTTATCAAGGAATTACCAAGCCCGCTATCGACAATGGTGATCCCGAGGTTGATAAAGACCACCATAATACCGTTGATACCGAAATCTTCTTTGCTGAGTAAGCGTCCTAAGATAAAGACAGCAACAATGGATAGACCTTTTAACAATAGGCTGTCCGCGAAAGTCCAGATTATTCCCGAAATGGCTTTTGACCGTGTAGACATGTACCTTTAGTCCTTAAAGTACCTGAACAGCATTTTTAAATTCTTTTAAAGACTGGTCATTGGGGTCTAGGTCAGTTATCAGGTAGGTGACGTCCTTTAAAGGAGCGACGCGCATCTTCTGGTTTGAATTTAGTTTCTCTGCTATACTTAATATAGCCAGATTCTTCGAACATTTGATCATCGCCCGTTTGATCTGTACAACCTCCCAGTCCGAATCTGTCACGCCGTCTTCCACGGAAAGTGAGTTTGTTCCCAACAAACAAAGATCCACCTTGAGATCAGCTAACTCATTGGCAACTTGTGCACCTGAAACAATATTGGTATTACGGGATAATTTGCCGCCTACTAATATCACTTCAAGATTTGGCTTTTCTGCCAATTCAAGCGCAACTAATGGGCTAATGGTGAAAAAAGTACATTGAAGATGATCTGGGATTGTCCGTGCTAGTTCGATTAAAGTCGTCCCTCCGCCGACCAGTACATTCATGCCATTTGACAATAAAGAGCTTGCTTTTTTTGCAATTTCTTTCTTTGCTTCCTTTGCATAAACATTGCCATCCTGAAACGGAAATTGGAAAGATTTGGAAAGGGCCCCGCCATACACTTTTAGCACTTTTCCGTTTTCAGCGAGCTCATTCAGATCCCGTCTTATCGTGTCCTCGGATACATTCAGCTGTACACTTAGATCCGATGATAAAACTTTGTTATGTAGATTAATCTGATGTATAATAAATGCTTGTCTTTCTTCCTTTAACATTGGTGTAGGGTTTTAATCGAGATTAAAAATTAATTTGAAAAAATCCGTTTAAATGTAATGAAAATTATTCTTCCTTTTTATCAATTTTTGTTAAACCAGCTTTAAAACGTGGTTTAAAACCAGTAGGCTTGTTAGAAGTGGTCGCTTCAGGGGCTTCCATAACGTTCTGCTTTTCGAGACTCGGGTCGATGCTTTGATGTTGTTCGTCAATGGTGTCGGTTTTCTTATCCGAGGTATTGGCGATTACATCTCCGTCAGTGGCAGAGAAATCCAGCGCTGTATCTGCACTTTCGGTCTTCGTGACACCGGCCTTGAAGCGAGGTTTAAATCCCGTAGGCTTGGAAGTTTCTGCTGTAGTATCGTCAGTAGCTGGCGAGACCGGTTCGCTGGGAACTGATTCGCTTTTGGTTATTCCGGCTTTAAATCGCGGCTTGAAACCAGCGGGTTTACTTGCCGCTGCCGAAGCCGCTTCAGAAGTCTCCTGTGTTGTCGAAGTATTACCTAGCGCCGTGTCTGTATTTTCGGTCTTCGTGACACCGGCCTTGAAGCGAGGTTTAAATCCCGTAGGCTTGGAAGTTTCTGCTGTAGTATCGTCAGTAGCTGGCGAGATCGGTTCGCTGGAAACTGATTCGCTTTTGGTCGCCCCAGCCTTAAATAGCGGTTTAAATCCTGTTGGTTTCGAGTTCTCCGTAGTCGTTTCATCGGATTGCACAGCTGCTGTTGCTGCCGCTTCCGACGATGACTTGTCAGTTGAGACAGCTGCCTTAAACCTGGGTTTAAACCCACTGGGCTTAGCTGTGAGGGCTTCCGTCTGCGGATCAGGAACGGCTTTGTCCGCTTTGTTCGCGATAGGGCCGACTGGAGCCGCTTCTTCTTCTAAATGGAAGCGCAGGCGCAGCTTGTTGAACCAAAACTTTTTGCTATGATCAAAACTCTTTTCTCCCATAACGGCATAATGCATTCTGAACTCTTCATATAAAGGTTCATCTGCCGCTTGTAAGGCTTTTAAATCAATTTTCTTTTTTACGAAAAATTCTTCAAAAGTCATTTCGTCATGAGTTTGTTATAGTCTATTACAAATGTAGTAATTTTTCTGACGGGCATGGGATATAGGCATAAAAAAAGAGCGGCCAGCGCTCTTTTAATCTATTCCTGAAAAAGTTGGCTTATGCCATATTGTGATATACAGCTTGCACATCATCGTCCTCTTCAATTTTATCAATCAGTTTTAATACATCAGCCGCCTGTTCCTCTGTGATTTCGGAATGGGATAATGCAATACGTTCCAGCTTAGCAGATTTGATCTCTATTCCCTTTTCTTCGAGTAGTTTCTGCATATTGCCGAAATCTTCGAAAGAGGTCTGCACAACAACAACATCATTGCCTTCTTCATCAGCTTCCACGTACAATTCTTCTAAACCACCATCGATCAACTCCAGTTCCAGTTCTTCAATATCCAGCTCATCTGTAGCGGCAAACCGAAAAATAGATTTGCGTTGGAAGATAAAGTCTAACGAACCTGTTTTTCCCAATGATCCGCCAGCTTTTGTAAAATAGCTACGGATATTGCCCACCGTACGGTTGGTGTTGTCTGTAGCAGTTTCGATCAAAACAGGGACACCATGTGGGCCATAGCCCTCATATACATATTCTTCATAGCCTTTTGAATCCTTTTCAGAAGCACGTTTTATGGCGGCTTCGATGCGATCTTTAGGCATGTTTACAGCTTTGGCGTTATGTATTGCCGTACGAAGTCTCGAGTTTGTTTCAGGGTGAGGGCCGCTTTCTTTAACCGCCATAGCGATTTCTTTACCTAAACGTGTAAATTGTACGGCCATCTTAGCCCAGCGTTTGAATTTCCGCTCTTTTCTGAATTCGAAAGCTCTTCCCATTGTTATATTTTGTTTTTAAGATTTTCAATCATATCGACTGTCATCTTCTGGATGTCAAATTCTGGCTTCCAGTTCCAGTCTTTCCTTGCATAGGAGTCGTCCAGACTTGCGGGCCATGAATCCGCAATCTGCTGTCTTGGGTCGTTCTCTACGTAAGAGATTGCAAAATTAGGAAGAATTTTTTTAATTTCCTGTGCGAGTTCTTTCGGAGTAAAGGTAATGCCGCCAAGGTTATAGCTGTGGCGAATGCTCAGGTCTGCTTTTGGTGCGTCCATCAGTTCCAGCGTGCCCCGAATGGCGTCGTCCATATACAGCATCGGTAAAGCAGTATCTTCGGATAGAAAGCATGTATAGGTACCTGTTCTCAACGCTTCATAGAAAATATCAACAGCATAGTCTGTGGTGCCACCTCCGGGTTCGGTTTTCCAGGAGATAATCCCGGGATATCGTACGCTTCGGATATCGAGGCCGCGATGTTCCTGATACCATTCGATTAAACGCTCGCCGGCAAGTTTGCTGATGCCATAAATCGTGTTGGGATCCATCACGCAATATTGCTCGGTATTCACTTTTGGAGAATGCGGACCGAACACAGCGATCGAGCTTGGCCAAAATATCTTTGAAACGTTGTACGTGACAGCGAGATCAAGTACATTGAGCAATCCATTCATGTTAAGCTCCCAAGCCTTTTCAGGATATTTCTCTCCTGTAGCCGAAAGCATAGCTGCCAATAGGTAGACCTGAGTGGGTTTATATTTTTGAAATAAGAGGTCCAGACCGCTTTTGTCGAGTACATTTGCAATTTCAAAATTTTCGTCGGGGCTTTTTGTCTGAGGTTCTCTGATGTCTGTGGTGACAACGTGGTCTGCACCAAATTTTTTACGCAGAGCGATGGCCAATTCTGTACCGATTTGGCCGTTTGCACCAATGATAATAATGCTTTCTTTCATGATGCAAATATAAAGGCTTTTCGGTATCAAACAACCTGAGGAGCCCCATGGCAGCGGAGTAAAAATCTTAATTTATAGCATCTTGAGGTCGTTTTTATGAGATTTTAAACCGATTCAATCGTTTGTTCTTTTTTTTTGAACGAGGGCCAATTATTTTTATTTTTTTTGAATTGGATCCGTTACCATTTTTAGGAAAATGCTGGGTTACGCGTATCATACCATTGTGACAAATCGATTGAAATTGGCCGCAAATTGTGACTTTGCTAGTCTAACAAACGATATTTTATTATTTTAATAGTGTAATTGCTGAATATTTTATAAATTTGAAGAATCAAATCTTCAAGAATCAACTAAAAACAAATCAAATAACAAATTTTAATATACACAATTTAAACACAAACAAAAAATGAAAGTGGCAGTAGTCGGCGCAACAGGCCTTGTAGGCACTGAAATGCTAACCGTGTTGGCGGCGCGAAATTTCCCAGTAACAGAATTGATTCCGGTAGCTTCAGAGCGCAGTAAGGGTAAGGAAATTGAATTCAAGGGAAAGAAGTACAAGGTGGTTACACCATCTGAGGCTATTGCTTTGAAACCTGATGTGGCCTTATTTTCTGCTGGAGGCGATACTTCTAAAGAGTTTGCACCAAAATTTGCTGAAGCTGGAATTACGGTAATCGATAATTCTTCAGCCTGGCGTATGGATCCAAGTAAAAAGCTGGTTGTCCCTGAGGTTAATGGCGATGTATTGGCTGCTGAAGATAAAATCATTGCAAATCCAAATTGTTCAACCATTCAGATGGTCGTGGCTTTAAAGCCATTGCATGATAAATATAAAATCAAACGAGTGGTCGTTTCGACCTATCAATCCGTTACAGGTACTGGCGTAAAGGCCGTTAATCAGCTGATGGATGAGCGTGCCGGCAAAGATGGTGAAAAAGCTTATCCTTATCAGATTGATCTGAATGTTATCCCACATATTGATGTATTTCAGGAAAACGGTTATACCAAAGAGGAAATGAAAATGATTTTGGAAACAAACAAAATCATGCGGGATGATTCAATCAAGGTTACTGCAACGACTGTGCGTATTCCAGTAATGGGGGGACACTCGGAATCATTAAATATTGAATTTGAAAATGATTTTGACTTAAATGAGGTTCGTGCAGCCTTAGCAGCACAGAGCGGCTGTATCGTTGTTGACGATCCTGCTTCCCTTCAATATCCTATGCCAAAAGATGCGCATGGAAGAGATGAGGTTTTCGTTGGACGTATTCGCCGTGACGAGTCTCAGCCTAATACGCTAAACATGTGGGTAGTAGCGGACAACTTACGCAAAGGTGCTGCAACAAATGCAGTTCAGATTGCGGAGCTATTGGCAGAAAAAGCATTGATCTAATCTTACAGATATCATTCTAACAGAGAGCGCCTAGGGTTCAATTTCCCTGGGCGCTCTCTGTTTTGTCACGCTTGTGATCAAAATTCGACTTCGCAACATTCAGCATGCTCCACCAATTAGGGCATCAATGTCTTTGGCTGAATCGAAAACTCGAGCTTATCATTAAGTGAAGCAGATTCAGCTTTCGCCTGTTCCTCAAGACGGTCGGGAAATAAAATACCATAAAGATGATCCGTTTCATGTTGGAAAATGACTGCCGTAAAACCTTCGATATTTTCTTCGATTACTTTTCCTTCTGTATTGACATATTGTAGCCGAATAGCATAACTCCGTAAGACATCTTCCTTACGATCCGGAATGGAGAGGCAGCCTTCGGCACCTTTGCGTTGTAACTTTGACCGCCATAAGATCTTGGGATTGATGTAAAATTCAAAAGGCTGGCCGGCCTTATCAAAGCGCTGTACCCAGATCAGGTTCTTGTTGATGCCTACCTGTGGGGCAGCTATGCCTACACCAGGATGATTGGGGTCACGGACCGTCGCAAACATCCTTTTTGAAAGAGTTTCCAGTAAAGGGTCGTTGTATTTGGCATCGCTGCTTGTCGCTTTTAGGACTTTCAGATCATTCTCGTCGGTAGTCTGAAGTACGCGGAGGAGTGTGTTATCGTCGCCAGACAAAATAATTTTTTTGTCAGCATCGCTAAAGCCCTGTGCAGCATCTACATTGACCGGTCGCTCGTTCTTTGGTTTGTGAAAAGCTTTTTCTCCTGCCATAATTTTTGTGTCTAAGGTGTTTTCAACTGGAGGCACCGGACAACGGTACCCATTGCTATACGCACAATACGGATTGTAGGCTTTATTGAAATCAATCTCGATCAGATCGCCCTTGATGTCGTCCATCGATAAGTCTATATACCGTCCACCGCTATAGCTCTCCTGTCCGTTTGTGCCATCTAAAAACGGTAAAAATAAATGTTTCTTATAAGCTGGATTTTGAAACAGGGCAACACTTTGATAAATGTTCAGCTTCCGTTCTTTCCCATTCAATGGAAAAGTTATGATTGCATACCGTTTATACTCATTGCTCGTGCCGTCGTAGGTGGGCATGCGAAATACAGGTTCATCATACAGGACTTCGACCTTAGCGTTGACTTTATATGCTCGGTTTACCGGAAAGTAATCCAGAAACGCCACCTGTTCTGCTTTAAGTGGTCCATATTTTTCTCGGGCGAGCTCAGACGCTTTTTCTTTCCGCTGTGTCAAAATCTGCTGCTCATAGCCGCTCTGAGCGTGGCCATACAGAGACAATGCAACAAAAAGACCTGCAATTATTATTCTTTTCATCTGTGTAAGTTGTTTTCGAACTTGCTATAAGCTTCCGTTCCAGTAATCAATGACTCTTCTTCCTGTAAATGCGCTCCTCTGTCTATCCGTGTAGGATAATGCTGCCTTACGCATGTCAAAAGCGTCTAACTTTGTAAAAGTCTACCAAAGTTATCGATTTATGAGTGAATTGACGTTTCACTCGATAAAAAAAATAAAAAATGTTGACATATTTCGCGCTTGTATACGGTGTAAAGGTAGAATCCGAACACTCATGTCTCAATACTCATATCTAAATTGTACTTTTGTAAAAAAAATATCCATGAGATTGATGGCTTTTGATTACGGGACAAAAAGGATCGGGATCGCCGTGACAGATCCGATGCAGATCATTGCAACAGCATTGACCACCATCCATCCGCAGGATATTTGGACGTTTTTGGCTGATTATCTTCAGGCAGAACAGGTTGAGACTTTTATCATTGGTAAACCGAAGCAGCTGGATGGGTCGGATTCTGAATCTGCGTCCCACGTTGTGGGCTTTATGCGGAAATTAAAAAAAACATATCCAGAGATTCCTGTAGTAGAGATCGACGAACGATTTACTTCTAAAATAGCCGCAGCAGCTATTGCTCAAAGCGGTAAGAAGAAAAAGGACCGACAGCAAAAAGGATTGATCGATACAGTTTCGGCAACGATTATCTTACAGAGCTACATGGATGGCCGTAGCTATTGAGTAGGTAGCGACATATTTCTCGTTACAAAGTGAAAGGCCGCCAGTACTCTTAACACGGACAAATGGACGTAAAAACCGATTGCTGAAGACAGCGTCAATGCCTTAAAAAATAAATAAGGTGCTACTCAAGATCAGCGGATATAGGAAAAGAGGCTCGGGGACATATCGAGCGATAAATAAATTAATAGATGAAGAGTATACAATTTTTTACTGAAGATATCGATTTCAAAATAAAAGAGAAAGGAAAGATTCGTCAATGGATCCTTGAAGCTGTTAAGAATGAAGGATTTAAGCGCGTGGGAGAGCTCAGTTTTATCCTTTGTTCGGACGATTATCTATTGGAGATCAACAAACAGTATTTGAACCACGATACCTATACCGATATTGTTACCTTTGACTCGTCCGAGGATGAGGATACGATTGCAGGTGATATTTTCATCAGTGTGGAACGGATCCGTGAAAATGCGCAAAAGTTTAGAGTCGCCGAACGGGATGAGCTACATCGGGTTATTATCCACGGGGTCATGCATCTATGTGGATATCCGGACAAGAAGCCTGCGGAGAAAGCTAAGATGACAGCCAAAGAAGATGAATATTTGAGCAAGAGAACATTTTAAGGCGTATATAAGCAGATAAACTGCACATCTAGACTGATACAAAATACAAGAAGCGTTGCACGATCGTGCAACGCTTCTTGTATAAATTCATTTATCGACTAAAATCTTTCGAACTGAGAGAAGAAGAAATTGCCTTCAATAGCTGCATTTTCATCTGAGTCAGACCCGTGAATGGCATTTGCATCAATAGATTTAGCGTACTTGTTGCGGATAGTGCCTTCGGCTGCGTCAGCAGGGTTCGTTGCACCGATCAGCGTGCGGAAGTCTTCAACAGCGTTGTCTTTTTCTAAGATCGCAGCAACGATAGGGCCAGAAGTCATAAAGTCTACTAGCTCGTCATAAAAAGGGCGCTCTTTGTGTACTGCATAAAATGCACCAGCGGTTTCTTTGGATAATTTAATGTATTTCATTGCAATGATTTTGAAACCGCCAGCAATGATATCGTTAAGGATTGCACCGATGTGACCATTCGCTACTGCGTCAGGTTTGATCATCGTAAATGTTCTGTTAGTTGCCATTATTTAATTTTTTTGCAAAATTAGATAAATTGCCCTTTTTTCACAAGTGTTTATTTTGGCGCTCAGCTTTCACTTTTACAGCGGTGGCAGGCTATATACCATCGAATGACAAAATAGGTGTGCTAATATCAAAAAAGCGCCTCCAATCAGATTTATTGCATTAATATATTCAATATGAATATGTAACTTTGTAATGTTATGGCATTAAATCTAACAGTAGACATCGATAAGGACTCCGGCTTTTGCTTTGGGGTTGTATACGCCATTGATATGGCGGAAGAGATTTTGGAAGAAGACGGATATCTCTATTGTTTAGGCGATATTGTGCATAACGACGAGGAAGTAGCGCGCCTGAAAGCCAAAGGCTTACGGATTATCGATCATGCTGCTCTGCCCGATTTGAAAAATGAAAAAGTGCTGATCCGCGCTCACGGCGAAGCTCCGGAAACGTACCGTATTGCGTTAGAAAACAATATTACCTTAATCGACGCTTCCTGCCCCGTCGTACTGAAACTGCAAAACCGCATTAAAACTTCATATGATCAGGATGAAAAGATTTTGATTTTCGGGAAGCATGGGCATGCGGAAGTGATCGGCCTACAGGGCCAGACCAACAATGAAGCATTAGTTTTTCAGGATATTGCCGAACTGGATCAGGTTGAACTGCCGGCTTCTTTTACGCTGTATAGTCAAACTACGAAGAGCGTGGACAAATTCTACGCGATCAAAGACGAACTTATAAAACGTGGATATGAGGTGAAGGCTAATGATACCATATGTAGGCAAGTGTCCAACAGGTACGAAGATCTTGGCGCCTTTGCAAAGCAATATGACAAAGTTGTATTTGTCTCCGGCAAGAAATCGTCCAATGGAAAAGTTTTATTCGAAGTATGCCAGAAAGCCAATGCACAGAGCTACTTTATATCGGATCCCGCCGAAATAGACCCCACTGTTTTTACTGCCAATGACCGTATTGGCATCTGCGGTGCTACCTCGACTCCCATGTGGCTGATGAAAGAAGTCAAAGCTGCGCTGGAAGCTCTCTAGCGTCCTTTGCCCGTCACAGATATTTCATATTATTCGCGTAGAATCCACAATACACGCTTTTTTGTTAATTTTGTAGTTATGAGCAATAAAGCCAAAAAAGGTATTCTTTTAGTACAGTTAGGTACACCCGATAGTCCAACTACACCCGATGTGAAAAAATATTTGACCGAATTTTTAATGGATCCTCGTGTCATTGATATCCCATATTTCCAGCGGACGCTATTGGTGAAAGGAATTATTGCCCGTACACGTGCCCCCAAATCAGCTAAGATTTATGAGACCATCTGGGATAAAGAAACTGGTTCTCCACTGATGCATTATAGTCTGCTGCAACGCGACTTGCTGCAGGAGGCACTAGGTGAAGAATACCATGTGGAGCTAGCCATGCGGTATCAAAATCCCTCCATTGAATTTGCATTACGTAATCTGGAAGGAATGCTATTGGAATCCATCCGGGTGATCCCCTTGTTTCCGCAATACGCTTCCGCCACTTCCGGTTCGGTGATCGACCGTGTGATGGAGCTTATCCGCAAATGGAACTATCTTCCCGAGATCAGCTTTGTCAGTAACTTCTGTACAGATGAGCTCATGACGGAAACCTTCGCTGACCATGCCAGAAAGCATGATCTCGCACGCTTCGACCACTTTGTATTTAGTTACCACGGGCTGCCGGTCAGACAGCTAGGAAAAGTCGATCCTACAGGAAAGCTAAAATGTCCTGAGACTGGATGTGATTCCTGTAAAAGTACTGTTAACACATATTGTTATCTGTCCCAATGCTATGCCACGACAAGAGCAATTGCTTCCAAGTTGGGACTAAAAGAGGAACAGTATTCGCTTTGTTTTCAGTCCCGATTGGGTAAGGAGCCATGGATCCAGCCATACACCTCCGATCTCCTGCATGACCTGGCACACAAAGGATATAAGAAACTGTTGGTATTCAGTCCCGCATTTGTCGCTGATTGTATAGAGACTATTGATGAAATTGGCGTAGAATATGCTAAGGAATTTAAGGACTTGGGTGGAGAGGAAGTCTGTCTGGTCGAAAGTCTTAATGACGACCCGAAATGGATAGCGTCTCTCAAACAGTTGGCACTTAATGCCAAAAATTAATAAAATATTTGCCGATGTTGTTAGTTAATGCATGTGTATTGCTTGTTTTGGATTTTTATATCTTCTTTGCCCTACGTGCGACAAAGATTAAATTTCCCAAAACAAGGCTATTTTCCATACTCTGGTGGTCGTACTCCTTTTTATTGCTTCTGGGTGTCTTTATTTCGGCCAAATTTAGTATTCCGTTGATTATTCGATCGGTGATTTTGGTTGCATTTTTTCTGACAGCCACCTCCAAGATCTTTTTCTTTTTAGTGTTATTGATCGATGATCTCCGCCGTGGTGGGGTATGGATCAAACGCCTATTCAGCCGGAAGAATTCGGTAGAAGATATTGTTGAGGATGCTGAGGAACCGCTCCCTGAAAACCCCGTAAAAGGGATCAGTCGTTCAGAATTCCTCACCAAAGCAGGTATTCTGATCGGGGCTTCGCCTCTCATTCCATTGAGCTGGGGGATTATATCTGGCGCATACGATTACCGCGTCAGAAGGGTACCGCTATATCTTCCCAACCTGCCAAAGGCATTCCATGGGATGACCATTGCACAGATTTCGGATGTGCATTCGGGCTCTTTTTATAATAAGACCGCCGTAAGCGGGGGAATTGATATGCTGTTGAGAGAGAAAGCCGACGTGACATTCTTCACCGGCGATATCGTCAATGCCCAAGCTTCTGAAATGCGCGATTATCAGGATATCTTTGCGCGGGTAAAATCCGATCTGGGCGTTTTTTCAACTCTCGGTAACCATGATTACGGCGACTACTATTATGGGAAGGAGGATTCCCCGGCCAAGCGCAAGAATCTAAAAGATGTGATCGACGTGCATAAAACCATGGGCTGGGACCTGCTGATGGATGAAAACCGTAAAATCAAAGTGGACGGTGAAGAGCTATGTGTCGTAGGGGTGCAAAACTGGGGGACGGGACGCTTTCCAAAGCATGGCGACCTACAGAAAGCTTTGACGGGAACGGAAGATCAACCCGTAAAGTTGTTGTTGTCGCATGATCCATCACACTGGCGGGCCCAGGTGCTCGATACCGATGTCGATGTCATGTTTGCAGGTCATACACATGGTATGCAGTTTGGTGTACGTTCAGAAATACTGCAGTGGAGTCCTGTCCAGTACATCTATAAAGAATGGGCCGGTTTATATCGCGAGCAGGGAAATAAGCGCCTATATGTGAACGTAGGCTATGGCTTTTTGGGCTATCCCGGCCGCGTTGGCATCCTGCCTGAAATTACCATCTTCGAGCTGTTGAGCGCTCAGGACCCCAAATTTAAAGCCTAGTGTTGCCCTGCCCGTGCCGGTAATTCCGCTACTGAAATAAGCGCGGTAATCACAAAATCGCTTTGACTTTTGCGGTAATATCATTATAATTGTGTATTCTGTACACCAGTTATACATGACATGCAATCAACTTTAAACTTTGGGGATTCGCCCCACACACGCATTAATATTCTTACAGGGGAAAAGGTTCTGGTGTCCCCGCACCGCAGCAAACGACCGTGGCAGGGACAAGTGGAAGATCTGCCCGGCGACAACAGGCCTGCCTATGATCCAAAATGTTATCTGTGTCCAGGTAACAAACGAGCCGATGGTGATATCAATCCGGACTATAAAGAGAGCTTTGTTTTTGTTAATGATTTTTCCGCGCTGCTCAAAGATACCAGCCAGCAGGAGTTTAATGAACAGGACCTGTTTGTCGCAGAGACAGAAAAAGGAATCTGTAAAGTCATTGCGTTTACGCCACGACATGACCTTACCTTGCCGGAAATGGACCTTGCAGCTATCAAAGCTGTGGTTGACCTTTGGCAAAAAGAATTTGCAGATCTATCCCAGATCGACTGGATCCGCTATATTCAGATTTTTGAAAATAAGGGCGCAATTATGGGATGCAGCAATCCACACCCGCATGGACAGATCTGGTCACAAAATCATCTGCCGGTAGAAATCCAGAAAGAAAGCATACAGCAAAAGAAGTACTTCGATAAAAATGGACGAACTATCCTTTCCGATTATGTCAGCGCCGAGCTAAGAAAAGAGGAACGTATTATCGATACGAATGATTCTTTTGTGTCACTGGTTCCTTTTTGGGCGGCTTGGCCTTATGAAGCAATGATCGTAAGCAAGCGTGCTGTGCAGGATATCGGTGAATTCAATGAAAAAGAGAAGGAAGACCTTGCGGCGATTCTCAAATTGTTGACGACCCGCTACGACAATCTTTTTAATACGTCCTTTCCTTATTCTGCCGGTATGCACCAAGCTCCAGTGAACGACGGTGATCATCCCGAATGGCATTGGCACATGCATTTCTACCCTCCATTATTACGATCTGCGACCGTTAAAAAGTTTATGGTGGGTTATGAGATGCTGGCCAACCCACAACGTGATATTACGCCCGAGATTGCTGCCAAGCAGCTGAGAAATTGCTCTACCATACATTATAAATCAAAATAAGATGATAGCAAAGGAAACTATTATAAATAAATTTAAAAGCTTATATCAGGACGAACCTATAGTCGTTACCTCCCCGGGGCGTATTAATATCATCGGTGAGCATACCGACTATAATGACGGGTTCGTGCTGCCGGCCGCCATCGATAAGGCTATCTACGTCGCTGTAAGCAAGCGTGGCGACGACCTGATTTCATTATATGCTGAAGACTATAGGGAAAGCCATGAAGTTAGACTGAGCGACATTGCCATTTCTGAGAAACACTGGCCCAATTATATCCTTGGTGTTGTGGATCAGTACCAAAAGCGAGGCGCGACGCTAGGAGGATTTAACCTCTATATCGATGGAGATGTGCCTTTGGGGGCAGGATTATCCTCTTCAGCAGCAGTTGAGTGTGCCGTTACTTTGGCGCTCAGCGAACTCTTTGATCTGAATGTAGGACGGCTTGACATTCCCCAAATTGCGCAAAAAGCCGAACATACGTATGCCGGCGTGATGTGCGGAATTATGGACCAGTTTGCGTCCGCTTTTGGTAAAGAGAAGAATGTCATCAAGCTGGATTGCCGTACATTGGGATTTGAATATGTTCCGCTCGACCTGAAGGGATATGAAGTCGTCTTGTTGAATACCAATGTAAAACATTCATTGGCCTCTACCGCATACAATAAACGCCGTGAGCAGTGCGAACAGGCTTCGGCATGGGTGCGTGAGGAGTATCCAGAAGTTAAAAATTTACGGGATGTGACGATTGATATGCTGGATCGCCTGGTCAAGGAGAAAGATGAAGATATCTATGCCAAAGCGAGTTTTGTCGTTCTTGAGAATGAGCGGGTAGAGAAATCCTGTGAAGCTTTACGTGCGGGCGATATCAAACAGCTTGGCCAGTATATTTTTCAGAGTCACGAAGGTTTAAGCAAGGTCTACGAAGTCAGCTGCCCCGAGCTGGATTATCTGGTTGATTACGTTAGGCAGTTCCCTGAAGTGATCGGCGCCCGGATGATGGGTGGCGGCTTCGGTGGATGTACCATCAATATTGTGAAAGAAGGTGCTTTAGCTTCAATTTTGCCCGCTTTGGAACAGGAATATAGACAAAAGTTTGATAAAGAACTCGCGGTCATTCAAGTGAACATAGCTGATGGTACCCGATTGATTTAGGCTAAAAGGTCTTTCTTAAACGTAATAATTTATCATGCCCTCAAAGCCGGGACTTTTGAGGGCATGATCATACTTGTGCTGTTAATCGAGTTTCTCCAGGCCCTGTTTCAGGTCCTCGATGAGATCTTCAATATTTTCTATACCAACCGAGATACGCAGCATGCCGAGCGAAATGCCCGAAGCTTCTTTCTGTTCCTTGGTATGATGTCCACCCCACATGCTTGCGGGATGTACAATAAGCGATTCAACACCCCCTAGACTAGCGGCATTGATAAATATCTGCAGGTTGTTGATGAGGGTCTGGGCATTCTTGAACGCTTTGTCTTCGTCGGTGCCTGCAACCTCGAGGCAAATCATCCCTGAGAAGCCGCTCATCTGGCTTTTCGCCAGGTTATGCTGTGGATGGTTAGGCAAACCCGGGTAGCTGACTGTTCTGATTTTAGGATGCTGATCCAAAAACTGGGCCAGCTGTAGCGCATTGGCGTTGATCTGCTTCACCCGAAGGCTCAATGTTTTTAGCCCTCGAAGCAGCAGCCAGGAATCCAGCGGAGCCAGCGATGCTCCCAAGGCTACCGAACGTTTCCACACCCTGGCAATGTATTCTTGATTTCCGCAGACAATGCCCGCTGTTAAATCGCTATGCCCACCAAGATATTTCGTAGCACTATGAACGATGATATCAATTCCAAAATCTGTTGGCGTTTGATTGATCGGCGACGCAAAAGTATTATCAACCATGCTCAGAATACCCCGCTGTTTGGCCAGCTGTCCGATAGCTTTCAGGTCGGTGATGTTCAGGTTGGGATTGGACGGGGTCTCCACATAGATCAGTTTTGTGTTGGCCTGAATGGCCTGTTCAAAGGCCTTATTGTCTGTCTGATCCACGGCTGTGACCGTAATACCGTAATCCGCCAAAAATTCTTTAAAGAAAATAGCTGTGCCTGAATAATGTGCATGTTGAGCAATAATATGGTCACCTGACTTTACGATCGCCAATATGGCTGTGCTGATTGCAGCCATTCCTGTGGCAAAGACCAGTGCATCTTCTGTTTTCTCCAACTTGGCTATAATAGCGGCTACCTGGCTATTCGTGGGATTACCATGACGGTGATAAAAATAGGGGTGCTTCGGTTCAGTCGCAGCTCTGGTATATTCCGTTGGGTCAGGATCCGCAATGTACGTGGACGTTTGGTAGATCGGGCTGGTCACTGCCGGAGTGGTATTGAACTGTTGCCCCTCGTGAATGAGTATCGTTTCGGTATTGCTTGCCATGCTTGTTGTGATTGTAAAGCCAAATATAAATAAAAATCTACTTATTGTGTAGATTTTATTAGTTCAAAACATTGGACGTATCCTGTTATAGCATTTCTTTTAGGAGGTGTAAGGCGTAGCTGATGGTATTGACGTTGCTCAAAGCAAGCCGGAGCTGCCCTTTTACTTCTTTTAGATTGCTGATTTCGGGATGTTGCTGTACAAAAGACAATACACGGCCAAACTGGTCAGATTCGAAATAGCTGGATTTCGGATTGTTGACAAAATACCCTTTGAGCGTATGTTTTTTATAAGATATTTTTTCGAAACCGATTGTTTTTCCGAACCATTGTAAGCGCAGTGTATTGAACAGCTCAAACACTTCGTGTGGAATCGGGCCAAAACGGTCTTCGAGTTCTTTTTCGAATGCGGTCAGTTGCTGTTCGTTTTCCAGTTTGGACAGTTCGGTATAGAGATTGTAACGTTCTGTAATATTGGTGACATACTCGTCCGGGATCAGCACTTCCAGATCAGTGTCAATCTGGGTGAATGATACATATTTACGTTCTTTTTCGTCCGCGAATACCTCCGAAAATTCATCTTCCTTTAGTTCCTGGATCGCTTCATCCAGAATCTTGTGGTACATTTCAAAACCAATTTCAGCAATAAATCCCGATTGTTCACCGCCTAATAGATTGCCTGAACCTCGGATATCCAGATCACGCATGGCAACATTAAAGCCAGACCCTAGTTCGGAGAATTCCTCTATGGCCGACAGACGTTTATAAGCCTCTGGCGTTAATGTGGACAGTGGTGGACTCAATAGGTAACAGAATGCCTTCTTATTGGACCTGCCTACACGTCCCCGCATCTGGTGCAGATCACTCAAACCAAACATGTGGGCATGGTTGATGATAATCGTATTGGCATTGGGAATGTCGAGCCCGGCTTCGATAATCGTGGTAGCAATCAGTACATCAAACTCATGATTAATGAATTTGAGCATGACATCTTCTAGCTCATCCCCCTCGAGTTGTCCATGGGCAACGCCTACACGTGCGCCGGGTACCAGCTTGCGGATCAGGTTGCCCAGCTGTGGGAGATCGGCTACACGGTTGTGAATGAAAAAGACCTGGCCACCGCGGTCCAGCTCAAAGCTTACGGCCTCGCCGATGAGGGTTTCGTTAAACACATGGAGTTCCGTCTGCACCGGTTGCCGGTTGGGTGGCGGCGTGGATATAATACTGAGGTCGCGGGCGCCCATCAGGGAAAAATGCAGTGTACGTGGAATAGGAGTCGCCGTTAACGTGAGAGAGTCCACATTGGCCCGCATCACCTTCAGCTTTTCTTTGACGGCAACACCGAATTTCTGCTCTTCGTCTATGATCATGAGGCCAAGGTCCTTAAACTTGACGTCCTTACTGACCAGACGATGGGTTCCGATGATGATATCAATTTTTCCTTCCGCAAGACGCGCGAGGGTCTCCTTGATCTGCTTCGAAGTTTTAAAGCGATTGATGTAATCAATATTACATGGCAGGCCTTTTAAGCGCTCGGTAAATGTGCGATAATGCTGCAGCGCCAAAATCGTTGTAGGAACCAGTACAGCCACCTGTTTGCTATCTGCTACAGCTTTAAATGCTGCACGGATGGCCACTTCGGTCTTTCCAAAGCCCACGTCTCCGCAGATCAGGCGATCCATGGGATGGGGCGACTCCATGTCCTTTTTAACATCGGCAGTAGCCTTTTCCTGATCGGGCGTATCCTCGTAGATGAACGATGCTTCCAGCTCATTCTGTAGGTAGCTGTCGGGCGAAAAAGCATTGCCATGCTGTGCCTTTCGTTTGGCATACAGCATGATAAGGTCGCGTGCAATATCTTTGACCTTTTTCTTGGTTGTTTTCTTGAGTTTGTCCCAGGCGTCAGTTCCCAGTTTGTTCATCTTAGGCACCGTGCCCTCTTTCCCAGAATATTTGGAAATGCGGTTCAGTGAGTTGATATTAACGTAAAGTAGGTCATTGTCTGCGTAGATAAGGCGGATCATTTCTTGGGACTTTCCATTGACATCGACCTTTTCCAGACCGCCATAACGGCCTACACCATGATCAATGTGCGTAATAAAGTCGCCCGGCTTTAAATCCCGCAGATCTTTGAGTGTAATGGCCTGCGAACGCTCGTACGCCTTTTTTCGCTTGTATTTATAATAACGGTCAAAGATCTGATGATCCGTGTAGCAGGCTAACTTTAGACTGTCATCCCTAAATCCTTCCCGCAAAGCTTTGTGTACAGCAACAAACGTTGCCGTTTTGTCCAGGTCTTCCAGAATAGTATAAATGCGCTCAATCTGCTTTGTGGAATCCGAAAATATCAGATTCTGCATGTGTTGCTTCTCATTTTCCTTAAAGTTGTGGATCAGCAGATTGAAGTCTTTGTTAAACGAAGGTTGTGGGTGGATATCAAAACGCAGGCTGTCCGAAGCTTTATAGAAAAACTGCTTTCCGAACTCGACGATGGGAAAACCAAAAAGCAGGGCGTTCAGGTTTTTCTCGTCAGTAAATTCGTAGTCAGGATTGTGCCATTCGGGATTTTCCTTTTTCTGTTTATCCGTAAGGCCCTGCCATAGCTGCTTAGCTTTCTTTAATCCGTCCTTGACAACATCTAGTGTAAACTGTGCGTCTTTGATCCAGATCGAAGCATCTTGATCGATATATTCCAATAGCGAAATATGTTGTGATGTAAGGAATTTAGCCTGTACATTTGGTACGATAGTGACTTTATGGATTTTACTGACCGAAAGCTGGGATTCGATATCAAAAGTACGTATGCTTTCAATATCATCTCCAAAAAATTCAATACGGTAGGGGAGATCATTCGAAAAGGAGAAGATATCCACGATACCGCCCCGTATCGCAAATTGGCCGGGCTCGTAAACAAAATCCACACGGTCAAAATCATACTCGATTAAAAACTCATTGATAAAATCGATGCTTAAGGCTGTATTTTCTGTGATTTCGAGCGTGTTTTTTTCGAGGTCGGTCCGGTTGATTACTTTCTCGGCGATCGCTTCGGGATAGGTTACTACCATCTTTGGAAGTTCAGAGGTATGGTTGAGTGAACTCAACGTCTCGGCACGCTGAAGCACATTGGCCGCATCCGTTTGCGTGAAATCAAAAGCCTTCCGATAGGATGACGGAAAAAACAGTACCTGCTTGTCCAGCAGACTTTCCAGGTCGCTCAGAAAGTAAGAAGCATCTTCATGTGTTGGTAAGATAAAGACCATTGGGCGTTCCTGAAGTTTATAAGAGGAAACAGCGACAAATGCATCCGAAGAGCCGATCAGGCCTTTCAGCTGGATCTTTGCGTTTTTGGAGTGCATGGCTTTGGTAAGCGATTGGACAGATTCGCTTTGTATATATTTTTCTAGTATTTCTTGAATTCCCACGGGCAAAAATTTCGAATAATTGCGAATTTAATTAAATACTCTTAAGTATGAGGTATGAAGTGCTAAGTTTTTTGGTAAAAGTTGGGGTCAGGTAGCATCCGGTGAGATTGAATAGCTAAACACCTATCGCAGCGCAGGAATATTTTCCCGAAGGAGTACATGGAGATCAAATGGGATCCTACGCGATTCGCAATATGGGATCCTGTTAAGTTACTTTGTCAGGTAAAAAGTATAGGTAAAGACTAATAAGGCAACTAAAGTGATGATATACATTAATTTATATTGCTCGTAGGCAGTGACGCGGAAAGATCCAATTTTAACACGGTGTCTGCTATTTCTCATGATTAGTTCAGGTCGAGGTCAATTTTCTGTTCACTAATATAGCTTTTTAATGTCGTATTACCAAAAGCATGTAGTGTGTTCTGAAAATCTTCCCGGTAGTCGAACTGAAAATCCTCATGTAGCTTGTTGTATTTGCCAATGGCATGCTTGATCCGCCCCGTGATATATTTATGGAGTTTGTGTGCGGCGGACTGATAGGAGGAGCCAAAAAGGCGCTCATAGTCACTTATGGCGCGGCTAAGAATGTAAAACCGGAATTCGGCCTCGCTAGTCTTATCTTTAGTGACTTTTTCATGTTCATTGACCAGCCCGCTGGCCTGCTTGACCAGTTTGCTGAGCGCCACAAAATGGCTATGCTGTGGTGTATTGCCGATCTGTCTAGCGCCGAGATCAAACAACTGTTGCAACTGTTCCCGCAGCTTGACGATGCGCTCTTCCAGGTCATATTCGTCTTCCAGCAACTGAAAATGTAGCTGTTTGATTAGCATTTTATCTTTGCTGATCAGGCGCACGAGCAATTTGTCCTTCTCTTTTTGCGGAAGTGCCAGTACCGCTTTCTTTAACTCCGGATCTTGATGTAGGGACATGTGATAAAAAATGTGAAATTAACCATTGAGGGCATAAAGATATGCAAGTTAGGGAGGTTAAACCTCCCATTGATAATTAATATAATATTCTAAACTTGATGGTATTTTCAATCTGTTTCAGCTGTTTCAGCAAATCCTTGTCATACTCACCCTGTATATCAGTAACGGCATAACCGATATCTCCTTTTGTCATGAGGAACTGTGCGACGATATTGATATTATTTTGTGCGTACACTTTGTTGATCTGTGCCATTATCCCCGGTACGTTTTTATGAATATGCAGCAGCCGCGTCACCTGCTTTACTTTGGGGAGGATTAAGTTCGGAAAGTTGCGGCTCAGATAAGTATCGCCATTATTGATAAATTCGGCCATCCGACGTGGAATAAATTCCGAATTTTTCTTTTTCCCCTTTTTGTCGTCAAATACAACAATTCCCTTTGCATTACAGATATCTTTATTGATATGACCTTTAATATCGCCCAGATAGCCAATAGTCTTCAGCTTATCTGCTTGCTGTAGCTGTTCATCCGTAATGTCAATATGATCACCCAGCAAAAGCATGCCGACATCCTTCACATATTTTTCTTCAAAGGTATCTTTGGTACGGATGGAAAAGCCATCTCTTTTTAATATATGGGCAGCGATCTCGGGTACATCACCAACAATTAGACAAAGAATGCGGTTCTTTGGATACGAAATAGCACGGGGAAGGTCATTTACATACAAAAACTCGTCGAAACTGGGGGTGATAAAATCGGCTTTCTCCGTTACACTCTTTCGTTGGATATTTTCAGTAAATGCAAAGAATTTTTCAATCAGTCCCGATTCCTTCAGCTGAAAATCCGAATAGCCATCACCGATACCAAAAAGGCGCCCCTGGATATTGAGCTGTTTCAGAAGCTGCACTTTACCCCCCTCATTGGATAGTGGATTTTCTTCGTCAAATCCGATGATATTGCCTTCCTCATCAAACTTAAATGTGTTGGCATAGATATTCTCCTTCTTGATATGATAGGGCGTCACCACAGGTGTGATAAACTCCTTAAAGCCTCCCGAAACGATCCAGGCAGTATCCGAATGTTTTTTGAAGAATTCGCGATTGCGCGAAAAAGAAGTCGAAACCTTTTTCTTGAGGTGAGAGACGAGCTTATCCAGATGAGTTCTGTTGGCATTCAGAAGTTTCACACGACCGGCCAGTGCTTCCCGGAAAGAAAGTTTCCCTTCCATAGCCAGATTGGTATATCTTTCAATCTCGCTATAAATGGATTCACGGTCCGGATGGTTTTCAAGTGAAATTCTAGCGAGTTCATCAAGCGCTTCCACTTGTGTAAACGTACTATCAAAATCAATGATGTAATAGTTTTTCATCAGAATAATTTGTTTTGGTGATGACGCTATCAGGAGCTTGGATCCATCGTTGCGGATGGACAGCTGCTCATGATCGGTCCAGGGTTTGGTTGTTACTCTATTATCGTTTTACTGTTTGTTATACAAATTTGCAATTTCTTTTAATGTCTGTTCCAGAGGCCGATACCGATGGTTCAACAACGATTGGATTTTCGCATTGGAATACTGCAGCTGAGCACTTGACGCCGCAGCAGTTTCTTTGGTTAGCGAAGAATCCGATTTCCTGAAGACGGACAGCACAGATGACAAAGCCGAAGCAATCTGAAGCATCGTCTCCGAAACTTCTATCCGCGGTTGAGGCTTGTTCATAAGCACACTGGCGACGCTAAGTAAGTCCTTATTGGCAATATTGACATGGTTGATAATATACCGCTCGGCCGTGATTTCCTCTTTTTCCATTAACTGGATCATGATGGCCGCCACATCTTCGACATCGACTATACCCACGCTTCCTTTCGGATAAAATTTCAGTCCTTTATTGATCATGGAAAATATGGCCCCCGATCCTTTGTCTTTGGCTGCAGCTCCAAGAATGACGGAGGGATTCACAATAACGCCATCCAGGCCCTCCGTAATGCCCCGCCAGACTTCCATTTCTGCCTGATACTTAGAAAGCGAATAATTTGATGTTGTCGGACTATGCTCCCAATGGTCGTTTTCAGAAATGGGGCGGTTATACTTGCTGCTGCCGAGAGCTGCAATAGAACTGACATGAAGCAACCGGATGCCTTTTTGCAGACAGAGATTCACCAGATTGGCGGTTCCCTCTACATTGACCTTAAAAAGAGCTTTAGCGTCTTTTTTCTGATAGGAGACCAACGCAGCGCAATGGTATACTTTGGTTACACCTTCCAGAGCATCTTCCAGCTCAAAGTAATTGTTGATATCTGCATCCACCCATTGGATCAAGGAAGACGATAGCAGCGCCTCCGGAATAGTCGATTGAGCTCTTTTGATGGCAATGACGTCGATTCCGCGGTCTATCAGTTGTTTAATTAAGGTAGACCCTAAAAAACCAGTTCCTCCAGTTATTAATATCACCTGATAAAGATACTGTTAAAAATAATGTTTTCAAAAGTTAGTTAATAAATGGATATTTGTGTCAGGTGTTCCTGAAAAAATAAGAAGTTAACAAACCAGTGCTTATGTCATCATTGTCCGTATTCTTTAGTCCGATTTCGATTGCCCATATTTCTCCCGAACATGGTTTTTTGAATTCCCAGCTTGGAAATGTCATTCAGGCTTATGAGGAGACTTTTCCTGTATGGGAGGAAAATGAACCGCCTCACCTGGCTATCGTTGGTGTCGAGGAAGACCGGGCATCTGTGAATAACAATGGGGCGCACAGGGCTCCGGATGCGGTAAGAAAGCACCTTTACAACCTCTATCAGGGGGATTACAAGTTGAATATTGTCGATCTGGGCAATATCAAAGCAGGCAATACCATTCAGGATACTTATGTCGCGCTGAAATCCGTGGTCGAGGAATTGGTGAAGGCCAATATTCTGCCCATTATCATTGGCGGAGGTCAGGATCTGACCTATGCACAGTATCTCGGTTATCAAAATCTCGAGCGTAAGATCGAGTTGGCTATTATAGATGCCCGTTTTGATCTCAATCAGGAACAAGTCGAAAATGTAGCACTGAATTCACGGTCCTATGTGAACCACATTATCCTGCATCAGCCGGATTATTTATTCAACCTCAATGCGATTGCTTATCAGACCTATCTGGTCAGTAAGGAATCGATCAGTATGTATGATAAGCTGTTTTTTAATGCGACCAGGGTTGGCCTTATTGCGGGCAAAATGGATCAGTCGGAACCGTTGATCCGCGCCGCAGATATGATCAGCTTTGACATTGGCGCTATCCGTGCTTCCGAAGCTCCCGGAAATGCCAATGCGATTCCCAATGGCCTGTATGGCGATGAGGCCTGCCAGCTTGCTCGTTATGCAGGGATGTCGGATAAGTGTACCTCGATCGGTTTTTATGAACTGAATCCCACATTTGATCCGATGGAACAGACGGCCATGCTGGTGTCACAAATGATCTGGTGTTTCATTGATGGTTATTACAACCGCAAACACGACACACCACTATATCCCAAGTCCTCGTATATTATCTACCGCACGACGCTCGAAAACGAGGAGCACGAGCTGGTGTTTGTGAAAAGCAAAAAATCTGACCGCTGGTGGATGCAGGTGCCATATTTTGGTTCTAAGTCGGTGAACGAACGTTACTATCTCGTGCCGTGCCGCTACGAAGACTACCAGTTGGCAGTCTCGGGAGAGATGCCTGATCTGTGGTGGAAGACCCATCAGAAGTTGCAATAAGCAACGGCTTACTTGTTCATTTTAAATTCAAATCAATGGAAATATTTTTCTTCGCCGGAATAGTACTCTTACTGGTCATTTTAATCATATTGGTACTGAGAAGAAATAATGCCATCCCCATGGATGGCGGGCAACAGAAAGAGCTGGAGACACTCCGAATCGAATTGGCGCGTTCACAGCAACGTGAACAAAGTCTCCTGGAAGAACGTGTGCTGCTGAGAAATGAGCTCGACAAAGAACGGGAAAGTCTCCTGGTGGCGGAGCGCTCCTTGGAGAGTACGCGTTCTTTCTATGAGGCACAGCTGAACAAGTTTCAGGAACAGAAGGCTGAAATCGCAGAGATTAAAAGACAATTTAACACCGAGTTTCAGGTGATTGCCAATAAAATACTGGAAGAGAAAACCCAAAAGTTTACAGAGACCAACCACCGTTCACTTGGACTTATCCTCGATCCTTTAAAGGAGAAGATTAAGTTATTTGAAGAGAAGGTTGAAAAAAATTATAATCAGGAAGCGGCCGAACGAAATTCATTGAAAGGTGTTGTGCTGCAACTCGTGGAGCAGAGTCTCAAGATCAAAGATGAAGCCAATAGCCTGACAAAAGCGTTAAAGGGAGACAGCAAAAAGCAGGGCAACTGGGGCGAAGTGATCCTGGAACGGGTGTTGGAGCGTTCGGGGCTCGTTAAGGACCGCGAATTCCGCCTACAAGTTTCTTTGATGGATGCTGAAGGCCGGAGGATGCAGCCTGACGCGATTATCGATCTCCCGGAAAATAAACATCTGATTGTGGACTCTAAAGTGTCTTTGATCGCTTACGAGCGCTGGGTAAACGCCGACACGGACGAAGACCGTGCCATATTTGCCAAACAGCATGTGCAGTCTGTCGAAAATCATGTTAAAGAACTTTCTGCCAAAAATTACCATGAGCTATATGGCATCGAATCACCGGAATTCGTGTTGTTGTTCATGCCCATCGAATCGGCTTTGAGTATGTCGGTCGCCGAAAAACCGGATCTGTTTAGCGATGCATGGGACCGGAAGGTCGTGATTGTGAGTCCCTCTACCTTGCTGGCCACATTACGTACCATTGCGAGTATCTGGAAACAAGAACGTCAAACACGCAATGTGATCGAAATCGCAAAAGAAGCAGGAAGTCTATATGACAAGTTTGTCAGTTTTCTGGCCGATATGGAACAGGTACAAAACCAGCTGGAACGTGCCCTGAAAAGCCATGAGGACGCCACCAAAAAACTGTCCACCGGCGCGGGAAATGTCATTGGCAAAGTGGAAAAACTCAAGCGATTGGGCGCCAAGGCCAGTAAACAGATAGATGCCAAATTTTTAGAGGAGGAGTGAAAGATCACAGCTCTTTCATCCGCCGGTTGATCGATACATCCACATAGGTATCTTTCAGTCGGTCCACAGCGTCTTTCTCCACGCTGAGTTTGGTATCCGACTCGTAATCATGTAGCTGTCTGAGGTTTTGGATCTCGTTGTCATAAGGGTCCCGTCCAGCCAGCAGTTTTACGATGACCGGCAGGCATTCCAAAAACACAAACAGTAAGGCGATAAAAAAGACAGCATTTGCATTGGACTCGTTCACTTTTCCGTTAGCGTCATATTTTAGATTGCCCAGGGCAGCATTGCGGTCGGCAAAGCCGGCAACATTGACTGCGCTGTCAAGCGATGTATTGGACAGCACTTTTTGGTCAAGGATACCCTCGAATTGCTGCTTCTGCCGAATGGTACTCTGCTGAGCCATTATTTTATTCCGCAAGGTATCCAGGTAGGCCTCTTTTTTCTTCAGTTCGTCGGCCTTCATTTTGGCGTAAGGTCCATATCCCATTACGCCGGATGTTTCTGTGGTTTTATTTCCAAATATCTCGTAGTTCAGCTTGGTACGGTCAGTTTTGATACTGGATTCCAGAGAATCCCGTTCAACCATCGTCGCTTTTAGCTGGCTGACCTCGTTAGCGTATTTTTTATTGAATGTGCTGTTCAGCGTATCTATTTTGGCCCGTTGATCCGCGAGGTAACGTACCCGGAGGTTTTCACGGATTTCTTTGTCGAAAATCTTGAGCTCCAGCGGCCGGGAGATCACCAGACCGATCAAGATCGCCAATAGGATACGCGGCAGTGCCTGTAAAAGCTGCATCCAGCCACTTTTGGATTTATTGATGCTTAAGACGATGTAGCGGTCCATATTGAATATCGCCAAACCCCAGATCACGCCAAATACAATAGCCAGTAGCCAGTCCAATGTCCCCCCGCTGAATACAAAATACATAGCGTATCCGCCTGAAAGGCTGGCAAATAAGCCGGTAAAAAAGATCGTTGCACCGATGGCTGTGTATTTGCTATGCTCTTCAGGATACTTTTCAAGTGTTTCTTGATGCACCCCCGCACATCGCCAAAAGAAACGGTTAATAGCGCTCATTAAAATATTTTTACTCAAATTGACAGATATTTTTTACAAGATTTATGAATAAGTTTTTGTTTTACAATAGGATGACGATTGTACGCATACCATCAACTGTCCTTCCTCTGCTAGTGTATTTGCCTAATTTTATTATCTTTGGAAAAAAATCAGGAATAATCAGACAATATGAAGAAAAGACAACTTTTGCCATTTTTAATGATAGTGGCAACTGCAATTGTTGGTTGTGAGGAGAAAAAGATAATGACAGATAATCCTCTTTTATTAGCCTATGACACGCCGTTTAATGTTCCACCCTTTGACAAGATCAAAAACGAGCATTTTAGGCCCGCCTTTGAAGAGGCTATAAAAGTACATAATTTGGAGATAGACTCGATCGTCAATAATTCGGAAAAACCGAATTTTCAAAATACCATTGTGGCATTGGAAAATGCAGGAAGCCTATTGAACAATGTATCTACTGTATTTTACAATTTGAACAGTGCTAACACAAACGATAGTATTCAGGCTATAGCAAAAGATCTGGCTCCGATACTTTCGAGCCATTCCGACGAAATCTCGATGAATGCGAAGTTGTTCGATAAGATCAAAGAAATTTGGAATAACCGCAATAGCCTCGGTCTGGATGCCGAAGATACTAAGCTTCTGGAAGAGACGTACAAGAGTTTTGTACGTTCTGGTGCCAATCTAAAAGAAGCGGATAAAGAAAAAATGAAAAAGATCAATGCCGAACTTTCGACATTGACAACGCAATTTGGTCAGAATTTATTGGCTGAAACCAATGCCTATGAGCTTGTAGTCGACTCTGCAAGCCAGTTGGAGGGCCTGCCAGAATCGTTAAAAACAGCAGCAGCTGAGGAAGCGACCGCAAAAGGTAAAAAAGACAAATGGGTCTTTACATTGCAGAATCCGTCGATCATGCCGTTCTTGCAGTACGCTAAAAATCGCGATTTGAGAAAACAGATCTGGGATGCTTACCAGATGCGTGGCAATCATGACAATACCAGTGATAACAAGGAAATCATCCAGAAGATTGTGAACCTGCGTCTTCAGAAAGCCAAGTTGCTTGGCTATGCATCACATGCCAACTATGTTCTGGAAGAATCAATGGCCAAGACACCGGAAAATGTGTATGCGCTTCTAAATAAGCTCTGGGCGCCAGCATTGGCAAAAGCAAAAGGTGAGGAAGCAGATATTGCCAAGGAGATCAAGGCCGAAGGCGGAGACTTTGCTGTAGCACCTTACGACTGGAGATACTACACGGAGATTATTCGTAAAAAACGTTTTGCACTTGATGAAGATGAGATCAAACCTTACCTGAGCCTGCCGGCGGTCCGTGAAGGAGCCTTTGCTGTGGCGAACAAACTGTATGGATTGACGTTTGTCGCACTCAACAATGTGCCTACTTATCACGAAGAAGTGGAAGTGTATGAGGTTAAGGACAAGGATGGTTCACATCTGGGGCTGCTGTATGCAGATTTTTTTCCACGTGAGTCTAAGCGTGGTGGTGCATGGATGACATCATACCGTGATCAGTCCACTAAAGACGGCAAACGGGTAGCTCCGGTTATTTCCATCGTGTGTAACTTTACGAAACCTGTAGGAAAAAATCCGGCTTTATTGACCTTTGATGAGGCAACGACCTTATTCCATGAATTTGGACATGCCTTGCATGGCCTGCTCTCCAATGTCAGATACCGCTCTATGGCGGGAACGTCGGTTCCACGTGACTTTGTGGAACTGCCTTCTCAGATCATGGAAAACTGGGCAGCGGATCCCGAAGTGCTAAAGACTTACGCCAAACATTACAAAACCAAAGAGGCAATGCCGGACTCGTTGATCCAAAAAATGGAAAAAGCCGGAACTTTTGATCAGGGATTTGCAACAGTGGAATATCTCGCAGCTTCATTGTTGGATATGAACTACCATGCCACTACCAAGGAAATCTCTAAAGATATCAACGGTTTTGAAAAAGGAGCAATGAAAAAGATAGGGCTGATAGAAGCGATTATTCCCCGCTATAGAAGTACCTATTTCCAACACATTTTTAACAGTGGATATTCAGCTGGCTATTATGCGTATATCTGGTCCGAAGTACTGGACTCGGATGCTTTCGCGGCTTTCAAAGAAAAATCCTTATACGACCAGCCGACCGCCGACTCCTTCAGAAAGAATATTCTTCAAAAAGGGGGCACAGACGATCCGGCTAAAATGTATCGAACATTTAGAGGCGCCGATCCGGATCCAAAATATTTATTGAAAAAGCGCGGGCTCAATTAATCGGATACCGCGTAAAAAGGGAGATATGAAAATATCTCCCTTTTTTTTATATAAATACTTGCAATTCTAAAAACAATGCTTACATTTGAATATTATTTATAATGAGTCTAAATAAATACTGATAAAGCATGTGTGATACAAAAGTTCTGAGCCAACGCGGCGATACCCATATCAGTGTCTGCCATAAGTGCAAGACATATTATATCTGGCAGCAAAGTTTTGTGCTGACATTTACACCGGGTAAGTTTGCCGACTTTCTGAACATCATAAAAAGTAATGGCGATGAACTTTTTTTTAGTTCGTTTCCAGACGGCGAATTTCGGTTGATCATGAAAACACCTTATCCGGATATTGTATTTTCGTTTAACGAAGAGCAATGGCAGAATTTTAGGGATGCCTTGCAGGAGTCTTATTACATGAACGAATTTTATAGTATGTTGAATAATTAAGATAAAAAGTCCTGTTGCTTCGCTTGTGTTTCATCTCTCTTTCCTTATGCGTTGCCAACAGGCACAAACAAAACCCTCAGCCAAAAGCGTAGCATTGCTTATGGGCTGAGGGTTCTTCCTTTATCCTGTTGATGTATTATTCGCCTATCGCATAGTATTTAAAACCGAGTGCTTCAAGCTGACTGCGGTCCAGAAGTTTACGGCCATCAAACACAAAAGCAGGTTTCTTCATTTGTTCTTTTATAGCTTGCCAGTCATAAGCTTTAAATTCGTCCCATTCGGTTAACACGGCGATGGCATGGGCATCGTCACAAGCCTCATAAGGGCTACTAACGACCTTTACCAAGGCTCTGTTTTCTTCGGATGAACGGGTATTCAGATAATCCAGGTCCGCATAGATCCGTTCGGCTGATACTTTGGGGTCATATACCGTTATCTCCGCCTGTTCGTTGAGTAGGTAGTCGGCCACATAGATCGCCGCTGATTCACGCGTATCGTTGGTGTCTTTTTTAAATGCCCAGCCTAAGAAAGCGATTTTCTTTCCGGATACTGTATTGTACAGCGTTTGTATGATGTTGTCGGCAAAGCGGCGTTTCTGATAATCATTCATGATGATCACCTGGTCCCAGTACTCCGCGACTTCCGTGAGACCGTAGCTACGGGCAATATAAACGAGATTGAGAATATCTTTCTGGAAGCAGGAGCCGCCGAAGCCGACCGAGGCTTTGAGAAATTTGGGGCCGATGCGGGTGTCCATGCCGATGGCTCTGGCCACTTCATCCACATTCGCACCTGTTTTTTCACAAAGAGCGGAGATCGAATTGATCGACGAAACACGTTGGGCCAAAAATGCATTGGCTGTTAATTTGGAAAGCTCAGAGGACCATAGGTTGGTGGTTAGGATTTTGCTCCGGTCTACCCATTGTGCATAGATATCCACCAGTGCGGCAATAGCATCTTCGTTTTCGCCGCCGATAAGTACGCGGTCCGGGTTGATCAGATCCTGTATCGCTGTTCCTTCAGCCAGGAATTCCGGATTAGAAAGAATATGAAAGTTGACACCATTGCCGGTGTTGTCCAGAATACTCTTTAAAGCAGCTGCTGTGCGTACGGGCAATGTGGACTTTTCAACAACGATCTTATCATTTTTGGCGACTGCGGCAATCTGCCGCGCGCACAGCTCAATATATTTTAAATCTGCTGCCATGCCTTTGCCCTTACCGTAATTTTTGGTTGGTGTATTGACAGAAATGAAGATCATGTCAGCTTCATCAATAGCTTTGTTGATATCGGTGGAAAAAAACAGATTTCGATCGCGGGCTTCAGCAACGATTTCCTTCAATCCAGGCTCATAAACAGGTAGGTTGTCCAGATCTTTATCGTTCCAGGCCTCGATGCGGGCTGCATTCATATCAACAATGGTAATCTCAATATGAGGACACTGACTGGCTACAACAGACATGGTGGGGCCTCCTACATAACCAGCACCGATGCAGCATATTTTCTTGATCGTTTTGCTCATTTTGACTAACTTAATCAGCTATAAATTGAACAGCAAATTTAAATATTTCGCGTGATAGTTTTTTGTCGGTCCCACTTATTATTTACGCTCTCCTTTTAGAAAATACACGCAATACCTACGATCTGCTAAAAAATGTATCATATTTATGCTAATTTTACATTAAAAAAGGAACGGTTTGATTAAGCAAGAAGTTATTGATAAGGTACTGGAAACAGTACGGATAGAAGAAGTGGTGGGTGACTTCGTTGATTTAAAGAAACGGGGCACTTCCCTGATCGGAAATTGTCCCTTTCATAATGAGAAAACACCTTCATTTCATGTCTCTGTTTCCAAAGGTATCTATAAGTGCTTTGGTTGCGGCGCAGGTGGAGATTCGCTCAAGTTTGTTATGGAACTGGAGAAGTTCTCCTATCCTGAAGCTATTCGCTATTTAGCGGATAAATATGCGATCCAGATTGAAGAAGTGGAGCGCTCTCCGGCACAACTTGCCGCACAGGATAAAAGGGAAAGCCTTTACGTGCTCAGCGCCTGGGCCGGTAAGTTTTTTGTGGAGCGCCTGTGGAAGACTGAGATGGGACAGGTCATTGGACTCAACTACTTCAAAGAGCGCGGATACCGTGAGGATATCATCAAAAAATTCGAACTCGGTTACTCGCCAGAAGAATGGACTGCCCTGGTGGACAGTGCGCAGGCAGCCGGATTTCATCCGGATTATCTGGTAGCAAGTGGTCTGGCGATCGAACGGGATGATAAGTCGCTCTACGATCGTTTCAGGGGACGCGTCATGTTCCCGATTCATAATCTGACGGGGCGTATTATCGGCTTTGGTGGCCGTACGTTAAAAACCGATAAAAAGGTCGCCAAATATGTCAACTCGCCCGAGAGCGACATCTACCATAAGTCGGATGTGCTCTATGGTCTCAACTTCGCCAAAAAGGCCATCATGGACGAAGACAATTGCTATCTTGTCGAAGGGTACGCCGACGTCCTGTCGGTGCATCAGGCAGGAGTCGAAAATGTGGTGTCTTCGTCGGGTACCTCTCTTACAACAGGCCAGATTAAACTGATCTCCCGCTTCACAAAAAATGTCACCATCCTTTACGATGGTGACGAAGCCGGCATTAAAGCGTCTTTGCGGGGTACAGACATGCTCCTGGAAGAAGGGTTAAATGTGAAAGTCCTGCTCTTCCCTGATGGAAACGACCCCGATTCTTACATTCAGAAATTTGGTGCTGCAGCTTTTAAGGATTATGTCAAATCCCGGCAGCAGGACTTTATTTTTTATAAAACCAGCATCTTGTTGCGCGATGCGAGCAACGATCCCATAAAACGAGCAGAGGTGATACGTGATGTTGTCGAAAGTATTGCTCTGATACCCGATGAAATCAAGGTTTCGGTCTTTATTCGGGAATGCAGCAGCCTGCTGGACATCGAGGAGCGTATTTTGCTTGCCGAACTCAACAAGATAAGGCTCAATAGAGCAAAGAAAGCGGATAAAGAAGCATTCCGAAAAACACAGGGGCCACCTGCAGGTGCCGGAATGCCTCCACCTGGTATGGATGGTCCACCACCAGATTTCTTCATGACCGATGAGGAACGAGCAGGAATACCTGCCATGGAATCTGAGAATCAACCCACCCAGCTGACCTCCGAAGTTTTGCAGGAACGTGAGATCGTCCGCATTCTGATCAATTACGGGGATTATCTGGCAACTTGGGAGGGGGACGGTGATATCCCTGTCGCTGGTGTGCTATTGGGCAACATCAATGATATTGAATTTAAAGACAAGGCGGCTGCATATATCTTAAAGGCTTATCGTGATGCCGCCGAAAATTATGAAATTCCGGACCCCAAGCAGTTTTATTCCAATGCTGACGCTGCGGTATCTGAACTCGCGATCAACTGTGTTGCCAGCAAATATTCACTAAGTGAAAACTGGAACGACGACAAACGCAAGATTTACGTCAGCCAGGAGTATGAGCATCTGAAGCAGCTTGTCGTTACCGCGATCTATCGTATCAAAAAGCGGAAGATAGAAGCAGAGATGCACAATATCCGTGAAGAGATGAAACATGAAAAGGATGTTGGCAATCTCGAAGTGTTGCTCTTTAAATATCAAAAACTCAAAGAAGCGGAGAAGCTTCTGGGTGGCTTTCTGGGAAATACCATTGTGAAATAAGGGTATGTATGGCAAGGCATCTTGAAATAGGGTCATTGGGCGAACAGCTTGCTACAGACTATCTGGTCGGGATAGGCTGTAAAATAGTGTTAAGAAATTGGCGCTTTAAGAATTTAGAGGTAGATTTGATTGTCATGGATGGGGATACCCTGGTGTTTGTGGAAGTGAAGACAAGATCCGGAACAGACTTTGGGCAGCCATACGAATTTGTGGACCTGCGCAAGCAGCGGCGGCTGATCCGCGCAGCACAGGCGTACATACTGAAACACGCCTATGTAGGAGAGCTCAGGTTTGATGTTGTTGCAATAACAAATAGTGAAAATCCGGACATTACCTATATAAAAGATGCATTTTGGGACAGCTGAAGGAGGCTGTGGAGTGAATAAATAAAAAGAAAAATAATAATTAGATGAAAAAAATCACCTATTTCATTGCGATTACAGCACTTGCTTTTACTTCTTGTAAGTCCAAAAAAACAGCTTTGGAGTTTGCGGCTCCGGGGCCGAATCAGGCAGTGCTAAAAGGAAGTCCTGTGCAACTGAAATTGAAATTCGAATCGGTAACAATGGATTCTGTTGCCTATTTCGTGGACGACAGGCATGTAGGATCTTCTACCGATACGGCAGCAATAACTGTCGACACGAAAGATATGGCCTATGGTCCGCGTAATATTTCTGCCCTGGTCTACAGCGGTGGTCAGTCTGATTCGGTGTCGAGTACATTTTTTATTGTTCCTGCTGCGGCCAAAAATTATGGATTTGAGGTTGTTAATAAATACCCGCATGACACAACTGCTTTCACCCAGGGGCTGCAGTTTGCAGATGGGGTGCTGTATGAATCCAATGGACGCTATGGCGAATCCAACCTCCGCAAAGTGGACCTGAAAACAGGAAAGGTACTGAAGGAGATCAAATTCGATGAGAAGACCTTTGCCGAGGGCATGACGTTGGTAGGCAATAAACTTTTTATGCTGACCTGGCAGCAGGGGGAAGGATACGTGTTTGATAAAAATACATTTGCAAAAGAAAGTTCTTTTAAATACGAAAATAGTAAAGAGGGCTGGGGAATTACCTACGATGGAAAGCGCCTGATTAAATCCGACGGATCCAACAAATTGTATTTCCTTGATGCTACCACCGGTAAGGAACTCCATGCCATTGCTGTCTATGATGAAAACGGGCCGGTGGACGAACTGAACGAATTAGAATATATTGATGGAAAAGTATATGCCAATGTGTATCAGAAGGATATTATCGTCATTATTGACCCTGAGACCGGAGCCGTAGAAGGACGGATAAACTTAGTAGGTATTTACGAACATACTTCCGCTTATGATAACGAGCTCAATGGTATTGCTTATGATCAGGCCAACAAACGTCTTTTTGTAACGGGTAAACTGTGGAATACTTTATTTGAGATTAAGGCCATCGAACAGTAGCTGATCTTAGTATTGATTTAATAAGCTAAAGGGAATGTCAGGAGAGGGACATTCCCTTTTTTGTGTGTTTTATCGATTCGTTGTTGCATTAAAGGTGTTATCAATTTGATACGCCGGTTATTGGCTACCGCTGGGCTATAAATCCTGTTCACACCTTGGTTGCAAGCGCTACAAGATGGAGCTTTTTTGCTAGGTCTTTCCAGCAGGGAATGATTGTCCCCCATGGAGAGGTGGTGATTTTGCACTTAGGGGCTGGCGGAGATATCCTTTGCCCAGTTTATATATCGCGATAAAAAGAAGGGATCAGGACAACAAAAAAGGGATGAGCATACGCTGCTCATCCCTTTTTTGTTATGATTGGGTCCGATTAATAAATCGGAGTAAAGCTCCAGTTGTCATCAAAACGGGTAGAACCATTTAGACCGGTGGTCACATAACCTGTTGCTCCGATGGCATAACCTACTGCGTCATATCTGGCAGTTCCGCCAAAGTTGGTATTGTCTGTTGTCCAATAATCACCACCGACATTGTACTTCGCAACCGTGTTGATAGCTATACTGCCTTTCTGGCCGCCGACAAGGAAACCGTTGCCGTTGAGAGCAAAAGCTACCGCTCCTGAACGTGTTAAGTCGTAATTATATGTTCCGTCGTTTCTAGATATATCTGCCAACTGCGTCCATTTGCTTCCGTCAAATTTGTAGAAGTCTTTTGGATTACTGCTGTTGGAAACCCCACCACCGATATAAGCAACATTGTTGATCATAAACACAAAGGCTCCTTTGCGTTTAGCTGTGAATGGTGCGTCGTTGATGGCTTCCCATTTATTTGCACTCGGGTCGTATTTGAAAAATTGGTTGGTAAACGTAACACCATTATTAACGGTTGTTTCACCTGTTCCTACATACGCTTTACCATCAATACTGAAAGCAATTGCACTTGCCAATGGAATCGGCAAATCGGCAATTCTGGTCCATTGTTTACCTCTTTCTGCTGCCGGATCAAATTTATAGAAGTCTTGTAGGTAGTTTGAACCATCGTTACCGCCACCAACATAACCAAAGTCGCCGATAGTAAATGCAATAGCATTACGACGGCCACTCCGTGCGTGGTTATCTGTCAATGTATCTTTTTCGCTCCAGCTGTTGGAAGCAGGGTCATACGCATAAGTGGTCTTTAAATGGATAGGTTTGCTACCTGCATTATTGGATTGACCGGTGGTTACGTAAGCTATGTTCTTGATCACAAAACTTGCTGCTGCAGAGGTTTGTGGACCTTTATAAGCTGCTTTTTGAAACCACTCTGTCGATTTCTCATCTTCAGTATCATCACTTTTCTTACAAGAAGAGAATGTTGTAACTGTAACTACAAAAGCAGACAATACGAGTAGCCAATTTTTCTTGTTCATAAATTATTGAAATTTAGTATATAGGATGTTTAATTTAATTCTTGGATCATTGCCATCTTTTGCCAATATCAACCTATTTCCTGTATTAAATAACGCCGCAGGTATGATGCTATTAGCCGAAATCTGCGAGGCTATAGGCGGTAAAGATAGATATAATGAAGTATTTTTATATGCTGTTGTCTTAATTTTATTTAAATAATCAATCAGATTGAACGTGTATCTTCCATTGTCTGATCCGCTTGTTGACGATAATCTGGCCATTTGCAGTACCCGGGGATCGTCGAGGGAGGCGAGTCCGCTGATCGGAGTCCCCTCGCTGTTCGCAATCAGCAGGGTCAGGAATTCTGGTTGTTCAAATATTGTCTCATTGCTGTTTTCTGCTTCGATCGACAGCTCAACCTTATTAATTGCAATGGAAGGATCATTCACCAATTGTAATAACGTCGGGAATTCTATTTTCGCTACAACTCCCGTGGAGCCTTCCAAAAAGGTATATCCTGCTGTCTGTTCTACCGAAATCTCCGGATTAGATACATTCATCGCCGCAAATTTCGTATTAGAACGATCTGCTTCTATACTATTGTACTGGTAAGCTTTGTTGTCAATCGTAAACTGCTGTTTGCCGGCAGCTTTGACTCCTTCATTGTTTTCAAAGGAGTAATGGACCTGCAGGTATACAGTGTCTTTGAAACCGATCAACGTCGTATTGTTTTTATCCGGTACAAGCGCCAACCCTTTGAAGTATTCCTGAAAATCTGTATTATTCTGGATTCGGTTATCACCGTTTTTGATCAAGCGAAAGAGTTCGGTGCTGATGGTATTGTTAAATCTAAAAAACAAGGAGTCTATTGACTTCACTCTTGGATTGAAGGAGAGTGCTGCCAATGGAGTAGTTTCATATGCAAATTTCTTCTGTGAGAAGATACTGGCCGTGCTGACATAAAATGGGCGTTCACTTGCGGGCTGTGTGGAATTGATCGGGGTCAATGTGATGTCTTCCGTAACACGGTGGACCGCTATCTTTTGCATTTTTGTGGTATCTCCATAATAATATTTATTGGGAGAAAGTACCAATGTAATCGAATCCAATATGGCATCATCGGGAATGCTTTCTCCGTTGACTGTGCCTATACCTAGTCGAAAATAAGAGGTTGAACTTACACTTCCGGTAATGGCATTACTATTTTTCCCTACCAATATTGTCCCCGTTGCTGAAGTTGGAATATCGTCAAGCTGAAAAGTAGAAACTTTGACGGAAACCGTATCAATGGGAACCACCCCAATTGATTCGCCCCGTGAATTATCTAAAGAGAGTGAAATATCCTTATTACAACCAACAAATGCTGCTAGCGTAAGAAGTGGGAGTAAAAATTGTATACTACGTCTCTTAAAGTGTTTGATCATATTAATTTTTGAATAGTGCAAAAGTAATCAATGCTTACTGTTAATCAGTGTTATATTTTGTTAAATATGGTTAATTACCACAGCGATTGCAAATCTAGTAATTTAAATTTGTTTTCGTTATGGGTAGAAGATTTAAATTGCTGATCACTTTGATCGTTCTGATAGGTGCAGGAATCAGTGTTGTGCTGGGAATCTGGCTATATGGGAGCTATACCAACCGCCGTGATCTCTTCTTATCGACTGCCGAACGTTCGCTCTTTAATGTGGTACAGGAAGTGTATCAGGCCGAAAACGGCGATCAGCAATTGGACGGCCCCGCTGCGGACCGTGACCGGCTGCTGGACGACATCAGACGAGAACTGGCGCCGCTGCTTGCAGAGCCGGAGCTGGATCAAGCGCTACAGCGGGTGCGTGAGCAGCAGCCATGGCGTCATACCCATACGCAGCGAGGGGCGGACAGAAAGGTAAAGATCTATCCTAAGGATCGTGATAATCCGACGATCATACCCCCTTTTTTGTTTCGCGATTTTGACATGAATAAGACCATTTTGAACCTGATCGATAAAAAGTTTGGCGAATCATTAAACAATAAAGGTATCGACGTGCCTTACGAGTTGGATGTGGTGAGTATCCCGCGTGACCAGGTCAAGGATGTGCGACGGAAATACCGCGAGCAAAATCTTGCATGGACAAGGCCCATGATGGTGAATCCGGCGAAGGGTGAATTCCTAGTGGTCAAATTTCAGGAAGACTGGAAATATCTCCTGTATAGCCTCAGCTGGCAACTGTTGATTTCACTGCTTCTGATCGGTCTGTTGCTAGGTACTTTCTTCTATCTGATGAAGACTATCTTTCAGCAAAATAAAATGGCGGAACTGCGTAAAAACTTTGTCGATAACATGACCCATGAGCTCAAAACCCCGGTATCTACCGTGATGGCTGCTGTTGAGGCGATTCAGCTTTATGGCGTGCAAGATGATAAAGAGAAGATGAAGCGCTATCTGGATATTTCAAAAAAAGAACTAGAACATCTTTCCACCATGATCGAAAAAGTGCTCCAGATGGATATTGACGCTTCCAGGGGAATTGTATTACAGCGCGTGGATTTTAACCTCGTGGCGACGATCCAAAGCGCCATAGAAGTCGCACAGCTCAACAAAACGAAGGTTGTCACTATAGAGCTTATTGCAGACAGTATGGAGATCATCGTCAATGGCGATGAATCGCACCTCCGAAATGTGATCAATAATTTACTGGAAAACGCCATAAAATACGCAGGTCAGAAAGTGACGATAAAAGTTGAACTAAAAACTCTGAAAGAAAATGTGCAAATTCGTATTACAGATAACGGTAAAGGGATTGCTCCCGAATACCAGCAGCAGATTTTTGACATGTTCTTCAGGGTACCCTCCGGCAACCTGCACGATGTCAAAGGTTTTGGGCTCGGGCTAGCCTATGTCAAACAGGTGGTCAAGCGACATGATGGCAAAATCACTGTGGAAAGCGAACTGGGCAGAGGCAGTACGTTTGCTGTACGCTTGCCTTATTAGCGCCTCGGAGAATACATTGAAATAATTTGAATTGACTCAAGGTAGTATGATTGATATTTTATACGTTGAAGACGAGCCCAGTCTGGCCATGATTGTTGCCGACAGTCTGGAAGCGAATGGTTTCAGGGTCGAGCACTGCAATAACGGGTATGAGGCTTTAGCTGCCTTTAGCCGAGCCAAACCGGATATAATGGTGGTAGATGTCATGATGCCGCTGATGGACGGGTTTACCTTGGCGTCAAAAATACGGGAGATGGATACCTTGATTCCCATTATTTTTCTGACAGCCAAGGTACAGACAGAAGATGTGGTGAGGGGCTTCCGTCTCGGTGGTGACGACTATGTCAAAAAACCTTTTAAGATAGAAGAACTAGTGGTGCGGATCGAGTCCCTGCTCAAAAATAGTCCCAAGATGTTGTTTGGACAGAAACTGATGATAGGCGATTATACGTTGGATAGTCTGAAACATCAGTTGATTTACCGGGGTGAGGTGCTAAAACTGTCTTTCCGCGAAAGCGAACTTTTGCGGAAACTCTATGAGCAGAAAGACAAGGTGATCCCCAGAGAGGATATCATGCGGGCCTATTGGAGTCACGATAAGTACTTTACCGGGCGCAGTTTAGATGTATTCATTAGCCGTATCCGAAAGTACCTAAGCCAGGACAGCCGCATCAAAATTACAAACGTCAGGGGAGTAGGATATATGCTTACCGTGGACTGAGACGTCTCCCGCTTTTTCCACCGCCTTTTGCACCACCCATACCGCGGATATGGTAGGTGAAACTCAGTATTGCATAACGGGTAATTGCATTGGATTGTGATGCGCGTACCCATAGATCGTTGACCTGCTGATTGATATTTTTGTTGTCGTTAAGAATATCGAACACCGTGAGATTCACCTCCGCATTCCGTCGTCTGAACAACTTTTTACCCAAAGAAACGTTCCACAGTAAGCTGGTCGTGCTCGGCGAATTCAGCATACTGCCATTGTAGAGATAGTTGAATGTCGAATTTAATGTCCAGGTTTCCAGCAGAGTCAGCGCAACAGAATTACTAATGGTGTGCTTGTAGACCGCATAATTCGACTGTGCCGTGGCAGAATTTTTCGAAAAAGATAAGTTGCCATTGTAATCCAGACCAATAATGACATCCTTGCTGAATGCGCTGTTGATACCTATACGCTGATTGATACCATAGGTCTTTGCATCGACCTCTGCAAAATTTAGCAAGGTGTAGTTCTGGTTGAAATACATGTTGTTGTTGAGGTTCAGGTTGAGTTTGAGCGGTTCAATCCGGTAGCCGAGACTATTGTGCCATCTGAGGTTGTACACGCCGTCAACGTTTTCGGGCCTCGTATATTGACCTCCCGGACCCAGTACAACATCATCCGTAATGGTATAGGCCGTATCTGTGGTAAAAATAGTATTGGCAATCTTATTCTGGATAAAATCTGCTGTAAAATCCGAGGTGAAACTTCTCCCTGAAGCCTTGTTGACGGACCTGAACTGCAGGACTAGGTTATGGTCATACTCCTGCTTTAAATCTGGATTTCCCGAACTGATCCGCAAAGGGTTCTGATTGTCGATAAAGTCCTGAAGCTGCTCAATCCCCGGTGTATTCGTTTTCGTATGGTACCGGAATTCGATACGCGTTTCTTTGTTGAAATTATACTGAAAATTTAAATTCGGAAGCAGACTGTTAAAATGGCTTTTCGTTTTCAGTGCATTGGGAAACAGCTTGTCGTTAACCTGTGCCGCAGTCTGATAGTCCAGCCCGACCTGGAAACGTATGCTGTCTTTTTTATTAAAAAGATAAGATGCACCTGCGCTGTGATAGATGAAATCATTGCGGAACTCATTGGATAGTCTGTTTTTCAGTTCGCCCAATTGCCCGGTCTCGGCCAGAAATTCATAAGTTTTGCGGTCCGAATAACGGCTGGTATTCCTAAACGTATAATTCGCCTGGAGGCGGGAATATTTATCCAGCATTTCGGTATACGCGACTTTCGAACGGAAACCGTTGTTGTCAGCGTGGCTGTAACTCCGGTTGTCCACGGTATCAATCCGGCTGAAGTCCCCGTTTCGGTAATACGTGTTTAAGGCATAATTTGCCGCCTCGGCCTTGTTGGTGCTGAGCGAGCCATTGATGTTAAAGCTGACCGTGCGGCCCGGCTTATTCAATCGGCGCATATACGTGAGGTCACCGCCCCAGCTGAAGTTTTCGCCAAAGCTTGCGTTATTTCTGTTGGAGCGATTGAGCATTTCGGTTAAGTTCAATAAGGTGCTGCTGTGAGAACTACCATTTCTATTGTTGCTCTGATAGGAAAAGCTGGGCTGTATATCCAATTTTTGAATAGAGTCTATTTTCCAGTTGGCGCGTATAGAGAGTGCGTGATTATTGCTATATGTGTTTCCGGCCTGCTGCTGATTGCTGATCTGGTTTGCCCTATTGCCGGCAGTATATTCTGTTTTGTTCTCGCTGACCGTATTATTGTCTGAATAATTGTAGGTATAATTGGCGTTGAAATCCATGCGATCCCGTAAAAATCGGTCAAGATAATTGAACCCAGCATTGAAGCGCGTGGTGATGCCCTGCCCCGTACGGCCCCGTGTATTGCCCCGCGGCGCAAAACCGTTGGGCTGATTGACATTGTTGCTGTTGATGTCGATTGAATAATGGCGCTTCGGATTCATTTTTGTCACCTGGGTATTTACTGCGTATTTATGATCGGGGCCGGCACCACCGGAGATTTTCCCAAAATATGATTTCCGTTTCTCGGGCTTGGTGACGATATTGATGACCTTCATCCTTTTGCCGTCATCAAAGCCGCTAAATTTGGCCTGTTCTGTCTTATCGTCAATCAGCTGTACTTTAGCGATGACGTCTGCGGGCAAATTTTTAAGGGCAACTTTTGGGTCTGTGCTGAAGAATTCACGTCCATCAATGATGATCTTGTTTACCGCCTCGCCCTGTGCCTTCACATTTCCATCTTCGTCGATTTCTACGCCCGGAATCTGCTTAACCAGTTCGTCGGCATCCGCAAAATCCTGTGTTACATATTTTTTGGCATCAAATTCAAGTGTGTCACCACGTACCTGAACACTGCTGGGCGAAATGCTGATTTCGTCCAATATGATTTCCGAGTTGTTGAGCTTGAACGTTAGGTCAACAGTCTTGTCCAGTAACCGGACTTTCCGGATATCGGCCGCATAGCCCATGGGCTGCACCGAAACCAGATACTCACCGCTGGGAAGCGATCGGCTGACAAATTTGCCCAATATATCCGTTGGTGTCTGAGTCCGGCTTGAATCTTTTAGTGCGATAATTGTCACGCTGGCGCCAGAAATCGGTTTCGAATTGCTGTGGTCCACAAGCTTTCCGGAAATATATTGCTGACCAAAGGCTTGAGCTCCCCACAACAGAAAACTGAATGATAGTACAAGAAAGGTCCAGGGATTGATTTTCATTGGTTAGGAATCGCTGCTTAGTTTAATGACCTGATGACAGTTATAATTTTGTACTTTTCAAATTTAGGCGACTATGGAATACAAATTACTATCATTTTAGTTACAATAGCATTTGCCGAACCGAATAGAGACGTCTATACGCTGAAACACGTACAGTGATCCATCAGAACATAACAATAGGCATAGTTGAGGTCAGATAAGCTCTTGTCATATGCCGCGCGCATTGTATTGCATTTGAAAGGCAATTTATCTAAGTTTGCAGTAGAATTAAAAATCAACTGAACAGTAGCGTATGAAAGATAGTGTTTTGAGTAGAAAAGAGCGGATCATGAAGGAAGCTTTGCTGCTTTTTTCAGAACAGGGTTATACCAATACGTCTACCAAAACGATTGCACAGAATGCCGGTGTTTCGGAGGCTTTGATTTTCAAACATTTTGGTAATAAGGATGCGCTTCTGGTCTATCTAATCAAGTCCGGGTATCGCAAAGTGCTGACGCATCACCGTGGGATGATGACTTACCGTGAGCCGAAAGACTTTTTGCGGACCATGATCAACCTGCCGAACAAGCTGGTGACGGCCGAACCAATATTCTGGAAACTGCAGGAACGTCTGTCGCACCATCCTTTTTCTAAGCAACAGCACGAACAGTTTATGAAGCCCGTGCAGCCCATTATTCATCGTGCGTTTAAGGAACTGGGATATGAAAATCCCGAACTTGAAACACAGTTCCTGCTGTTGATCATAGATACGCTATGGAAGAAAGAAGCAATCGGTGAATTGGAACATGTGATGGAACTGACGCTGTTTCTGGAAAAAAAGTATAATCTGATTTAGCTTATTTCATCACATTCTGACTTTTTATAAGCTGCGCCAGCAGAGTACTGGATCACTCTACAGCGCCCCCCCCCGTTCATCACCTCGATGATCCATGCCTCTGAACTAAACCTTGCTGCATAACTATCCTGTTTTTACAATCCGTCTGCAGCACATGGCCCCAGCATCCCATACGATGCACTTTCAGCTGTTAGTCCCTCGATAACGTTTGACGCCAGATTGCCCTTTTGTCGTGTCGCTTCGTCAAGAGATCAGTTCATGATTGAGCATCTCATAGGTTTGGAATGCGTCTTTTTGCGTGTTTATATTAAATTGTTGCAAAATCAATTTCATTTTCTCCAAAATTATGACGTTATTAGTACTCAATTTAATTCATTATACAAACTAATTTATGTTCAAAAAACTTGGTCTCGGACTATTGGCTTTGGCCGGCACGATTTCATTCCTGCGAGCACAAGACAAGAAAGATTTTGTGAAATATATCAATTCCCAACACGATTGGGTAGATGCGGTATTCAATACATTGACACCAAAGGAAAAAGTCGCTCAATTGTTTTTGGTGCGGGCGCATACGAATCTGGGCCAGAAGTATATCGATTCTGTTGCACAGGTTGTGAAAGACGAACAGCTTGGTGGCCTTGTTGTATTTCAGGGTGGACCCGTGCGGCATGTGGACATGTTCAACCGTTATCAGTCCCTGGCAAAGGTACCGTTGATGATAACTTTTGATGGTGAATGGGGGCTTGGTATGCGGATGCCGGATTCTACGTTATCTTTTCCTTATCAGATGACCCTCGGAGCTGTGCAGGACAATCAGCTGATCTACCGGATGGGCCGTGAAGTTGCACAGGATTTTCACCGGATTGGTATGCACTTCAATTTTGCGCCGGATGTGGATATCAACAATAATCCTAAAAACCCGGTAATCGGTATCCGTTCATTTGGCGATAATAAATATAATGTTACCCAAAAGGCAAAGGCCTATATGGACGGCATGGTTGATGGTGGTATATTGGCATCCATCAAACATTTCCCGGGACATGGAGATACTGATGTCGACTCACATTATGATCTGCCACAGTTACCTTTTGATAAAAAGAGGCTCGATACGCTGGAAATGTATCCATTCAAAGAGCTTATCAATGCTGGAGCTCCCGCGGTGATGGTGGCACATATGAATATTCCGAGCCTTGATGCTACTCCCAACATGCCTTCGTCAATTTCAAAAAAGGTTGTTACGGACCTTCTCCGGAATGAGCTCGGTTTTAAGGGGCTGACCGTCACCGATGCGATGGACATGAAAGGGGTGAAAAAATTTTTTCCGAACGGAGAGGCGGATGTACAGGCGATCATTGCGGGACATGATCTGCTGGAAGTGTCGGAGAACAGTAAACGGGCGATTGACCTTATCCTGAAAGCCATCGACGAAGGGCGTATTGCACAGGCCGATATCGATGCCCGCGTAAAGCGCGTACTTGCGGCCAAGCTGTGGTTGGGGCTGGATAAATATCAGACGACATCGCAGCAAAACCTATACGCGGACCTTCATCGGGCATCTGCCATACAGCTGATCGATGAACTGTCCAATGCGGCAGTCACTGCGCTTAGATCAACGGACAAGTTGAAATCTTTCAAAAAGGAGCTGCCGACAGCAATTATTAATATTGGCATCCCGGCCAATCAGACCTTCCAGGATGATCTCATTAAAGGTCTGAGTAATGCAACAGCGTATTTTGTCCCCGACAGCATCAGCAAAGACGAAATGAAGCGCCTTGTCAAAGAGATCAAGAAAAACAAGCAATATATCATTGCGGTACATGATACCAGACTTCGTCCGCGGCCTTCCCTCGTGCTGAATGAAAATGTACAAGGTCTAATGAACAAGTTTGCCAAAAAGTCCATTCTGACTTTATTCACCAACGCCTATGCCCTGGATGGCATTGAAGCTTCGAAAAAAGCCAAGACGATTTTACTAGCCTATCAGAACGATGCATTTATGCAACATGCTGCCGCGAAGACCGTCCTTGGCCAAAATATCCCAAAGGGGAAATTGCCGGTAACCATCAACAAGAAATTTAAAACGGGACACGGAAAATAGACTCTTTTAAAATCACACTAAAACAACAACCCTCCTCGGATGCCGCTGAAGAAGCAATCACTCCGGGAGGGTTATTTTATTTAAATTCTTTTCTTTAAAGTTCTTCGTCAACTTCCCGGCTATCGGAAGGCCGGCTTTCGTTTTTCATCCTGTCAATGGCCGTGACGACATATTTATAGCGGTGGCGCGGCTTGATGTCGTTATCGGTGTACTGGAGTTTATCCGCGTCATAGCTGATAGAAATGATTTTGCTGGGATCTTTGATGTTGACGCGTTCACCTACAGCAAAACGATAGACAACATACCCGTAGGCGGATTCGCCGTCACTTGCCGCATCGGGTTTTTGCCAGAAGAGCGTATTCATTTTACCGTTGGCCAAAGATTTTACGAGTAATCCAAAGGGCGCGTTGGGCGCGATGCTGTCCAGCCATGGCATTGTAGGTGGCAATGCAGGTGCACGGTAGAGGTCATTGCGCATGGAGTCCTGTAGCCCTGCGAGATTATCAGTGAGTGACCGCGAGCTAAAATAAATACTTCCACCTACAAGATGCTCTTCCCGTAAGTGCCGCACCTGTCGTGGAATCTGGCTTTTGTCGGTCCACCCAACTTTGTTTTCTGTGACGCGGTATGCACCGTGTCCGACATAAAAATGCCGTCCGTAGGTATGTCGTTGCCACCAGGATACCAGTATTTCATAAGCTGCCGCCCGGTTTTTAAAAGGAAAGTAGATCTGCGGGTTGATATAGTCTATCCAGCCTTCCTGCATCCATTTGACCCCATCGGCATAGAGCTCCCGGTAGGCGCTCAGGCCCCGTGTTTCGGATCCCGCACTATTATTCTCCTTATTATCCCATACACCGCAGGGACTGATTCCGTATTTGACATAAGGCTTGACTCGTTTGATGGCAGTCCCCAGATCTCGTACGAGCATGTTGACGTTATTGCGGCGCCAGTCTTCGATATGCTCAAAGCCGTTATTATATTGGGCAAACGTCATCTGGTCAGGTACTGGAGTGTTCCGGCTGTCCGGATAAGGGTAAAAATAATCGTCAAAATGGATGCCATCCACGTCATAATTCTTGACCACGTCCATAATGACGTCGATGATATATTTGCGTACTTCGGGGAGTCCGGGATTAAAAAGTTTTTTCCCCGCATAAGTAAAGAACCATTCAGGGTGCCTTTTTGTGATATGGTCGTCCGAGAAATGTGCTGGGTTTAAGGTCGTCGACGCCCGATAGGGATTAAACCATGCGTGCAGCTCCATTCCCCTTTTATGTGCTTCTTCGATCGCGAATTGCAGTGGGTCGTAAAAGGGGGACGGAGGTTGTCCCTGTTTGCCCGTAAGATATCGGCTCCAGGGTTCCCTGCTCTTTGCATAAAAGGCATCAGCAGCAGGGCGAACCTGTAAAATAATGGCGTTTAGGCCCGCGCTTCGATGCTGGTCCAAAAGGTCGATAAATTCCTGTTTTTGTTGTGCTACATTACTGCTCGCCTTGACAGAAGGCCAGTCTATATTACCTATAGTCGCTACCCATACACCGCGAAACTCTCGCTTAGGTAGCTGCTGCGGGTATGTTTTAATTGATAATAAACAAATAACAAAGGCAAAAAAAGAATATAAATATGTTTTCCCGGTCATTCTATAAATTATAGCCAACAAAGATAGGGAAGCATTTCTTACTTTTTCCCTAAAAAATGTAAGATGTTTGTTGGATTCTTGTTAAAAGAACGACAGCTTGATTTTCAAATTGATAATAATGCAAATGCAGGTAACATGCTATGCTTATTTGTGCTAATTTAGATGCGGTTTTGGCAACAGCCTTGAAGGCAGGCTAACCGCAACAATAAAGATGATGAGCAAAGAACAAATATCCGTTTTTGATATGTTTAAAATAGGTATCGGACCGTCGAGTTCGCATACCTTGGGCCCTTGGCGTGCCGCGCAGCAATTTACCCATGTCCTCAACATAAAAGGTGTATTGGCAGAGGTAGAGCAGGTCAAAATTTTGCTTTACGGATCTTTAGCCAAGACCGGTGCCGGGCACGGAACCGATATCGCTGTGCTGCTGGGGCTAAGTGGTGACGATCCCGTTACTTTTGATGTGGACCGTGTGACACCAAAAGTTGAGCATATCAAAGCAGTAGGCGAACTAGAGGTCGGTGGTGAACGTAAAATTCCCTTTTCGTATACCGAAGACCTTCTTTTCCTGTACACGGAGAGCCTGCCCTTTCACCCGAATGCCGTTACTTTTCAGGCATTCCTGGCTAGTGGAAAAGCGATTACGGAAACCTACTATTCTATTGGTGGCGGATTTGTCGTGCAGGAAAATGATAACGAAAGTGTACTTTCGGAGGTGGATCTGCCATTTCCGGTGGATACAGCGCAGGAGCTGCTGCACTGGACGATGAAAACGGGATTGAAAATCTCTGAGCTTGTTCTTGAAAATGAGTGCGCGTGGCGGGAGGAGAGTGAGACTGTTGCTGGTGTGCTCAATATCTACAAAACAATATATGAGTGTATTTACCGCGGATGCCATACAGGAGGTACACTGCCGGGCGGCCTGAATGTAGAGCGGCGTGCGGCTAAATTAAATAAGAAACTGATGCAGGGGCGCAGCTATCAGGATTATGAGTCCTGGGTGATGGCGATCCGCGAAGGGGGACAGAATTTTCAATATATCCTGGATTGGGTGAGCTGTTTTGCTCTTGCCGTGAATGAAGAAAATGCTTCCTTTGGCCGCGTTGTTACCGCACCGACCAATGGTGCTTCGGGCGTGATTCCTGCGGTGTTGCAGTATTTTATAACCTTCCACGACGGAATGCGCGAAAATAAAATCATCCAGTTTATTCTGACCGCATCCGAAATCGGCTCGATCTTTAAGAAAAATGCAACCATATCCGCTGCCATGGGTGGCTGCCAGGCCGAAATTGGTGTTTCCTCAGCCATGGCCGCGGGTGCACTGACAGAATTACTGGGCGGCTCGCAGCGACAGGTGTTGATGGCTGCCGAAATCGCCATGGAGCATCATCTCGGGCTGACCTGTGACCCTATTGGCGGACTTGTGCAGATCCCGTGTATTGAGCGCAATACAATGGGGGCAATAAAAGCGATTACGGCTGCTCAGCTGGCCCTGCAATCGAATCCCGATAAAGCAAAAGTCAGCCTGGATACCGTGGTCAAAACCATGTGGGAGACGGCTTTGGATATGAATGCCAAGTACAAAGAAACAGCAGATGGTGGCCTGGCAGTCCATATTCCCCTGAGTCTGCCAGAATGTTAATGGTTTTCTGCCTGTTGTGATTTTTGTATCTTTGTTGCCGTGCCGTCACAGGGCCACTCACAACGTCTGAAGATGTAAACACAGCTGGGATACATGGGACAAAGGAGATAGGCTGGGCTTTCAGCAGCAAAGAAAAAAAGTAATAAAATGAAATATTGTGCAATAGCTTCGGGAAGTAATGGGAACTGCTATTATATAGCCAAAGATGATTCGGCAATATTGATTGATGCAGGCATCAACAGCAAGCATATTCATCTGCGGATGTATAATCTGGGAATACTGCCTACCCAAGTTAAGGCCATATTCATTACACACGAACATTCAGACCATATTAAAGGCCTTTCTGTCTTCGCAAAAAAATACGATCTGCCCGTATATATTACCAGAGGCAGTTATGATGGTTCCCGGTTACACTTACCGTCGCATCTGGTCAATATCATCGCGCCCAACGATGTCGTTGATGTCGGAGGGCTTAGGGTATATGGTATCCCTAAATTTCATGATGCCAAAGAACCCTGCAGTTTTTTGGTGTCCGATGGCACATATAATATCGGCGTGCTGACCGACATTGGCCGCCCTTGTGAAAACGTGCAGCATGTAATCCAGCATTCCGATGTACTACTGCTGGAATCCAATTACGATGAAGATATGCTACGTACAGGACGATACTCTTATTTTCTGAAAAATAGAATCAGTAGTGGATGGGGGCACCTTTCCAATCGTGCTGCAGCCGAACTGTTCAATCAATACAGGACCGAGCGCCTCAAGCACTTGATTTTAACCCACCTTTCCGGAGAGAATAATACTGTCGAACTCGTCCGCCAGACGTTTGAACCACATTGCGACCGTATCCAGCTTCATGTGGCTACACGCTACCGCGAAACCGAGTTATTTGATCTGGCGCAGCTGTTCATGTCGCCATCCCTATTGTCTGGTAATGTCTGTGCTGGATAACACAGCTGGCGAATGGCCTTGACCTGATTCGCTGGTATGATACCTGTTGGCACGTCCATGTCTTAAGGAAGTAACATGAGCAATTGCCACTGGTCCAGCCCTCAGTATGCGGTTACGCGCCCTCTCCAACCGAAAAAAATAAAATATAGTTGATATCCAAATAAATCCTTTTATATTTGCCTTTGTTTTTAATCAGTCTAAATTACTGGATAGTGATTTGATGATATGAAAATAAACAAAAGCACCATGCATAGACGGCAATCTATCACATGGTGCAGCTCTAGAGACAGCGGCAACTGTCTATAGATAGACTGCGGCAGCAGATGCTGGCAGTCGCTTCCGGTACAACATGGAAGGATCTGCAAGATAACGAAAATAATATTCATTTCGTTGTCTGCCCGTTTGCGACGCGCAAGATCCTCCATAGTAAGTTGAAAACTATACGTATCAATCAACATATTATGAAAGTTCTTATTTCGCTTTTTACATTTCTAACAGCACTGTTGTACAGTTTCAGCAGCAATGCACACGCCCTTTGGATTGAATCATCTCCTTCCGGTACGGTTAATCAGCCACATGAGGTCAGGGTATATTACGGAGAATATGCGACCAATGAAAGAGATAATATCGAAAAATGGTATTCTGACGTGAAGGATTTTACATTGCTCCTGTATGTTCCGGGAAAAGAGCCTGTTCAGGTCGAATTGACCAACAAAGGCGACCATTTCGGTGGTTCGTTTCAGCCTACCGTGGAGGGAACCTATTTTTTATCTATTGTTAAAGCGCCTAAAGATTTAGGTGGCGATACCAAGTATGAGTTTTCATCACTGGTGCCCGTCCAGGTGGGCAAATCGGCAAAGTTGGATTATAGCTCCTTGAAAAATCCTCTGCAGGTGGAACTGCTTAATGCGACTGCTGCGAAAAAAGGGGCTAGTCTGCAGGCAAAAGTTACAAGTGCAGGTCAGGCCGTTCCAAACGCAAAAGTATCTGTTTTTTCGTCTACCGGCTGGGGCAAGGAATTTGTTGCCGATGCTGCTGGCATCGTTACCTTTGATGCGCTTTGGTCCGGAGCCTACGTGCTTGAGGCCAGTATCTTCGAACAGAAAGCCGGTGAACATGAAGGTAAACCATATACCTCATCATGGCAGGGAAGCACAACCTTTTTACAAGTAAAATAAATTTTTGACACCTATAAAAAGAACATGGATACATGGCGAATTCCCGTTCCTAATGCATCCATGTTCATCATACATCTACTATTGACATTCTGATGAATAAGACGTTATCCTTTCTAGCTATTCCCGTGATCAGTTCTATTTTTTCTGTCGCGCAGGCGCAAACTGCGCTGAAAATTGATGGAATCCTGATCAATGAACATTCCGAACCTATCGTTGGCGCTACCGTCAAACTGACGAATACGGGCGTGACAACAAGTACAGACAGTGAGGGCCGCTTTGTGTTTTACAAACTTTCACCAGGTACATATAAAGTTGAAATCAAATCCTTTGGCTATACGAAGCATCATTTTGAAACCGTGCTTGCTGAAGAGGACAACCATTTGGGCGAGATTAGGCTAAGCAGACACGCCGAGTCTATTGACGAAGTCACTGTTTATGGAAAATATTACCAGAATTACAAATTTGACAGCATCTCGGGGTCATTGCGTCTCAAAACACCGATTCTAGAATTGCCACAGAACATTCAGGTCATCTCTTCCGATCTGATGGCTGATCAACAGGTTTTCGATATTGTGGATGGCATCACCCGTAATGTCAGCGGTGCTACCCGTCAGGGACACTGGGACAATCAATATGCTAATATCCGGATGCGGGGTTCGAAGATTCCAGCCTTTCGGAATGGAATGAATATCGAAGCATCCTGGGGGCCTACGGCTGAAGACGCTTCGATGATCGAACGCATCGAGTTCGTCAAGGGCCCAGCAGGTTTTATGCTGGCAAATGGCGAGCCAGGGGGCTTCTATAATGTGGTGACTAAGAAGCCGACAGGAAATACTCAGGGCTCGGCCACATTTAGCATGGGAAGCTTTAGTACATACCGAGCTGCGGTTGATTTTGACGGTAAATTACGCAAGGACGGTAAGCTTCTATATCGTTTAAATATGGCTGCTCAACAAAAGGATTTTTTTACAAAGTATAACTATAACAACCGAGTTACGATAGCTCCGGTTGTGACGTATAAGGTGGATTCCTTGACCAGTCTGACATTCGAGTATACTTACCAAGGATCTACTTATTTGGCAAATGGTAATTATACCTTTTCTCCAAAGGGGTTTGCAGATCCGGGTATCGCCAACGACTTTTTCTATGGAGATCCTTCTATGGAACCTGGTAAATTGAGAGATCACAGTGCATACATTTATCTAGACCGTAAATTGAACGATCGATGGAAGTTGCATGCACAAATGGCCTATTTTAATTTTGATATGAAGGCGACAAGCACCTGGCTGAATTACATGAAAGCCAACGGTGATATGCCTCGTTATTACAGCATCGCCGACGAGCATGGGGAAAATCGATTTGGCCAGGTTTCTTTAAATGGAGAAGAGTATACAGGCAGCGTCCGTCACCGTATATTGGTAGGTGCAGATTATGGCAATAAGAAGTTTTGGGGAGATTTTCGGACAATTCTAGATTCTATTCCATCAGCACCGCTCAACGTCTATGACCCTAAGTATGGAATTCCAGGAGACGTGTTTCCAGCGTTGGATCGGTCGCAGGATGTAAAAGTGCGCGCTGGTGGAAGTAACTATGTGACTTCCACGAATTATATCTCGTTCTATGCGCACGATGAACTGGCTTTCCTTGAAGAAAAATTAAGGTTGTCTCTTGGCTTGCGTTATACGGTCAATGAAGTTGTAGGGAAAACAGCTGCAGCTGATAGAACAGATAAAGCGTTTACTCCTCGCGTAGGTCTAAGTTATTCTATCGACAAAACGACAAGCGTATATGGGTTATTTGATCAATCTTTTGTTCCCGTTGCTGGCACCGATTGGCAAGGGAATGCGTTCAAACCTATAAGGGGAAATGATTTAGAAGCGGGACTGAAAAAGGAATGGATGGGCGGTAAATGGATTTCAACTTTAAGCGCTTATACCATTGCCCGTAAAAATGCATTGGTGGCAGATCCAGATCCGAGCCACGTTGTTAACGGCGTTTCTTTTCAGGCACAATTAGGTGAAACGAGAACAAAGGGTATCGAATTTGATATCACCGGTGAGATTGTTAAAGGATTAAACGTGAATGCCAATTACGCCCTCACCGATTCTAAAATTTCAAAAGATACTAAAGAAGAAAATATTGGAAATATTACACCTAACACAGCCAAACACACCGCCAATGCTTGGGTGTCCTACCGTCTGCAGCAAGGTAGGCTCCGGGGACTTGGGTTTGTAGGAAGTGTCCAAGGAATGTTTGATCGCGCTGTAGGTACGACGAAAGAAAGCAATTTTAAGAACTATTTGCGTACAGATGGAGGAATCAGTTATCAAAAAGGGAAATATAATATCTCTTTAATGGTCAACAATCTATTGGACAACCGCAAATTGTTGACGGCAGGATCAATTTCAAAAGCGAGTGCTGCCGTTCAGAAATTAGGTGGTGTGGACTATTATTCGTACATCGTGGAGGCCAGACGCAATTTCCGTCTGGGTATCACCTATAAATTTTAATCGAGCAGTTCTCTATAATCGCTAATGTCATGTATAGTACATTTTTATTGATCATACTGTTTGGAGCTTATCTTTGGTACAACAGCAGCCATAAGGTTAAGTTTCATCATCGGCCGGAATGGCTGAAAAAACTGAGCGCACAGAGGTCTTCTGTGCGCTTGCTGAGTATATTTTTGCTCTTGCTGCCATTTGGTGTTGTGCTTTATCTACAGGGATTTGGCGCTGGATTTTTTGCCTTCTTCGCTTATCTCATGTGTATGTTGAGTTTGGTGGTCCTGCTGAATCCGTATCGTTTTTTTAAAATAAACCATGTCCTTGGGCTGTACCTGTTTAGCCTTTGTGTTGAATTCTTTGTCGCTTAAAAATACGAGTAGTCTATGCCAGCAAATAAAAAATACCTCAGCACACCCTTTCAGCGTTTTTTGAAAATTACAGCCGGATTTATCGGCGGATACATCGTTATGCTCTCTTTCCATGTGCTTTTAACGACCTTTTTTGAGAAGAAGGACGTCGTTATCACCGCGGGATTTACGGGATATCTGCTCTGGGCGATGCTCCTGTTGTTCGCTTTTCTCTCCAAAAATGGATGGAAGATATGGGGGATCTATCTGCTTCTGGCAGCTGTTTTTTCCTTGCCTTATTTCCTAAAAAACTAATTGCTTATGAACAACCGGAATTATAACATCTACTTTAATACACATACGATCAGCGGCATCATTATCTGTGCGTTGCTGTATGTGATATTCTTCGCGGGGTCATTTGCCTTTTTTAGAGATGAGATCGCTGCCTGGCAGAACAATACATCATACAAAACATATGAAACAGATCATCGGCATTTTGATAAACTGCTGGATTCATTGCAGGAGGGGACAAATCTCCATGGCCGTGATATCACCTTCTATCTGTACCGTGAAGAAACCTTTGCTTATGTTGGCTATACCGCCTCGAATGACAGTATTTTAAACAAGGAAAACCTCGCAAAGATAACGCCTGAACAGCAGGCTGCAAACCAGAAGGGCCGCCGCCGGGGCGGTAGTGGGGATGCAAAGAATTTTACTTACAATTTTGCCAGTCACAGGCCTGGAGATTATGCGCAGAATTATGACATGGGTGAATTTTTGTTCCGTTTACACTTTTTGGCCCAGCTCAATCAGGTGCCTATTCGGCTCGGCATAGCTCCCTTTGGCTACTTGCTTGCCGGTCTCACCGCCTTTATATTCTTATTTGCACTTATTACTGGTCTACTGTTGCATTGGGATAAACTTGTTTCTAATTTTTTTGTTTTTAGACCATTCAATAAGTGGAAGACTGTTTGGACGGATATGCATACCGCTTTGGGTGTCATCGGCTTTCCCTTCCAGTTTATTTTTGCCGTTACAGGGACATTTCTGATCATCAATTCTGTCCTTGCGCTCCCTTTTAGCAAGTTGCTTTACCATGGCGATCAGCAAAAAATGTATCAGGAAATCGGCGTGACTGCCAACGATAATTATCCCTACAGCTATAAGCCTCTACACGCTAAAGCGAAGATTGCGCCTTTTCTTGACTTGGCGAAGAGCAAGTGGCCAGATAGCGAGTTTAAACGCATCACAGTGAAAAACTATGGGGATTCCAATATGCATGTAATCATGGAACTGGAGCCGCAGTACAATACGCGTTTTGCCGGATCCGGCCTGTTGACGGTGAAAGTCGCCGACAATAAAATTATAGAGGAAAAGTCGCCTGTAGCAGATGCCACTTATGCGGATTACGTCAAAAGCCTGCTGTATAGATTGCATTACGGTGATTACGGCGGTTATCCGCTAAAAGGTGTATATTTTATCTTGGGAGTCATGGGGTGCCTGGTGATTATCTCAGGTATTCTGATCTGGCTGGTGGCACGCGATAAAAATAGTGTGCCTCCGCGGAAACGGAAATTTAATTTCTGGGCGGCCAATATTTTTACTGCAATCTGCCTAACCATGCTGCCTGTCACCGCGATTACGTTTATCGCGATCAAACTGAGCCCGCAGGTGGATCAGGACTTTATTTATCGGGTATATTTCTACTGCTGGCTGCTGTTTTCCGTTTACTATATCGTACGTAAAAGTATTCGCAGAACCAACCGCGAGACCTTGTTGATGGGCAGTATTTTGGCATTCCTTATTCCTATAGTCAATGGTTTTATGACCGGCAGCTGGATCTGGGATACTTTTAGGAATGGACAGCGCGATATCTTTGTCGTAGACTTCTTATGGCTGATGATCGGAATTATCGGTGTCCTTGCGTATAGTAAAAGCAGGAAGTTTTTTGAAAAAATCCATTAGCGAATATTCTTTTCTCTTACGAAGTAATTCACTTCGGCTTTCCTTCAGGGGCGCCCATGGAGCGCCCCTGAAGCATATATAACCCACAGATAAAGTACCCATAAAGCACAAATCGCCTCGTACATTATTCTGGCCGGTCCCGGACTAAGTTGGTCAGAGGATGTTAAAGCTCAGACAGAGTTTCTTCGGTATCGCTTCGAGGATCCTTCGAGAGGCCTTCGAGGGGCCTTCGACAATCTTTCGGGACTGATTCGGGACAGCTTTGACATTTGTCCGCTTGCCGTTCGCCTGTTGTTTGGCTTATGGGTGAACATGAACCAAAGCACAATCCTCGTGTTGCCGAACCAGGACCGCCGCTACCTCAGAGCAGGGGCGAAGCAATCCCGAAGCGTTCTCGGAGGTTGTTGGGACTTGAACGGACTTGAAGGCACTTTAGGAGGCTTGAACGGACTCATGTATCTAAAAATCGGATTATTATTGTTATTTTTAGAATAACCAATAGTGAATCATCATGTCCAGTTTTTTTCAAGGTTCTAAGGGTCCCAACAGAAAAAAAGGGGAAGATTATCCCGTAAGTGAGCAGAGTCAGTTAGCCGGCAGCGACTTTGCCTATAACAGTACTTTATCCAGCCGTTTGTACCGAGAACTCAAACCTTTGCAGCGGACAGCTTGTAATCGTTCCACTTACCGTCGGTTGCAAAATGCGTTGTATGAAGCTGTACGGAACGATCAGATCCACGATCTCGGGAGCCTCCGATTGGGATATGGTGACGTATCTCCGTTGAAAGGGTTTCGCTTTTCTCTAAAAACCAGCCTGAGCAGGTTTCTTATGAACAATCCTGCGGCGTCTTTCAATGAGGAAAAAAAGAGTGTGGAAATGCGGATTGCCTTAAAAGACCTACATAGTTTTGAAGCCATACATGCCCGACTCGTCAGACTTGTGATAAAAATGTATTGTATTGTAATTCAGGTTGACAATAGCAATGAGATAACAATACAGGCCAGTAGAGATCTGGAATTGCAGAGGGATCATGTCCGGACGGAACGTACGGCTCATTTCTCCTTAAAAAATATTGAGGATGCGGTGATTCTGTGCTTGTGCACAGTCAGGTCCTGGCTGAAATCACCGGATGGCAAAGATGAGTTTTTATCCAACGATTCGACGTTGATGACAGCTGAAGTCATCGATGCCATCTTAGTGCGCGATGGTCATCGGGTTGTTTTCTCCGGCAAAAGAGACGGTGACATACATCCGGACATTCAGGCCAATAATGATGACGAGGTGGAGTGGAGCTGACGCCATTACATGACTGCTTTGAAAAACCTTCCCAGCCGCATCAGATCTTGTGCAGTTTTTTCATTCCAGTCCACGGCGTAGTTGAGACGGATACAATTATTGAACTGATCGTGCTGTGTGAACATTCTGCCCGGAGCAAAGCTTAGTTTTTGTCTGAGGGCATAATCGTAAAGCGTGGCAGAATCGATTTTGGGATCGAGCTCGAGCCAAAGCACGAAGCCACCCTCAGGCTGGGACATTTTGGTGTTTTCGGGAAAATGTGTTTCGATACTATTCCTAAAATTGACGTAGTTGCTGTACAATTTTTTTCTGAAGGTATGGAGATGGTGGTCATAACGTCCGATCTGCAGAAATTTGGCAACAGCTTCCTGGTAGATCGCTGGCTGCGATATAGTTTGAATCAGCCTTTGTTTCAGGATCTTTTCTTTATATATGCCGGGTTCTACCCATCCGATCCGGAAACCCGGTGCCAGCACTTTGGTGATCGAGCCGCACCACATTACCAGTCCCTCTTCATCATAATATTTACAAGGTTTGGGCCTGGACGTGCCGAAATAGATATTGCCATAGAGGTCATCCTCGATCAATGGAATATGGTGCAGGGCCAGAAGTTTGACAAGCTCGCGTTTGTGTTCGTCCGGCATGAGTGCTCCCAGCGGATTACTGAAATTGGAAACAAAACAGCAGACATCGATTTTGTGGATCACTTTCTTCAGGGCCTCCAGTTCAATGCCTGTTATCGGATGGGTTGGGATTTCGATGGTTTTCAGTCCTAGCACCTGAAATGCCTGTATAAAACCAAAGTAGAGCGGACTTTCCACTGCGATGGTATCGCCGGGCTTGGTTACCGCGCGTAAGCAGCTGTAGATGGCGTTCATGGCGCCCGAGGTGATGATTAGATCCTCATCGCTTATTTTTCCATCCAGTACCAATGACCATTTGGCAATTTCCTTGCGTAGGCTGGGGCTACCCTGCACCTGACCGTATTGATCTCCGTAGTCATGCAGTTCATGAACCGATTCGAGGATACATTTATTGAGTTTCTGAATGGGAAGCAGGGAGGGGCTAGGGAGTCCAAGGGAAAAGCGGGTGATCTCTTTGTCTTCAAGCGAATGAAATACCTTATCGATCAATGCAGCCGGATCCTGTTTTTTTTCGTGCGTTTTAAAGGTCGATGTCGAAGGGATGGACATGCGTCGTTGTCCCGCCAAGCTCACAAAAAAACCGGATTTGGGACGAGATTCGATCAACGACCTGCTTTCTAGCTCCATATAGGCACTTTTCGCGGTATTTAAGCTCACGTTGTAAAGCTTTTGGGCACTGCGGACAGAAGGCAGACGGTCACCATAAGCCAAAGAACCGTTTTTGATTTGGTTCTCGACAATGTTTGCAATTTTCTTATATAACAGCTGCGCCATACTTATACTAATTTACTGTTTCTGTTTTGATTTATCCAGGTATTGAACCTACGAATTCCTGTTTTTAACGATTCCTCGGTACCGAACATATGCAGAAGCTGCTGCTCAAAGTAAGCGGTTGTTTTTTCCGCAAAAGCTGTTGATACCTTTTCTGGAATATCCATACTGCAGGAAATGGCGACTTCAAGAATATCTCCGGCAGCAATGACAACTGCAGCATATGCTGCTACACTATGATCTTGTGTTAGTAGGAGAAAAGGCATGCTTACTTCTTTGCGAACCAGTTTCTCTTGCAGTGAAGGCAGGTCGGAAAGGTCGACCTGTCTAATTGAATACATTGGTTTATTCGTTGACATGGCATAAATCTTTCTGCTAAGTTAAGAAGGGTACAGCTGGGAGTTTAGGTACAGAATTAGGTTAGTGTATGGGTACAGATAAAAAACAGTAGGAGTTTTTAATTCCGTTTCAGATATTTATGATAGTTAAGTACAGCTCAGAGACAATAGATTACAGGGGTTGCACTGTATGGAGCACTGGAGTTGTACATTTAGAATTTACTTTAAGTATCATGAAGGTAATAATAACTGGGGCCACAGGAATGGTCGGCGAAGGTATCTTACTTGAATGTCTTCGAAATGATAAAGTAGAGACTGTATTGAGTGTCTCGCGAAGGACAGCGGGCATCCAACATCCAAAGTTGAAAGAGCTTTTGGTGGATGATTTTACTGCACTTAGGGCTGTTCAAGAAGCTATTCGTGGCTATGATGCCTGCTTTTATTGTGCTGGCGTCAGTTCGGTGGGAATGAAGGAAGACAAATATCGTTACATCACGTATGATACGACTTTGGCATTCGCAGAATGTCTTTTGGAAGCTAATCCTGCGATTAGCTTTATTTATGTCTCTGGCGCGGGCACGGATAGTACAGAAGAAGGGAAAGTCATGTGGGCTAGGGTGAAAGGGAAGACCGAGAATGCGCTAGCCAAGCTAGCTTTCAAAAAAGAATATAATTTTAGACCGGGGGCAATGACTACCGTTAACGGGCAACAACATGCTAACCCGTTTGCATTTGTCGCTAAGCTCATCAAGTTGTTTGTGCCTTCTGCGGTGCTGTCGCTTCATGAAGTAGGGCGGGCAATGATACACGCGGTAGAACGGGACGGGGTTAAAAATATATTGGAAATTAAAGATATTCGAGCTTTGGCTTAGCCCTTTGATTTTTTAGACCATGTTATGGCAACATCTCATTCTATTCCCCTGGCTAATCTGTTATACATACTGTAGTAAGTTTTTTTGGAAATATGGTAACCGGAACTAATCCGATTACCATCACATGTTATTTGGCACAAAATCAATGGAGAGCTGGTCATCATTCAAAATTGTGCTGAAAGTTTAGTACATAACCGCCCTTGTAATACCGAACTCAAACGTTCTAATTTTTTTGCTTTTGTCAGTAATCTTCCGGTCTATTCAGTTTTCTCTGCCAGTTGTTGACTTGCAAATTTTTCAAAATAACTTTCTATTGCGTCGTTACAGCGATCGATAAACAACTTTGTAAGTTCCTGTAACCTGATAATGGAGGATAGATCGCCTTTGTAGTTGGCGTTATATCTAAATTGCTGCTGAGCTTTGATCATTTCTTTAAACAGTTTAACATGATCGGTGTTGTTCAGACAAAAGCTCGCGTGTGCTTCAGGAACAATTAATCGGCAGAGGTTCATTAGGAATGGAAGGCCTACGGGCCGCGGTTTGTATTGGAGAACAGCATTGATAACACCCAGACAAGTCTGTTCCAGTGCTTGTGACAATGCATGATATGCGCCTTCGACGCCAAAGGACCAACCCTCTTCAAAAGCATGGTATAGACAGCGGGCGTTATTGTAGCGATTGTGCCATTGTTGTCGTACATAATCTAAGTCGAGTTCAGGGCTAGCGATGCGGTCAGGCTTAATATTTTTAATGACTGAATTTTGAAACCAGAGGTCGCCGGCTTTCATCAGTGATAAAAAGAAAGGATGGCCTTCGGAAAGTTTTTTGGTAAAGTAAGCAGTTTCTTCAGCAATCAAGGTCAGGGACACGTTGTGCGGGAGTAAATCCATTGTCTGTTGTTGTAGGTTGGAGAGATCCGTATTTAAGCCATCATACGCGATAAAGAGGTAGTAAGCGTGGGTAATCTGATCTTCTTGACGCTTTTGGAGCGGGCTATTGGACTTTTGACGATCCGAATGATAACCGAAACAGGCGACTAAGGAAGGGGTACTGTATAATTCCAGAATATTTAAGATCAGGTCTCTATAATTACCATTACAATGAAATTTTTTGTAAATAACCGAGTTGTCTTTGAAATTTTCAACTATTGTATTCGAAGCTGCTTTTTCACTAGACTGCTGCCGAATTTCTTCGAATAAAATATGGGAATAATCGTATATCCAGTTTAATGCGTTTATAGTAATCTGATAAGCTGTTTCCAATAGGTTTTCGTCTATAGTGTAATCTTGATCATAACGATAGCCAACATATGCCTCATCAATCTTGTTCAGTGCTTGTTTCTCCTCTTCGGATGCAGTTAATTTGGCCCATCTGGAATCAAATGTTTTGATATAGCTTAGATAGCCTTTTAGCGAATGTGATTTGCGTTCATCATTTAAGAGAAGATTTTCTGCAGTCTTTAACGATAGCTCGATTGCCTGATGGAGCATAAATGCCGCATGAGCATGACTTTTGTGCTGTTGATAGAAATTATAGCCATCAATAAACGATCTGATTTTACTTTTTTCTTTATCGATATACGATCTGGTTTTTTCGATAATCTCAGCTGCGGTATATTGGGGTAATACAAGCGGAATCTCTTGGGCGGGATTTTGGTAAACGCGATTTTGTGATTGATAGATTAGGTAGGTGCGCCCCAACCCTTGGTTGAGTTTGTTTTGTACTTCTTGGGTGAAATTTACTTTGGCGTATACGTTGGGATAATTCTTGATGATTTTGTTGACCAAACCAAGTGGATCGCCACCTCGAATTCCCGCACTTGACAGGATATTAATCTGTAGTATTTGATATTTCTTGCCATCGTGGGCATAAGTCCAATGGTAAATTTCATCCACGGCGATGGTCCGAAGTATAGTATCGATGATTGGAGTAAGTTCGGTGTTCATAATTGATTTGTTTGATTGTGGTTATTTATCTTTTTCCTTCTTGGAGATGCATGGCTTAAAGCAATTGGGAGATCAGAGGATATTTGTTTATTAAAATATTCACATATCGTTTATTCTCGGCCATATTCATGAATTCATTGTATGTGGATTTAAGCTTTCTAAATCGCTGGCTTCGCTTTCAGGCACTTCCGATGTCTCCAAGCTTTGGTTTTCATCGGTCTCATTGTTGTCTTTTTGCGCTTCTTTTGTGGCGTACTCTTTATAAATACTGTCCTCCATGAATTGCTGTAGTTTGTTTTTCTTTTTGGTGGACTGATGCGGTTCATCATTTATAGCCTTTACATAGGGAGGAACATGCAAGAAGATTCCCTCATCTTCATATATATAGTGCAGGGCAAATGCGAGCCGTATCAGCAATTCGCGTATTGCAATTATTTGATCGCCAAAGTATTCGTAGTTACCGGAATCGGGTACCGTTAAATAGTGCATGATATCATCCATGATGTCGTACCATTTTTGGAGAGATTGGTAGGAAAAAAACTTACTGATGGTATCTGCAGGGGCTGGCTGTCCATGGATAGTATATTCCATTCTAAATAGGTAGTTGTGATAATCTTCTTTTGTGGCAAAAAAATTGAATGGCGTATCCTGTAATGGAAGTTGGCATTGGTGAAAAATGACATAGGCAACTTCAATTTGTTTGATCATCTGTTTACAGTGATATCCGTTTTCAGCAAAGTTGCGGTCAGCCATTTCGGGGACAGCTGCCGCATTTACGAAAAGCTGGATATTGTTCATCCAATAGAAGATATTGGTTTCATGGCGATAGAAGTCCTCGATGTAGAGCATCGGATTTTTGACTATATCCTTGGTTAAATAGCGAAAAGATTTCGCTTTTAGTTTCTTTTGTGTATTTTTCATGTTAGTAATATTGTTTGATTAAATAATTGGTTTATAATTATCTTCTGCAGAGCTAATTTAAGAACTATTTTTAATCGAAACAAGTTTATTTATTAAAATTTTCGGATAATGAGTTCTATATTGAAGAGAATTAAAGTTATTTCAGAAAAAGAGGGAATCAGCGTTTCTGCTTTGGAAGCTTCTATTGGGGCCAGTAAAGGTGTTTTTACGCGGGCATTAGCAAACAATACCGATGTTCAGGCCAAGTGGTTAGTAAATCTTGCTGAAAAATATCCCAACTATTCTTCTGAATGGTTATTGAGAGGCGAGGGTGAAATGCTTAAGCCTATTTTGGCTCAGGAAGGTGAAGAAGGGTATGTGGCATCTGAGGATCAACGGATTGTTACTGGGGAAATTAGTGCTTTAAAGCAATTGGTTGCTTCTCAAAGTATGACTATTAAATCGCAGGAGAAGACAATTATGTCTTTGGAGAGATTGTTATCTTCGCTGGAACGAGAGATTGAATCGCTGAGAAGCAAGTGAGTATTTAGAAGGAATAAACTGTGAATGTTAAGCAACGTGTACTGCGGATTGCCGAAGCCAAAGGAATCAGTAAAACAGAGTTCTTTGGGGAGGTAGGCCTCTCTTACGCCAATTTTAAGGGCGGACAGAAGAATACTGCCCTTAGTTCAGACGCTATGATTGCCATATTGACTCAACACCCGGATGTTAGTCCCGCGTGGCTGCTGCTGGGGGAAGGTAGCATGTGGCGGGGCAGTAGGGGAAATGACCTTGAAGTTGGGGCCGAACCTGCTGTTGAACCTGCGGCGGCGGCTGGTGCCGGAAGTCTACTCGTCTATAAACAGCTGGTATCTGCACTCGAACAGACGGTTAGGGCGCAGGAAAAAACGATTGACGCGCTCGAAGCACAGATAGGTCTATTAAATAAAAGGTAGTGAGGGTGTTATTGATGCCGCCCCATACATTTTTGGAGCTCGCCGTTTTGGTTTTTTATTCTTTTAAGTCTTCTTCGCCCTTGGATCAGTAAAGTGACTATGGATAATTCTTTGCCAAAGAAGTTACTTATGATGCCATCAAAATAGCTGATTCCTGTGATTTCATTGGCTTTTTTTTGTGTTAATTTCGATAATTATAAACACGTGTTGCCATGTCCCTGGATTAGTCCGGCTGTCAGCTATTTATACAAAAAGAAATAAATTTATGTGGAGAAAAGTATTATCTGTAATCGCTGTCATCTTCATTTGTTCTATACAGGCCAGCGTAGCGCAGCCTGCTGGAGAGCGGCCTATGTATGTGTCCCGCTGGGGATACCTTTATGCTGAGGCTGGAAACAAGAATGAACCTTTGGGTGTATTTGCCACGGAAGCACCCGTGTACCCGCTCGACTCCACCCAAACGCAGTATAAGGTGCAGGTCAGCAACGGCGACGTCGGTTTTATCGACCGTCAGCCCCTGAAAAACTTCATGGACGGGAAGAAATCAATGGGCGAACCGTCACAATATTTCTATCGCGGGGCGGAGGGTTACCAATGTCCGCATTTCTATGTACAGGTCTCCGAATTGCGTGTACGGAAAGCGCCGAATACAGGTAGTACAGCTGTTCGCCGGGCTAGGGTGAACGAGATGGTCTGTATCGATTATATGCCTTTGTATAAAGACGGATGGGTGTATGTCGGCGATCATTTTCACGAACAGCCGGAATATGTTCAGGCGAAATATTTAGGTCCGCATTTGACGTATGAGGAAGTACTGAAGGATTATCTGGCAGTAAAAGGCAAGGATCAGGAAAAGGAACTGATTCAGGTAGGGCGACTACGCGAAATCGCATGGGGCGATGGGGACGGCCCGTTAAAGCAGGCGCTTTTCTATTGGAAAGAGTCCTATGCCAATGCGGGGGTGGATAATCCCAAGGTGGATATTGACTTCGAATTATTGCTGGCAGATAAAATCGCGCAAAGGCCGGAATACGAGGTTTATGGAAAACGAGTCCAGCAACTGCAGATGCATTTCATCTGGAAAGGTACGGCATTGTATGACGGTAAAATAACAGATGAACAGATGAAAGCCATGGATCTGCAACGTGTTGAGGATATTCCAGGTACGCCGGAATGTGGCTGGGAACCGAAATATTTTTACAAGACGCCAAATATGATTGTCGCATTTGAGGAAAACTATCAGGGAAAGATCGTGGGATCGGTATACAAAACATATTTTCGGGATGGGGAAATGCTCGTATTGGCTGGCGAGCGGCTCGACGCCAACTCCAGCGAGCGAGATTTTGTACAACGCTTTGGCGATCTGCTATATTACGGGGACTGGACGTCGGATCCGCATATTTACCGCATTCAGAACGGCGATGCTGGGCAGTTTATCCTTACATTCAAGGATGGCAGGTTATTCAGCTATGAATGCATGTATTATTGCTAAAGCCGGGGCTTTTTCCGGAAGCGCTACATATCAAACAGCAACACTAGCTTCTGGTGTGTGTGTTTAGCGCCCAGTGGAAAAAGAAGAAGGGATCAATGATCTCGCTGTGCTCGGTTATTGATCCCTGAATTGCTATGGTCGGCATCGGTTGGGAAGTACCCCCAATCGGTTTTGCCAGCTATTGACGCTTGTGGCAAGCGGAATGGTTTTAGATGACTTCCATTTCAAAAAGGCGGGCAATATGTCCTTTGAGTTTTTGTTTGACGTCTTCCATATCCACTTCGGTACCGAGTTCGCGTTTGAGTGATGTGACGTCCTTGTCGTCGATGCCACAAGGGATAATATTGCCAAAGTATTCCAGGTCGGTATTGACGTTGAATGCAAAGCCATGCATGGTCACCCAGCGCGACGCACGTACCCCCATTGCGCAGATCTTGCGCGCCGTTGCTTTGTCCGGTTCTATCCAAACACCGGTATATCCGGGGTAACGTCCTGCTTCAATACCATAATCAGCGCAAGTTAAGATAATGGCTTCCTCCAATGTCCGCAGATAGAGGTGAATATCCGTGAAAAAGTTGTCCAGATCCAATATCGGATAGCCCACGATCTGGCCCGGTCCATGGTAAGTGATATCGCCGCCGCGATTGATCTTATAGAACTTAGCGTCTTTCTCCTCCAATCCCTTTTCATCCAGCAGCAGATATTCCTCATGTCCGCTTTTTCCGAGTGTGTAAACATGGGGATGAGCGGTGAAAATCAGGTAATTGGGGGTTGGATTTTTTGTTTCGTTGACCCTGTTGTCATGCTTGATATCCAAAACGCTTTTAAAAATGGATTCCTGTCTGTCCCAGGCTTCCTGATAGTCTACCAGGCCCCAGTCCTGAAACTGCACCGATTTATTCATTGTTTATTCTTTTTAAAGCGGGAGCAGCTATCAAATCCGCTCCCTTGTGTGTTGTCTGATTAGTATAACAAATTATTATACGGGTATCGTGCATTGTGCATTTTGACAACGATATCGTACAATGTTTTCCTGAATTCCTCGATGTTGGTTTTGTTCGTTGCAGAGAGGAAGACAGCCGGATCGGCGTTTTTCGCCATCCAGGAATTGCGGAAATCGTCCAATGTCACCTCAATTTCTTCGCCATCCTGTCCTTCCTCGATCGCCGGTTTGTACAAGTCGATCTTGTTGAACACCGTAATCACCGGTTTGTCCAGTGCTTTGAGGTCTTTCAATGTCTCATTTACCGCTTGGATATGATCTTCGAAGTTGGGGTGTGAGATGTCCACGACATGGATCAGTACATCCGCCTCGCGTACTTCATCCAATGTGGATTTGAAGCATTCCACGAGGTGGTGCGGCAATTTACGGATAAAACCAACGGTATCTGACAGCAGAAACGGAAGATTGTCTATGACAACCTTGCGGACGGTGGTATCCAATGTGGCAAAGAGCTTGTTCTCGATCAGCACATCAGATTTGGAAATCATGTTCATGATCGTTGACTTACCGACGTTGGTGTATCCTACCAATGCTACGCGGATCATCTCGCCGCGGTTTTTGCGTTGAGTCTCGTTCTGTTTATCGATGGCTTTGAGTCTCTCCTTGAAGAGGGAGATCTTGTCCAGGATAATCCGTCTGTCCGTTTCGATCTGGGATTCACCCGGACCGCGCATACCAATACCCCCGCGCTGACGCTCCAAGTGGGTCCACATACGGGTCAGACGTGGTAATAAGTATTGCAGCTGTGCCAGCTCGACCTGGGTCTTGGCTTGGGCCGTTTTTGCGTGCCGCGCAAAGATATCGAGGATCAGATTGGACCGGTCGAGGATTTTACGCTTGAGTTCTTTCTCAATGTTGCGGAGCTGGGATGGTGATAACTCATCGTCAAAGACCACGATGTCGATTTCTTCGGCTTCGACAAAGGCTTTGATCTCCTCCAGTTTGCCACTTCCGACGAAGGTCGCGCGATCGGGGAAACCCAGTTTTTGCATAAACGTGCCTCTGGTCTCACCGCCGGCAGTCTTCACAAGAAACTCAAGTTCCTCGAGGTATTCTTTTGCTTTCGTTTCCGTCACATTTGGAGTGATCACACTCACCAGGACGGCTGTTTCGGGTTTTATTGCTGTATCGTGTATTTTAAATCTGGCCATTTTGTTATATTAAAATAGTTAACGGGACGCCGACAGACAGCAAGGCCATCTATTTATAGCACAGGGCCTGTTACTAGGGTACGTCCACTTTTTACGTTTTGTTTTGAAAAGGTGAATTTAAGAAAAAACCAATAAATCATCTGTGATTTGCTTACAGGGCAACTCGATATAAGTAAGCGGTCTGTCGCCATCTTTTGCCTAGTAAAAGAAGGGGAGATTTTCTATATCATGTTCATAATGATGCAAAAATAAATAAATTTCATTTTATATGCAAGTGTATAGCCAAGGTCAGCCGATGCCTATTCAAGTCTACTTTCCTGAAAAACGACAGACGTCATGTAGACTTTTGTCTATTGGGAGCCTGTCCCTGTGTTGGGGGTGGTTGTTCTGCCACAGGTTTGTGTGAAGAAGCATCTGAAGCGTGCGCTATGCCCCCCTGTTGCGTTTCGGCCGTGGCTGCTTTGGCTTTGAGCGGCGAGGTGCGGTATCAGATCAGGAGATCTTATCCCAGGCTATGCCATCCGATTTGCGGGCCAGGAAGCTGCGGAGGAGCTGGTTTTTTGGGCTTTGCAGCATAGGATCTTCCTTAAAGATCGCAATGACCGTATTCCGGCACGCGGTCAGCAAGGCCTGGTCGGTGGCCAGGTTTGCCATTTTAAGGTCGAGTACACCCGACTGCTGCGTACCTGAAATATCGCCGGGGCCGCGTAGCTGTAGATCTACTTCGGCGATTTCAAAGCCATCGTTGGTGCGCACCATGGTGTCGAGCCGCAGACGTCCCTCTTTGCTAAGCTTGTTGCCGGACATAAGAATACAGAAAGACTGTTCGGCTCCCCGGCCTACACGGCCCCTTAGCTGATGCAGCTGGGAGAGACCAAATCGCTCGGAATTTTCGATCACCATGACGGAGGCATTGGGTACGTTGACACCGACCTCAATAACGGTTGTGGCAACCATGATCTGCGTTTCGTGCCGGACAAAACGCTGCATCTCAAACTCTTTGTCCTTCACCGGCATTTTGCCGTGAACGATGCTGATCTTATACTGTGGCAGCGGAAATTCGCGCTGCAGGTTCTCCAGGCCAGCCTCCAGATAAATGAGATCCAGTTTTTCGCTTTCTTTGATCAGGGGATATACTACATATACCTGGCGGCCTTTGGCAATTTCCTCACGCATAAATCCGAACATCCTCAGGCGTGAGCTTTCAAAAAAATGAACTGTTTTGATGGGCTTACGTCCTGCCGGCAGCTCATCAATCACCGAGATATCCAGGTCGCCGTACATGGTCATGGCCAGTGTACGAGGAATGGGGGTTGCAGTCATCACCAGCATATGGGGTGGGATGACGTTTTTGCGCCACAGCTTGGCCCGTTGTTCCACGCCGAATCGATGCTGCTCGTCGATGACGACGAAGCCCAGATTTTTGAATTTCACCTTGTCTTCAATCAGGGCATGTGTGCCGATCAATATATCCAAAGTTCCATCTTCCAGTGCCTGGTGGATCAGCCGGCGTTCCTTGGTGCTTGTGGAGCCGGTGAGCAGCTTGATGTTGACGAGATCATCTCCGGCAAGCTCTTTGAGTCCATGATAATGCTGGGTGGCCAAAATTTCTGTGGGAGCCATCATGCAGGCCTGAAAGCCATTGTCGACGGCTAGCAGCATACTCATGAGCGCCACAACTGTTTTTCCGGAGCCTACATCCCCCTGTACGAGCCGGTTCATCTGGGCACCGGTGTTGGTGTCGATCCGGATTTCCTTGATGACACGTTTTTGGGCACCTGTCAGCGGAAATGGAAGCCGCTCATTGAAAAAGATATTGAATTTCTCTCCAACCTGACTGAAGCGCTGGCCTCGGAATTTTTGAGTGTTCAGCTGCTTGTTGTTGAGCAGTTTGAGCTGTATGAAAAACAGTTCCTCAAATTTTATCCTCTTAATTGCCTGGTTAAGTTCTTTTTGGGATTTAGGAAAATGGATGGAAGCCAAGGCCTGCTGTCTGGAAACCAGCTGATGTTCCTTTAGCACCTCTTCGGGCAATGTCTCTGTAATACTTCGATAGACGGTTTCGAGGGCGGTTTGCTGGAGGCGCTGAATCCCCTTAGTGTCCAGGTTGAACTTTTTAAGTTTCTCCGTAGACGAATAGACCGGCTGCAGGCTCATATTGCCCACTTGTTTGGCCTGCGGATTGTACAGGTCCATTTCGGGATGGGTAATGGAAATCTGGCCATTGAATTCACTGGGCTTACCATAGATGACGTACGCTGAACCTACCTTGAGCGATTTCTGGAGCCAGGGGATTGACTGAAACCAGACCAGTTCCATGGAACCTGTTTCGTCCCTGAAGGAGCCGACGAGCCGTTTCGTTCTTTTTTCACCGACCAATTGTAAGGACACCAGGCGGCCCAGTACCTGCGCAGCCATCATATCGGGATGCAGTTTCCGGATCTTATGGAATTCGGTGCGGTCGATATAACGAAAGGGATACTGTGTCAGCAAGTCACCAATGGTAAATACCTGCAACTCTTTTTTGAGCACATCCGCCTTTTGGGGACCTACACCTTTGAGGTATTCTATCGGGGTAATTAAACTTAATTCAGCCATTCTTCTCAAATGGCTAAAATACGAAAAAATAATTTTTAGGGGTTAGATAGTTCTACAATGGGTTTTCCATTCTTGCATTGGACTGGCTTGGCCATACTGAAGCAATCACCTTGACATACTGTTTTTTCAAGGTGCAGTTTCCTTTCTACAAGACGATTGTATAGTTCTATTTTTTCCACCATCTCGTTTGAACGGATGGATTTGTGCACCGCAATTCCTTCAAAGCAGCAGCCTTTTCGTAGGAAATGGCTAGTCCAGTCGTTTGGATTTGTACAAGGAACGTCCTTATAAAACTCCTCTAGTTCTTTGTATAATCTGGGGATCTCAATATCAATTTCTTCTAGGGTAAGGTCGCGCGCATACCGGAGCACAGCTTTACCATTCTGACATACTTTTCCAACGGGCGGGTTGATAGGGGGAGAATAGCCATGTTCAATTAACATTATCCCTTCGCGTTCGGCGGCTTCGTTTTGTTTTCGGTGGAGGTAGTCCAAATCTTGCTGAAGTTTTTCAAATTGAGGCTTTACAGAATGATGGACTATATAGTAGTCTGATTGCTTTATAATTTCGAATTCGTTGATATTCGTACAAGGTACGGACTCGAGTACGGTATGGATTTCCTGTATTTTTTCGTTAACCCGCTGTGACCAATATTCATTTGATCTGGAACTGTCTTTCGAACAGGCAAGGAACAAGATGACTCCAATAAGGAGATAATAATTGAATCTGATTCTTTTCATACTTTAGTTTTATTAAATCTGGTGTATATTAATATCCAGGGGATGTTTGTTCATATCCTACGATAGCCTTTCCATTGTTACATCGTACACCCAGAGGCTTCTGATATGCCGCGCAGTTAATTCTCGGTGCGATCAATGGCCGATATACTTCCATCAGTCTGTTGTAGTCGTTGACCTTATTACGCAAAGTGGTTTTGTCTACGGAGCGATGATAGGCAAGATGACTGGATCCACATGTCGATTGGATCTCGATCAATCTCCAATCGTCTGCATTTGTACAGGTTACGGGGCTTGCGAATGATACGATCTGGTGATATTTTTCATCAGAAAGGATTCCGAGCTCCTTTTCTGTTTTTCCTTGGTAAGGATTATCGAGATGAGATTCAGATTTACAGACCACAAATAACATGGAACATGCGAGTAATGTCGTCAGCGCTAATAGGGATAAACTTTTCATCTTCTGTACATTCTATTCGGTCAATGGTTTTGATTCAAAGCAGGACGAGCCACTTTGAAAGCATTCGGTTTATAAACTCAGCTGTTCTTTAAACGGACTCCATGATGGATGTGCTACAGTTATCTATTGGATATCTGTTGGAAATTTCTCGCCTATAGGAATAGAGGCCGGACAGGAGCCCGATTGGTCATTGGCCTTCCGGAAAAGGCTGCTCTTGCAATAAAAAAAACGGCTCAATCGTTAAGATTAAGCCGTTTCTGATGTGGGGTAAATTCTATTGCTAGAAATTTCCTTTGGCTACGTCCCACCAAAGTCGGGTACCACCATTGTCTGGTCCGCCCAACAAGGAGATTGCGTTTTGCACTTCAGCCCTGTTTGTGTTGTATTCGTTCTGTGGGAACGGTAATCGACGGATCTGTATTTGTGTGTCGATCAGTCCCCCGCTGTTGTTGACCACGACAGGGAATAAGCGCGGATAACCGGTACGGCGGAATTCACTCCAAGCTTCTTGTCCTTCCGGGAAGATTGCCAACCATTTCTGGGTAATGATACGTTCCAATTTTTCTTCGTTAGTCGCAGCGTCATTCCATTTGATGGTCAATGCACTTGGTGACACAGCATTGTTTTCTGCGTTGAATGGGTCTTTATAGGCTGCAGCTTTGCTGGTATTGTCATTTAGGTAAGCGCTCAGACCTGAGGTAACTCCCCATTGCGCAAAAGATGTTTCAATTCCTTGTTCGTATAGCGACTGTGCAGAGCCGCCAGCATTTGCCCAGCCTCTTAACGCAGCTTCGGCACGTAGAAAGTAAACTTCTGCAGCAGTCATCAGTACCGGAGCAGTTGTCGCTGTGAAAGTAGGTGTAGTGCCTTCGGTATTTAAAGCAGAAAATTTTTGATATTTATCCTTTTCGATGCCCTCTGCTCCAGCGCGGATACCGATATACTCACCTTTGTGCGGGGCAAGCTCTACATCTGTAGCAGCTGGTGTGATTGGGGACATGTATTTCGAAATACGTGGATCTTTCAAGCCCACCATATAAGACGTAAGCGTAGCATTGATACGGGTATCAGCCCAATTTTTGGAAATAAACCAAAGTGGATTGCTATAGGTGCCGTCTGTCGGCACGGTAATCTTGAAGTTTTCTGCGTTGCTTTGGATAACGCCGCCATTTGCAGGGTCTAATGCTTTTTCCGCTTGTGTTTTTGCTAATTGCGCATCGACTTTAACTAAGCGCATCGCCAGCCGTAAACGTAATGAATTGGCAATTTTTAACCAATTTTTGAAGCGCACCTGGTTATCCGTGTTAGGAAACACCAGGTCAATCTCATCGATTTTAGCTGCCATAGGGCTACCCGCTGTATACGATTTCAATGCAGTTACTGCTTGATCGAGTTCTTTAAAGAAAGCCGCATATACGTCGGATTGTTTGTCGTACGGAATGGTATTCGAAGTGCCCACCTTGCTGTAAGGAATAGGACCGTAGATATCCGTGACACGGCTTGCCGCTTCCACTTTGATGACTAACGCCGAACCCCATAATGCTGGATATGTCTCTGCGAGGCCATTTTTTTGTAGCTTGTCAATTGCTTTGATGACGTCAAGGTAGAGCACTTTGAAAGCCTCACCGTTCCAGCCGTTCACCATAGCGTAGTTCAGGTTATTTTGACCGCTGTTAAACGGTGTTGGAGACATAAAGAACCCAGAGAAAACGTCTGCATTCAGGTTTTGTTGGACTTGATAGGAATTTGGGTCACCAGCGCCGGAGAAATTATAGATCGACATCTGTGCATTTCTGAAGAAAGCAACAAGGTCCTGACCATCTCCTTTGAGATCCTCGTCAGTAAGTCCCGTGTTACTTTTGTTGTAATCTTCGAAATTCTTGGTACAACTGCTCATTGAGCCCGCGATAAGGAGAGCAGCAAGCGAGAATCTGGATATATTTTTAATCGTGAATTTCATTTAATTATTTTTTAATTGCCTGATGGAACGGAGATTGTATAGTATCATGTTACTTAAATCTCGGTTTCAGTGTTGATATTTAAAATGTTGCATTTAGTGTAAGCCCATAGTTACGGGTAGCAGGCATCATAAAGATATCCACGCCACTTAGGCCGTTTCCTGTTGACATAGTTACTTCTGGGTCAAACGGTGCTTTTTTGGAGATGTAGAATAAGTTTCTTCCAACGGCGTTGACACGAAGTTTTTTGAAGAAACTATCTTTAATATTGAAGTCATAACCAAAAGTCAGCTCACGTAATCTCACGACAGTTCCATCATAAATATATTGACTACTTACCGGCCCCATGCCCGCGGTTGACGTATACCACTTTTCTGCATCAACCATGGAGACAGCTTTACCACTTGGTGTTACGCCATTGATCGCTACTCCACCATTTGCGCGGGCATCGCCACTGGCTTTTGACACACCATACCCATCGAGCAAGGACTGGGTCACGGACATCACTTCATAGTCAAACTTCCCATCGATCAGGAAGCTCAAGTTGAAATTCTTATAGTTAAAGCTATTGTTCCAGCCCATCTGCCATCTTGGGTTAGCGTTGCCGAGTTTGGTATACTGGTTGTTTTTTTGCGGGATTCCGTCTTCAGAAATCAGTATACGACCTTGATCGTCACGTACAAAATCCTGACCATAGATATCCCCAAACGAACCGCCGACTTCTAGTTTGGATGCAAAGTTATTGCGTCCCTCGCCTGTTAGAGTAAATTCGGATATCCCATCAGCGAGTTCGACAATTTTATTTTTATTGTAGGTAAAATTGAGGCTAGTGGTCCATGTAAAGTTATCATTCTTTATTGCGTCCAACGACACTAATGCTTCCACACCCTGATTTTGAATATTTCCGGCGTTAATCGCATAGAGTTCATTAAGTGACGCGTGACTGGCCGCAATTTTGAAAAACTGATTTGTCGTGTTGGTTTTGTAGTATGTCAAATCCACATTCAGACGGTTGTTCCACATACGCCATTCTGTTCCGATCTCGAAAGATTTAGTTTTTTCGGGTTTCAATGTTTTCAGAAATGCGATATCATTGACTGTCAATACCCCATAAGGATCGATGGAGTTTGTCAGTAGACTGGTATATGGTGGCAAGTCATTACCCACAATGGCATATGAACCACGTATTTTTGCCATGTTTACAAATTCAGGTAAATTTAGCTTGTCGTTAAGCACAACCCCCAATCCGGCAGACGGATAGAAAAACGATTTCGAATCTGTATAAGCAAGCGTGCTTGACCAGTCATTTCTAGCAGTCAGGTCCAGATAGATCCAGTTGTCGTACGCAAGATTGGCTGAAGCAAATACAGATTGCAGCTGTCTGCGGTTGGCCAATAAAGTCGACGTCACTGGTGTAGTTGTATTCTGGATAAAGAACTGATTAGGTATTTTCAATCCATTTTTTCCGGTATTGAAATCCGTGCCTTCAGTTTTCCAGTCCGTGATACTGGTTCCCACTAATCCGGTAATCTGGAATTTATCATTGACATGGAAGTTCATATTGGCGACCAAATCACCATATTGTTGTGTGATCGTTGTATTCGTATAGTTGTAAGCTCCATTTTCACGGGCAAGAATCTTTTGTGTGCCGGCATAGGCTTTCCTGTCCCAGACTTCGCTTGTGCGGTCTACACTACCGCGAGCTTGGATGCTAATCCATGGCGCGATCTTATATTTTGCACTTCCATTTAAGAGCAATCTGTTTCTTGTTGAGCGTGTCGAATTCCGGTTTGTAATCCACCAGGGGTTTTGCTGCGTCGTTTCGTCGTCGGAGAGCGTAAACCAATTCTGCTCATTCAGATTGCGGCTTGCATTGAACTTTTCGTAATTTTTATAATCTGCAATGTTCAAGCTTCTTGGCAATAGATATAAGCCAACTAAAGGATTATAATAGAAACCCGATGTAGGGGCGTTGTCCAATTTTTGTGTAATGTAATTCGCACTTCCTTCAACGGTTAGCTTATCATCCAGAAATGTAGCACTTTCCTTGATATTGAAGTTGTGACGTGTAAGATCATTTTCGGGCAATATACCTTTGGCGAGCGTATTGGCATATGAAAAATAAGTCTGGTTTTTTTCGTTGCCGCCAGATAATGTCAACGAGTTTGTAAAATTGCTTCCGGTGCGGAAAAACTCGCCTACGTTATCATAGTTGGTTCCGTTTGTTTTGTCGCCCCAGCTAAATACGCTGGTATTGCTGTTTTTACCGTTCGATCCTTGGCCGTATTGACTCTGGAATTCCGGGAGAGATACGGCTTGCTCTATCTGTGCGCTGGATGAGAAGTTTATGGTTGTACGACCTTGTTTTCCGGATTTGGTCGTGATCAAAATAACGCCGTTGGCAGCCTGGCTACCATATAAGGCCGCTGCAGAAGCTCCTTTAAGTACGGAGATATTTTCGACATCTTCAGGGTTGATCATGGCAATTGGGTCGCCACCATCGCGCTGTCCTCCGAAAACATTGTCCGGTTGTCCAGCTAAGGTTTGGTTGTTGATCGGAACACCATCAACAACATAGAGCACCTGATTGTTGCCGGAGGCAGATTTATTACCACGTAATATTACTTTTGCTGATCCTCCCGGGCCGGAGGAGCTGGAAGCTATGTTGACACCAGCGACCTTACCGTTGAGGTTGTTGGCGAGGTTGGTGCTCTTTACCTTGTTCAGTTCATCACCGTTGACCTGCTGAGTAGAATACGTTAGGGATTTTTGTGCCCGGCTGATGCCAAGTGCCGTGACTACGACGCTCTCGAGCTGCTGAGTCTGCTCGTCTAAAGCCACCGTGATAGTGGTTTCCCCGGGAGCAAGTGTGACAGTCTTGTTTTCGTAACCTATGGTACTGATGTTCAGGACGCGATTTTTATCATCCACATTAATCTGGAAGGTGCCTTTTGCATCTGTAGAGCTTGCTGTTGACGTACCCAGTACTTTTATGGTTGCACCAGCTATAGGTGTTTTGGTTTTTGCGTCCACAACCGTCCCTTTTATCTGGTTGCTTTGCGCGTGTAGTAAAGATGCGGAAAAGAGCATTGTCGGAACTATGCTCAGCATCCTTAGTGTAGTGTATAATTTGTTATTCATTGAGTATATGTGTTATTTTAGCGTTTTACATACACGTTTTCACCCAATTATTTTTCCCGTTTTATCGGCTGATGAGCGCACTACATCAACAGCAATTGCTTGAGGGGCAATTACATTTACGTCGCGGTTTCATCCCAGTAGATACTTCTACATAGATGGCTAATTCCATTTAGCATGTTGGTTAGGAAAATCGATATCGGACAATGACGATGCGCATCTCAAATGTTATGCTGTTCAATATCTTAAGGACAGGAAGTAATAGCTGTGTGAAAAGCTGTATTTGAATACTAAATTACTATTGTTGGCCAACAATCAAAAATTTTAGGAAACAAAGTTGATACAAAATAAGGTTAATTGTTGGTAACCGGCTATCTAATAGTATTTTGTGGTTTTGTAACTTTTTGAAAAAGATGTCTTTTAGCGGTGAAATGAAGCACCCAGCTTCGTCAATTCCGCTAACGCGGGGAGATTTCGGCTGATGTGACACTGCTCAGTGGAATGGGCCGGTTCAGGTCTGGCCTGCCATTTTATGGATTACGGCTAAGCTGGCTGTTTGTTTTTCATAGTTCGTAGATTACGACTATTGAACAGGATGATCGCGATCAATATAATGCTGTAAGCCACATATTTAATGGGGGACACCGACTCCTGAAAGTAAGTGGCTGCCAGAGTGAAGGCGATCAGCGGATTGATGTATAGCAGTACACCGGTGGTCGTCGATGAAATGCCGATCAAAGCGTACATGCTTAGAAACAGGGGGATAATGGTAAACAAAACCGCAATGAGCAGTATTGTACTCCAGAATATTGGTTCTCTTGGCAGATCGTGGTGATTATAGAGTAGCTTGGGGACAACAAATAGCGCACATATACTGAGCTGGACGGCCAGCTGAGTGAGTTTGTCAAAACCAGTGGATACCCGTTGCACGATGAGGTAAAAAGCGTAACAGGTGGCGATGGTGGCAGCCCAGAGGACATCATTTAAGGAGCCATTCGCCAGCAGACATACACTGCCCAGAGCGATCAGCAATGCCACTTTCTGTAAGATACCCAGTTTTTCTTTCAGTATAAAATAGGCGGCTGCAGCAGTTATCAAAGGACAGGTCAGGTAGGCTAGTGCTGCAGCCTGAATACTGACATGGTTGACGGCATAGATATAGGTAAACCAGTTGCCGAAGATCAGCAGAGAAGCCAGAATGGTAAGCCCGGCCTGCCGCCGTTTAGCTGGACCCGGAAGATTCCTGAATTTCTTCAAGTCTGACTGGACTAATTTTCTTCGGAACAGGAGCAGATAAAGCCAGAGCACAGCCAGGGCGGTGACTATTCGGAAGTAAAGAATGTCTTCTGCCGGGTAGTCCCTGATCCAGCGTACTGAAATGGACATGAATCCCCAGATGAAGGGAGCCAAAAAAGCCGCGAGAAGATATTTTCCGCGGCCTACAGTTTCGTTATTATTGCTCACGGATTAATCTTTCCAGGCGATGACCGAAATTTCGACGTTGACATTTTTCGGCAGTGTCTTGACGGCAACACATTCACGTGCGGGTTGTGCTTCCTTAAAATACTCTGCATACACTTCATTCACAAGGGCAAAATTATCCATGTCGCTTAAAAAAATAGAAGCTTTGACAACATCCTGAAAGCTATATCCCGCGTTACTCAAAATAGCTTCCACGTTTTTGAGTACCTGGTGGGCTTCATCTTTTACGCCGGTGGAAATCAGTTCCATGGTTTCCGGAACCAACGGAATCTGCCCCGAAACATAAAGTGTATTGCCCGCTTTGATAGCCTGGTTATATGGGCCTATCGCTGCAGGTGCCTTATCTGTATTTAAGATCTCTTTTTTTGACATGAGCTGTTTGTTTAGGATGAAAAAAATAGTTTATAGATCAGTCCCAATAAAAAGATAATAATTGCCGTTGCATTAATAATGTGCATGGCTTTTATACTGCCATTCATGGGACGATCGGCGTTGTGCTTTCTAAAAAAGTACATGGAACTAAGTTACGACAGTAATTTAAGATGTGAAAATTAAAAATTAAAAACTTTGGGATCGCTGCGCTACAAGTCCTAACTTTAGTTAACTAACGTGTGGCTGCCGATGTCAGTCCGTATAGGCTGCCGAACAGTAGATGGTCCGGCTGAAGACACAGCCCGGCGTGCATAAATAATATGACCATGAATAAAATAGCACTTACAGGCGGTAAGATTTATACCGCCGACGCAGTTTTGGAAAAGAGAGCGTTACTCCTGCAGCAGGGTAGAGTTGTTGGTATTGTTGCGGACAATGATCTTCCTGATGAGTATCAGCCTTTTGCCGTTGACGGTTACAACATATGTGCCGGGCTGGTCGACCTGCAGTTGTATGGTGACGGTATGGATTTGTATTCTGCAGAACTGAGCCTTGACGCATTGCAGCGTATTTCGGAAGGCCTGATTGACAAAGGTACTACTTCTTACATGATGACGCTGGCGACAAATACCATGGAGGTGTTTCGGGAGGCCATCCAAGTCGCTGAAGGATTCCACCATGATGCGTTCCTTGGGCTACATCTGGAAGGCCCTTTTTTAAACCCCAAGAAAAGAGGCGCACATCCAGAGGAATTGATTCTGAGCCCATCGAAGCAACGTATTGACGCTCTATTGGCGGATAATAAGGTTGTTAAAATGATGACCATTGCACCCGAATGCATGGATGAGGACGTGCTGCAGCACCTGCAAAAATACCAGGTGTTGCTCAGTGCCGGACATAGCAACGCGACTTTTGAGGAAGGAACACGAGGCTTTGATCTGGGGATACCGACAAGCACACATCTGTTTAACGCCATGTCACCGCTACATCATCGTGAAGTAGGTATGGTAGGGGCTATTTTTAACCACCGGACTGCTCGGGCGAGTATTATTGTGGATGGGCATCACGTGAGTTTTGAAGCCGTAAGAATTGCTAAAAAGCAGATGGGGGACCGCCTGTTTATGATCACGGATGCTGTAGCGGCCTGCAACAAGGGGATTTATCAGCACGTGCTGCAGGATGGTTACTACTCCCTGCCTGATGGCACAATTTCGGGAGCAGCAATTTCACTTTTCGAGGGGATCAAAAATTGTGTGCAGCAAGTCGGTATTTCTTTACAGGAGGCTATCCGTATGGCCACACAGTATCCAGCAGCCCTTCTGGGCAGAGAAGATATCGGTACTCTCAATCCGGACAGTATGGGCAACGTTATTGTCTTTACCGATGATTTTCAGTTAAAGCATGTTTTTTTTAAAGGGCAATTGCGTGGTCATGCCGTTTTAAACCAAGGACGATAATCATAGTCATTAGATAACAGGTGTTCTCCGTGTTATATTATCTATTCAGGAGATGAGAACCAGCTAAATTTCTTTTCTATTGAAATTTACCTTAGTTTTGGTGGTTATTCGATAAAAAATACTATTTCTAATAAATTGATGAAACGTTCCCTATTATTTTTAGCTACAGCAGTCTTTCTTATATCTTCTTGTTCGTCCAAGAAAAATAAAAAGCAAGAGCCTGTCAATACCAGTACCAATGTTGAGATTGTGAAAAAAGATCCACCTTCAGTTCCGAAAAGAGAGCGGGTTAAAAATACTATAGGGACAAAAGAACAGGCGCCTGTACAAAAGAAGAAGGATGTTGTGGTGGAGCTTCCTCCCGTACCACGGGAATTTCGTGCCGCATGGGTTGCCTCTGTTGCCAATATCAACTGGCCAAGCAAAAACAACCTGAGCACAGCGGAGCAAAAGCAGGAGGCGATCGGTATTCTGGACTTTTTGAAGGACAATAATTTTAATGCGGTGATCTTTCAGGTGCGTCCGTCGGCAGATGCCTTCTATAAGAGCGATCTTGAGCCCTGGTCTTATTTTTTAACAGGAACAGAAGGACAGGCACCGTCACCATACTACGACCCGCTGGAGTTTTGGGTGGAAGAGGCACATAAAAGAGGCATCGAACTCCATGTGTGGTTAAATCCATACCGCGCACACCACACGGCCGGCGGGCCTGTGACGTCGGCTTCTATGGCACGTAAGATGCCAGAATCTGTCGTTAAATTAAGACAAGGATATTATTGGTTTGATCCCTCCAGGCAATCCACGCAAGATCATGCGGCCCGTGTGGTCATGGATATTGTCAAACGTTATGATATCGACGGTGTGCATTTTGATGACTACTTTTACCCCTATGCGGAGTACAACGGCGGACAGGATTTTCCAGACGCGGATAGCTATGGCGAATATAAACGCAACGGAGGGACATTGTCCCGTGGCGATTTCCGGAGAAATAGTGTCAACACGTTTATCGAACGTATTTATAAGGAAATTAAAACAGAAAAAAACTTCGTGAAATTTGGTATCAGCCCTTTCGGTATCTGGAAACCGGGCTATCCTGCCGGTATACAGGGATCAAGTCAGTATGACATGCTGTATGCCGATGCCAAGCTATGGTTGAATAAGGGCTGGATTGACTATTTTGCACCGCAGCTTTATTGGCCTATTCAACCGGCCAAGCAAAGTTATACCGCTTTATTGAAGTGGTGGGAGAGTGAAAATACGATGGGACGGCATTTGTGGCCAGGTATCAATACTGTAGGCAGGCGCGGACCGGAATATGTGCAGGAGATCGTTAACCAAGTGGCGGCGGCACGTAATATTTTGCCGGACAGCAGGGAAGGAGTGATCCACTGGAGCCTCGCAGGATTAACGAAAAACCCGGCGATGACCCGTGCCCTCGTGGATGGTCCGTATCAGTTTAAGGCGCTGGTTCCTGCCACACCCTGGTTAAGTGCGAACCCCATGTTGAAACCTAACTTGCTGCTGACACCGCAGGGCAATAATATCTTCCTGAAATGGCAGCATCAGCAGGTTGATCAGGTAGCAAAATGGGTGTTGTACCTGAACTATGGCGGTGAATGGCAATACGAAATTCTGGAGCCGGGCATAACCTCGAAGGATGTGCCGACATCTTTAAATAATAAAAAACTGGAATATGTTGCGGTCAAAGCGGTCGATCGGCTGAGTAATGAAAGCCCTTACGCCGCTGAGAAGATCAAATAGATTTTTTTTGTACTATCAAAAGGGGTATCTGCTCTAGTGGATATCCCTTTTTTATTTTCCTTTGAAATCCCAGCTGTCCAAAGTAAATTTAGGGATATGGAAGAGATCTATAAAACCGTTAGCGAATCAGTAATTCGCATATCCCAGCTGATGCTGCCATCCAATGCCAACTTTGGCGGAAAGATCCATGGAGGATACATCTTATCGTTGATGGATCAGATTGCTTTTGCGGTAGCATCCAAATTTTCAGCTCATTATTGCGTGACAGCTTCTGTTGGAAAAGTCGATTTTTTGAAACCTATCGAAGTGGGTGAACTGGTGACGTTGATCGCTTCGGTGAATTACGTCGGAAACTCCTCGATGGAGGTCGGTATCCGTGTGGAGGCTATGAATATTCAGACTGGGGAGACCAAACATTGCAATTCGTCTTATTTTACAATGGTGGCCAAAGACGGATCCGGTAAGCCGGTGCGCGTGCCGCGGCTGATTTTAGAGACGGAAAAAGATGTGTTCCGATTTTATCGCTGCGTCGTCAAAATGGAAGTTGATAAAGAAAGGGATCGTGCTATTCATGATCTGGAGACGGACTCTGCCGAGCAGCAGGCGTATCTCAGGAAGCATTATGATGTAAAAATTAATCTTACCTCGTAGTTACCTTATTTATTTTGCTGTGTTGTGCGTATTTTATGTTATGTGATAAGTGTTTTTGAGGTTGAATGTGGTTTTTTAGGTCTGTTTATGCTTTTTTATGATTTATTTTTTTAAATAATTCGCATAAACTTGCATAAATTCGCGGCTTTTTATATTATTGTTATGTAATTGGTGTAAACCTCGGGTTGGAACCTCCCGTTATAATCAATTATTAACAACTAACTAAATACCATGAATAAAAAATTACTCTTATTCTGCTCAGGAGTGATGCTATCTACCAGTTTATGGGCACAAACCAAGACCGTCACAGGTAAAGTTACTAACGCTTCGGATGGCGGATCTATGGCAAATGTAACGGTGAGCATCAAAGGTAAACCTATCAGTACACAGACAAATCCAGATGGCAGTTTTACAATTAAAGCGGACCCCGGAGATATTTTGATCTTCAGGGCTGTTGGTTCGAAAGAGCGTCAGCAACTCGTCGGTTCGGATGCGACTATCAATATTGCGCTTTCGGGTAGCGAAGAAGCGCTGGAAGAAGTTGTTGTAACAGCGATGGGTATCAAGAAAGAAAAGAAAGCTTTAGGTTATGCTGTCCAGGATATCAAGGCGGATGAACTGATGAAAAATAAGAACCCGAATGTAATCAATTCCTTAAATGGTAAGATTGCTGGGGTGAATGTTACTAACTCTGGGGGTGCGCCCGGAGCTTCGGCTTCTATCGTGATACGTGGTGGAACTTCTTTAGAAAGAGATAATCAGCCCTTGTTTGTGATTGATGGAATGCCAATGGATAATTCAACTGGGCAGGGGGATAATTCCGCATTCGATGGGAATACTAATATTTCGACGACTAACGGTAACCGTGCTCTAGATTTAAACCCTGAAGATATAGAATCTATCTCGGTTCTAAAAGGTCCGGCCGCAGCTGCCCTATATGGCTTACGAGCTGCCGCGGGAGCAATAGTGGTAACGACTAAAAAGGGAAAAGAGGGTGCTACTTCAATCGGAATCAATTCACGTATTGGGGTGAACTGGGTGAATCGCTTACCCAAATTACAAAGTAAGTATAAACAAGGGTCTAATTATAAAGGGAATAAGATTACCGATAATACATATTTGTCTTGGGGCGACGCCTTTCAACCAGGTGAGACCGTTTATGATAACTTGGGTGATTTTTATCAAAACGCAACCAGCTTTGATAATTCGTTCAATGTATCGGGAGGTAATGCAAAAGGTAATTTTTATTTGTCCGGCTCTAATCTGGATCAATCAGGTATAGTGCCGACAACAGATTTTAAACGGACGACATTCCGATTTAATGGGGAACAAAAAGTGGGTATATTCACCTTTGGGGCGAATGCTTCCTATTCACACAGTACCACACAAAAAACGCTGACTGGATCGGGGTTATGGGGCGGTTCTGGCATGGGATATATGGAATCAATACTAGCCTTTCCGCGCAATGTTGATATGAAAAACTGGATAGATCCCAGTGGCAAACAAATTTTACTACTGCCTAACGTTGCTTTGGAAGATAATGTTGATAATCCTTATTGGACAGTCAACAAAAATCCGCAGAATGATAAGACCAATCGTTTTTTGGGTAATGTTTATGCGAATGTAAAGATTACGGACTGGTTGGATGCGACATACAAATTAGGTGTCGATAATTACACAACCAATTTTAGTTCGCTAATAACTCCCGGCTCTGCCGTGAAGCTCGCATGGCAGAAGGGGATGCTCTCCAAGAATGTCCGACAGTACAATTACATTAACTCCAATTTGATGCTAAATTTCCATAAGCAGGTTAAAGAAGATTGGGATTTAAACTTTTTGTTGGGAACAACCGCGGAAGATACGCATATACAAGCAAACTCGATGCGGGCAGAACAGTTTTCAATTCCAAATTTTGAAAGTGTCAATAATGCCGACGCAAAAAATAAATATTTTAACGAGTCCATTACTAAAAAACGTCTTTTGGGCGTGTATGGTGATTTGCGCATTGGTTACAAAAACTTACTTTTCTTGAGTGCGACTGGTCGTAACGATTGGTCTTCAACGCTGCCCATTCAAAATCGCTCATTCTTTTATCCTTCATTCTCAGGTAGTTTAATATTCACCGAGCTTATGGAGAAAAATGACATTGTAAACTACGGTAAGATAAGAGCGTCTTGGGCAGAAGTAGGCAAGGATGCGCCGGCTTACCAAACGGCTACTTATTTATTTGATCCACAACTGACTATTGGAGGTGGGTTTAGGAATTACTGGACGAGAGGAAATGACCAGCTTAAGCCAGAGACGACTACGTCCTTTGAGGTTGGTACTGATTTGAAACTATTTAAAAATAAATTAGGTCTCGAGTTCACCTATTATAAAAATAATTCAAAAGATCAGATTTTACAACCGCGCGTGTCAAATGCTACTGGCTATATTCTTAGCTATGTCAATACTGGAGAAATTGAGAATAAGGGAATAGAAGTATCTATTAATACTTCGCCGGTTAAAAAAGAAGATTTTAGATGGGATTTGGCTTTGAATTTCTCTCATAACAAAGGTGTTGTTAAATCGCTGCCAGCTTCTTTGCCAATTTTATATGTAACTGATGTGCAAGTGGGCAATGGAAAGGCAGCTTCCTTTGGCAATGGAAATTTTATGGGAATAAGTGGGTCTACTTGGCAGCATGATGCGAATGGGAATCTGTTGTTAGATTGGAAAACTGGATATCCGTTGACATCTACCGATGCAACAAAACCGATTGGGAATAGAGAGCCAAATTTTATTGGAGGTCTTAATAATACGTTGACGTATAAAAATTGGGAGCTTTCATTCTTATTTGACTTTAGAAAAGGCGGGGACATTCTTAATGGTACAGAATATCTTTTAGCTTATAATGGATTAAGTACCGTTACAGAGAATCGAGGTGAAAAAATCTCATTCACCGGGATGGCGCTTAATCCAGAAACAAAAGCGTATGAAATGGTAACTCGAGAAGTAGTAGCTACAGAGGATTATTACAGAGATATTTATGCTTTAAATACCCCGCATTTTGTAGAAACGGTTAATTGGTTACGTTTAAGATCGTTGAGCCTAACTTATAGTTTGCCCTCAGATCTCTTAAGACGCTCCAAGATATTTAAGGCGGCTTCAATAACAGCAACGGGGACAAATCTATGGCTGTTGACAAATTATTCAGGGATGGATCCTGAAGTCAGCGCCGCTGGAGCTGGAGTTATTGGTTCGGGCTCAGTAGGGGTTGACTATGCCGGTGTGCCTGCTACAGCGGGAGTAACCTTTGGTTTAAATTTAAAGTTTTAAAAAATGAAAAGATTTATCTACATAATCGCAGCTGCCTCAGCATTAACTTTGGGAGCTTGCAATAAATGGCTAGATGTGAATGAAAATCCAAATTCTGCAAATGCGGCAGTTCCGACAGCAGTGCAGCGCTTGCCGTCTATTTTGGCTCAGTTTGCCGATGCATATGAAAGTGCTGGTACGCGAGCTGCTTTTATCACACAACAGCTAGGGGTTGTAAATGCGAATAATAATAACTGGAATATGACTCGATGGAACCTAACCAATGCCGCTGTTGGCTGGCCATGGCAAGCTTGGTATGTTAATACGGCAGTCAATATTCAACCTATGATTGATGCAGCAAGTAAAGTAGGGGCAAATCATTATGTCGGGGTAGGGAAGATTATAAAAGCATGGGGTTTTGGATTCATGGTCGATTGTTACGGCATTTTGCCCTATGATGAGTTTGACAATAAGGATATTTTGACACCTAAGTTTGACGAAGGAGAATATGTATACAGTAAGGTGTTAGCTCTTTTGGATGAAGCAATTCAAGACCTTAGTAAAGCACAGGATCAATATGCACCTTCTTTAAAAGATGGCGATACGTATAACAGCGGAGATACTCAAAAATGGTTAAAGCTAGCTTATGGACTGAAGGTGCGATTTTTAAATCATTACAGTAAGAAAGCAAATTATAATCCTGACGAAATTTTAAATTTATTGGCAAAAGCGCCTTCTTCAAGTTTAGACGGTACTATATATCAATATATTGATGAAGGTCCAGACGTTGCTGATAATTCTAAAGCAGCCTTGCAATGGTCAAATACAGGTACCACGGCTAGAATTACCAAGCTTTACTACGATTATATTACCAACAACTACACGGGTGCGCCGTCGGGAGCCAATAATATGGTAGACCCAAGGTTAGATTTACTTGTGCCCAGTATGGATAATGGAACAGGAGTTTTGGTAAGAACAAAAGTGGTGGACATGCAATCGGCATTGCCAACAACCGGTCCCGTTGCAGTTACTTTCGACGCAAAAACCAATAAGTTTTCTCACGCCGATTCTGTGTACATACAGCTGAGAAGTAATAAAGCCACCTCAGGACGGGTATTATCGACTGGTACGTGGTATACACAGAAAGGTGGAAAGGGGTTGCTATTGACTGGGGCAGAGATGAAATTCATAGAAGCGGAAATTCGTTTTAGGAAAGGACAACTTGCGCAAGCTCTGCAAGCTTATAAAGATGGTATCAGAATTCACATGGAAATACTTGGAGTGAAGAGTGAGGAAATTGGTAAATATTTAGCGAGTACGTCTGTTGTGCAGGATATTTCAAAATTGAATCTCAGCCATATTATGATCCAAAAGTATATCGCACTATCTTACTCACCGGAACAGTGGGTGGATTTACGCAGGATGGATTTCTGTACTGATGTCTCTGGGAACTACAACGAGGCTTCGGGTATTTATAAAGGCTTTAACCGTCCGGGACATGTTTTTACAAACTCATTTCCAAATAGTACAGATTGGCCAAGAAGGTTTGCAATTGCTTCTTATGAAAACAGTTATAACTTGGATCAAGTAAAAAAGGCAGATCCGGATGCAGGAACGCCTACGTATATTACAAAGCCTGTGTTTTGGGATAAGAAATAATAGTAAGCAGCTTAAACAAAAGGCTTGAGGAATCAAGCCTTTTGTTTTGTGTCTTAATAGTGGGTTAAATTCCTTAAATTTGTGTAATGAGATACTTTTTGTTGTTGTTTAGCTGCTTGTTTGCAGTATCACTTTTAGCGCAATCACCCAAAATAATCCAAAAACCTATTACCTGGAATCAGGAGCGCATACGGCTTTCCCTAGAGTATCTAAAGAATAGACATGGACTAAACCAGTCTGCGCCAACAATACAACCTAGAATGGTAGTGGTACACTGGACCGCCAACAATAGCGTGAAAGCAACTTTTAACACGTTTAATCCCGTAAGGCTACCAGGGAGGCCGGAGCTTACCAAAGCAAGTGCGCTGAATGTCTCTTCTCAGTTTGTCATTGATCGTGATGGGACGATCTATCAGTTTTTGCCGGATACAACTTTTGCGAGGCATACGATCGGGTTGAATTACTGTGCTATCGGTATCGAAAATATTGGCAGCCGCCAACACCCTTTGACGACAGCACAGCTTAAAGCAAATGAAGAGTTGATCCGTTATTTAAGTAAGAAATATCCTCTCGAACACGTGATAGGTCATCACGAATATCAACGTTTTAAAAAGACCTCCTGGTGGAAGGAAACAGATCCAAAATATATAACCGGAAAAGATGATCCTGGAGATAAATTTATGCACTCACTAAGGGGCCGTCTAGTTGATCTGCAACTCAAAACTCTTCCTTAAATAGTTGAAGTGGTGAGACGAAGCATATTTGCGTAGTAATATGTCGTCTTTTGCGGCTTTGCTGTGTTATGCGGCATTGTTAATAGAATGTTAAATATATCATAAATGTTACATTTATGTGTGTATGGTACACTATGCTTCGGAATGATAATCTGTTCGTTTTATTTATTAATATCCTTATAATTAGGTATTTATAATAAATTATAGACTAATATAACTGCTTTTGTTAATAACGGGCTATTGTTGGTTTATTTTTATTTTTGAGTGAACACTTACTTTCTTTTGCGTTTTTCTGACTATTTTAATTTTAAAAACGAAAAGATCTACTTACTTTTATTCTGATTTTCAATCATACGTGCATAAAACTGCATTTGTGCCTGATCAAAATAGTCTATTTATGATGAAACATACCTTACTGAAATTAACCTTTGCGGTATCCTTTTTAGCTTGCATATGCTGTGGAAAATCCTTGCGATCTACACAATTCCAAAAACAGCATACGAAGGCATCCAGCGGCGATGCTGATCGAATAGCTACGGGAGCAGATCAGTTGTCGTTATACCTCCCTCAATTGAAGGGAAAAAAGGTTGGAATTATGGGGAATCAGACTTCTATTGTGGGGGCTGAAAAGAAGCATTTGGTGGACGTCCTACTAGAAAATCAAGTTGATTTAAAGTTTGCTTTTGCTCCTGAGCACGGATTTCGCGGAGATGTCGAACGAGGAGAGAAGTTTGGGAACGATGTAGATCAGAAAACGGGCTTGCCATTATTTACCCTTTACGGTGGCAATAAAAAACAAGATTCTATTGTCAATTCCATTGATGTGATGATATTTGATCTTCAAGATGTAGGGGCTCGTTTCTACACCTATATCACCTCATTGCATCGTGTGATGGAGTTATGTGCCAAACACCATAAGAAGCTTATTGTGCTCGACCGCCCTAATCCGAACGGTGATCAGGTAGATGGTCCGGTACGGCATGACGATAAATTCAAATCAGACGTCTCTTGGCATAAGATAGCCATGATCCACGGGTTGACTATAGGTGAACTTGCCCAGATGATCAATGGAGAGAAGTGGCTGGAAAATGGACGCCAGGCCGATCTTCAGGTCGTAAAGGTGCAGAACTGGGATCACACTAAAATGTATACACTGCCGGTGATACCATCGCCGAGTCTGCCTAATCAGCTTTCTGTGCGCCTGTATCTTTCGCTTTGTCTTTTTGAGGGTACGGACATTTCGGTAGGCCGGGGAACCGACTGGCCGTTTCAGGTATTAGGGTATACCAATCCTGTCTACGGCTCATTTACATTTACACCCGGTGAACGTCACGGTATGTCGAAACATGTGGAAGGTAAAGGCGCTGTAAATTATGGTGTTGATCTGCGGCATCTAGTTCCGGAAGAACAGAAGTTCACATTAAAATACTTGCTGGATTTCTATCAGAAGACGCCTAATAAAAGTACCTTTTTTGCGCGGCCAGAATTTTTTGATAAGCTGGCAGGGACTGACCAGTTGAGAAAGCAGATCATTGCGGGTAAATCCGAAACAGAGATCCGGGCCTCTTGGTTGGAAGATTTAAAGGCATATAAAGAGATGCGTAAGAGGTATTTGTTATATCCAGATTTTGAATAAGAATAACTAACAATATTAACGAGAATCATTTATTTTAAAACTCTATAATCAATGAGAAAATTTGTATTATTTTCTGTTGCTCTTGGATTGAGTTTTCCTTCTGAATCCTATTCTTTCGTAAAGAAGGAGGGGGCATCGAGCGGCGCTAAGCTTACAAGCTCTTTGTTGCGCTCTACATCGAAAGCTACGATTCAAAATACGGTGCAAGGTACTGTAACGGATGGAAAAGGCCCAGTCTCAGAAGTGAGCGTTTCTGTAATCGGTGGCAGTGTATCTACGAAAACGGATGCACAGGGACATTTTAAGATTACAGCTGCTGTGGGAAGCAAACTGCGTTTTTCGTCCATAGGATATATTTCGCAGGACGTTACAGTAACCTCAAATTCCATGAACGTGACCTTGGTTGAGGATAATCAATCTCTGGATGAGGTTGTTGTCGTCGGTTATGGTACCCAGAAAAAAGGTAATCTTACGGGGGCGGTATCGTCCATTAACGTGAAGGAGAATCTTCAAAGCCGTCCAATCGCTGATGTGGGAAGGGCAATTCAAGGTACTACCCCTGGTTTCAGTGTTACTGTTCCGAGTGGCGAGGTTGGGTCGGATCCAACGATGCGTATACGTGGCGCCATATCGTCCATTCAAGGAAATAGTAGCCCTCTAATATTGGTCGATAATGTCGAAATTCCCAGTATACAATATGTAAATCCGGATGATGTCGAATCTATTACAGTATTGAAAGACGCTGCTTCGGCGTCTATTTATGGAGCAAAGGCTGCCTTTGGCGTTGTATTGATCAAGACGAAAACTGGGGGTAGCACAGAAAAAGTTACCGTAAACTATTCGAACAACTTTTCCTTCCAAAACCCATATAAAAAATTAGAAATGGGACGCGTCAATGCGCTAAAATATACAATTGATGCATTAGAAAGAATTGGGGGGACAGAAACTGGAGCATTTTATAAGGTAAATAGAGAAAGTTATGAGAGGGCTGTCGAATGGGATAAAAAATATGGTTCATCTTTAGGAAAGGATGATCCGACGGTCTATGGTCGGGATTGGTATGTTGACCCGGGTTCTCCTACTAAAAAATATGGCGTTAGAACATATGATCCCTATGACTATATGGTCAGAGAATGGGCGCCGACCCAGACGCACAATCTTTCTTTAAACGGTACGGTAAAGAAAACACAGTATACAGCTACATTTGGAACGTTAAATCAAAGTGGAATGTTGAAAGCTGGCGATTCGGATAAATTTAAACGGTATAATGCCGCACTTCGCTTGAACACCGAGTTGAATAAATACGTAACTATCAGGGGGGGCGCGATGTTCGCTCAGCGAAATAAGATCTATCCTTATGCGACTAATTCGACAACTGCGGACCCTTGGTTATATATGTATCGCTGGAGTTCACTTTATCCAATGGGATATGATGAAAATGGCCATCCGATAAGAAGTCCTTGGAGTGAAAATGAGGCAGCAAATCAAGCTTCCATGCTTCGTAATTATATTAATTTAAGTGCGGGTGCCACAATTAATATCATGAAAAATTGGAAGGTAGACGTAGATTACACGTTCACCAACGAGGACTATAACTGGCGTAAGAATGGAACCCGATATACAGCTGCTAATTCATGGGTTGCTGCCAAACAACGGTTTGATGCGCAAGGAAATCCAGTGTATGTAAATCGGGAAGGTAAAGTAGTTAATAAAGGTGACACGGATGCCATGCTGGCCTATGACCTATCGAACGATGCCTATACAGCAAATGGTTCTGCGCAAGATCATATTTATATGCGTTCACAGAATGAACATAAGCATACGGTCAATGCATTTACAACCTATGAGCTGGATGTGAACGAGGATCATAATTTCAAATTCATTCTTGGATTAAATAGAGTGACTAATGATGGCTCATATCACTGGACGCAGCGTGCTGATCTATTAGATATTACAAATCCTCAATTTGATTTGGCTGTTGGACAGATTACAGGTAGCGGTGGTGAGTACTGGGAATCGCAGCTAGGATATTTTGGCCGAGTGAACTATGCTTATAAGAATAAGTACCTTTTTGAGGGGAATCTACGTTACGACGGTTCTTCCAAGTTTCCTACAGATTTAAAATGGCGTTGGTTCCCATCGTTCTCGGCGGGATGGGTGGTTTCTGAGGAGAAATTTATGGAATGGTCAAGAACGGCATTGAATCAATTAAAGTTTAGAGGGTCCTGGGGTGTTATTGGAAATCAAACTGTGCCGCCTGACTTGTATGTTTCAAACATGGATGCAGGCCAGATTAATTACATTATAAACGGAGCTTTGTTGAATTCTGTCGGCTCGCCGAAGTTAAACTGGCCGGAAGTGACATGGGAGGATTTAGAGACTTTGGACTTGGGAATTGATGCTAGGTTTTTTAAGAATAAGTTAGGTCTTACGTTTGACTGGTACCAGAAAAAGACCAAAAATATGTTTGCTCCCTTGGAGGGCACTACTTTTACTTTAGGGGCAGCAGCGCCTTGGGGAAATTTCGGAACATTAACTACGAAAGGTTTTGAATTGGCGGTTGATTTCAATCATCGTTTTGAAAATGGTTTAGGAATTAATTTCAGAGCTAATCTGGATGATGCCAAATCTGTTTTTAGTGGGTATACATCATTGAGAACTACCGGCGCTAACTACGATGGAAGGGTCTATGGTGATATCTGGGGCTATGAGACTGATCGTCTGTATCAATATAGTGATTTTGTATTGGACGGTAATGGTAAGCCACAGTTGGTTAAGCCTGATGCAGATATGACTAAATATTATGCAAGTACAGACAATGTTTATTTGTTAAAGGATGGTCCAAATGGCGAGAAGGCAGTTTATCAGCCCCGTTTTCAGAATTCGACCAATTTTTACTTCGGCCCCGGAGATGTCAAATTTAAAGACCTAAATGGAGACGGAGAGATAGATAACGGTGACGGTACAATCGATAATCCCGGTGATATGAAGATCATAGGAAATTCGACTCCGCGTTACCAGTATGGTTTCAGATTTGGAGCTGATTGGAAAGGATTTGATTTGTCTGTTTTCTTCCAGGGTGTCGGTCAGCGTAAGGTCTGGGGCGCCGGATTCTTAGCTATTCCAGGTTTCAATGTCTCGGACGGGGCAATGCCGGCGAGCTTTGTAAACGATTATTGGACGCCTGATAATCAAGGTGCTTTCTATCCTGCAGCCTTTAATAATGGAGGTAGTGCTAATGTTAACAATATGCAAGTGCAGTCCCGTTATTTATTGGATATGTCATATCTGCGTGTTAAAAATCTAACCGTGGGTTATACAATACCTCAACATATTGTTAATCGTGTTAAAATAAACAATTTAAGGTTATATGTTTCGTTGGAGAACTTCTTTACTTGGGATAAGCTTCGCGGATTACCTATAGATCCGGAGGAAGTTGAAGGATATTCAATTTTTAACGAAACAAACTACAATAGTGGGCGTACAGGGGTAGGAACGCCAACATTCAAAAGTGCATCATTTGGTGTTCAATTAAACTTTTAAACGAATTTGACAGATGAAATTAAATAGAATAAAAATTGGATCAATTCTTCTCTCTGCATTATTAATGGGAGGAGGGTGTAACAAGGATGTACTCGATAGGCCTGATCAAACAAAAGTGATTGATGATAACTATTGGAGAAATGAGGCAGATGTTCGTTTGTATGCAAATGATTTTTACTTGAACTACTTTGTCGGTTATAATACGTTTTATGGCACTGCCTATGCGCCATTAGTGGGATATAATTTTGCTGATGACTTTACATCAGAAGGTACGCAAAGCGGGTTCGAGGCGGTTGTGCCCACGAGTAGAGGTGCGAGTACATTAACTCCGGATATGTTAACCACGTATTCTGGTCCGACATGGAACTTTTATTGGGTAAGAAAGGCGAATGTCATGCTCAATAGGATTGAAACAAAAGCTAAAGCGAATTTGTCTGAAGCCGAATACAACCACTGGACTGCTGTGGCCCGTTTCTTTAGAGGTTACGAATATTCAAGATTAGTATCGGTATTTGGTGATGTCCCGTATTTTGATGCGGAAGTCGATCCAATGGATCAGGCTACTATGTATAAAGAACGAACCAAGCGTGGTGAGGTGATGGATAAAGTGTATACAGATTTTGAGTATGTCCTGGACAATATGCGCGACGACGACGGTAAAGGATATGTGAATAAATATGCGGCTGCAGCCCTAATATCCAATCTAATGTTATTCGAAGGGTCCTGGGAAAAATATCATAGCTTGGATCAGGAGCGAGCAAAGAAATACCTTGGACTTGCGGTAAAAGCTGCTGAAGTGGTTATGAATAGTGGAAAATGGTCTTTCGGAAGCGATTTTAAGAGCCTGTTTGCATCGGAAGACCTATCAAGTAATTCTGAAGTAATTTTCTTTAGGACTTACAATGACGCTTTAAAAGTCACGCATGCGGTTGGATCCTATAGTAATGGCACTGAGGGTCAAAAAGGTGTTAATTTGAATTTATTGAAAGCGTTTATTTGTAACGATGGCAAAGTTTGGCAAAACTCTACTGTGGCTAACGCCACTGATTTTTCTATGAAATCGTTAGCGAGGACACGTGACCCAAGGTTCGAAGCTACTTTGATGGATACGGTAAATACAGCGTCGTCAACCTTTGCCTATGGACATAAATTCGCGGCTAGGGAGGTGTTGACTTACATCGGAAAAACCTATCCTGCAAAATGGAGCAGTAACACGAATACCAATGATGCGCCTATAGCACGTCTTGGAGAAGTTGTGCTGAATTGGATTGAAGCGAAGCAAATTCTGGCTGAGTTTTTCGGTGGACCAACGGTTACGCAAGCTGATTTAGATAAGTCTATAAATGCTATTCGAAATAGACCATTGGATGCCGATGCAATTGCGAAAGGCATTAAGAAAACAGCACCCTTAATGTTAAGCGCTCTTCCAAATGATCCTGAGCGTGATGCAGATGTATCACCACTCATGTGGGAAATTAGAAGGGAGAGAAGGATGGAATTTGTTTACGAGTATGCAAGATTGAATGATATTCGTCGTTGGAAAAAGTTAGGTTACATGAATTTTGCTCGTAATGTTGATTATTCTTTGGGGCCTTGGGTGAATATCAAAAAAGATCTTCCCAATCGTTTGACAAAAGCCTATGAAGGCCTTTTAAAAGTGCAGAATGCCGCAGGTGATATTATTACATATAATGGAACCAATGGTGATGCCATGGTCGGTTTTTATGTTGTTCCTAAATTTGCTAATAGAGTGAGTTTTACAGATCGTTCTTATTTAGCTCCAGTAGGATTAAATCAGATCCAACAGTATTCGAATTTAGGTTATACACTTGAACAAACGCCGGGGTGGTAGTACTTTCACAAAAGTGGGCGAAGCCTTTCTGATCTTATCAGAAAGGCTTTTTTATAAAATATGTTTGTATCAAAAATATCATGCATAAAAACGCATTGAAATTTCGGAATATTGCATAAATGTGCTATTTTTAAGAAAAAATAACCCATGAAATCAACCACTCTAACGCTTTTTATTGCATTATTATGCATTTTTAATATTGCTGTTGCGCAGACTTTTAAATTTGCTCATGTCACCGATACGCATGTTGGCGGAGCAACAGGTGAGGAAGATTTGCGACGTACTGTAAAAGACCTGAATACGTTGAAGGATATCGATTTCGTTATACTTTCCGGAGATATTACAGAGTTTGGCGCTGATCATGAGCTTAAACTGGCCAAACGTATTTTGGACAGCCTGCAGCTGCCCTGGTATGTGATCCCCGGTAACCACGATGGTAATTGGTCGGAAAACGGCGCGAATACGTTCCGCACGGTGTTTGGTGGTGAAACATTCTTTTTCAAACATAAAGGATACGAGTTTATCGGCACCAATTCGGGGCCGAATATGCGGATGAGCCCGGGGCAGATTCCACGTGAAAATCTGGTGTGGATGGATTCCATCTTTGCGGCAAACCCTGACAGGCAGATACCACTGATTTACATCAATCACTACCCACAGGACTCTTCGCTGAACAACTGGTTTGACGCATTAAAACGTGTGAAGACGCGCAACGTGCAATTGGCACTCTGCGGTCATGGGCATATAAACAAAGCCTATGATTGGGAGGGGATACCGGGTGTGATGGGGCGCTCCAATCTGCGCGCCAATAAAGAAATAGGCGGTTATAATATTGTGACGATCGGTGACGGTCAGGCGGTGTACCGGGAGCGGACACCCGGGGTGGGAACACAGCAAACACCCTGGTTGACAGTGCCACTCGTTGATCATCGTTTTGCAAATGAAACCAAGCTTTACCCAAGGCCGAGTTATGCCGTAAACGCTAAATATGCGGATAGGGTTCGGGTCAACTGGACATTTGAGGATGCGAGCGATATCGGCGCAGGGTTGACGGTCTATCAGAACAAGGTGCTTAGCTCCAACACGGCAGGTGATATTTTTGCGCTAGACCTCAAAACAGGGAAGAAGTTATGGTCATTTCGCACAGGTGGAAAGGTCTATTCTACACCGGCTGTCTGGAAGGATGTAGTCGTCGCGGGATCATCTGATCACAACATCTACGCCATAAACGCACAGAACGGCAGTCTCCTTTGGAAGGTAGCCACGGATAAAGCGGTATTAGGCTCGCCGTTGATCCATGACGGTACTGCTTTCATCGGCGGTTCGGACGGTAAATTCAGAGCGCTCGATGTGAAAACTGGAGCAATCAAGTGGACTTTTGATCAGGTGAAGGGGTTTGTCTCCACATTGCCGACCTATTACTTGGGGAATATCATCTTCGGCTCGTGGGGAAATGGCTTTTATGCCCTGGATGCAGAAACAGGAGCGCTGTCCTGGGAGTGGAACAATGGGCATGCCAACCGCATGTTCTCCGCTGCTGCCTGTAATCCTGTCGGCGTAAACAACCGTATTTTTGTGGTGGCACCTGACCGTTTTATGACGGCACTGGATGCAAAAAACGGCACCGTAATATGGCGGGAAAAGAAAGATACGATCCGTGTGCGTGAGTCTATGGGCCTCGCCGCCAATGGTAAATATATCTATGTAAAAACGATGGATGGCGACTTGCTGGGCATTTCTTCTTCTGGGGAGAAAATGAAGGTGGCCTGGGCCTCGAAACTGAAGCTGCCTTATGAATTGACGCCTTCAGCAATAAAAACAAATCGCAAGCTGGTATTCGTGCCGAGTCATTCGGGTTTGCTGTCTGCAGTAGACGCAAAAACAGGCGATGTTGCCTGGCAATATAAAATTTCAAACGGCATGGTTAACCCTGTGGCAACAAAAGGCAATAATCAGGTCATAGCAAGCACGATGGATGGAAAAATAGTGTCTTTAAGCTTTTAAATGATTGTTAGAATCGATTTTGTTAAAAATAAATGCCTTGTTATGATAAAAAGATGTCTAAACTTCTTAAATTTACGTCAAGCTTTTTTGCTTGTTTTTGCGTGTTTTGTTTGTAAATTTGCGCAAGCACAGCAAAACGCTTGGATTCGAATAAACCAATTAGGCTATACCCCCGCCGGTAAAAAGGTGGCGGTATGGGGCGGGAAATCAATCAGGCAGCTTCGTTCTTTTGAAGTTAAGGCGGCAAATACAGGTAAAACAGTGTATGTCCATTCCGTTGGGAAAGATTATGGTGCGTACGGACCGTTTGTCCAAAGTTTTCGTTTTGATTTTTCTGTCGTACGGGATACGGGAAGCTTTTATATTGAGGCAGATGGCGTGAGGTCACCTGCTTTCCGGATTGCAAAGGACGTTTATAAGGGCGCTGCCGATTTTGTGCTGCGTTATATGCGGCAACAGCGAACCTTATTCAATCCCTTTTTAAAGGACAGTTGCCATACGCATGATGGATTTACCTTATATGCTGGCAAGGCGGGTATCGCGGATAGCACGCGTATCGATGCCGGCGGTGGCTGGCATGATGCTTCTGACTATCTGCAGTATGCGACAACCTCGGCGAATGCGACGTTTCATCTTCTGGCAGCCTATCGCGATTTCCCACAGGTATTTGGGGATCATAAACAGGCAAATGGGCTCGAGGGCAGCAATGGCCGGGCTGATGTGCTGGATGAAGCGAAATGGGGGTTGGACTGGTTGCTGAAAATGCATCCTAAAGCAGATCAGATGTATAATCAGATAGCTGATGACCGCGATCATGCGAGTATGCGTATGCCTAAGGAGGATCCGTATTACGGTCGCGGCTTTGAACGGCCAGTCTATTTTATTGATGGCGAGCCGCAACAGCGTGGTAAGTTTATGAACAATACGACCGGGACGAGTTCGACGGCAGGTAAATTTAGCAGTGCTTTCCGGCTGGGCTCGGTTCTATTTAGAAAAGATGACAGGACATATGCAAAGCTGCTGTCCGAGAAAGCCGAAACCGCTTATGCTTATGCAAACATCAAGCCCGGCGTGACACAGACAGTTTCTGTTAAATCTCCTTATATCTATGCGGAGGATAACTGGGTAGATGATATGCAGCTTGCTGCAGCAATGGGCTTTGCTGTGACGGGAAAAGGAAAATTTGCCCAGGAAGCCATGCAGTATGCAAGGCAGGAAAAAATTACGCCATGGATGATATCGGATACTGCGGCACATTATCAATGGTATCCCTTTATCAACTTGGGGCATTATGAATTAGCTAAACGTTTAAAAGGGCAAAATCGCGAGGAGATTGTCTCTTACTATAAGCAGGGCATTGAAGAGGTCAATAAACGGGCAGAGCAGAATGCATTTTTGAGGGGAGTTCCTTTTATCTGGTGCAGCAATAATCTGACAGTTTCCTTTGCGATGCAATGTCTCTGGTATAAGGAATTGACAGGTGATGGTCGCTTTGATGAACTGGAGCAGGCCAACTTTGACTGGATCTTCGGTACTAACCCCTGGGGCACGAGCATGGTGTATGGCCTGCCGTCCTGGGGAGATACGCCTGTCGATCCACATTCGGCTTTTACTTATTTGGGTAAGCATCCTATCGATGGTGGATTGGTGGACGGCCCGATTATGGCGTCCACCTACCGGAATCTGATCGGGATCAAGCTCAATAATCCGGACAGTTATGCCGATTTTCAGAGCGATCTGGCGGTGTACCACGATGATTATGGAGACTATAGTACCAACGAGCCGACGATGGACGGAACGGCGTCATTGATCTATCTGCTTGCTGCAAAGGAAGGACGGGCTTTGGAGGAGCCTGCTGGAAAAAAGTAGTTCACGATCTATTCGGTGCCATCGTCCGTGGTGACTCCACACAGAAAAAAGTGGCGTTGTTTTTTACGGGCCATGACCTGTCCGAAGGAGCACCGGCTGTGCTGAATAGCTTGAAGAAGCATCGCGTCAATGGCAATTTTTTCCTGACCGGTGACTATCTGCGTAATCCGGGCTTTCGTCCCTATGTCCGCGAAATGCTGAAGGCAGGCCATTTTCTGTCAGGGCATTCGGACCGGCACCTTTTGGTGAGCGACTGGCTAACCCGGGGTGAACTGCTGGTCACGCGTGATTCTTTTGTCAGGGATCTAAAAGCGAATCTGGAGGCATTGACCCCTTTTGGGATCGACACAAGTAAGTTAGCTTACTATGTCCCTAGCTATGAATGGTACACTAGCGAAACTGTCGAATGGGCCAAACAGCTGGGCCTACATTCCGTCAATTACACGCCGGGCGTACGGACAGCAGCTGATTATACGTATCCGGAGATGGGAAAGCGGTATCTGTCGTCCCAGGCTATTTTGCAGAGCCTCTGGGCATATGAAAGAAAATTTGGACTGAATGGTTTCCTATTATTGATCCATATGGGTACAGACAGCCGAAGAAAAGATAAGTTATATCATCATCTGGATGATATTATTGTGGAGTTGAAACAGCGGGGATATCAGATAGTGGATATACCTCAATTATTGAAATAGAGAATTACAATACATATTAAGAATGGTTAATACAACGGAGAAAGATTCGAATTATCAGGATTTGGACAAGATGTCTGTACATGAATTATTGACTAATATCAATAATGAGGATAAATCTGTGCCTCTGGCGGTTGAGCAGGCAATCCCTCAAATCGAAGCCTTGGTCAAAGTGACTGTGGAGCGAATGAAGGCTGGTGGTCGAACTTTCTATATCGGTGCCGGTACGAGCGGTCGGCTCGGGGTGTTGGATGCGTCTGAATTGCCTCCGACTTATGGCGTGCCATTTGAATGGATTATCGGGCTGATTGCCGGTGGCGATACTGCAATTCGCAAAGCTGTGGAATTTGCGGAAGACGATCTGGAGCAGGCCTGGAAAGATATGGAAGCGTACGAGATTGACGAGAACGATGTGGTGATCGGTATCGCTGCTTCCGGAACAACGCCTTATGTGATCGGCGGGCTGAAGATGGCGAATGAAAAAGGTCTCGTAACAGGCTGTATCGTGTGCAACAGCGGTTCACCGATTGCTGAAATTGCACAGTATCCTATCGAAGTCATTGTAGGACCTGAGTTTGTGACCGGATCGACACGTATGAAGTCCGGTACGGCACAAAAGCTCGTATTAAATATGTTCAGTACTGCTGTGATGATTCAGCTTGGCCGTGTAAAAGGCAATAAGATGGTGGATATGCAGTTGTCAAATCACAAACTGGTGGGACGTGGCGTACGTATCATCATGGATCAGACCGGGGCTACGGAAGAGGATGCAGCAGCACTGCTGGAACAATTTGGTAACGTTAGACAGGCCATCGAAGCGTATCAGGCCACACATTAATGTATGACCCATAAAAGATAATCACCTATTAAAAACAAACTATGTCACCAGTCATATTATTGTCCTTTATTATCATCTATTTTGCGGTCCTGCTTGCGGTAGCGCATTTTACATCTAAGGGGTCTGCGGACAACTCCACCTTCTTTGTCGCCAATCGAAATTCGAAATGGTATATGGTCGCCTTCGGGATGATCGGTACTGCATTGTCCGGCGTGACCTTTATTTCTGTGCCCGGAGCCGTCGGTGCATCAGAATTTAGCTATTTTCAGTTTGTCCTGGGCAACGCTGTGGGCTTTGTGATTATTGCCTACGTGCTGCTGCCTCTTTATTACCGGATGAACCTGACATCGATTTATACTTATCTGGAGGAACGCTTCGGACATACCACTTATAAAACCGGCGCAGCCATTTTTCTGGTGTCCCGGACCATTGGCTCCGCTTTCCGCTTGTATTTGGTGGCTATCGTTCTCCAGCATTTTATCTTCGACGCCTGGAATGTGCCTTTCGCCATCACTGTAGTAATCTGCCTTGTGCTGATCTGGATGTATACCAATAAGGGGGGGCTGAAGACGATTATCGTAACGGACACCTTACAGACAACTTTTTTGGTTACCGCTGTCATACTTTCGATTTATTTTATGGCCAAAGGGCTGGATTTCGGAATCGTAGATACTTTTGAGGCTGTAAAAGAGAGCAGTTATTCCAAAATCTTTTTCTGGGACGATTTTGTAGGGAGTAAAGCGAACTTTTGGAAACAGTTTTTGGGCGGTATTTTTGTCACGATAGCGATGACCGGCCTGGATCAGGACCTGATGCAAAAGAATCTATCCATGGGTACTATCAAAGAGGCGCAAAAAAACATGATCACTTTCACCAGCGTGTTTGTGGTGATCAATATTTTCTTTTTGGCTGTAGGTGCCCTGCTCTACATTTACGCTGCAAAAAACGGCATAGACGTGTCCAAATTGGCCACCCGTGACTATTTATATCCCGAAATAGCGCTGAATCATCTGGCCATTGTGCCAGCAATCATTTTTATGATGGGTTTGACAGCGGCTACTTTTGCGACAACAGACAGTGCGCTGACCGCGCTGACAACATCTTTCTGCGTCGATTTTTTGAACTTCAATAAGAAGGAAAATCCAAATGATCCCGCGCTGGTAAAAAGACGGAATTATGTGCATTTCGGATTCTCTATCGTTATGCTGCTGGTGATTCTTGTATTTAAGCTGATCAATGATGATTCGGTCGTTAACGCGATATTTACAGCTGCCAGCTATACCTATGGCCCGCTGCTAGGCCTGTTTGTTTTTGGTATCTTCACCAGATATGCCGTGCGCGACAAGGCTGTACCCTATATCTGTGTGCTGTCACCGACAGTGCTATATCTGTTAAAGACTTACGTGATAGAAGTTTATACGCCTTATGTGATCGGTTTGGATCTGATCATCATCAATGGTTTGATCACCTTCCTGATGCTTTTGCTCAGTTCTCCCGGAAAGGCGTCTGAAAAAGCGCTTTCCCATAACTAAGGCTTATTTTTGATTTGTACGTACAGAAAAATTAAGTTAAGTTTGATAGACTTAGTTTTTTTGTACGTATGTATCATAGCATAAATGAGACTACGGAGTTTATCCGTAGAAGAATTGGAGACTTCACTCCAGAATTCGGTATCATCCTCGGTACCGGTTTAGGTAAGTTGGTTGATGAGATTGAAGTCGAATACCAGCTCATGTATTCCAATATTCCCAATTTTCCAATTTCCACTGTAGAATTCCATTCGGGCAAGTTGATTTTTGGTAAGCTAAGCGGGCGGAATGTTGTCGCCATGCAGGGGCGTCTGCATTTCTATGAGGGCTATGATATGCAGCAGATCACTTTTCCGATCCGTATCATGAAGGTTTTGGGGGTGCAGAAACTATTTGTATCCAATGCTGCCGGCTCATTGAATCCAGAGGTAAAAAAAGGGGATCTTGGGATTATTGAAGATCATATTAACCTGCTGCCGGATAATCCGCTGCGTGGGCAGAATCTCGCAGAGTTTGGCCCCCGTTTTCCGGATATGAGCGAACCCTATAACCGCCTTATGATCCAGCAGGCTCTCGAAATTGCGTCGGCGCATGATATTTCAGCACGCCGTGTGGTCTATGTATCCTCTCCGGGACCAAATCTGGAAACCCGGGCTGAGTACCGTTACATGCGGCTCATCGGCGGTGATGTGGTCGGTATGAGCACCGTGCCGGAGGTCATCGTCGCCAATCATATGTCCATTCCGGTGTTCGCGATTTCTGTTGTTACCGATGAAGGTTTTCACGATGAACTGAAACCGGTCTCCCTGCAGGAAATTGTGCAGGTGGCGGAGAAAGCGGAACCAAAGATGACATTAATTTTGAAAGAATTGATAGCTTTGCAGTAATTTAGACTATAGATAATTTTAGATGAAGTTGATCGTACGCGTATTAGCCGCACTGTGTGTCTTCCTTGTTTGTTCTATGGATGCTGTTGCCCAGAGCAACGATGAATGGAGCAGCGCACTGGACTCTGCCCGGGCCAGGGAGGACGGGAAAAAAGATTCGGTGATCCTGTCCGCAAAATATATCCGGTATGCGACATTGGATATGCTGAAGAAGGGTACCTATACGCGGCAGATCGATACTTCGCATCGCAATTATCAATACTATAATCCACAGAATTTGCCCTGGAATCCCAGTGTCAATCTTGGGGCGTACGGGCTGGCCACGCGGGACCTATTATTCCAGCCCAAAAAAACGATCGGGTTCCAGTCTGGGTTTACCGCTTTGGAACGCTACCTGTTAAATCCGGATTCGGTGCAGTACTTCCGCGCCCGGGCGCGGTATTCCGAGCTTTCTGCTGTGGGTTTCTTTTTTGATGATCAAGTGTTCCGGGCGCGGGTGGCGCAAAATATAAATCCACAGTGGAATATGAACGTTGACTTCCATTCCACCAAAACGGATGGCTTCTATCTGATGCAGAATTACTCGGATATGAAGGCTTCTGTGGCTTCCTGGTACGAGTCGAAAAATAACCGATATAACCTGTTGATCAATGCTGTATTCAACCGGCTGGATGCCATGGAAAATGGATCCATTACCGAAGATAAGCCCTTTGCGCCGGAGAATTGGCAGGCTCCGGGTCGCTTTACTCCTAAATTTAATGATCCCGGTAAAATAAACATTCCGCGATCCAAATGGTGGGACAATTCGCTATTCCTAAGACAGTCGCTGTATGTCGGGCGTATGGATACCGTCGATAAAGGCAAACCGACCATGCAGCTCTATCCGACCAACAGTATGGCGCATAATACCCGTATCCGAAAACAGACCTACAACTTTTTTAAAAATTTAGAAGATATGTATGCGGCCTTACCTTACAATAATAAGGCACTTACGCTCAACAACGACAAGACGACGATCACCAATATATCCAACGAATTTGAATATAACTTTTTCCTGCGGGGCAAATCCATCTTTAAAAATGAGGCGAAGCTGAATCTGGCCTTCCAGCATGATATGAATTGGGTAGAGCAGAGCCAGATAGACTCGCTGCGCTATTACACTAACCGTGCTGCGTACCCAGAACCGCATAAAAAGCTGCCGGATAGCACAGTATTTGACAAATTCTACCAGAATGGTATGGTAAAAGGTGAGCTGGGCTATAAATTTTCGGACCGGCTCGATTTCAGTCTGAGAGCCAATCAGATCGTCTTTGGGCATAATATCGGCGATTTTCTCTATGAGGCGAAAGCCGATGTCTCGATGGGCGATAAAATCGGTAAGGTGACATTGGGCGCTTACTCGCAGAACAAATCACCTGAAATGGTCTATAATAATCTGAATTATACCTACGGACAATGGAACGATCTGGATCTGAAGAAAATCAAAATTCAGAATTTATCCTTTCAGTACAGCAACCCCATGCTCGGCTTCAGAGGAAAAGTGGAGTACTTTCTGATGAATAACTATACGTACTTTGAAGAACTTCCGAATGCGCAGAACGATCCAAAAAAAGATAAATGGATCATTCCGGCACAATTGGATAACGCCAATCTGCTCAAAGTGACCGTGGGGCAAAAGTTTAAGTTCAGGCATTTTACTTTCGATAACTTAGTCGTTTACCAAAAGACCGACCAGCAAAAAATCCTCGCTATCCCCGAACTCTATACCTGGCATAGCCTCTATTATAGTAACCTATTTTTCAAGGTGATTGACTATAGTATCGGGGTTGACGCGAAATTTAATACACCTTACGCCAATCCCAATTACTCCATGGGGACAGGACAGTTTTATAATGCCTATCAGCAGATCGAGTTTTCGACTTACCCCATTATGGATGTGTGGGTAACGGCCAACATACAACGTGTCAATATGTTTTTGAGTTATAACTTCCTGAATCAGAATTTTTATCCGCGTGGATATTATACGGTCAGACGCTATCCCATGAATCCGGCCAACTTCAGATTTGGTGTTTCGTGGAAGTTCTATGACTAATTTCCATTAAAATTATATGCGTGTTTTTTAGCTTGTTGTGCTCTTTGGCGTGGAAAATCTTCTAAAATAATTTTGAGAATAGAATTTTTAAGCTATATTTGCACACGCAATTAGGGAACGGCGTTCTTTAAAAAAAGTATGGAGGCTTAGCTCAGCTGGTTCAGAGCATCTGCCTTACAAGCAGAGGGTCACTGGTTCGAATCCAGTAGCCTCCACCATACAAAGTCGGAGAATTAGCTCAGCTGGTTCAGAGCATCTGCCTTACAAGCAGAGGGTCACTGGTTCGAATCCAGTATTCTCCACCATTCCAAAACGGAGGCTTAGCTCAGCTGGTTCAGAGCATCTGCCTTACAAGCAGAGGGTCACTGGTTCGAATCCAGTAGCCTCCACATAAAGCACACAACGGGTGCTTTTTTTTCGTTAGGGGATTTAGCTCAGCTGGTTTAGAGCACTACATCGACAAGGTAGGGGTCACTGGTTCGAACCCAGTAATCCCCACAAGACAAAAAGCGTTCCTAAGAACGCTTTTTTTGTTTTCAGGTGCCTTATTTTTATTCGTGTTTATCGGACAGCTCTTCCGTCCGAAATCAGATAGGGGTATAGCTGTTGTTATTTAGTTGCCTCTGGGAGCAGCCCGTTTTTTACCTAACTTAAATCCATAACCGGTCGTCCATTCGATAAAGTCTGCTTTGCCGCCATGGGCTTTGATAGAGACTCCCGCGAAAAAATCTTTGTATACTTTGTAACGGACGCCGGCTCTCAGGTACACCGGTGTGCTCTCGCCGTTGAACTTGTTTCTGTGGAGATATACGCCGACATTTCCGTTAAGGTATAGTCTGGAGTTTAGCACATGGTCAATATAAAAGGCTGGTCCATAGGAAAAGAGTGAAGAGAACTTGCCCGCCTTATCGCCCGCGATTTTCTCATCATTGCCACTGGCAGAATAGAAAGCATCGAGACCTGCACCCAAACGCCATTTATAGCCTAAATGCTTACTGTAATAGGCGCCCAAAGTTGATTTGAAATATTGCCCGTCATGCTCTCTGTCGATCTGTTTGAAACCAAAAGCATAATTGAAATGCAATTCCTCAATTTCTTCCATTTTTGGAACGTTACTTTTTCTAAAGTCAAAGGGTTTGTTTGTGGGAATGTAGGAGACGGAGAGGCTTAAAGGCAGCAAGTTGATTCCTGTGTTTGGTAGCGCTAATGCGCCGTTGCTAAAGTGATGGAACGCTACGCCCGCACCCACCTGAAACTTGCGGCTTAATCGATAGTTGGCCTGTAGCCCAAGGTCGATAAACACGTTGTTCTTACTTCCGATGATGAGATTAAAAGGATTTTCTTCTTCATTATATGGGTTAAACCGACCGGAAAGGCCCAGTGCGATGCGATAATTGAAGTTCCACCTGCTGTTTACTTTCGGTTTAATGGGGATGGCCACGAAGCCGTAAAACGCAAACGGACGGCCCAGATGCTCTTGACCGAAGGTGCTACTGTATAGCCCCACTCCGTAGATCGGATAGTTATATATCTCATTGTAGATGCTTTTGATGGAGTCCTGAAACTGAGACTGGAAACCGACGCGGAAGTTGAGCCCACTGTAGTAAGAATCTGCCAGGGTCTGTTTGGTGCGCTCATTGAATTTGAGCTCACCACCACTCTCATGTTCCACTTGAAAAATCAACCTTGTTTTTGCGGGAGTACGGCTGCTGAGCGAATCCTTGGGGTTTTCTATTCTGGGAGTGACCTGCGCAGACGTACGATAAGAAAGAAGCGCGAAGACCACAAAAACAAGTATGCTTGATCTCATGAAATAAACATTAGCGTTTTTTTAAAAAATTGTTGCAAAAATAAGAATGATTGACCATTGTAACAATATCGATTGACCACTTGTCGCCCTTGTTTGACAAATTGTCGCATTTCAGCTATCAAAAGTATTTCCTTAACACGGATCTTGGGCAATTGTTTTTTATATGTTGTTAAGTATCTTGCATATGAAGAGCAATTTATCTAAGTTTGGGTTGAAAAGAAAAAGGAAATATGATTAAAAACCTATTTAGAATGACTGCTGTTACATTCGCTCTAACAACAGCAGGGGTTACCTTGTTTGCCCAAACAGCCAAATTCGAATGGAAAGAAGCCTCGGAGGGTGGATACAACTACAAGTATGTTACCAACGATCCGACCCATTCCAGATTTTATAAGCTGAAAAATGGTCTAACCGTCATCTTGAGTCCGACCAAGAAAGAACCTCGCATCCAAACTTACATTGCGACAAAAGCAGGCAGCAAGACCGATCCGAAAGATCACACTGGTCTGGCACACTATCTCGAGCATATGCTGTTTAAGGGGACTGATAAATTCGGCTCTAAAGATTGGGCAAAGGAAAAACCTTTGTTGGATCAGATCGATGCACTTTACGAAAAGTACAATAGTACGACGGACGAGACTCAGCGAAAAGCCATATATAAGGAGATTGATAGGGTGTCGGGCGAGGCGGCAAAATATGCGATCGCCAATGAGTATGACAAGCTGATGGCCTCTATGGGGGCTGAAGGAACCAATGCCTTTACCTCCTTTGAGCAGACTGTCTATCAGGAGCAGATTCCCAGCAATGTGATGGACAAATATCTTGCTGTGCAGGCTGAGCGGTTCAGAAATCCTGTGCTGCGCCTGTTCCACACCGAACTGGAAGCTGTTTATGAGGAAAAAAATATTAGTTTGGACAAAGATGGCCGTAAAGCAGTGGAAGCGATGTTTGAGGCGGCGTTTCCCAATAATAATTACGGTAAGCAGACGACCATCGGTACGGTGGAACATCTGAAAAATCCTTCGCTAAAAGCGATCCGTGAGTATTTCAACACGTATTACGTGCCGAATAATATGGGCGTCATCATGTCAGGTGATTTTGATCCGACTGAGGTGGTGCGCAAGGTGGATCAAAGTTTCGCTTTCATGAAGCCGAAGGAGATTCCTCCCTATACCTTTGAGCCTGAAGAGCCAATCTTGAAGCCCGTCGTTAGGGAAGTCAAAGGACCCGATGCCGAATTCATGTTTATGGGATTCCGTTTTCCTGGTGCTGCGACGAAAGATGCGCGGATGCTGAACTTGATGAGCCAGATACTGACCAACGGGTCCGCTGGTCTGATCGATCTGGATCTGGTAAAGAACCAAAAATTGCTGGGAGCAGGTGCTTTCCCGTATGTGCTTAAGGACTATTCTTTGCTCATCTTACAAGGGAATCCCGGACAGGGACAGCGTTTGGAAGAGGTGCAGCAGCTGCTGTTAGGGGAACTGGCAAAGTTGCGCAAAGGTGAGTTCTCAGATGATTTGATTGCCGCGATTGTCAACAATGCAAAAAAAGACGAAATTAAGCAAAATGAAAATTACGGTGACCGGGCGGAAGCATTGATGGATGCGTTCACCTCTGGTCAGGACTGGGCATCGGTAGTTGGCTACTCGGACGAACTGAATAAAATCACCAAACAGGATGTGGTAGACTTTGCCAACAAGTACCTGAACGATAATAATTACGTGGTGGTCTATAAGCGTAAGGGTGTAGATACCAATGTCGTCAAAGTCGTCAAGCCGGAGATTACGCCTGTGACGGTCAACCGTGACGATCAGTCCGATTTCTTAAAACAGGTAGAAGCCATGCCGGAGGATAAAATTCAGCCCGTATGGGTCGATTACCAAAAGGATGTGCAAAAAGCCACCGCACATGGTTTGCCTGTACTGGCAGTGAAGAATGCGGACAACGAACTGTTCTCCTTGTCTTACCGTTTTGACGTGGGCAAATGGAATAATAAATTGCTTTCACTGGCTGCAGGATATCTGGAATTTCTGGGAACTAAAGACAAGTCCAGTGAACAGTTTAGCAAAGATTTCTACCAATTGGCATCGGATTTCTCCGTATCAGCAGGAAATGAAGAAACGGTGGTTTCGATCTCAGGGCTGAATACAAACTTTGGGGCGACACAGGACCTGATACAGGATTTGTTGCGCAATTGTGTGGCGGATCACCAGGCCTTCAAAATGTATATCGCTCGCCTTAAGAAAGCAAGAGCAAATGCCAAAGAAAATAAGGGTGCCATCATGGAAGGGCTTAAATCGTATGCCAAATATGGATCTAAAAATCCATTTAACAATGTGTTTACGGATGCAGAACTGGATGCACTGAAAGCTGAGGACCTTGTTGCTACCCTCCATGATCTGGCCAACATGAAACACAGCTTGCTTTACTTTGGACCTTTGTCTGCCAGCGAATTTGTGGCCAAGGCCAAGCCTTTAAAACAGGGGGCTGGAAATTACGTCGAACCGGCAAAGGGGCTTGTGTTTAAGGAACTGCCTACAGCTAAAAATCAGGTGCTCTTTGCGGACTTTGATATGAAGCAGGCTGAGGTATTTTGGTATAGGACATCTGCTGCTTACGATAACGCCTTGACACCTACGGTTGCCCTATTCAATAATTACTTTGGAGGCGGTATGGGAAGTATCGTATTCCAGACAATCCGCGAATCGAAAGCCTTGGCCTACTCGACGTACGCGTTTTATGGACAGCCATACAAAAAACAAAACCACTATACCGTGGGAGCGTACGTGGGTACGCAGGCGGACAAATTTAACGAAGCAATCAAAGGCATGAACGAGCTGTTGAACGTGCTTCCCGAAAGTGCAAAAGGGCTGGATATTGCCAAAGTCAGTTTGCAGAAATCCATTGCCAGCGAACGGGTGCTGAATGCCGCTATTCTTCACAGTTATCTGGCAGCCCAAAGATTGGGAAATACGACGGACATCCGTAAAGTAGTCTATGAGCAGGCTCCTAAACTGTCTTATGCAGATTTGAATGCCTTCCATAAGAACGAAATGAGCAACAAACCCTACGTGTATTGTATCGTGGCGAAGGAAGAGAACCTCAAGCAGGAAGATCTTGCCAAGTTGGGTGAGGTCAAAAAAGTGGATTTAAAGGAGTTGTTCGGTTATTAATCTTCTTTTTGTCCCTTATCCGGCTCCTGTTCGTAAGCCATTCGTATCTCGTTCGGCTTTTGTTCACTGATTGTCCACATTTCGTCCCCTCTTTCTCTACATTAACAGTAGGGAAGGAGTGGACAAAGAGTAGGGGAATAGTAAGGTTTGCGAACAAGGTACGAACATGGGGCGAAGCACGTCCAAAGGTGCAACGAAAAGAAATACGTGCTTTTGTCAAGATCTTGCGATTTCTTCAATCTGTTCGTTGATGAACTGCAAGGTGTCTTCTTTGAATAGTTCCCCCTTGTCATCCAGTTCGTTCTGAACATGTGGGAGAAATATTTTAAGCGGGAGGACATGCATTCTGAGGTAATGGCATATGCCTGTCAGATGATCTATTCCCCTGATGTTGCCATATCGCCCTGAAGATAATCCGACCAATGCAACTTTTTTGTGATAAAAGCTGATGGGGAAAGTACAGCAGTCGATAAAGAGCTTGAGTGCGCCGGGGATGCTCCCATTGTATTCGGGCGCAATAAAAATAAACATTTCAGCATCGCTGACCTTCTGCTGTATAGGTTCAAATGCAGTACTTCGCCTCCCGTATAGATCTGTTTCCAATATATTGGGCGGAAGATCCGATAAAGAGAGAATTTCGTTCTCAATGGACTTACGATTAAGCAGTTGCTGGTAGCATTTTGCTATTTTAAACGTTTTACTATTTGGACGGTTTGTTCCGGATATTATTAAAATCATTGTGCTGTTGATACTTATAAAAAGCACTATTTCGAAGTGGATACATATCTTGATTTTTTGTATCTTAGCATCCTGAGGATATGTGCTTTTGATCCTTCAAAAGTACGAAATATGCTGCATTTGTTCTGCTCTTTCGTCATGAGCGTGAATATTTTGGCAGATTAATCTTCGCAAAAGTGAAATGTAGTGCACAGAGACATTTTAATTAAGAAAGGTTTTCATTCAAGATGGGAAAAATAATCGCAATCGCAAACCAAAAAGGAGGAGTCGGAAAGACCACAACGTCAATCAATCTGGCGGCAAGTTTAGCGGTTTTAGAATATAAAACACTGCTGGTGGATGCGGATCCGCAGGCCAACTCGACTTCTGGGATCGGTTTTGACCCTCGTACAATTACAGCAAGTGTATACGAGTGTCTGGTAAACGACCTGGACCCGAGGGAAGCTATACAGCAGACCGAAACCCCGAATTTGGACCTTTTGCCTGCCCACATTGATCTGGTAGGTGCTGAGATTGAAATGATCAATATGCACGAGAGGGAGTATAAAATGAAAAAGATTCTGGATCAGGTCAAACAAGATTATGATTTTATTATCATCGACTGTTCTCCCTCCTTGGGCTTAATTACAATCAACGCTTTGTCGGCTTCGGATTCTGTCATCATCCCGGTGCAATGTGAATATTTTGCATTGGAGGGCTTGGGTAAGTTATTGAACACCATAAAAATTGTCCAGAACCGTTTGAATACCAGTTTGGAAATCGAAGGAATATTGTTAACCATGTATGATGTTCGTTTAAGACTTTCCAACCAGGTGGTCGAAGAAGTGAAAACGCATTTTACTGATTTAGTTTTTGATACCATCATTCAACGTAATACCCGTTTAAGTGAAGCGCCAAGCTTCGGTATTTCCGTCATTATGCATGACGCATCCTGTAAAGGAGCGATCAATTATTTGAATCTGGCACGTGAGATATTGCAGAAGAACGGACATCTTAATGAAATGAATACAACAGTAACCGCATAATATGGCAGCACATCAGCGTAAAACAGGTCTGGGAAAAGGTTTAGGTGCTCTATTAAATGATAGCGTAGATATTCCGGCTAAAAGTAATCAACAGGTTGAGGAAGCGCCGCTTGTGACCTCTTCTCCCATAAACAAAACGAAAGAAACGGGCAGTATTAGTCATGTCCGTGTGGAAGAAATATCGGTGAATCCCTTTCAGCCCCGTACAGAATTTGATCCAGTAGCGCTGCAGGAGCTATCGGAATCCATTCAGCTGCAGGGCTTGATCCAGCCGATCACCGTCCGGAAAATTTCAGATGGAAACTACCAGTTGATTTCGGGTGAGCGACGTCTACGTGCGTCGAGACTGGCTGGTCTTACGGAAATTCCAGCTTATATCCGTACCGCCAATGATCAGCAGATGCTGGAGATGGCGTTGATTGAAAATATCCAGCGTGAAAACCTGAATGCGATAGAGGTCGCTTTGAGTTTTCAGCGTATGATCGAGGAATGTAATCTGAAGCAGGAGGAGCTCGGAGAGCGTGTCAGCAAAAATCGCTCGACAGTAACAAACTATCTGCGTCTGCTCAAGCTACCACCGGTGATTCAGGCTGCAATACGCGACGGGGCCCTAACCATGGGACATGCCCGTGCGCTGATCAATATACCAGAGGTTGATAAACAGCTTTATATATTCAAACTGATCATCGATCAGGGATTGTCGGTTAGGAAAGCAGAAGAGCTTGTCCGTGAACTCCAGAAAGGTGGAAAGAAAAAGACAGGGAAAGAGAAGCCGGCAATGTCTTTTCAACTCCAAAAGATTGAAGATGACCTGGCCTCTAAATTTTCTTCACGTGTCAAGCTCAATCTGAAAAGTGCGAAAGGTAAAGGTGCCATCGAGATTCCTTTTGAGTCCGAAGATGATTTAAGCCGTATCCTTGAACTGTTAGATTGGTAGTATGGCCAAGTTAGTAAGTTTGCTCCTGGCCTTATTTGCCGTTTTGCTTGTCAACGGCCAGACTGTGGATTCAATCTCCAAGAAGCAGGTGACAACCGTTAAATCAGACAGTTTAAAGGCGAAATCCCTACAGGACACGGTGAAAAAGGAATCCCGAAAGGAGCGAAAGCGAAGAGAAAAAGAAGAGGCAAAAGCAAAGGAAAAGACGGTCTTCAAAGATTCTACACGTTTGGCAATCGAAGCTAAAAACCGGCAGGCATGGAAGCGCTCGCTCATCCTACCGGGATGGGGGCAATATACCAACGGCGGGGTCTGGTGGATCAAAGTACCGGCGATTTACGGCGGGCTGTTGTCTACCGTGCTTGTTTTTGACTTCAATAACCGCTATTACAAGGAACTGCTGGGGGTACTGCAGGCCAGGGCGGATGGCCGCGCAGTCGAAGACCCGTATTATAACGGTGTTCCGGACCAGTCCATCATCCGGGCCAAAGATAATGCACGGCGCAACCGGGACCTGATGGTGTTGCTGACGCTGGGGGTATATGGCCTGAATGTCGCCGAAGCATATATTGACTCCATGTTAAAATACCGTTGGAATATCGGCGAAGATAAACCCAAAAAAACAGCCCTTTCGATCGGTCCTACCTTGATGGATGCTGGGCTTGCGTCCGGCACGTATAGCTTTAAACCCACAGTAGGATTGAAATTATCCATGAAATTCAATTAAAAGTCTTCGTTATCACTACTTTTGTAGCTGTTTTTCGTGGGAATTTTTTAATTTTAAAATTATACTATACTTTATTTTCTAAATATATGAACATCGTTCTCTTGGGATATGGCAAAATGGGGCAGATTATCGAAAGATATGCACTTAAAAGAGGCCACCAGATTTTTTTAATTGTGGATGAAAATAATCGTCCCGGTCTGACAATTGATGATATCAAAGGAGCCGATGTCGCGATAGACTTTAGCATTCCGGCAGCTGCTCTGGATAATATGGATCTTTGTCTGGAAGCCGGCGTGCCTATTGTTGTGGGGACGACAGGCTGGTACGATCAGCTGGAACAGGTCAAGAACAAATGCGCAGAAAAAAATGGAACAATATTATATGGGTCGAATTTCTCGATCGGCGTGAATGTGTTTTTCCATGTCAATAGGATATTAGCCAAAGCTTTGCAACCTTACAAACAATACGATGTTCAGGTAGAAGAAATTCATCATATCCATAAGCTGGACGCTCCGAGTGGCACGGCCATCACAATTGCTGAGGGAATCCTTGACAACAGTGACGTGAAAAGCAAATGGGTAAATACTGTTGTCGGTGAACAGGACGAAATTATTCCAAAACCGGACGAGCTGCTCATCGAAAGTCACCGTATCGAAGAGGTGCCGGGGACGCATACTGTACTCTACAGTTCTGAAGTGGATCAGATCGAATTCAAACATACGGCACATAGCCGTGACGGCTTTGCGCTGGGAGCTGTGGTGGCTGCCGAATGGCTAAATGGCAAGAAGGGTTTCTATCAAGTAACGGAAATTTTTGATTTTAATAAATAGTACTAATTCGTAGAATATGTGGTTAATTATCTTTGCGGTTTTAACGGCAATATCAGGTTATGGACTCTGGCAATTGTTTGTTAAGGCTGGCAGAAAAGGCTGGGAAGCAATCGTACCTTTTTATAGTCAATATATACAGGCCAAATTGACAAACAGACCGACATGGTGGGTGATCTTATTGCTGGTTCCCATTGTGAATGTGTTTATTTTCTATAATCTTTACCTAGACTTCATCCACTGTTTCGGCAAACGCCGGTTTTGGGAAAACGCGGCAGCGGTCCTTGTTCCGTTTATCGTGCTGCCAATGTGGGCAAAGGATAATAATGTGCGTTTTTTGAATGGCTTATATGCTAAAAACTTAAAAGCTGCTGCCCAGGAGGGCGTGGAGCTGACGGAAGAGAAACGGGATGAAATTGAACAGGAATCCTATAAGGAATACAAAATTAAATATCCATATAAGAAATCGATGGTGCGGGAATGGGCGGATGCAATCGTATTTGCCACAGTTGCTGCCTCACTGATCCGGGGGTTTTTGATCGAAGCTTATATGATCCCGACGGGATCTATGGAACGCACTTTATTAATCGGTGATTTCCTGTTCGTTAGTAAGTTAAATTATGGCCCTCGCGTACCCAATACGCCCATAGCCTTTCCGTTTGCACACCACACCATGCCGGTGACAGGGGGGAAGGCTTATTCTGAGCTGATTGAATTGCCTTACAAGCGTTTACCCGGGTTTCAGAAAATTAAACGCAATGATGTTGTCGTTTTTAACTTTCCAGCAGGCGACACTGTCGCTCTGGAAAACCAGAATGCCAGCTATTATGATCTGGTAAGAGCTTACGGATGGCAAACGGTCAATGCACAGTTTACTATCCAAGCTAGACCCATCGATAAGCGGGAGAATTATATTAAGCGTTGTGTAGGCTTGCCGGGAGATAAGATCTTTATGAAGGATGCCAAACTGTTTGTGAATGATCAGCCCGGCTTCGATCCACCTGAAAGTCAGCTGGACTACATTGTGCTGACAGATGGCAGTCCATTGAATATGGACCGTCTGCGCGAGCTGCGTATTGAAGGTGGAGCCTCCGATCAGCAGCCCGGCGTCTACCAGCTGTTTATGACCAAAGATGAACTGGAGCTGGTAAAGTCCTGGTCGAATGTAAAAGAAATCAGAAGGAATACTGCTGGAGAAGGGGCTTATCCATATGATCCTCAATATAAATGGGATTTTGACAATTTTGGTCCGATTCTAATTCCGAAAAAGGGATGGACAGTGGCCCTCAATGCGAAGACGCTGCCAATTTACGAGCGCGCAATCCGTGTTTACGAAAACAATAAGCTGGAAAAACGCGCAGATGGTATCTACGTCAATGATGTCAAAGCCGATCATTATACCTTCAAAATGGACTACTTCTGGATGATGGGGGACAACCGTCACAACTCGCTGGATTCCAGAGGCTGGGGTTTTGTTCCTGAAGACCATATTGTCGGTAAGGCACTTTTCACCTGGATGAGCTGGGATGATATCGGTACAGGATTATCCAAAATCCGCTGGAACCGTATTTTTAAAGGAATTCATTAAAGCATACCTTATTTCGCATAGGTATTAACGGCAAAAGGCTTTCATTCAGAAAGCCCTTTGCCGTTATAATGATTGTTATGCCACCCGGTTTACTTCAAACAGGCCAGATAGCGCTTGATGGTTTCTTCCAATCCCAAATACAGGGCATCTGAAATCAGTGCATGCCCGATGCTCACTTCCAGTAGCTCGGGGATATGCTGATTAAAATACTGTAGATTATTGAGGTCAAGGTCATGCCCCGCATTGAGGCCCAAGCCAACTTCGCGGGCCTTTAATGCTGCTTTAAAATAAGGTTTGATTGCCGCTTCCTTGTCAAAACCATATTCACTGGCGTAACCCTCTGTATATAGTTCGACCCGGTCGGTACCTGTTGCGGCTGCAGCCTCCACCATTTCTTCCACAGGATCAACAAAGATGGACACCCGTATACCTGCGTCCTTAAACAATTTGCACATATCACTTAGATAGTCTTTGTGCTTAATCGTATCCCAGCCATGATTGGAGGTCAGCTGTCCCAGAGTATCGGGAACGAGTGTCACCTGAGCGGGTTTGTTGGCCAGTACAAGATCAACAAACTTCTGTTCCTGGCAGTTCCCTTCGATATTCAGCTCAGTCCGGATCTCGGCCTTTAGGTCAAATACATCCTGATAGCGAATATGTCTTTCGTCAGGTCTGGGGTGTACGGTGATACCCTGGGCACCAAAACGTTCGCAGGCCAGAGCTGCAGCAAGCAGATTCGGGTTGTTGCCCCCCCTTGAATTTCTGAGCGTTGCGATTTTATTGATATTTACTGAAAGTCTGGTCATTTTTCTCTATGTTATGATGTAAAAATACAAATAATATCTATTTTTTTTTAACTTGCATATATGGATGGAATCGATTACAGCTTGTTTAGTGGCTTTCGCTTATTGGACGTTATTGATATCATATTAGTAGCGATCATTATCTACTATATCTATAGTTTGATCCGGGGCACGATTGCTGTGAATATCCTGATTGGGGTCGCCCTGTTTTACGGCGTCTATATTGTCGTGAAACAAATGCATATGCGTTTGCTGACCGAGATATTCGGCGGATTTATTTCTGTCGGATCTATTGCACTAATTGTTGTCTTCCAGCAGGAAATCAGACGGTTTTTACTCCATGTCGGCAAAAATATTTCCATGAAACGAAAGAAGGTTTTTTGGTCTTTTTTGGGCAATAAGAAAGCCATTCAAAAAGATTTAACGGAAGACCTTCGGCCTGTCATCGAGGCTTGCAGAAGCATGTCACGAACCCGGACCGGAGCACTGCTGGTTTTCTCCAAATACTTTGATGAGGAATATTACCAGAGTAGTGGTGAATATATCGATGCACAGATCTCAAAGCGCCTGATCGAGAGTATTTTTCATAAAAATAGTCCACTGCATGATGGGGCGGTGGTCATCGTGGATTTTAAGATCATGACAGCTTCCTGCGTGTTGCCGTTGTCGGATAGCGAAGACCTACCCTTGCAGTTTGGATTGCGGCACCGTGCGGCAATAGGTGTTACGGAAATCTCGGATGCTGTTGCGGTGATCGTCTCTGAAGAAACCGGGGAGATCTCATTTGCAAAGGATGGCAACGTGAATATGAACGTGTCGCCCGAAGAATTGGAACAATTGCTAAAAGACGAATTATAAAAAATGGGCACCTATAAAGTACCCATTTCTTTCTATTATTGTCGGTTAGAACACGCTTTTACTAGCATTTTCCACCTGTTTTTTTGTTTTGTCCTATTTTTTTGCTGCATTAAGGACTTGGGTATTTAGCTTGATGTATTCGCTATTTTTACCCTCGGTCGCTATTTCTACCCCTTTGGTGGCGGTTTCGATTGCGCCTTTTTTGTCGCCTGCTTTCAATTGCGCTTTTGCTTTCCAGTACAGCACGTGAGCAGCTTTCGGCTGTGCTTTAGCGGCTTCGTCAAACCAAACTAGTGCTTTATTCAGATCGAGGTTGTTATTGAAATAGTATTGAGCGGCGGCAAAATATGGTTTTTTCTCGCCCTTCATGGCCTCGTCGATGGACGCCAGAATCTTCGCCTGCTGCTCCACTTTCAGATCGACTTTTATGGCTGTTTTTTCCCAGGCAAGGCTGAGTACGGCACTGGTGGGTGTTACATTGTCAAAGGAGATCGTGAATGTCTCCACAGCTGTATTCAGCGTTTGTGGTTTAACGTTAAAACGAAGGGCATCTTCAGCCTGATTATAGGTATAAGCTCCCCATTGTTTGGTGTTTTTGCTGATGATCACTGTCCATTCTGATTTATTGGGAATGGTAAACAAGGCGTAGGTACCTGCTGCGAGTTTATGGCCGTTTAAGCTGACATCCCCTTCAAATGTCAGTGTAGTATTGGTATTAGCACCCGTGCGCCATACCTCGTTATATGGGACAAGCTCGCCAAAAATTTTACGGCCATTCATGCTCGGCCTGCTATAGCTGAGGGTCACATTTTCGATTCCCAGTCCCTGTGTGACTGTCTGGGCGCTGCTAGCAGCAGGTAGCTTCAGCTGCGCAGAGGCTGCGTTTGCGGTGAGCAGCAGAACGGCAGCTGTAGCAATGGTAAAAAAACTTTTTTTCATCTGTTTACATGTTTGTTTGTCAATATTTGTGATCTTTTATCCGTTTTTTCCGACTTGATGACCTTTAACAGCAAAGAATAAAATATATAAATAAGCTGGCACCATAGCAAAGAGGAAGGCATGCTGAAAATCTACATGTAGGGTATCTTTAAGGTATCCATAGATCAAGGGCCAGATCGCTCCACCGGCGATACCCATAATCATGACACCCGAACCCACTTTCGTAAAACGGCCCAGTCCCTTGATACCGAGCGGGAAGATCGCAGGCCACATCAGGGCGTTTGCCACACCCAGAAGCGCGACAAAAATGTAGGAAGTTAAGCCTGTGGAGAAAGCTGAGATTGCTGTGAATGCAATTCCCACCAATGTACAGATGCGCAGCGCCGTCTGCTGGGAGACAAAGCGTGGGATCGTAATAATCCCGATAAAATAACCGACGAGCATGCAGACAAGGGTAAATGTTGTTCCGTATTTCACAAAAAACGGCGGTAAGGAAAGCAACCGGCCGTAGGTGCCGATAATATCGCCTGCCATGACCTCCACGGCCACGCAAAAGAAAATAGCAAGAAATCCGAGAAAGAGGTGTGGAAATTGGAAGATGCTTGTCTTCCTGGTGCCTGCAACTGCTGCTTCATCAGACTCTTCTTCTTCCTTGTTGACATCCACATCAGGCATTTTGACAGCAAATACGATGATGGCCAGAATCGCTACACCTACTGCAACGCCGATATATGGACCGTGTAGCCGTTCGGATAGTTCTGCTAATAGCGCATCGTGTTCGGCACCAACCTTAAGTTCTTTGATTTTGCTGGATATCGTGTCGTAATCCTTTAACAAGATACTGCCCAGGACCACGGGAACGATCATGCCCGCCGTTTTGTTAAAGATGCCCACAATGGAAATCCGCTGGGCAGCACTTTCTATCGGGCCAATGATACTTAAATAGGGATTAATAGCTGTCTGTAATAAAGCCATACCTGAGGCTTGGACGAATATAGCAATCAGGAAAAGCTGGTAGCTTAAGTTTGACGCTGCCGGAAGGATGATAAGGGCACCGATGATAATTAGGACCAAACTGGCGACAAGCCCGTTTTTAAATCCAATTTTGCTCAAAATCCATGAACTGGGTAAGGCTAGAAAAAAATAGGCAATATAAGAAGCAAAAAGAATCAGAAAGGCCTGGGTATCTGTTTCCAGATTAAATGCCAGCCGTACGAAAGGAATCAACGCTCCGTTGGCCCATGTAATGTAGCCCAAAATAAAAAATAGTGCACAGCAAATGAGCATAGGGACTATTGCTGTTCTACCCGAATTAGGATTAGTGGTCATTTTTTTAATTATATTTAGTTAAGTTATCGTTCTCGGACCAGGATCAGTACAAAGAGTCGTTAAGCAAACGATTGCACGCTATTTTTACTGAATTTTTAGTTATCCATCCTACAAGACTACTTAATTTTCTTGAATATCGGAAATAAAAAAAGGGGTATTTTGCTAATTATTTGGCAAAAAAAAGAAGAATAAATTATAAAAAATATTCTTCTTTGGGTAGCAATCTTGCCGATTTTCGAATATTTACCCGGAAGTAAATCGAGTTAGCGTACAGCACCTTATTTTGGTACAATGGCCACTGTAAGTCGTGAGATACAATTCAGCTTATTGAAGCGGTCGTACATTTTGATTTCCCAGACATGCGTTGAGCGGCCGATATGGATCGGGCTGCATATGGCGGTGATTACGCCGCTACTGACCGGCCTCAGATGGTTGGCATTCACCTCCAGGCCCACGCCTCGATATTTTTCGGGGTCTACCACCAAGTTGGAGGCAATACTGCCCAAAGACTCGGCGAGGACAACGGAGGCACCGCCATGAAGTATTCCATGGGGCTGCTTCACCTTGTCGGTCACTGGCATGGTGGCGGTAATGCTGTTGTCGTCAATCTGGGTCGCCTGAATTTCCAGCAAGCCTGACAGGTACTTGTTAAAAAAGACGTTTATTTCGTCAATGTTGTAGTGCTGAAACCAGATTTTTGACATCGTCAGAGTTTAAGTAGCGTTCCTGAATGATAATACGATGGTGGTTGAGGTGACCTGCAATCACATACAATAGTGCTTTGACGCTGACCAGACGTTCGGAGGCCATGCCTTTGCGCTCCAGTTCCGCCTCATTAAAGCTGTTGAATAGCATCATATTGGCTTTACGTAGATAGGTGAATTCTTTGCTCAGGCTTTCTAGCGTCCGCTCGTTGTAGCGGGAATACTGTATTAGATAATCCTGGTCATAGCCTGTCAGCTCTTTCAGGTCGTTGCGTGAAAAACGTAAGGCACGGTAGGCCATGATGCGTTCGTTGTCGATCACATGGCCGACGACTTCTTTGATAGTCCATTTGTCTTCCGCGTATTTGAAGTTACCTCTTTCCTCTGGAATGGAGTCTAAAAATGCAGGAAAGGAAAGTATCTGTTCTTCCAATGCATCCAATACGTTGTCATCGACTACAGTCTCTATGTACGGCGCGTAGACTGCTGGATATTCGTCAGATTTGAGTGGCTTCATATTTTAAGTTACTTTTTAAGATTATTCGAAATGTTGTTCCTTTACCTATTTCAGATTCTTTCACAAAGATTTGACCCTGATGATACCGGACCATCCGTTTGGTCAAGCTAAGGCCCAGTCCCCAGCCTCTCTTTCGCGTTGTAAATCCGGGCTGGAATATCGAGTCAAAATCTGAGCGCGGAATTCCTTTACCCGTATCACTAATGTCTATAAAAATTTCTTCTTTCGCAATATTTTCTGAAATATTAACAGTTATCTTTCCTTCTGTGCCAATGGCATTTACTCCGTTTTTCAATAAATTTTCGATGATCCAGTCGAACAATGGGACATTGAGTTTTGCCTCGACATGTTTATCTCCGGTTAACTCAAACGTGATTTTATTGCTTGTGCGTACCCTGAAATAATCCACATAATTTTCGATGACCTCATACAGATTGTGGTTGGTCAATACGGGTGTCGATCCGATCTTGGAGAAGCGGTCGGCCACGATTTCGAGCCTCTTGATATCGTTTTCCATCTCATTAAGGGTATCGTCTTCCTCAGCGTCAAATTTGATACGAATGAGCTCTAACCATCCCATAAGCGACGATATAGGAGTGCCCAGCTGGTGTGCGGCTTCTTTTGTCAAACCCACCCAGACCAGGTTCTGCTCAGATTTACGGATCGAGTTGAACACGGTATAAGCAATAATTAAGAACAGTGCGATAAGCGATAATTGGACATAAGGGAATACGCGCAGCTGCTGCAAAAACCAGGAATCTTTATAATATACATGCCACTTTTGTCCATTCTCCAACTCCAGTGTGATGGGCGCATGGCTTTTCTTCATGAAGGCAAGCTGCTTCTGAAAATATTCGGGGTCGTAGTCCAGGTGTTTTGTAACAGAATCATTGTGCATCGGCTTGATATTCGTCTTTGTGGAGTCCAGGTTTCTCCAAAAAATAATTTCTTCCTTGTCATCAGTGATAATTGCAGGTAAGTTCAGACTGTCGCGAACCGCATAGATAAACGTGATAAACTCATCATCGACATCGGGCATGGTCATGATGTTTTTCGTACTCATGGCCCAGACCTGTGCTTTGGACCGTTCGGCATGGGCGAGATTGCGAACGAGATAATTGGTATAGACCAATGAAGCAACGGCGATAACTGCTGCAAATATCAGCAGGATAAACTTCCAGCGTTGTTGGCTTATCTGATAAGGTTTCATGATGTGCTATTCGTCTCTTTACCGCAAATTACTGAATAAATGTCTGTTTTCTGCACTTTTATTTCAGCTTGGGAGGTGTCCTGATGTCCAAATCAAAATTTTTGTGGTAATTTTGCGGCATGAGTTCAGAAAGAAAAGTAAGAGTGCGTTTTGCACCTAGTCCCACGGGTGGTTTGCACCTTGGAGGCGTACGTACAGCGTTATTTAATTTTCTCTATGCGCGTCAGCATCAGGGAGATTTTATTTTACGTGTCGAGGATACGGATCAGACTCGTTTTGTGCCCGGAGCGGAAGAGTATATCAACGAATGTCTGGCTTGGTGTGGCCTGACACCGGATGAAAGCCCTTCAAAGGGCGGGAAATATGGTCCTTATCGGCAGAGTGAAAGGAAACCAGCTTATCGTCAATATGCCGAACAACTCGTTGCTGGGGGCTATGCTTACTACGCCTTTGATACAGCTGCGGAACTGGAGGAGCAGCGGAAGCTGCAGCCTAACTTCCGCTACAGCCACGAAAACAGGCTGCAACTGCGCAATTCTTTGAGCCTTAGTGAAACTGAAACTCAACAATTATTGGAGTCCGGCGCGCCGTATACAATTCGGATAAAGGTTCCTACAGATGAGACGGTCACGTTTACCGATATGATCCGTGGGAAAGTGGCTTTTGATACCAATCTGGTTGACGATAAGGTACTCCTCAAAGCAGACGGCATGCCCACCTACCATCTGGCGGTCGTGGTGGATGACAAGGCTATGGAGATATCTCATGTCTTCCGTGGTGAAGAATGGTTACCCTCGGCTCCGATCCATATATTACTATGGGAGTACCTGGGCTGGGGCGACAGCATGCCTGCATGGGCTCATTTGCCATTGATCCTCAAACCGGATGGAAATGGGAAATTGAGTAAGCGTGACGGCGACCGTCTGGGATTCCCGGTTTATGCCATGAACTGGACGGATCCTAAATCTGGGGACACCACCAAAGGATTTCGTGAAATGGGCTTCATGGCCGCGGCATTTGTCAATATGTTGGGGGTGTTGGGCTGGAACGATGGTACAGAACAGGAGCTGTTCTCGCTCGACGAGCTGATACAAAAATTCAGTGTAGACCGTATCAGCAAGGCTGGGGCGAAGTTTGATTTTGAAAAGGCAAAATGGTTTAATCACGAATGGATCAAGCGTTCTTCAGGCGAAAGCCTGCTGCCGCAGGTCAAAGAGGTGTTGGCCCATCATCAGGTTGACGCCGAAGATGGCTATATTGGACGTGTGCTGGATGCCATTAAGGAGCGTCTGACCTTTGTGGAAGATTTTTGGGCACAGGCTTCTTTCTTTTTCGTGCAGCCAGCTGAATATGATCTGAATGCCGTGAAGCCAAAATGGTCTGCGGAGAAAACAGCATTTTTTGAAAATATCATTCCGTCATTTGAAAATTTTGGCAATTGGGAAGCACCTGCTCTGGAAGCTTTCTTCAAAGATGCCATTCAGGCTTCGGGTATGAAAATTGGCGAATTAATGATGCCGTTCCGGGTTATGCTGGTGGGCGGTAAATTTGGTCCTGATGTATTCCAGATCGTCGAGTTATTGGGACAGCAGGAAGTGGTGGCGCGCATCCGAAAAGCACTTGTTGAATTTGGAGCTTAAGCTACCTCATCATATATCTTATCGGAAGGCTGTTGCAAACTGAAATGCAACAGCCTTCTTTTATAAATAGGGCAGCCGCAGCCGCATGAAAAGTGTTTTAACAGGGCCAAGCAGAAAAATCGTACAGGTAACCGCTGCCCCTAATATGCCCAGATAAGTAAATATCTCCATATTGCTGAGCAAAGAAGCTTGCTGGCTTACTGTAGCACCCAGTTTTTTCGTGGCCAGAAGCCTGGCAAGGTTGTCACCATAAGTACCGCTATAGTTGAGTACCAGCGTTTCCCAATAGGATCCGATGATCGGGTTGCTGCTGTTCAGCGTCTGTTCGAGCTGCACGAAATGTTTTTGATTGAAGGTATAACTGAGGTTTTGAATCAGTGCGAAACCCATATTTGTGCTCCAAAACCGCACAGTTGTGCCCATCAGTCCTGCATTGCCGACGTGATGTGAAGCGACACCTGTCAAAATATAGATGACAAGGGGCGTAAAAAGCCAACCTTGTCCTACCCCTTGGATGAATAGGGGAAGGCCTACGGTCGTCATTGTGGTGTCGGGATAGAATGCGGGAACAAACAGAAAACAGGAAGCTGTCAGCAGCAGGAAACCCGGTCCAAAAATATATTTTGGGCTAACGTCTTTTAGCAACAGCAGGCCCGAACTGCCGACCCCTATGATCGTGCCGGCGACATTGATATATTGAATATCAACGACGTAATGCCACGGCCATTTCCAGACGGAGGCCATCACCGTATACACATTATTGAGGCCGCTACGAATGATATAAAAAAGGGCGAAGAGCAGGGTACCATACAAGATATTTCTGTACCGTAACACATCAAAGTGGAACAGCGGGCGTTTAACCAGAGATTGTTTGAGAACAAATAGGGCACCAAAAATAAGGAACAGGGACGAGTTGACGATAATACTACCATGCGCAAACCAATAATATTTGCGCCCATAAATCAGCACATATGCACCACAGCTGAGCGATAGTAAGAGGAAAAGACAGCTTGCGAGATCGATCTGATAAAGAGGGAATTTTCTGCTTAATCGATTGTTGTTCAGGAAAACAACTGCAATGGCGATGACAATCAGATGCCAGTAAAAAACTACCCGGATCATATCCTCCCAACCATAGTCCATAATGCTCTCTTTAAGCAGGGAGGTTGTTATGGTCCCGCCTGTCAGCATGAAGGTATATAAGAGAAAGTAGGCGATAGTCCGGCTTTTAGGGTGTTTGATCTGCATCATTACCAGGGGCAGGAAGCAAGCTCCCTCGAGCACGCAGAAAATACCTTCGGCAACACGGAGCACACCAATGACGAAAGGATCTCTCGTTAATGAAATACCCAATAAGATAAGGATAGAGATCGAACAGCTCAACAGAATATATGTCCGCACTCTGAAATAAGAAAATAACCGCTGGAAAGTCAACAGCGCTACCACCACAGCGCCATACATCAACGAAAGAAAGTATTGGATGTCTTCCAGCTCAATGCCTAAGGCCGAAGCTGTAAAAGCAGTATTGGAGTGGAATAACGTCAGTAGCATAAGATGTGGAAACATCGCCAGGATCATCAGCGGCAATTTTATCCACTCAGGTACCCAGCCATAATATAATGATTTGTCTGCGCTCATGATTCATTAGGATTGATGAATGGCGTGCACAACCACGTTCATGCCTGCACGCAGTTTTGATATATTCTGCTGTGGTAAGAAGACGATTTTGATCGGGATACGCTGTTCGATCTTGACGAAATTACCCGTTGCGTTGTCCTGTGGAATGACTGAAAATCTGGAACCCGAGGCAGGGGAAAACGAGTGGATCTTTCCCTTAAAATGCATTTTTGGAAATGCGTCCACCTGGATGATCACTTCAGTTCCTTCCATCAGATCTTCGATCTGTGTCTCCCTGAAGTTGGCGTTGATCCATTTCTCTTCACTGACGACATTGACCAAGGTCTGCCCTTCTTTCACAAACTGTCCCGGCTGGATAGATCTTTTGCCGACAAATCCATCATAAGGTGCGGTGATTACGGTATAGGAGAGGAATAGGGCCGCATTGTCGCGGGCAGCCTTTTTCAGATCGATATTGGCCTTGGCGGGCAGCTGACTAGCCTTGTCCTTACTGGTACTTAATAAAGCAGCGTTGTATTCCTCCTGACTGGTGTGGAGCTGGGCCAACGCCATATCGTATGCAGCTTTCGCATGATCATATTGCTGCCTGGTGGCAGCATCCGCTTCAAGTAGGCTTTTATAGCGGTTATAATCTTGTTCGGTCTGCCACACGCTGACCTTTGCAGCTTCTAGCTTCGCCTTTTGCACTGAAATGTTATTGGCGGTAACATGTACATTTTTGGCGATGACTTCGGCGTTCTGCTGGCTATTGCGCAATTCGGCGCTGGCCATGGCTACCTTGGTCTGGTACTCGCCTGCATCGATGATGACCAGCGTGTCCCCACGATGGACATATTGGTTTTCCTCGAACCGTACCTCTTTCACAAATCCGGGGATTCTGCTGGCGACCGGCGTTACATATTGATCGACCTGCGCGTCATTGGTCGTTACGTGCCGGCTGGTAAACATCAGATGGTTAATGAGTATGCCTATACCAACCAAAAGCAGGGCAATGGCAAATACAACGAGAAGTTTATTGAACCCAGCTGCCTTTTCTATTTTTTCCTTTTTACTCATGATGATATCAATCTATTTTAGACCTCTCTGTATTCTGACGCTCCAAGTATTACACCGAAATCCCCTGTTGACCATTGTCGGTATGAATCTGCACTGGTCCGCTACGATGAAGAAACTGGGGGATATAACGGTGTGAAGCGTATAAGATGCATGGAGAAGGCCGCGTACAAAGATACAGTAAGGTGCATCCATATCATTTTGTATAGTCGGACCAAAATTTGTTCATTTGCGCCATTTTGAAAAAAATGTATCTTAGATTAATGAATCGGGAACAACTTGCGGCTATTGATGCTGACGAATATGACTTTTATGTGGACCATAACTATGTGGATCGCATAGATTCGCGGGAATTCAGGCATCGGAAAGCGAGATTATTATATGCTGAAGGCGGGATCATCCATATTTTTACTGCGGAAAAGCATTGGTATCTTCCGGGAAGGTTTTATATGTGGATTCCTTCGGATACCGTGTACCATCTTGAAAGCTCCAGCTCGCATATCCATTTGTACAGTTTCTACTTCAAAACGGATGCGCATGAAGCCGGTGTTTTAGCAAAGCCCGGTATATTTCTGAGTAACGATCTGATGCACGAGATGTTTTTGTTTGCCCGGGACTGGACAGGCGGCATTCATGCGCAGAACGATTATGCGAAATACTGTTTGCTGCGTGCGATGAAAGCCATTATTCCGGAAATGAGCAGTCCGATAGATGCTTTTCCCATGCAGCATCCCTATCCTAAAAGTGAAAAGCTCCGGAGTATCGCCCGGTACCTGAATGCGAACATCGACAAGTCGTTTACAATAGAACAGGTAGCGGCGCGGTTTGGTATGAGCAGCCGTTCGTTATCACGGCTTTTTAAAGAGGATATGGGCATCAGTTATATCCGTTTTCTAAGAGCTATACGTATTTCGAAAGCGCTAGAACTGATGTCGGAGAATACTTATTCTATCTTTGAGATTGCTTTTCGGGTAGGCTATAATGAACTTTCGTCTTTCAGCAATATCTTTACACGGGTGACTGGAATCCGACCTTCGGTCTATATGTCAAAAATTAATGCTTACAAATAACCCTGGAGGGTTACGTTGACATCGCTTTCCTTAAATGGGCATTTCAGTCATCTTATGACGACGGGAATTTTTTAGCTCATGTATTCTGTCAGAAGGTCTGGGCCTTTTTGTTAGCATAAACAGCTAACAGTTTGTCATGGACTGTTACCATTTTGATCTGAACACCTTGTTGTTGTTGGTAGACGGTTATAAGTTCAGATTCAAGTGATGGTAGTTTATGGCTAAGTACCTGTAGAGAGGGGCAAACTGCTGTATGTTACCACTCAACTACCAGACGTTTGCAGGATATGAGGGGGAGTTGGTGACAAACTGCAGGAAGTCTATGTAAAACAGCATGCAGTCTGTTATCGATGCATAGCACAAGATTGCAGATGTCATACACTTTGCCATAAACTGCTCTGTGTTCGCGATACAATATAGGGAGTGTATGTTGGCTTGTAAAGCGTCTGAGACAAACTGCTATCTGTTTATGACCGATGATTTTCGGATCAGCTGTCATAAACAGCTGATCACCTAGGCCAAAAGCTCCTGCAGATCTTCCTGAGAAAGCGATTTAATGAAACTTTCTTCAGTGGTGATCAGGCTCTGTGCGATGGACTTCTTTTTGTTTTGCAGTGCAAGTATTTTCTCTTCCACAGTATCTTTGCTGATAAACTTATAAATAAATACATTGCGGGTCTGACCGATCCGATGGGAGCGGTCTACGGCTTGCTGCTCCACTGCGGGGTTCCACCAAGGGTCCAGGATAAACACATAGTCGGCCTCGATCAGGTTGAGGCCAACACCGCCTGCTTTGATCGATATCAAAAATAACTTGGTGTCGTTATTTTTTCGGAACTGGGACACGGCTTCATCCCGGTTTTTGGTTCCCCCGTCGAGATAAGCGTAATTGGTGCCCTTCTTATCGAAATATTGCCTAAAGATATTGAGCTGTTTGACAAACTGCGAAAAGATGAGGACTTTGTTTCCTCTGCGCATCACCATTTCAAGGGTGTCGATAACGGCTTCGAATTTTCCGGAATCGCCGATAAAGTTTTCATCCACCATCTTCGGGTGATTGGCCAGCTGTCTCAGTTTGGTGAGTCCCTGCAGCAGCGCAATTTGTGAGGACTTCGGCTTGCTGTCCATCTGCCCATCCAGAATGGCATTTCGATATTCTGATTTGACAGTTTCATACAGTTCGGCTTGTTTGTCTGTCATTTCACAATACAACACTTGCTCTGTCTTGGGAGGCAGCTCCGTGGCAACCTGGTCTTTTGTACGTCTAAGGATAAAGGGTTTGACAATGGCTTGCAGCCGCTGTGCCTTTTCCTCATCTTTTTTCTTTTCGATCGGATGTACAAACTCCTTCTGGAAGTAGGTGTAGCTGCCCAGCAATCCGGGATTGGTAAAATGCATCTGCGCCCATAGGTCGGAAACAGAGTTTTCGACAGGTGTACCGCTCAGAGCCAGTTTGTTTTTGCTTTTAAGACTTTTTATGGCCTTAAACGATTTTGATGTTGGGTTTTTGATATTTTGACTTTCATCTAAAATGATGTAGTTAAAATAAAAGCTGCTGAGGATGTCCTCATCGATGCGCACGATGCCGTAGGTCGTGATCACTAGATCATAGTTGGCAAAGAATGAAGTGTCTTTGATGCGGTTGTTGCCGGTATGCAGGTGTATTTTAAGCTGTGGCGCAAATTGCTGAGCTTCTTTCTGCCAGTTGTATACCAAGGAGGTCGGCAGTACCAGCAACGAGGTGTTAACTTGCTCATCATTGTGCCGTTCTTCTTTTTGTTGTTGTAGCAGGGCGAGCGTTTGGACGGTCTTGCCAAGCCCCATATCGTCGGCAAGACAGCCGCCAAATTTATATTGTTTTAGGAAGTTAAACCAGTTGTAACCCGCCTTCTGATAGGGGCGAAGATGGCCTTTGAAATGTTTTGGTTCGGGAATGTCCACAATCTCTTCAAAATTGGCCAGATTCTGCAACTTTCGGTTAAACACCAACTGTGTATGCTCGCTGATTTCGAAAAGCAGGCCGATGTGCACCTTATTCAGCTTCAGCTCGTGCTTGTCTGTCGAAAACTGAAAAAGATGGTTGTACTGCGCAAACCATTCTTCGGGAATCATGGCAATCTCGCCATTTGGCAGCGTAAATTCCTTGATATTATTTAAGATATGGTTTCGGAGCTGGATAAATGGTATTTCATACGGGCCAAACTTGGCAATAGCACGGATATCAAACCAGTCATTTTCTTCATCGATAGAAATATCCAATGAAGTGTGCCCGATGAAAAAGCGTTTTTCCTCATGCCCCTGTACGATCTGGAAGCCTAAAGCTTGTAGCTCTTGCTGATGGGCGTTCATCCAGTCAAATACACTGACCGGTTTTCCGGATGTGGCGGCAGGTGTTAGTAATCCAAGCTGTCGGTCGGCCGTTTCGAGTCCCAGTGCGCTTAGATGGGCCTGCTGCTGCGTTTCCCATTGAAGGGAACGTTTGACACGGTGAAATACGTAGTGGTCTTTTGCCTCATCGTATTCCATCCGTACGGTTACTTTATTCTCTGCCCCTGCAGTAAAGATATGGGGACCATATTGAAATTGCAGCTGCAGTTGCGAGGCGCCATGTTCGATATAGATCAGCCGCAGCAGTGGTACGGCCTCATGTTGGTGCGTCCGGATATCAAAACCTTCGGCATAGACATGATAGCGTTCAATCAATCCACAGACAAACGTTTCAAAGTACTTCTTCTCGGTGCTTCGGCCAACCGAAATATATCTCTTGTTGAGAAAAGGGCTTAATTTTTTGCCCTCCAAAGGCTGATCAAAGTAATACAGCGTATTGTTTAACAGTAGCCAAGCCTGAATGTTAGTGAGCACGATGGCATTTTTAAACATGAACTCCAATCGCTGGTCTTCGTATTTGATCGTCGGAAAGTAGCGGGTTTCCTCTTCATTCCGGCGGAAATGGAAGAGTATGGATGCTGCGGATGTCGCCAGTTTGATTTCCTGATCTGCCGGGTAGCCATCCTTGCTCATCATAAAGAGAGGCTTGTGCCCGATGGCTTCAAAAACCTGAATCATCTTCTCATCGATCTTTGGGCGCAGGACATCGTACAATTTTTTATCAAAAACCTTGGAGAAGAAATCCACGGGCCGGATTGCTTTCTTATAATATTTTTTTATGAGATTGGTCTGTTCGATCTGGTCCAGCAGCCGGATAAGTTTGTAGTCGGTTTCGTCCAGTTCAGCCGCATAAGCATCCACGGTATTGCTGAATATCCGTTGATATCGCAAAGAGTATGTCCCATTGGGATTGAGTTGAACCATGTGAGGTTCAATAAGATACCCTAAATAAGGATGCTCACAGATAGAATAAACAATTTTATATACTGGAAATGACTTTGACTGTTGCATTAAATATAGCGGACCTTGTAAATAAAGGTTTCTAATATACAATAAAATATAGCATTAACCGCAATTTTTCCGATGAAATTTTAAAAAATAGGGATTAAAAAGTACCCTCAAAGACAAATTCTGCCGGTCCTTTGAGAAAGACGTTGGTAAACTGTGTTCCTTTTTTGTGAAATGATATATAGAGCTGTCCTCCCAGAACACGGATAGGTATATGAATATTTCCTTCGAGATTTTGCTGCAGGGCTACGGCCATTGCCGCTGCTGTGGCTCCAGTACCGCAGGCATAGGTTTCGTCTTCCACTCCACGCTCAAAGGTACGGAGAAAATAGCCTTCGCCTTCTTTTTCGATGAAGTTGACGTTGATCCCTTCTTTTTTGTAGGTATCGTTATTGCGGATGGCCGAACCCTCCTGAAAGACATTTTTTTTCTGTAAGTCAGTGACGAAGTCTACATAATGTGGTGATCCTGTCTGTAAAATGTAAGCTTCACCATCACGCTGGAAGCTGTCGACGTCGATCATCTGTAAATCGACCAAATCGGGAGATAAGGTAGCATGATGTATGCCGTCGACTGCCAAAAAGACAGTTTTGTCAGTAATGATTCCCAAATCGCGCGCGAAGGCGACTATACAACGGCCACCATTGCCGCACATACTGCCTTCACGGCCGTCTGCATTGTAGTATACCATCTCAAAATCATAATTTTCCTTCTCCTGAAGCAGCATCAGACCATCTGCGCCTATGCCAAAACGGCGGTCGCACAGCTTCGCTACCAGCGCCTCGTCGGCGCGGTCAAACGATTGGTTGCGATTATCTATCAAAATGAAATCGTTTCCTGCTCCCTGATATTTTGAAAATCTTATTTTCGATGCCATTGCCTTGATTTATAGTAACAAAAATACGTTTTTTTGTTACAAAAAAACGATATAAAGTTAAGAATTGTTAAAATGATTGTATTTGTCTACCAATTAACATTTTTTAACGTGCCGTATTTTCCGAAGGTTTTGAAATGGTATTACATTTGAACATATCCGAATAAAATCGGTAATTTTAAGAGCAAAAATTATCAGCTTTATATTAAGACATTTTAAAAATAGATATAAGTTTATGAATAAGGTCGGTTTAACGCTATTAACAGCTGTTTTCGGTGGAGCAGTAGCATTAGGTGGTTACAAGCTTATTGAAAATAAAAAAATTGATGTGAGGTCTTTTGAAGACAGACAGAAAGTTTATTTTGCCAATAATCCAACAGGAGTGATGTCGTCGACAGGCAATCCTGATTTCACACAGGCCGCCGCTGCGGTATCGCCGGGTGTAGTACATATCAAAACGACATATACCAGAAAAGGATCACAGCAACAGCAGGGATCTCCGTTTGACTTTTTCGAGGATTTCTTCGGTATGCCACAAGGTGGTGGACGCCGCCAGATGCAGGCGCAGCCTGTACAGGCTTCCGGTTCGGGTGTCATCATTTCGGATGATGGCTACATCGTTACAAACAATCACGTGGTCGAAGATGCAGACAAAATCGAAGTGGTTCTGACAGATAAACGTAGTTTTGAAGCAAAGTTAATCGGTCGTGACCCCAATACCGATATTGCCCTATTGAAAGTGGCCGGCAAAGGTCTTCCTGTGGTGAAGCTAGGTAACTCAGACAATGTCAATGTCGGTGAATGGGTGCTGGCATTTGGTTATCCGCTTGGGCTTCAGTCCACCGTGACGGCCGGTATCGTCAGTGCTACAGGCCGTGATATCGGTATCCTTAGAGAAGGACAGCAACGCGGTAACCCCTTCGGTGGCGGGCAGGATCAGATTCCGGTAAGTTCGGCCATTGAATCCTTTATCCAGACCGATGCGGTAATCAACAAAGGTAATAGTGGCGGAGCGTTGACCAATGCTTCCGGTGAGCTGATCGGTATTAACTCAGCCATCGCTTCTCCAACGGGTGTATATGCCGGTTATGGTTTTGCCATCCCGGTCAATCTGGTGAAGAAGATCGTAGATGACTTTGTCGAGTTCGGCAATGTTAAACGCGGCTATATTGGTGTCAGCTATAGACCGATCACGCCTGAATTGTCTGAAGAGAAAGGTATTACGGATATCAACGGGCTGTATGTGGAGGATGTGGTTAGTGGAGGAGCGGCAGCAGCTGCAGGTATCAAGAAAGGTGATATCTTAACTAAAATCAATGGCAAAGTGATTACCGGTTCGCCAGTATTGAGTGAAACGATCGGCCGTCTACGTCCGGGAGATAAAGTCAATATCACCTACAAACGCGATGGTAAGGAAAAACAGGTTGCTTTAACCTTGAAAGGTGAGGAATCTGTGAAGTCTGCAGGCCCAAGTGGTAAAGCTTCGAAGAGCGCAACTGAAATTTATAATAAACTGGGGGCTAGTTTCATTCCTGCATCAGCAGCTAAGAAAAAGGAACTGGGCATAAATTCTGGTGTAGTCGTTACGCAAGTGAACCGTGGTGGTATCTTTGACTATTTCGGTGTGGAACGCGGTCTTGTCATCACAGAAATCAATGGCAAACCCGTGAATAGTGTGGACGATGTTGAAATGGCTTTAGGTGCAACTCAACGTAATATTGTACGTCTGAAAGGTGTTTCTCCTCAAGGCGGTACAGTTCAATTGAGCTTCCCTGTAGAGTACTAAAACTGAATTAAGAATTGGTTGATTAATATAGTTTAGGTGGTACTAACCGTCCGGTTAGGCCACCTTTTTTTCTTTTAATGGTTTTAAGTTTAGTTAATTTGCGTAATTAAAACAGGTCACAGCCGAATGATCCGGTATCAGGAAGTCGGGGGGTGCTGTTGTGTTGGCTACAACAATTAAAAAAATATAGGAATGAAAATTTTAATGGTTTGTTTGGGAAATATCTGCCGTTCGCCGCTGGCTCACGGAATATTGAGACAAAAAGTAAAAGATAAACAGCTGAATTGGGTGATTGAGTCCGCCGGTACCGGTGATTGGCATATCGGCGAAGCGCCAGACCGTAGGGCCATTGCCGTCGCCAAAAAATATGGCGTAGATATATCCGCGCAGCGGGCGAGGCATTTTAACCCGGCTTTTTTTCAGGAGTATGATTATATTTTTGTGATGGACCGGCAAAATTTTGCGGACGTATGCGCGCAAGCGGAGAATCAGGAAGACCTCAACAAGGTCAGGCTGTTCTTAAACGATGATATCGTGCCGGATCCCTATTTTGACGACCAGCTATTTGATCCGGTTTTTCAGATGATCAATCAGCGTTGTGAGGAAGTAATTGCGGAACTATCTTTGGCCTAAATGACATTCATATTACCTCGACATCGACAAATTAATATTATTTTGTTCGATAATTGCCGAACGGGGCTATACCGGGATGACAGGTGGTTATATCCACTGCATGCTGCACTGAACGGCGGTTGTGCGTATGTTGTATGTTCGGATCAACACATCCTGACTGATTAAAAAAATAAAATGAAAGCAGCAGAAGTAAACAAGAAGTGGGCTATTCTACAGGCGGAAATAGCTTCTTTATTTGATATGGAAAAACCTGACATCAAGGTCTGTCTATTCCTTATTGGTGTACAGGAATTGGGGAAGGGGCCCCAAAACTTCTCGAAGAGGGAGAAGGAAGAGCTGATGCATATTGCGACTTGTCGGCTTTTTAGTGCTATGGGATTCTATAGCCTAAAAGGTCTGGATGAACAGGGCTGGCCACATTGGGAACTGGTAAAACCTATCCCCAATTATACCCTGTTGGAACAGGAGCTTATCATCAAATCCCTGATTATTGATTATTTTGAAGAATTAAACGTCATTTAAAACATGAGATTTTTAAAAGTTTCTCTGATAGCCGTTTGTTGCTTACTGCATACACTCACTTTTGCGGCCACACCTGTTTATAAATATGTGCAGATCGTCACCGACAAGGGGACCTGTGTACTGCGCCTCTACAATGAGACGCCCAAACACCGGGACAACTTTGTAAAGCTTGCGAAAAGCAAATATTACGATGGTATGCTTTTCCATCGGGTTATCCAGAACTTTATGATTCAGGGCGGCGATCCGGACTCAAAAAATGCTGTGGGTGGAGCGCAGCTGGGTAATGGTGGTCCGGGCTATACCATTCCGGCGGAAATTCAGGATGGGCTGTTTCACAAGAAAGGTACGATAGGTGCCGCCCGTGACAATAATCCGGCAAAGGCATCTTCGGGTTCTCAGTTTTACCTGGTTCAAGGCAAAGTATTCACCGCAGAGGACCTGGACCGTCTGGAGAAAACGCGGATGAACGGGAAGAAATTCTCGGACCTGCAACGGCAGGCTTATACCACCATCGGCGGAACACCTCATCTGGACTGGAACTATACCGTCTTTGGAGAGCTTGTGAAAGGCGTGGATATCATCGACCAAATAGCGGCTGTGAAGACTGATAAACATGACCGGCCAGAAGTGGATCAAAAGATGAGCATGCACGTACTGGCAAGGCGTGAAGCCTTGAATCTGGAACGTGAGTTACAGGGACTCAAACCGAAGACGGGGTTCTTTACCAAAATCGGTGATCTTTTCTCCTCAAAGGACTATTAATTTGTTAAATCCAATACCCCTATCTAAACAATGAAAATAGTAACGTATAATGTGAACGGGCTGCGTGCAGCGCTAAAGAAGGACTGGCTGGGATGGCTCAAGGGCGTGGATGCGGATGTTGTGTGTCTTCAGGAGATCAAGGCCTCTCCAGATCAGATACCGGAAGTGGTACTGCTGGAAGAGATGGGCTATGAACATTACTGGTATCCAGCACAGAAAAAAGGGTATAGTGGTGTCGCTCTCTTCACCAAGATATCTCCCGCACATGTCGAATATGGTTGCGGTCATGAAGACTATGACTTTGAAGGTCGTATCATCCGTGCTGATTTCGATCAGGTTTCGGTGATGAGCACCTATTTCCCGTCCGGTACAACCGGCGATGTGCGGCAGGAATTTAAATACCGCTTTCTGGACGATTTTCAACAATATAGTGATAAGCTTCTGGTCGAGAAGCCAAATCTGGTTGTCTGTGGGGATTATAATATCTGCCATCGTGCTATTGATATCCATAATCCAAAGTCCAATGCAAATTCTTCGGGATTCCTGCCTGAAGAGCGCGAATGGATGGAAAATTTCATCAACTCGGGTTATATTGACTCTTTTCGCCACCTGAATCCAGATCCTCATCACTATACCTGGTGGAGCTACCGCGCCGGAGCGCGGGCACGCAACTTAGGCTGGCGCATCGATTATAATATGGTGTCAAAGCCTTTGGAGACACGGATCCGTACGTCAAAAATTTTGGCGGACGCCGTGCATTCGGACCATTGTCCTGTGCTATTGGAACTTGATGTATAGGTCAAGGTATTCCTCGAATAAAAAAAGCTTTCGCGATCACGAAAGCTTTTTTTATTTGAACTGTTGTTCTAATTGGCCTGACAGAACACAGGGTGCTGCGAACACCGTTGCACGCTCGCGTGAGCATGACCGATTTATGTCTACAGATTGCAGAGCTTCTGTACTGTCCGATAGCTAGCCACGGCTGTGGATAATGGACAGCTGCTGTGCAACTTTCTCCGCAATGGACAGGAAGGACTTTGTAACAGGGTCTTCGGCATCTATCGCGACCGGAAAGCCGTTGTCTCCGGCGTCAGATATCCCTTTCAGCAAGGGGATCTCACCCAAAAACGGCACTTTATATTCTTCGGCCAAACGCTTTCCGCCGTCTTTCCCGAAAATATAGTATTTGTTGTCTGGCAGTTCTGCTGGTGTAAAATAGGCCATATTTTCCACTACCCCCAATAAGGGAATATTGATGCTGTCCATCAGAAACATGCCGATACCCTTCACAGCGTCGGCCAGGGCCACATGTTGTGGTGTCGTGACAATAACGGCTCCGGCAATCGGGAAGGTCTGAGATACGGTAATGTGGATATCTCCGGTCCCCGGCGGCATGTCTACGATCAGATAGTCCAGTTCGCCCCAGTTGGCATCATTGAAAAGTTGCTTGATGGCCGATGTTGTCATTGGGCCACGCCACGGAATCGGTTGATTGGGATCAGTGAAAAAGCCTATGGATAATAGTTTTAGGCCGAATTTTTCCAAAGGCTCTATTTTTACCTGTCCATTCGGCATTTCAACAGATCCCGGCTTGGCGCCTTCCAGACCAAACATAATTGGTAGGGAGGGGCCATAGATATCCGCATCCAGCAAGCCTGTTTTAGCTCCCTTCGCCTGTAAAGCCAGTGCTAAATTGGCCGCAACGGTAGATTTGCCGACGCCGCCTTTGCCGGATGCCACCAAAATAATGTTTTTGATGCCAGCGACTTGCGCTCCCTGCCTTGCAATGACATTTGAAGTCATATTGATCGATACCTCAAGATTTTTGTCAACGAAATGTGTAATGGCATTTCGGCAGGCGTGTTCGATATGATCTTTTAATGGACAGGCAGGCGTGGTTAATATGACGTCGAAGCTCACTTTATTCTCTTCAATCTGAATATTCTGAATCATATTCAATGTTACAAGATCCTTCTTTAAATCAGGCTCTTCAACATAGGATAATGCGTTTAATATTTGTTCTTTGGTAACCATCTAGTATTCATTTGAAATCATGGAATACAAAGCTACTCAATGCGGCGCAATTTCCTGTCATCTGTTTGTTTTTAATGGCCGAAGACCAGTGGTGCCAGTTGGTCGGTCGTTTGCGCGCAATTATAATTGTATATAAAAGCAAATTTATCTAAGTTTGACTGTTGATATGCATGGATTTGCATTAAATTGTATTTATGTCCAATCGGTTTATAACATCTCTGAAGTCCCGCAAGTGGCGGTGGCTTTATATAACTTTTGCTGTTTTCTTGATTTTGGTTGTCGTGGTTGGAACCTATGCCTATCAAAAGAGGGATAGCATGCTCATGGGCGCAATCAATAAAGCGAAGGCCAAGTTGCTGGAAAAGTATGATATGGACCTGAAAATCCAATATTACGCTTTTCAGGGTATGAACGCTGTACAGTTTAAAAATATACAGCTACTACCCAGAAATCGCGCACCTTTGGCGCAAATTGACGACCTGACGGTGTCGGTTAAGCTATGGCCTCTTCTTTTTGGGGATGTTAAGCTGGGGCAGGTGATCTTGGACAATGGTATGGTGTCATTGGTCAAGAAAGACTCGATAAGCAATTATGACTTTCTGTTCAAGAAGCAGAAAAAAGATACCGTGGAAAATGACAATCCAAAGCAGAATCTGGCGGCGCTGGCGGACCGGTTGCTCAAGAATGTGTTTTTTAAGGTGCCCAACGATTTAGATCTTAAAAATTTTGAGCTTTCTTACCGGGACGATAGCACCTCGCAGCGTATTGTCGTTCCATCGGCTGTGATCGATGGTGGCGATCTGGAATCGAAATTTCTCTTAAATGACCATGAGGCCGCATGGAATCTTACCGGAACAATAGATTCGGATAATCAAGAATGTGATTTGCGCTTATTTTCGGACAAAAAAGAAGTAAACCTTCCCCTTTTGCAGCGGAAGTTTGGTCTTGCCGTGAGTTTTGATGAAATCTCCTTTCGGCTGGACAAGGCGCAGCGGCGGAATAAAGAATTGCTGGAGCTGCATGGTCAATGGGGATTTAAGAACCTCAAGCTTAATCACTGGCGCATATCCAGTAACGATGTGATTTTTCCCGAAGCGACCATGCAGGGAAGCCTCAATATCGGTGCGTCTTCTATGGAAATCAGTAAGGAAAGCACTGTTCAGGTCAAAGACTTCGTGTTTTCGCCCTATGTAAAGTACGTGCATAAGCCGGAGAAGGAGATTTTCCTGGCTATCCATACCGAAAGAATAAAAGCGCAGGATTTTTTCGACGCGATGCCGACGGGCTTATTTCCCGGTCTGAATGGCATTCAGGTTGAGGGACACATCCAATATGACCTGAATTTTGCCCTACAGCTGAAGCGGCCGGAGAACCTGCTTTTCTCTTCTAAGATGGACGATAAGGACCTCCGCGTGATCAAGTGGGGCGAGGCTAATATAGCAATGCTCAATACACCTTTTACGTATACCGCCTATGAAGACGGCAAACCTATGCGCGAAATCGTTGTAGGGCCTCAGAATCCCAACTTCACGCCGCTGGATCAGATATCCCGTTATATGCAGATCAGTTTGATCAACACCGAGGATCCGTTTTTCTTCCGTCATAAGGGGTTTGAGGAAAAAGCTTTCAAGCTATCGATAGTGACAAACATCAAAGAAAAAGGTTTTAAACGTGGAGCCAGTACAATCTCTATGCAATTGGTTAAGAACGTGTTTTTAAACCGCAATAAGACGGTGGTCCGGAAGCTGGAAGAGATCTTGTTGGTCTGGCTGATGGAACGCTCTCAGCAGGTCAGCAAAAAACGGATGTACGAAGTCTACTTGAATGTCATTGAATGGGGCAATAATGTATACGGTATTACCGAGGCAGCCCGTTATTATTTTGGAAAGACGCCAGCACAATTGGGGCTAGGGGAGAGCATCTTTTTATCTAGTATTGTTCCGCGCCCGAAAAAAGGGCTGAACTTTTTCGACTGGACAGGCCACCTGAAAGGAAATATGCTGCGCTATTTCAATACCTACGGTCATATTATGACCAAAACAGGGCAGATCGGTGTGGATTCAACTACGTCCAATTATGGCTTTTATGAGGTGCTGCTGCAGCCGCACTTGCGCCCGCCGAGACCTGCGGTCGCAGACTCCGTAGAAACGATAGACATGGGAGAGGATCCGCTGTTGTTTGACGATCTTGGCGGCGGTACGCCGGCGAGCAGCCTGGAAAGTGTATCCGTCCCTCAAAATCTGAAAAAGATGCCCCTGACAAAAAAGGGACAGGAGGCGTCAGCTGAAGAAGAAAAACCCAAACGGTCGTTGTTTGACCGCTTACTGGGGCGCAACAAAGAGGAGAAAGAGGGGAAGGACAACAGTGAAGATAACAAGGACTCCAAACGCGAGCAAAAACGGGAAGAGTAAATAGAGAACCTGGGTTCTCATCGACGATGAAAATCAGAATAGAATGAAAAAAATTGAAATTGACGGATTGGTTTTTGAACCACTATTTGAAGAAGAGCAGATTCAGAAACGGGTTCGTCTGATGGGAATAGATATTAGTTTGCGGTATGAGCATAAGCAGCCTGTTTTTATCGGCGTATTAAATGGATGCTTTATGTTTATGGCCGACCTCTTGAAACAGATCGAAGTGCCCTGTGAGATGTCTTTCATTAAACTGGCTTCTTATATAGGTACCGGCCAATCGGAGCTGAATGAACTTTTGGGTCTCGGTGTCGATCTGGAAGGACGCGATGTCATTATCGTGGAGGATATTGTCGATTCTGGTCATTCACTGAAACATACGCTGGATGCTGTAAAACGTTTAAATCCGGCGAGTGTCATTGCCTGTGCCCTGCTAGTGAAACCCGAAGCACTGCAATATCATTTCGAAGAGCTGACCTATGTCGGATTTGAAATTAGCAAGGAGTTTGTCGTCGGGTACGGTATGGACTATAATGGCCTTTGTCGTAATCTTCCCGACATCTATAAAAATGTGCCCGCCTAAGATTTCTTCCACATCCAGGGATGCGGAAGAAATCTTAGGCGGATCAATTAAAATTTAAATGAACAGCTTTCAATATGGTCATTGACCATGCCTACGGCTTGCATATAGGCATAACAGATCGTGGAACCGAAAAACCGGAATCCCCTTTTTTTCATATCCTTTGCGATCTTATCGGAGATCGCTGTCGTCGCAGGAACCTGTGATAAACTTTCCCAATGGTTGATTATCGGCTGTCCCTCCGGCAGAAAGGTATACAGATAGTCGTAAAAACTGCCGAATTCGGCCTGCACTTTTTTGAACAACTGCGCGTTTGTGATGGTGGATTCAATTTTATTCCGATGTTTGATGATACCCGAGTCTTGCAGGAGTGCATCTACATCCTGAGCGGTATAGGCCGCCACTTTATCGACGTCGAAGTCTGAAAAAGCCTCTTTGTAGGCTGACCGCCGACGTAAAATTGTAATCCAGCTTAATCCGGCCTGAGCCGATTCCAATATCAAAAACTCAAATAACGTTTTATCGTCTTTAACCTGTCGCCCCCATTCGTTGTCATGATAATCCATATACTGCTTATCCGATCCTGACCACTGGCAGCGTATTAGCTCTTTGTGCATGTTCCTTGAATATTTTTGGATGCAATATAACTTTTTATCCTAACTTTACGACCATAAAAGAGTTTCGCGTTTAAATGGCCTGTGATTTTCTACATCGCCGAAAAGAAACAGTGTATTCAATGGAAGTTAACGTCTTTAAATATCATATTCTATTTATCTTTTTACTAGTATTCTCTGTCTCGGGTCTCCACGCACAGCGAGGGGCACAGCGTAAGGCTGCCCCAGACAGCTTGGTCTTACCGGATAGTACAACACTGCGGGCCGATTCCGTTCCCTCCGCAAATCAGCAAGTGTTGGCTTCCCTGAATCCCGCGTTTCAAAAGCAGTATCAGATCACTACAATAAAAGGGGGCAACCTGCTTGTCCATAATATATATCGTACCGATGTCTTGCAATATTTTCACGAGAGGCCCGAGAAAAATCTTTTTGAAAGACAGTATGGTACGCCTAAGCCGCATCGGGAAAATTGGATTTTATTTACCAGTCTTTTCTTAATCTTTGGGGTAGGCCTGATCCGCATCTTCTTCCCTTCGGATATTAAGCTGGTTTTTCAAGGGTATTTTGATGATCGGGTGTTGCTTTCGGTGAGCAAAGAGGACACCATTCTGACCTCCTGGCCGTTTATATTTTTGTTTATCCTGTTTTCTGGGGCTATAGGGTTGTTTGTGAGTCTGTTTTATGCTTATGAATTAAACCGCTTTGATTTCATTACATTCCCCAACTATATCAAGACCGTCGGTATGGTCGGCGGGCTGTTTGCATTGAAAATCGGCTTTATCCGATTTTTATCTTTTGTTTTTGAAATCGGGAAGCTAGTGAAGGAGTATGTCACGGTGTTGTATCTGATTTACTTTAACACCCTTTTTTTAATGTTGCCGGTGTTGCTGATCCTGAGCCTCGTATCTTTACCGACGGTAGGCGTGGTACTCCATATCGCTATTGGTGGAGCAATATTGCTGTTTATGTACCGGTTTCTCAAAACGGCGGCTCATATTATGTCAATGTATAAATTTTCAATTTCCTATTTAATTTTGTACCTTTGTTGCCTAGAAATAGCACCAATATTAATACTGTTAAGATTATTGAGCTAAAACTGGTTAATATGCAAACTTCAGACGTAGAAAGAGCAAAGAAGGTAAAAAGTGTACTGGTTACTTTACCAAAACCTGAAAACGATAAGTCCCCTTATTATGATTTAGCAAAGAAATACGGGTTAAAATTAGACTTTCGAGGTTTTATACACGTAGAAGGAGTTCCTGCCAAAGATGTGCGTAGGGATAAAATTAATTTAGCGGATTATACTGCGGTTATATTTACGAGCAGAAATGCGGTAGATCATTTTTTTAGGATATGCGAGGAGATGCGGTTTGAGGTATCGGCAGACATGAAGTATTTCTGTATTTCGGAGACAATCGCGCTCTATCTACAAAAGTATATTCAATATAGAAAACGAAAAATATTCTTTGGAAAGCAGACCGCCAAAGATTTGGAAGAGGTGCTAAAAAAACACAAAACTGAAAACTTCCTGTTCCCATGTTCGGACGTTGCGAATGAAGAGACAAGCAACTGGTTACAGCAAAATGGCTATAAATTTACACCAGCAGTTCTATTCAGAACAGTAGTCAGCGACCTTAGCGATCTAAAAGACGTATTTTACGATATTATCGTGTTTTTTAGCCCTTCCAGCGTTCAGTCATTGTATGAGAATTTTCCAGATTTTAAGCAGAATAATACACGTATTGCCGCTTTTGGTGCTTCGACGCAACAGGCTCTTTTGGATCATGGGTTGATTTTGGATATTCCAGCGCCCACGCCGAAAGCGCCAAGCATGACTATGGCCGTGGAAGACTATATCAAAAAAGTAAACAAATAATTGCCTTTAATGAAGGCCAGAAATAGAAGAGGGTTTTTTAAAACCCTTTTTTTCTGCCTGAGCATGTTCATTGATCCATGTTTTGCATTTAAAGTATCAGCACGGCCTGGGTCTTATTATTGATCCGGTTTTCGTTAAGGCATCTATCAGCGGACGGTCAATTATTAGCTGGAAATTGCCTTTAGCGGGTTATCATTGCTGTTGATATCTGCAGGGAATAGCCGCTTTATTGGACTATTTATTTTGCGGACGAAGGGAACTGCTTGGGTCAAAATGTAAGAAAAGTGACGGATGTCATTGAGATTTTAATTATATTTCTATTAAATTGTGGCGGAACTATTTGTTCCAATTAAAGATAAGCTATATGCGTTATTTTTAAAATTTGGCAGAAATATTTTTTATGTTTGTAAGTAAGCAAAATTAGTCAGTCGTGAAGTTAAAGCAAGTTGATAAAATTTCGGGCATTCAACCAGAAGACTTTTTAAAGAACTATCTGAAACCAGGAGTTCCAGTGGTGATAACAGATTTCATCAGTGCTGATAGTCCTGCATGGAAGAAATGGAATTATGACTATTTTAAGGAGATTGCCGGGGATATTAAGATCGATGTCTACGGCAAAGAAGAAGAGTCGATGGACCGCGCTGCCAGCGCACCAGTTGGACAAATGACATTTGCAGAATACTTGGATCTGATCAGTAAAGAGCCAACCGAATTGCGATTGTTTCTGTTCAATCTGCTCAAGATAAGGCCCGAACTTAAACAGGACGTGATTTACAATGACGTCACTGGTGGTAAAGTCTTGCAATGGTTGCCATTCATGTTTTTTGGCGGAGAAGGTTCAAGCACCAGAAATCACTTTGATATCGACATGTCGCACGTGTTTATATCGCAGTTTCAGGGGCTCAAACGGATTTGGCTTTTCCCCAACGATCAGTCGGATCTGATGTACAAACTGCCGTACAACTTTCATAGCATTGCCAATCCGAAATACAGCAACGAAGAGGAGTTTCCGGGCATTAAGTATCTGGAGGGCTATGAAGCCGTGATCCACCCCGGAGAAACCTTATATATGCCGGCCGGTTGGTGGCACTATATTCAGTATGAAACCGAAGGGTACTCCATTTCGGTAAGGGCCCTTGCCAATTCCATCAGTGAAAAGCTCAAGGGTGCCCGTAATCTCTTTATCACAAGGCATTTTGATAATACGATGCGGAAGATCTTCAAGGAACATTGGTTCAAGTATAAAATCAATACCGCCAAACGCCGCGCAAATAATGCGATCAAAAGAAATAAACGTTAACAAAAAGAGGTATCCAGAAAGTTCGGATGCCTCTTTTTGTTTCTCGATAACCTAAAATTCTTCGGATACGTCGTTTTGCTTTTCAGCCCTTTATTTGGTGGCCGAGCCTCCTAACGTGATGCGCCCGTTCTATTCTTCGGCTTCGGGGCTTTTGCTCGCGTCCCTATAGAAGAGCGTATAGGGATCACTTGGATAGATGACCGCATCCGGATGATGTTTAAAGGGGATTGCCGGATCAAAAATTTCGTTGAGTATATTTCGCAGAAATTGGACAAAATTATCCTTCTGGAATGCCAAAAACTCAGCGGTTAGAACACCTTCCTTTCCATGGAATAAGGTACCTTCTTCCCTCATCTTCCTTGCGACATACAAGTGTGGCTCAAGTGCCTTCCGACCTGTTTTTTGTTCAAAAACATAGGCATAAAACAAGGTCTGTACCATCGCTTTATTTTCCGTATTAGGCCCAAATACCTGTTGTATGTCTTTGAACGTGACGGAGTCGCCACCGGTCTTATAGTCGACAATCCGGCTAATGATACGCTCGTCATGCGTGACGACTTCATCCACACGGTCGATGATACCGTATAGTGTCACCTGTGCTTCCTTTCCGTCGACTGTAATGGGAAAGGGCAGTACATAGTCTGTATCATTCTCCAGTTCGATGATGCGGAACGCTTTGTAATTACTGATGTCGTGCTCAAGATACATTTTCACATACTCACTGGCGATCTTGAGCATAATCCGTTGCAAGCTATTCAAATCTCCAATCCCTTCGACAGTTGTCTGGTATTGGAGGCCAATTTCGCGGATGACAAAAGGTTCTATCTGGTCGAGGTGCCGGCGAAGAACTGCTGTGGATGTGAAATTTTCTTGCCCTTTGAAGGGTAGGAATATCTTTTCCATGACATTGTGGATGACCGTTCCAAGCTTGTTCATTTCAAACTCCTGTGAAATGGAAGGCGGCTCTTTTATATTGGCGATATGTTTTAGGAAAAATTGTAACGGAGACTGTAGATAGGCCGTCAAGGCTGTTGCCGATATTCTTTTTTGATGCACAATAAAGTCCTCGTACATCTTATCCCATACTGGTCCATTTTTCTCGATAATGATCTCTGCTGCTTTGTCTGCAAATTGAATTGGCTGCTGTTGCACCTTCCGTTCGAAACGAAACTTGCTTTCAAACTCGAGCTGTTTGATAAATCGGCTTTCTTCTCCTGTTGAGCTCTCATCCACAAGGCCGTTATAAAAAATATGTATCCCTTCACTGTACTGAAAATGCCGGTAAAACAGGTAGGCCGACAAAGCGTCCTGATTTTCTAGTACCGGCAGGCCGTAGGCGCTCCTTAAGCTATTGGGGATAAAGGTTGGTGAATTGGATGTCTTGGGTAAAACGCCTTCGTTGGCTCCCAGTATAAAGACGTTGTCAAAGTTTAAACAGCGGCTTTCGAGCAGCCCCATAATCTGTATTCCTTTGAGCGGGTCACCCTCGATGGCTGAATTTATCGGCGAAATGGCTTTTTTGATTAGGCCGATCTGAAAACTGATGCTTAAAGGAGCAAGTGTCTCGAATCCCAGCAGCAGCTGGTTCAGTGTTTTCTTGGTCTCCATCAGGAGGTTGTTGTCAATCTGGCGGATGCGTTCCTGGGAGGAAATGCTGTGCAGCAGATCCTCGATTATTTGGACAAGCGAGGGGATCAGCTGAGCGGCATCGGCAATAGGGACAAAAAATCGGGGCAGACAGCTTTTGAATGTCAATTCCTCCAGCGGGATTTCAAATAGCTGTTTGTCCGCAATTTCCTTTTGTATCTTTAGTTTATCCTGTAGCGGAACCAATGTCAGGGGATGATTGATAAAGGTCTCGACAATTTGATAAGAGATCTTACGCCTTTTGAATTGAGAGATCTCAAGGTGTACCTCCATCCACAGGTCCAGTATACCGTATATGGGGGACTGTGTCAGCGGGTATCCGGTCGTAATATTGGGATTGACATCCGGTAAGCTCTGCAGCAATGGGACCAGCAGATTTTCGTCTGCAAGTAAGATGGCTGCTGTTTTATCTTCCGAATGCTGGCTTTGTAGAATATCATACAGCAACTTTGTCTGGCTTATTTTGCCGGTGCTTGCATACAGATTTACCGTGGAAGTTCTATTGCCAATGATATTCGGGCTGTCACCCAGCGCATTGACCAATCCGGTCTGGAAGATATTTCGGCGGATAAACAAGCCGGCTTCCTGCATGTTGTCTTCCAGATAGTAAGCATCCGCATCAAAGTAAAATAGTGCGCGTCCTTCCTCCTGCCATTGCTTGAAGAGTTTGGCCTCCGCTTTATTCAGGGCGTTAAAGCCGACGAATAGAACCTGCTGAAAAGAGGCAATAAAGTCTTGCGCTGCGGCCCTGCCTTCGGCCAGCTCCCGGTATATGGTGGGGTAATTGGTCTGATTTAGTGATTTTAGTCTTTCCTTGAAACGGTCGTATAATACAGGAAGCCGTTTCCAGAGCTGTAGGAAACGCTCTTGCACACCGCTATGCCCTGCAATCGAGAAGGCCTGCCAGAACTGCCGTATAAAGCCCTGTTGTTCGGGCGTCAGGTGTTGAAATGCAATATCAATTTTCGTATTGTCGTAGAGCTCCATATAGATCTGCTGGATCGGAACGAGGTCATAATCCAGCTGCCCAAAATCGCTTAATATAATTTCTGCAATAGGGTAAAATTCTTCCAGGGTCTCTGCTTCTTTGCCTTCTGCCGCCAGGAGCTCATTGTGGATGTTGAAGAGCAGGAAAAACTGGCCCAATGGACTGGCCTCGGTTGCCTCTGTCGACCGTTTGAAAAATTCCTGGATAGTAAAAAACTGTGGGGACCAGATCGCCTGCCCATATACATCGGCTAGGTGTTTTTTGAGGTAGGTGATGGGCCGCTTGTTATTAAACACGATGGCAATCTCGCTCAGATCGTTGCCGAAACGTCTTTTGATATCTTCTGCTACTAATTTTAAAAAGGCTGTCTGCATCGTGAATTTATTTTACTTCAATTAACTGATTCGATTTCGCATAGTACAGGTAGGCCTTAACATTGCGATAGCCCAGATTCTCCAGATTCTTTTTGTAGTTGTCTACTTGATATTTGTGGCCGACGTAGTCGGTCTGCGTGAACTTAAAATCGAGCACGATGGTCTCTTCCTTGGAAGTAAAGACTTTGTCCGGCCGGATGGTCTCACCTTCGGAGGTAATAATGCTGGCTTCATTCCAGATTTTATACTTTCCGGTGAGCCAACCGTTGATGATCGGGTGATGCCAGATTTGGTTGATCTCCTGCATCAGGAAAGGTTCGTCCTCTTTCGAGAGGACACCCGCCTGAATGAATTGATGCACGAGTTTGGGGATGTCCTTCTCTTTGGAGATCTGAGACATAATCTCATGTGCCAATATACCATACTGAGCTGCTTTTTCAAGCATCATGATGTCATTGACACTGCGGGTACTGGATTTTTCCAGCGCCATTTCCAGTGCTCTGGAAATCGGATAGGATTCCAACGACACAATCTGCTCGTCGGCGCTGTCTTTTTTTTCGCGCCTGATGACCTGATCGATATGAAGCGCCGCGTCGGTCAGGGGAAAGGGAGATTCAGGAGAGTCGAGTACCTGGTACAATATATCGCTGATATACTCATTTTTGAGGTCGTAACCTGTGATTTCTCCCGTTTTTTTGTCCACCGATTCTTTAAACGCCGGGGCAGTAATATACAGGTGTTCAACCGCGCGCGTGGTGGCCACATAAAATGTATTGAGTGCATCCATATAGTTGAATAACATCTCCTCAAAATACTGTTTGAAAAACAGGGATTTGCCGACTGTGGATGTATACTTTATCGGGATTTTGCCCAACTGCGCAAAAGGTGTATCCCATGTGTCGATCCAGAAGTCCCCATTAATCATTCCGTCCAGATCCCAGGAGCAAAAGGGCAGCATGACGACATCATAAGCAAGCCCCTTGGATTTGTGTATGGTACTTACCTCGATGGCGTTGATGTCACCATTAGAGGGTAGAACAGCACGGTTTCCATCTTCTTCCCAGAATTCCAGGAACTGGACAATTCCGCGCTCGCCGTTGGCTGAAAATGCTGAAATCATATCCTTGAATGCCAGAAGGTAGGGAAGGTGTATGTTGTGGGCTGAGGTGAGTCCATAGATTTCAATGAGCTTTTCGATCAAGTGCACCAGCGGTTGTTTTTGCCAACTTTCCCAGGAATCAATCAGAGGCTGAGGCAGAAAACCGTCCAGCGCCCGGATGTCGTTGGCGGCAAATCTCAGCCAGGCTTCCTGTGGCAGTACCTTTTGCTGAATGGTCTGGTACAGGTAGACCATTTTTGCTTTATGGATGCTATGCTTGTCTGAGTTATATACCAGCGCCTTCAGCGTTTCGACCAGCAAGAGCACCGCATCGTTGCTGGCCAGAGACAGGGCATCACCAGATATCACTTCCAGCGATAGCTGATGCTCTTTTTTGAAATCCATCAGCTTTTGGATCACCAGTCTTGCCTGGGCGTTGCTACGCACGAGGATGCCGATCTGCCCAGCCTCGTATCGTTGCGTCAGAAGCCATTCCCTTATTTTTTCGCAGAGCATCTGCAGGGATTGCTCCACGACCTGGTTTCTGCGGTAGCGGCCATCGGCCACAGGAAGGTATGCGATTTCGATGGAGCCCAGCTTATCGGCTCGGTTTTTCTTGTGTTCCGGTATTTCCTGCTGACTGTTTTGATAGGCCTGTACGAGCATGCTGTCATTGCCTGAGCTGCTCCACCAGTCCTTGCCAGCCTGGTCTAGGCTCTCATATACTTTTTCGTTGAGCAGCAGCTGCAGCTGTCCGGGAATCGTGCTGAACAGGTAATTGTTGAGCGTAATGATGTTCGGCAGGCTTCTGAAGTTTGTATCGAGGCTGCCATTTTCAACAATGGCAGATTTGGTGTGATCGGCGAGGTGAAAAGCTGCACCAATTTGCTGTTCGACCTGCTGCAGCAAAATCCGCCAGTCCCCATTGCGCCAGCGGTAGATACTCTGTTTGACATCGCCGACGATCAGGTGCTCACTTAGGCTGCCTGTGGCATCAGCGAGAGCGTTGATCAATAGAGGACTGTAGTTTTTCCACTGGATACGGGAGGTATCCTGAAACTCATCAAACAGAAAGTAATTAAAGCGGTTTCCAATTTTCTCCCAGATAAAGGTGGGGTCGCTGTTTTCGTCAAGGCCGAGTTTGTTCAATAATAGCTGAGAGTCTGAAATAAGCTGGGCACCGTTGTCCTTGCGCCATTGGGTCAGTAGATCGCTCATCTCTTTAAGCAGACGTAAGTAATAGAGGTTGTTCTGTACAGCTTGGTAGGCGATAAATGCAGGCAGGCTTTCCTGTAAAGTCTGAAAAGACTGCAGAATCGGAGTGAAGGCTGCCATCAGGTCATAACGGACATTTTTGTCGCTGTCGGTAAACTCATTTTCGTTGTCGATTAACTGTACATATTTATCTAAGAGCTTGGCGATTTCCGAAGCACTGAGTTTATCCACATTCTTGTTGACCTTACTGGCTGAGAAGAGCTTATTGCGCGATTTTCCTTTAAGTTCACTTTCTGTTAGGTTAAACTTTTTGAAGGTTTCCCCAAACGTTTCGATACTCAAGGATAGAGCTTCAGTGTATGCACGTATCTTCTGGTCGATCTCCTGATTCAGCAGATTGAAAACTTCCCTGGGATTGGCGGAGTTGATATATCCATCAAATTCCTGAAAGTTTTCGGAGAAGATCAGACTGGCCAGTCCCATTAACTGTTGGCGATAGTTCCAGTTTTCGTTTTTCGCTATCTTTTTCTCCGCGTAGGCGATGATCCAATCCAGAAGATCGGGGCGTTCGTCCAGGAGCTGGTTGAGCATGATGGTCAGATCCTTTTTCACTTTGTTGACATTCATCTCAATTTTATATGCAGCGTCCAGATTGAGCTCATAGGTAAACGCGCGAATCACTTTTTGGGAGAATCCGTCAATCGTGCTGATCGTAAAATGGCTATAATCATGTAATATCCGACGGTATACACGAAATGATTTTTCCTGGATCAAGTATGAGTTCCAGTCTGGGTACCGCTGCAAGAGAAGCTTTCTGAAATCTTCGATTTTAGCCGATGTGTCTCCCGTCGCCAGACCGTGGAGAACCGAGAGGATGCGTTCTTTCATTTCGGCGGTAGCCTTATTGGTGAAGGTGACGGCGAGAATCTCCCTGTAGCTATTTTCATTGGATAGCAATAAGCTCAGGTAATGCAAGGTTAAGCTAAAAGTTTTTCCCGAACCAGCCGAAGCTTTTAGTATTTTTAATGGCGCGACAGATTTCATGGAATGAAGGTAGAAAGTAAAAAGTGAATTGGCAAGTGCCGTGGATAAATGATGGGTTACTGCTTTGGTATCCTGAAAATTAGCATATTTTGTTTTCGTTTTTTCTTTTAAATGCTTATCTTTGCGTCCCCTCTAGCATGAAGCTCGGGGGATATGTTGAATACATAAAATAAAATTAAAAAATGGCAACTAAAATCAGATTGCAAAGACACGGTAAAAAAGGACGTCCTTTTTACCATGTAGTCGTAGCGGATTCTCGCGCTCCTCGTGACGGTAAATTCATCGAACGTATTGGTTCTTACAACCCAAACACAAATCCTGCAACTATCGTTCTGGATTTTGAGAAAGCTTTGGATTGGATGAATAAAGGTGCACAACCTACTGATACTGCACGTGCTATCCTTTCTTACAAAGGTGTTCTTTACAAAAAACACTTGCAAGGTGGTGTGAAAAAAGGTGCTTTTGATGAAGCTGCTGCTGAAGCTAAATTCAATGCTTGGGTTGAAGCTCAGGAAGCTAAAATCTCTGGTAAAAAAGATGGTTTAGCTCAATCTAAAGCAGAAGCGAAGAAAGCTGCTTTGGCTGCTGAAGCAAAGAAAAAAGAAGAAATTGCTGCTGCTGTAGCTGCTAAAAATGCTCCTGTAGCAGAAGAGCCTGCGGCAGAGGAAGCTGAAGCTCCAGCATCAGAAGAAACTGAAGGTTAATTCTTTCATAAAGTATTCGAGAAAGCCGACTCAATCCTGAGCCGGCTTTTTTTACTCATATTAAATACGCTAATGACTGTAGATCAAAGTTTTTATATTGGCTATATCAGCAAGACGCGTGGTCTCAAAGGTGAGATGCAGCTGTTTTTCGAATTTGAAGACTACGAAATTCTGGATATGGATGTCCTTTTTTTGGAAGTGAACAAAAAGCTTGTTCCGTATTTTATCGACACGATAAAATTGCAGAAAAATAGTACAGCATATGTAACATTCGAAGATGTCGACCATATTGACAAAGCGCAGCCTCTCGTTCGTAAGAAGGTATATCTACCCAATGAAAAGATGCCAGAGCGTGATCCGGATGATTTTCGATATACGGACTTAATCGGCTTTTTGGTGATAGACGAAAATCATGGTGAACTGGGCGAAATTATTGACGTACAGGAATTTCCACAGCAGTTTGTCGCTACCGTAGATATGGACGGTAAGGAACTGATGTTTCCGTTGTCTGATGATCTCATTTTGGGGATAGATGGGGAGGAAGAAATTATAGAGGTCAACCTGCCGGAAGGGTTAATCGATCTGTACAACGAATAGAGCAGTAGCGGATTGTACTGTCGACTTTGTTGCTATTTTTTATGGATTTTCGAAAAATAGTTTTGTGTTTTGATTTTTTAAAACGATATTAGCATCGCTTATAGAGAAAGGCCGAGGGACTAGACCCAATGAAGCCTTAGCAACCTGTATTATTCAAGGTGCTAAATTCTACCCTACTCCATGTGGGAAAGATAAGTTACATGCCGATAAATACTCCCGGATCCGTGCGTTTCGATGTAAGCCAACCAAAACTAAAAACAGATTTTTAATGAAGATTATCGACCATATCCAGAACGCAAAAGGAAAGACACTGTTTTCTTTTGAGCTATTACCTCCGGCAAAAGGCCAAGGAATCCAGAGTATTTTTAAAACGATGGATGAGCTGATGGAATTCAAGCCACCTTTTATTGACGTCACCTATCATCGGGAGGATTATATCTACAAAGAACATGCTAGTGGCTTGCTGGAGAGAGTCTCTTATCGCAAACGTCCCGGCACAGTGGCCATATGTGCGGCCATTATGAACAAATATAAGGTGGACGCTGTTCCGCATCTGATCTGTGGTGGTTTCACAAAAGAAGAGACCGAAAATGCGCTGATCGACCTCAATTTTCTGGGTATAGATAATGTTTTGGTACTCCGGGGCGATGCGCGCAAAGGGGATGCAGACTTTATACCGACGGAAGGCGGACACGCTTTTGCTACCGATTTGTTGCAGCAGGTGGTGGATATGAACAAGGGCAAATATCTCCACGAGGATATTGTAACCTCCGAAAAGACCGATTTCTGTATCGGTGTGGCCGGATATCCCGAGAAACATTTTGAATCTCCCAACTTTAATACCGACTTTAAGTACCTGAAACAGAAAATTGATATGGGTGCCGAGTTTATCGTTACCCAGATGTTTTTTAACGTTGATAAGTATAAAGAATTTGTGATCAAATGCCGGGATAATGGCATTCATGTACCTATTATTCCGGGCCTCAAGCCGTTGACCACCAAAAAGCAGCTAGTTACCCTGCCCCGCATTTTCCATTTGGACATTCCCGAAGAACTGAGCGATGCGGTTGCGGCCTGTAAAACAAATGCCGATGTCAGACAGGTAGGCGAGGAATGGCTGGTGCAGCAGTGCCAGGAACTGATTAAATTTGGCGCCCCAGTGCTGCATTTCTACACCATGAGTAATCCCGGACCGACAAAGAAAATTGTAGAAAAGCTGGCTTAATTCTGGTAGCGACAGGTTGCTAAGCTATCTACCAGGTGCCTTCGCCGGTGGTCTATGCTGTTAAATTGTGTTAATTAACACTTTTAACTCGAGATTACTTTATAATTTACGTACCGAAAAAGGAGTATAAAATTTTGAACCAATTGACACCTTATGACGTACAATAGATTAAACTCGATCTTCGGCTGTGCCTGTGGCCTTGTTGCTACATTTGTCTATATCGCAACGGCCGAAAAAACGGTAAGCTGGTGGGACTGCGGTGAATTTATTGCCTGTGCTTACAAGCTTGAAATAGCCCATCAGCCCGGAGCACCGCTCTTCCTTCTCATCCAGAACATATTTTCAAACCTGGCACTAGGCAACGCTGGCAAAATCGCCTACTGGATGAACATCGGTTCGGCATGCTGTAGCGGCCTGACTGTGGCATTTTTGTTCTGGACAATAACTGCTTTGGTGAAGAAAGTGCTCAAGCGGGCAGAGCAGTCACCCTTGGCTTACTTTGCACAAGTTTTTGGAGCTGGGGCTATCGGAGCTATGGCTTTCAGTTTCAGTGATACGTTTTGGTACTCGGCTGTTGAATCTGAGGTATATGCCATGTCTTCACTATGTACGGCAGTGGTCTTCTGGGCGATACTCAAGTGGGAAGTGCGTGCCGATCAGGCCGGAAGTGACCGTTGGCTGATTTTTATCGCTTTTGTGATGGGGCTGTCGATCGGAGTCCACCTGTTAAATCTGCTGGCTATTCCAGCCATCGCCATGGTCATCTACTTTAGGAGGGCCAAAGAAATTAGCCCGAAAGGTATTTTTAAGGCCTTGCTTATAGGCATTCTGGCTTTGGGGATGATCCTTTGGGGTGTGATCCAATGGCTGGTGGGCGTCGCTTCAAAGTTAGATCTCCTGTTTGTGAACTCACTGGGATTGGGCTTTGGCTCGGGTATTTCCTTTCTCTGTATTCTATTGATCACAGGTTTGGTATATGGTCTGTATTATTCACATAAAAGACAAAAATATACCTTAAATACCACCATATTGGCCCTGTGCTTCGTGCTGTTTGGGTATAGTTCCTATACTATGGTCCTGATCCGGGGCAAAGCGAACCCATCGCTGAACAATAATGCACCAGACAATGTCTTTTCTTTTTTAGGTTATCTGGAACGGGAGCAGTATGTCAAGGAACCGCTGCTAAAAGGTCCGTACTATGATTCCCAGGTAGTCGCTGTCAAAAACAAGGCGGGCTATCGGAAAGATGAGTCCAGCTATAGCCCGTTTACACGGATAGACAAATATGAATACGACCGGGAAACTTTCTTCCCCCGCATCTATAGCCAAGATGCCAGCCATAGGGCGTATTACCGCAGTTATCTTCAGCTGAAAGAGGGCGAAAAACCACAGTTTTCGGATAATTTTAAGTTTTTCTTCAACTTCCAGCTGGGAGAAATGTATGCCAGATACTTTTTATGGAATTTTGTGGGCAGACAAAACGATAAGCAGGGATATGGAACTTATACGGAGGGAAACTGGCTATCTGGCATCAAAGCTGTGGATCAGTGGCGTCTGGGAGGGCAGTACAATCTTCCAAAGTCACAGGAGCATGACCCCAGCCGAAATACCTATTTTTTCTTGCCTTTGCTGCTCGGAATAGCAGGAGCCGTCTGGCTATACCGAAATAATAAGCCGTATACATTGGTGCTTACGTTGTTATTTACGTTTACAGGCCTTGCGATCGTCGTTTATCTCAATCAGACGCCGTTGCAGCCGCGGGAACGCGATTATGCGTATGCAGGGTCATTTTATGTATTTGCCATCTGGATTGGTCTGGGGCTAATTGCCATAGTACGCTTTCTGAAGCGTTTTGCGCAGATGCGGTATGCGCTGATCACAGGTTTATCTTTTGCTTTATTGGCTGGCCCGGTGATCATGGCTTATCAAAACTGGGATGATCACAACCGCTCAGAAAAATCGCTGGCGCGGGACGTGGCACGCAACTATCTGGAGAGCTGCGAGCCTAATGCCATTTTGTTTACCTATGGCGATCACGATACTTTTCCGCTATGGTATCTGCAGGAAGTGGAAGGTGTACGCAGGGATGTACGCATCGTCGTGCTGAGCTACCTGAGCGGAGACTGGTATATGCAGCAGGCAAAAAAGTCCACCTATCAGGCTGCCGGTCTTCCGCTGACGATTCCTGCGGAGAAAACGAAGAAGGGCGTCCGCGACTACATTCCTTTTATTGACCGGCAACTGACGGAAGCTGTGGATGTCAGCCAGCTGCTGCAGTTTGTCACTTCCGACGATTCGGCTTACCAAGTGCAGCTGACCTCCGGAGAGCTGGCTAACTATTTTCCTACCAAAAAACTGCGGCTGACGGTTGATAAGCAGGCCGTACTTCTGAACAAAGCAGTTCCCACAGCGTTCGAACAGGCCATTGTACCAGCCATGGAGTGGGAAATTCCCACAGATTACTTGAGCAGATCAGAGCTCACCTTACTTTCCGTACTGGAAAATAACCATTGGGACAGACCGATTTATTTTTCCAATATGCTTCCCGGCGACAGCAAGTTGGGATTGGATAAGTATCTTGTGAATGAGGGGTTTGTGTCGAGATTGATGCCTGTCGCAGCGGCAGATAACGACCGGGAGAGCGGGACCACCAGTCAATTGGTGAATGTCGATGCGCTTTATCATAATATCATGAATACCTACCGCTGGGGGAATAGTAAAAATGCCAGCTATTTGGACACAGATTCTTTCCGTTTTGCCAGCATGTACGCCAGAGATATTTTTGGAAAAACGGCCCGCTTACTTTTAGCAAAGGGGCGGGTAAAGGCCGCCGGGGAGGTGGCTAAGAAAGCCTATGATCAGTTGCCAGACCAGGTGTATGCCATGTCTGACGCCATAAATTATGCCGATATTATTGATAGCTTGTACCGTTCGGGGCAGCATCAGCTCGCGGGAAAGATGCTTGACCGCAATCTGGACTATGTCGCCGACAATATGGAATATCTGCATCAGCTGCAGATGGAGAAAAAGAACTTGAGCTTTGAATGGAACGACATCCAGACTGGAGTGGATTCTGTGGACCGCTACCGGGATATTTTGCTTGAAGCAAATGATGCGGACCGGCTGGCACGGGTTGAGACGCTCCGGCGCCAGTATGAACAATGGTATGGTTTAACAGAGTGAGGATAGCAAACCGGAGGCTCACATACTGAAAAAGAAAAGAGCAGTCCAGATGGTTGGACTGCTCTTGTTGTTTCTACTTCGGTAACGTTATGCGTTTTTTTTCACCTCTTTACCCCATGAATCTTTGAGTGTGACTGTCCGGTTGAAAACCAAATGGTCTGGAGTCGCATGGGTATCCAGCGTGAAGTAACCTAGTCGTATGAACTGGTATCCTCTTCCCGGTATGGCGTTCGCCAGATCGGGCTCTATGTAGGCGCGTTCGACGATTTGCAAGCTGCCGGGATTAATGGAATCTTTAAAATTCTCGGCGGCCGCTGGATTTTCGTCGTTGAACAGCCTGTCGTATAGCCGCACTTCTGCTTGTTTAGCGTGAGCTGCGGAAATCCAGTGGATCGTCCCTTTGACTTTCAGCCCAGATGTATCTTCGCCCGACTTGGAGTTGGGTACATAGGTACAGTGCACTTCGGTGATCTGACCGTTGTCATCTTTCACAAAATCGTGGCAGGTGACGATATAAGCATGTTTCAGGCGTACAGATAGGCCCGGACCCAAACGGAAGAATTTTTTCGGCGCATTTTCCATAAAATCTTCGCGCTCTATCCAGAGTTCTCTAGAGAAAGGAATCTCCCGGGATCCCTCACCACCTTCAACTTCTGGATTGTTCTCACCGATAAGCTGTTCGACCTGACCCTCGGGATAGTTTGTGATGATCAGCTTGATCGGGTCAAGTACAGCCATCCGGCGCCAGGCTGTCTTATTGAGGTCTTCGCGGATGCAAAACTCCAATAAACTGACGTCTATCATATTTTCGCGCTTTTGCACACCGATTTTCTCGCAAAAGTTGCGGATACTGGCCGGTGTATATCCCCTACGTCTCAATCCCGAAATCGTCGGCATACGCGGGTCGTCCCAGCTTTCAACGATCTTATCATTGACCAGCTGAAGCAGTTTGCGTTTGCTCATAACGGTATAGGTCATGTTGAGTCTTGCAAATTCGTACTGTTTTGATGGGAAAATTTCTAATTTTTCGATGCACCAGTCGTACAAAGGGCGATGCGGAATGAACTCAAGCGTACAGATGGAATGCGTGATTTGCTCAATGGAATCTGACTGTCCATGCGCAAAATCATACATTGGATAAATACACCATTTATCGCCCGTGCGGTGATGATGAGCATGCTTAATGCGGTACAATAAAGGGTCCCGCATATGCATATTTGGACTGGCCAGATCAATTTTTGCACGGAGTACTTTCTCTCCGTCCTTATATTTTCCGGCGCGCATATCTGCAAACAATGTCAGATTTTCTTCGATAGACCGGTTACGGTAGGGCGTCGGAACGCCGGGCTCGGTAGGAGTGCCCTTTGCTGCTGCAATTTCCTCGGCTGTGCTATCATCAACATAGGCCAGACCTTTTTTGATCAGCTCCACGGCGTAACCATATAAGGTCTCAAAGTAATCTGAAGTATAGAGTTCCTGTGCCCACTGGAAACCAAGCCATTGAATATCTTTTTTGATGCTTTCAACGTATTCGGTATCCTCAGTGACAGGGTTAGTGTCATCAAAACGTAGATTAGTCTTGCCATTATACTGCTGTGCTAATCCAAAATTCAAGCAGATGGATTTGGCGTGACCAATGTGGAGGTAACCATTTGGTTCAGGAGGAAAACGTGTCAAAACACGTCCGCCATGCTTTCCTGTACGAAGATCTTCTTCGACAATTTCCTCGATAAAATTTAATGATTTTTCTTCACTCATAATACAAAGTTAGTTATTAGAAGTGAGATATTAGCTAGATCGCCACAGATATTCGACGTCTATAGAAGGCTGTAAACAGCGAAAAGTGGAGGATGTGAACAGGGGGAGTTGGACTGGTCCCTACGGGAATAAAAAAGGGACGAAATTTTCGTCCCTTTGACCGATTTTACTATTTGTAAGCGAACACCTTTCCGAGGGATTCATTGCTTGTAAAAGTACAATTTTGATTGATCAGTTCACCGGTACCGATATTGATTACCATTCCGTGTACAGCAAGTGGCTGACCATTTTTCCACGCATTTTGGATAATCGATGTGGAGCAAAGATTAAAGACCTGTTCTTTAACGTTCAGTTCAACCAGGCGGTCTGTTTTCTTTTCGGTATCCTCAATACTGTCGATCTCTTCGCTATGCAGACGATATACATCTTTAATGTGGCAAAGCCAGTTGTCGATGATACCGAATTGGCTGCTGCTCAAAGATGCGGCAACACCGCCACAGCCGTAGTGCCCTGCAACGATAACCTGTTTTACCTTCAGCACATTGACCGCATAGTCGAGTACGCTGAGCAAGCTCATGTCCGAGTGGATAACCATGTTGGCAATATTGCGGTGAACAAAGACTTCTCCCGGTTTTTTGCCTGTCAACTCGTTTGCCGGCACGCGGCTATCCGCACAGCCAATCCACAGAACTTCGGGGCTTTGACCTTTTGCCAACTGCTGGAAGCGTCCTGTGGTATCATTTTTCACAAATTCCATCCAGTCTTGGTTTCCTTTGATAATGTTGTCGAATCCTGCTTTTAAATCTTTATTTTCCATATTTTTTTATATCCTTTGCTGCTCTAGAGCTTTTATTTTGATTTTATAATAGTACAAATTTCTAAAATTATTGTTCATTTCGAACAGTTTATTTTTTATAAACGACCTGCAAAAGTTCGATTTCCTTACCTTTGCTTTTGGCGTTCTGTTCGAAGTCTTTGATGACTTCAATGACATCCTTGTCTATGAATTTACTGAATGTCCCATCAATACGGATCTTACTGACTGATTTGGGCAGGCTATACAGCTTTTGCTGAATTGGAACCTTATTCAGAAATGAGACTTCCTCTGCCAGTGTGATGACGGCCTTATCTTCCTCATTATCCTTTTCGAGGTTATACTTAAAAGCATTTTTCATATTTGCCTTTAAGATATAGAAGGTCGCTACGACAATACCGATACCCACACCCATCAGGAGGTCTGTCAGCACGACAGCCACAATGGTGACGAAGAATGGAATAAACTGATCCAGACCTTTTCTGTACATGGAGGTAAACAGGCTTGGTTTGGCCAGCTTATATCCTGTGTGCAATAGGATTGCTGCCAGGCAGGCCAGAGGGATCATGTTTAATAAGGTGGGGATTGCCAATATCGCAACGATGAGCCACATACCGTGCAACATAGCCGATTGTCTTGTTTTGGCGCCGGCATTGACATTTGCCGACGAGCGGACGATAACCGAAGTCAACGGCAAACCGCCCAGGAGCCCGCTGGTCATATTGCCCACACCCTGCGCAATGAGCTCACGGTTGGTCGGCGTGTTGCGCTTATAGGGGTCTATTTTGTCTACAGCTTCGATACTAAGGAGGGTTTCGAGGCTGGCAATAATGGCAATCGTAAATGCCACGATCCACACATCTTTGTTGACAATCTGAGTGAAATCCGGCAAGGTGAATAGGCCCGTAAATTCAGCAAAGGAGCCAACGATGGGGACCACTACAAACTGTTTGTCATGCAGCTGAAAAGAAGAGCCCTGAAAGAAATAAGCTAGAATGACACCTACAATGACCACAACCAGTGGTGCCGGTACTTTGTTGAGTTTCGGAATGGCCGGCCAGAAAATCAAGATCGCCAGTGACAGTGCACATATAATGAATGCGCCAAAGTTGATAGCGGATACCAATGTATCGAAGTACGCGCCGATGCCGTGTCCATTGTCTAATTCAAAAGCATGGGTTTCCACCAATCCCAGTGCGAGAGGGATCTGCTTCATAATGATTGTGATACCGATTGCGGCCAGCATACCCACGATAACTGCTGAAGGGAAGTAGTTTCCGATCATGCCAGCCTTGAGTATACCCAAAATCACCTGTAGCACACCCGCGATGACGACCGCGAGCAAGAAAGTTTCATAGGCCCCCAGGCTCTGTATAGCTCCGAGTACGATAACCGTAAGCCCAGCGGCTGGTCCGCTCACACTTAATGGTGATTTACTGATTGAAGCGACGACGATTCCACCAATTACACCAGTCAATAATCCTGCAAACAATGGCGCACCTGAGGCCATTGCAATTCCCAAACATAATGGAAGTGCCACCAAAAACACCACAACACTAGCTGGGAAATCATATTTTAAGTCTCTTTTCGAAAGTTTCAGAAAAGCAGACGTACGAGTTCCAAACATAAAATTCGTGTTTATCTGTTAAACAAATCTTTATGAAGCATGCTGCGACAGTTATGGATAGGTGCCAAAGCGTTCCCTTCCGACGTCGACTGTAGGCAGTATGTTCAGTAAAAAAGTCAATAAAAAACCGCACAGGCTGGGATTCAGCTTGCGGATGAAGTCATACATCCCTAATGGGACGTATAGTTTTAACAGTTAGGAGGCGGAGTTGGAACCGTAGGATGGAAAGCTAAAATGCTTTTCTCGTTTTTTAGATAGTTTTTCTGTTTTCCTTGGTTCTCAACGAGGATACTTTCAAAAACAATAGGGTCGTCTGTTTTTGTATTGAAGAATTTTGAGGCCGTTTCAAGCGTGTCGCTGCTTGCGCCATTGTTGTTCTCGATTTCAAGCTGCAAAACAACCTGTAAGATGGTATTTTGATCTAAACTGTTCGAAAAAATAGGCGAAATAGATATGGCCATCTTTGTGAAAAAGATGATCGCACAAATGAATGCGGCCACAAATCTAAATCTCTTATTTAACATTTTTTATTACCTTTATCTTAATTGTTTTACATCGTAAAAATAGCAATTCTATGTTAATTTCAAATTAAAAGTGCGAAAAAAATGCATTTTGGCACGAAATTGTGACGAAAAGATTATTTTTTGGTAAGTTTTGAATCAAATTTATAATACATACATTTTAAGCCTTTTCTCATGGCAAATAAAGAACAATTTATTGAGAAGGTTCAAGCTTCTTATAACCCCAAAGGGGCGTTTATATACTTAGGTGCCGGAATTCTGAACGGCGAAATCCTGGCGGAGGCGAAAGTGAACCTAGCCTTGAAAATGATGAACCGTCACGGCTTGATCGCAGGAGCAACAGGAACTGGTAAAACGCGGACATTGCAGCTCATAGCCGAGCAGCTGTCGGACGCCGCGGTGCCCGTATTCATGCTCGATGTCAAGGGAGATCTCTCTGGTCTTGCGGTTCCAGGCGTAAGCAATCAGGCCCTCATTGACCGTGGGAATGCTGTAGGCGTGCCCTTTGTACCTTCGAGCTTTCCTGTTGAGCTCTATTCGCTGTCAGGCAATAAGGGCATTCCGATGCGGATTACTGTGGAGGATTTTGGCCCTGTTTTGCTGGGTAGAATTTTAGAGCTGAACGAAACGCAGACAGGGGTACTGGCAGCGATGTTTAAATACGCACAGGATCATCAGATGCCGCTGATCGACTTTGACGATACCAAGAAGCTGTTGACCTATCTTTCGGATGGTCCGGGAAGTGAGGAAATCAAAAACGATTACGGTAAGATCAGCTCGGCGAGCTCGGGAACTATTCTCCGTAAGATTGTTGCATTGGAACAGCAGGGATTGGCGCACATCTTTGGCGAAAAGGAATTTGATATTAACGATTTATTCCAGAAAGTGGATGGCAAAGGTGTGATCAGCTTATTGAATATTTCGGATGTGCAGGACCAGCCTGTGCTCTACTCAACGTTTTTGCTGAGTTTGTTGGCGCAGCTTTTCAAAAATATGCCGGAGGTAGGCGATCCTGATAAACCCAAATTGGTCTTTTTCTTTGACGAAGCCCATCTGCTCTTCAATGGAGCATCGAAAGCGTTCTTGACGCAGGTGGATCAGATTATCCGCTTGATCCGTTCTAAAGGAATCGGCGTATTTTTCTGCACCCAGTCTCCGACGGATGTTCCTGAATCGGTGTTGGCGCAATTAGGAAACCGTGTGCAACATGCTTTGCGGGCCTTTACTCCCAATGATGCCGAAAACCTGAAGAAAACAGTAAAGACCTATCCGAAATCAGATTTTTATGAGATCGACCAGATCCTGACTTCCTTAGGTACGGGACAGGCGCTGATCACGGTACTGAACGATAAGGGAATTCCGACTGAAGTCGTAGCGACCCACCTTGTAGCCGCCCGTGCAGTGATGGGGCCCGCAGATGACGCGACGATCCAGCAGATCATCAATCAGTCTGACCTGCGCATGAAGTATCTGGAGAGGCTGGAAAATCGTTCTGCGGCAGAAATTATCGATGAGAAAATGCAAGTTGTAGCACAGGAAGAGCGGCGTGCGGCTGCCGAAAAAGAAGCCGCTAAGGCGAGCAGGTCCACTTCGAGAAGACAGACTCCGCTGGAGGCTGCGCAGCGGACGGCGACGACGACGCTCGCAAGAGAAGGCGTAAAGCTGCTGGGTAAACTTGCCACTGGCTTACTAAATGCATTTTTAAAAAAGAAATAACAGAAAATTCATGTTTTACGTCTTCAGATAAACCCAGTTTGGCTGCGGCAAGGGAATGTGTCCATTTGCTTTTACAGGCAATTTTAGCTAAGTTTGCGGACGAAAAGAAAGTTCTATTAACGCAATTTAAATATGAGTAAACCAACCCTTTTGATTTTGGCAGCAGGAATGGCTAGCCGGTATGGTTCTTTAAAACAAGTAGATGGTTTTGGCCCACACGGTGAGACAATTATTGACTATTCCATCTATGATGCCATTCGTGCAGGATTTGGAAAAGTTGTTTTCATTATCCGCGAAGAATTTCTGGATAAAATGAAAGAAGTTTTTGATAAAAAATTGGAAGGTAAAATTGAGGTAGACTACGCTTTTCAAGATTTTGATTTAACGAAGTTCGGTGTCAGTCATGTCATCGAGAGAACCAAACCCTGGGGTACTGCACATGCTGTCATGAGCGCAAAAGATAAGGTAAAGGAGCCTTTCTGCGTCATCAATGCTGACGATTTCTACGGATCAGATTCTTTTGAAAAAATGGCCCGGTTTTTAACTACCGAAGTCTCTGACGAGCAGATGTCCTTGATGGGCTTTCAGGTAGGTAATACCATGTCCGACTACGGCTATGTCTCCCGCGGTGTCTGTGAAGTTAGCCCTACAGGGCATATGGAAAGTGTCACGGAGCGCACTAATATCTATTATAAAGGCGAAGGTGACAGCCGCAGGATTGTGTATGAAGAGAACGGCGTTGAATACGACCTCGATCCTCAGACGCGTGTTTCAATGAACTTCTGGGGTTTTACACCCAAAATTTTCGAAGTGGCACAATCCATGTTTCCGGCATTTGTGGAAGAGAATAAAGAAAATCCAAAAGCCGAATTCTTTATTCCTTCTGTTCCGGATTATATGGTAAAACATAAAATGGCGGATTTCAAGGTAATCCCAACCTCATCCAAATGGTTTGGCGTTACATACAAAGAAGATAAACCCATCGTTCAGGAATCAATTTCCAAATTGGTTGCCGACGGGGTGTATCCCGAAAAGTTATTTTAAGAGCTAAAAGAAATAGCTTATATTGAACCTGTATTGTGTAGGCAATGCAGGTTTTTTTTTTGAAGACGAAGGAAACCTGGGGCTGCCTGTGGTAATTTCGCTAATAGCTTGTTTACATGAAAAGATTGCTTAAAGTGTTAGGGTATATTATTTTAGGAATTATTGGTTTTTGCGTTTTATATCTCGTAGCGGAATACAGCTTGTCGAGGCTTGCTGCCGCTCGTATCGATGCCGCTGCTGACCGCAGTATTCAGGTATATGTGAAATCCAATGGCGTTCACACCGATGTGGTAGTGCCTGTGCTGTCCGCCGAGATGGACTGGTCTACCTTATTCCCTTATGCCAACACGCGGGGAAAAAAAACAGATTATCACTATGTGGGCATAGGCTGGGGCGACAAGGGCTTCTATCTGGAGACACCAGAATGGAAGGATCTGAAAGCTTCGACAGCTTTTACTGCTGCTTTCGGTCTTGGCGAGTCTGCCATCCATGTGACATATTATCGGGCCATTCAGGAAAATGACCTATGTTTTGGCTATAAAATAAGTCCACAGCAGTATCGTGCATTGATACAGTATATACACGAGTCGCTGGATCTGCACGAGGGGCATCCTATCTTGGTCGAAACGAATGCCCAATATGATGATGCGGATGCGTTTTATGAAGCTAAGGGCGCTTACAGTATGTTTTATTCCTGTAATACCTGGACCAATAACGCTTTGAAGAAAGCCGGTATGCCTGCCGGTATATGGGCGACATTGGACAAAGGCATATTGAGCCACTATAGAAAAAAATAAGGAAATAAAAAAAGCTCCGGGCCAACGGCCGGAGCTTTTCCTTTTCTGATCAGCGAACTTATTTCACTTCTTCGTAATCCACGTCAGTGACATCATCACCGCCCTGGTTTCCGCCTTGCGCCTGGCCGGCATCTCCCTGTGGCTGTTGTGCGCCACCTTGTGAAGCAGCGTACATTTCTTCTGAAGCGGCATTCCATGCATTTTGCAATTCTGCAGAAGCTGCATCGATATCAGCGAAGTTTTTCGCTTCATATGCTGCTTTTAACTTAGTTAAGCCAGCTTCGATAGGCGCTTTTTTATCTGCTGAAATTTTATCGCCGTATTCTTTCAATTGTTTTTCAGTTGAGAAGATCAGCGCGTCAGCTGCATTAATTTTGTCAGCTTCCTCTTTCATTTTTTTATCTGCATCCGCATTTGCTTCAGCTTCCTCTTTCATGCGTTTGATTTCTTCGTCAGAAAGACCTGAAGAAGCTTCAATACGGATGTTTTGCTCTTTACCAGTCGCTTTATCTTTTGCTGATACTTTGATGATACCATTGGCATCGATGTCAAAAGTAACTTCGATTTGCGGAACGCCACGTGGTGCTGGTGGAATATCGTTCAAGTGGAAGCGGCCGATGGTACGGTTTTGGTTTGCCATTGGACGTTCACCTTGTAAGATATGGATCTCCACAGAAGGCTGATTGTCTGATGCTGTAGAGAATGTTTCTGATTTTTTGGTCGGAATCGTTGTATTGGCCTCGATCAGTTTGGTCATTACGCCACCCATGGTCTCAATACCCAACGAAAGTGGGGTAACATCCAATAACAAGACATCTTTTACTTCACCAGTCAATACACCACCTTGGATAGCTGCCCCTAGAGCGACCACTTCGTCTGGGTTTACACCTTTAGAAGGCTCTTTTCCAAAGAAGTTTTTCACGGCATCAACGATAGCAGGTATACGTGTCGAACCACCCACAAGGATAATTTCGTCGATATCTGATTTGCTGAAACCGGCATTTTTCAATGCAGATTCACAAGGTGCAATCGTTCTTTGAATTAGATCTGCTGCCAAAGCCTCAAATTTAGCGCGTGACAATGTACGGACTAAGTGTTTTGGTCCAGTTGCGTCAGCAGTGATGTATGGTAAATTGATTTCTGTTGATGTTGCGCTTGACAATTCAATTTTCGCTTTTTCAGCAGCTTCTTTCAAACGTTGCAATGCCATAGGATCTTTTTTCAGATCAAAGCCATTGTTGTCGTTTTTAAACTCTTCATTTAACCAGTTAATGATCACGTTGTCAAAGTCGTCACCACCTAAGTGTGTATCACCGTCGGTTGATTTTACTTCAAATACACCATCACCTAATTCCAATACTGAAACGTCATGTGTACCACCACCACAGTCAAATACGACAATTTTCATGTCTTTGTGTGCCTTATCAAGGCCGTAAGCCAATGCTGCAGCAGTAGGTTCGTTGATGATACGTTTGACAGAGAGTCCGGCGATCTCACCAGCTTCTTTAGTGGCTTGACGTTGCGCGTCGTTGAAGTATGCAGGAACGGTAATTACTGCTTCAGTCACTTCCTGACCCAAGAAATCTTCAGCTGTTTTCTTCATTTTTTGAAGAATCATAGCAGAAATTTCTTGTGGAGTATATTTGCGGTCGTCAATTTCTACGCGTGGCGTATTGTTGTCGCCCTTAACGACTTTGTAAGGAACATGTTCAGCTTCTTTGACTGATTCGTCGTATGAAAGACCCATAAAACGTTTGATAGAATAAATCGTCTTATGTGGGTTGGTAATTGCCTGACGTTTGGCTGGGTCACCAACTTTACGCTCTCCACCTTCTACGAAAGCTACGATTGAAGGCGTGGTACGTTTACCTTCGTTATTCGTAATTACTACAGGCTCGTTACCTTCCATTACGGCAACACATGAGTTTGTAGTACCTAAGTCAATTCCTATAATTTTAGACATATCTTGTATTTTAATTTTTTACTAAAACAAATTCTATCATCTATTATCAACCCTTATGCCAATCGAAATGTTTTGTAAAAAAATCACTATTTGTCATCAATTTGTCCTGATGTACTGCCAAACTGACATTTTCAGTAGACCAGTTGTTCCAATATCCGCTTTTTGGCGGATTCATTCTGTCGATTGCGTGGCATATATCTGCCAAAGAGATCGGTAAATTCGGTAAACTTCATCTTTTTGGATTTCTTGTCGCGCCAGTCTGATGGAACCGGGTTATTGGTATAAGCCACATTGGTGGCCCAGTATTGGATATGCATTTCGGGGATGACCAAGCCTAGTATCATGCCCGGAAGGCCATGTGTCAGTGCCGGTCCGGCAGATACCGGGATCTCTTCGGTATAATAGGCAATAAGATAAAGGGAGTCTTTGGTCGCGCCGTTCACTCGGCGGCAGTTGATCCCTGCGATATTGCGGAATTCTTCGGTGAAACGCCATGTGATACTATCCAGCGTTTCTGAGAGGAGGTATTTTTCATCTACATCCAGTTGGATATCGGCCGTCCCCGCTTTTAGATCCTGATACAGCACTTTGGCATTGCGGCTGCTGCGTCCGCCATACATGCCCCAAGCACCACCGCCACGTACAGAACCACGGTTTCTGTTGCCGCGAGCAGAATTTGCTGCACCCGTCGTTGTCCGCATTTTGCTGCTCGTATTTTGCTTTTCTTCGCCGGTATTGTCATCCTGCAGCAGCACGGTCGAATTTTCGTCGAAATACAGGTTTAGCTTTTCCGTCTGGGATTCGGGAATATTATCCATATAATCCAGCATCATGCCGCCGCGCATTCCTGAATTCCTGTCGCTGGACAGCTCCCGTATGCGGGCCTTGGTGTACATCACCTTATCAAAACTTATCGTACCGCGACTGCCAAAATAGGCGTATTGTGCCTGTAGAGATCGTACAGACAGACAACATAGTATCATGAAAAAACAGATTCTAATCATTTCCTTTACCTAAATATTTGTTAAAATCCCACTTCACACCCAGGAGAAAATAGCGTGTCAATACTTGCTGAACCGATTCTGAATAGTTCGTGTCACTATTGGTACGGCGGGTGTTGTTAAACGTGTTAAAGAGGTCAAAAGCTTTGACACTGAGTGTGAGGCTCTGGTCTTTTAGTACTTTTTTCTCCAGTTCGACATTGGTGAAAAACTGATTGATTGATTTTCTATAAAGTTTTGTCGGTCCTGTATAGCTGTAATATAGATTGGTGACAATATTGAATTTCTTCGGAAGGAAATATTTGATATATCCCGAAGCACTGCCTTCGAAGCTGGTGGCATCGTACTGTTTATTAATTGAGTTTTGCTGCAGATTGAGTCCGGTATTCAACGATAAATCAAAGTCGAAGCCCTCAGAATTTTGTTCATTCACACTTGCGCCTACGCCAAAAGAAGTATTTTTCGCATTGTTCAGAAGGAAGTCGCCGGCGGACTGCTCGTTTCCGAACCTCGTATAGCTGTAGCTGTTGTTGTAGCGGAAATTTGCACTTTTATTGAAGTTGATGCGGCGGTTGGCCAAAGGTTGCATGTGGTTGATGTTGAGCCCCGCATTCCAGTTTGACTTACCGGACAGATTTTCATAGCTGCTGATCTGTGCCGAATTTTCGAGTACTGTTGTTTTGTTTACAATGGGGTTGCGGATAAAAGAAATATTCCCATTGACATTCATATTGGTTCCCTTCAATAAACTAAACGCGTTGTAGTTGGCGGAGATGTTATTGTTGACCGCGCGTTTCAGGTCTGGGTTACCGACCTGTTGGAACAATGGATTGGTCTGCGGCTGCAGAGGCTGTAATTGCTCAAAAGAAGGGATGATGCTGGAACTCATATAGGACAGCCGGATATTTTTGCTCTTTGTGATCCTGTAATTCGCATCAAGATTCAAGTTGTTGTCCCAAAAATTTCTAGATAAGTCAATATTCCTGTAGCTATCTTGCAGTTTTTGATCTTTGTAGAAGGTTCGGTTGGATACATTAATGTCAAATTTTTCCTTTCTGTACGATAGGTGGACATTGATCCCTTGATTGGTATTGTCGTCGATCTGGTTTTTTGAATATAATGAATCGAATTGGTAGGTTATATTATCAACCGAATTTTGTGTATTGGTGCGTTTGGAATAATTGAAACTATAGCCTAGCGCTATGTTCATAAAATCACTTATCCGTTTGTTGAAATTGAGCGAAGACGCAAAGTCATTCCCCTTATTACTGCCTGTTCTGTCCTGGTTGATACGGGTGGTGTCATTACTTTTAAAAATGATGGTCTCAGAGTTTACCTTGCTGGTGGAAGTGGACTCATTCCTGTTGTTCGCGATCATCAGATTGAGTGAACTCCCCGCCTTCAGTCTCTTTCGGTAGTTTAAACGCAGGTTATTGCTCCTGGTTGATGTGTTTGATGCGTTCTCCTCTCTGAATTTACTGATGTCGGTTCCTTGGCCATCCCTCGTAAAGCTTTCGGTATTGTTGCTATTGTCGTTATTTAGCCAGTTGGCATTTGCCTGGACGTCCATGTTTTGGGTAGAGTCCAGCCGGATGTTGAAATGCGACCTCACGCCATTGGTCCGCGAACCGCTTTTTGTGCGGTTTTTACTGTTTGTCTCCAGGATGGAATTATCTGGAAGGACGTTTTTATTATAATTTTCAGATTCGTTTTTGTTGCTATTGTTATTATAGTTATAATTGGCATTTACCTTTAAGGCTTTCTTGAAAAACTGGTTCTCGTAGTTTGCGCCGAGCGAGGTGCTTAATGGCTGGCCCGTAATCTGGTTGTTCATGCGCATAGAACCCTCAAATCCGTTGGCGCCGCCCATATTGTTGTGGTTGGCGGTAATGCCGATCCGTTCCGTTCTGTTAAATTTCGCTGCAAATAGATTGCCGGCGTAGAGCTCTTTTGTGCCACCGAGGGCTTCCATATTCCCGAAAATACCCTTCCTTGCCTTCTCCTTCAACACCACGTTTACGGTCTGGATGCGGACACCATCATCTATACCGGACAGCTCCGCTTCTTCTGATTTTTTCTCATACAATTGCACTTTATCTACCGCATCAGCCCGAACATTGCGGATAGCAATTTTGGGATCGTAGCCAAAAAACTCTTCGCCATCGATAAACACCTTTTGAACAGCCTTTCCCTGAGCGGTAATGCTGCCATTGCCCGATACGGTAAAGCCGGGCAGGCGCCGTAGGAGATCCTCGAGTTTAGCATTTTTCTCGGTTGCAAAACTGGCGGCATCATACTCGATGGTATCGCCTTTCAGCGTAATGGGCAGCCTTCGGGTGACGATGACTTCCTCGAGCACATTTTTTTGTGAACTGATTTTGATCTCTTTCAGGTCGATGTCATTATCTGCTACTGCGATAGTATCGCTATACAGTTCGAACTTAGGGTAGGTGGCCAGCACGATGTAGCTTCCGGGAGTGACATTTTTCAACATAAATTTCCCCTCTTCATTTGCCCTGTTGTAATAACGGAGCACCGAATCTCTGTTCAGTAAGATGATGGAGGCGTTAGTCAACGGTTTGTTGTCTGCTTTGTCTATGATTTTCCCCTTTATGCTTATTTGAGCGACAGCAACGCCGTGAACAAAAAGTAATAAGAGCAGTATGATGTGAATTAATCTTTTCATGTACTGGCTATATCTGTCAAAGATAATCTAGCAAAGTGTTAAGTAGTGTTAAATTGATAATATAAGGATTTTTTGAGAAAGTTGTATCTAAAAAATTACCTTTGCACAAAATAGATGTTATGACGTTTGAATTTTATTTACAGCAGTTTGAAGATATCTTGAATCATCCCGAAAATCACCCGACATATCAGGACGAAGAGTACTTTCAATACACAAAAATGAATTGGTCCAGAATGGGACGTTGGTTGAAGCGTTTCGAGCTGTCCGTGGATTTTCAACAGTTTATTGCAGGTGTATCACAAAAACAGCAATGGATAATTATTACAGAGCCATGGTGTGGTGACGCTGCACATTCGGTGCCCATGCTGGTGAAGATGGCTGCACAGAATCCAAATATTACAGTCGACATCCAGTTGCGTGACAGCGCGCCTTTTCTGATCGATTCGTATTTGACAAACGGGGGAAAATCTATTCCGATCCTTGTTGTGCGTGACGAAGAAGGCCGGGATATAGCGGTCTGGGGGCCTCGTCCCAAAGCGTGCCAACAGCTATTTTTAAGGTTAAAAGAAGCTGGCAAAGACTTTTCGGAGATCAAAGAAGAGATCCAGAAATGGTATAACGCAGATAAAGGCGGGGAAATCCAAAAGGAAATTCAATACCTGCTGGGGAAATAAATCTTTTTGCTTTCACCAAAACTGCCGGTACAAAACGCGCTACTCCAATAAGGTTGCGATCGCAGTAAAACCACGTTGTCTGGCATGTTGTAAGGGCGTAATGCCTTCACTGTCTGGGATGGTTTTGTCGCATTTGGCGTCCAACAGGATTTTGACAATCTCCACATACTTTTGACTTCCGTCGCCGAGTATGATGGCTTCCAGCAACGCTGTCCAACCTAAGCGGTTGACGTGATCTATGGGAAATCCCTTCGTATTGGCCAGTAAGCGTACGGTCCCAATATGCCCGCGCTCACAGGCAGGGATCAGTGCCGTACCATGATAACGGTTGAAGATTTTGAAGTCTGCACCGTGCTTGAGATAAAGCCTGACGAGCTCCGTATAACCAGCTGCGCCGGCATATAAAAAGGGGCTGTCCGCGTTATCGCTCTGCAGGTTGACATCGGCACCATATCGCAATAATAGCTGCGCCATATCCCTGTTATTTTTTTCGGTGGCAATCAGGAGCAAGGATTTCGAATCGGCTGCTTTTCGGTTGGCATCACCGCCTGCTGCCAGATAGTTTTTTACCGCGCTGATCTGTCCACTGACGACAGCGGCGATGATGTTGTCTTGATTCATATTGTCCTGGTGGTTTGTGGTGTCCATACTTTTGCACTGTACAGATAGGCTTACTATTATCGTAAGCAATAATAGCCTGCAGTGTATTTGTCGGATATATTTTTTCATGTATGTAAAGCCGATCCTTGATGAAAGACAAATCTACCATTTAACTTAGCAGCAATTTTGTTAAATTTATACCATTGGTTGTCAAATTTATCTTTCAGAGACCTCACATGTGACGGGAGCTACAAAATTAAGTACAAGATATGAACATAGAAGAGTTAAGAGAATATTGTCTGTCCATTGGTTCGGTCATGGAAGAGACGCCTTTTGGTCCGGATACGCTGGTGTTTAAGATCGGGGGCAAAGTTTTTCTGCTCGTCGGACTCGACCAGATCGGGGAGCTTCGGTTTAATGTAAAATGTGACCCCGAGCGGGCCATTGCACTGCGGGAAAGGTATAGTCAGACGGTATTGCCGGGATATCATATGAATAAAAAGCACTGGAATACCGTCTTTGCGAATCGCGAACTGGATGACAGTACGCTACAGCAGCTCATTCAGCATAGTTATGAACTTGTCGTCAACAGCTTGTCACGTAAAATCAGAGAAGAACTCCATATTTAAAAGGTCTTCCGAAATGTAAAGAATTAGTTGCGGGACGAGAAAAGCCGCCAGAAATAATTTGTTTGAGACGGGGAGTTCGTAGCTTTGCCCCATCCGTGTATCACTCAATACATGGCTGTCATTTTACACGAATATTATTTTTATGAAACGAAGGGGAATTGACCTGTTAGGGATTTGTTTTATGTTGCTTTTAGGTCTTGGAAGTTGCATAAAAGAAGAAGCGCTGAATATGGAAGCAGATATCGTCGGCGTTCGTAGCGCTGAGGATGTGTTTTTGCTGGATCCAGTCATTGCCAATAATCAGGTTACGCTTTATCTTAAACCGAATAGCCATGATCTGGCCAAGTTGAATATCAACTTTGATCTTACTCCAGGCGCGACGATCAAACTGTTGGCTGATTCTTTAAAAATGCCGGTTGGAGAACAGGATACGAGTAAGGTGCTCGTCGATCAGCTGTTAGCAAATGGTGTCTATTATCAAGTGACCTCAGAAGACCGCCGTTTTAACAAAAATTATCTCGTGAAAATTGTGAAAACCGATAATGGCTTTGTACCGACGGAGTACGGTTTTGAGGACGTTAAGATAGATGAAGATGATAAATTCACGATTTTCTTCAACACAATAGATGGTCAGGATTTCTACAACTGGGGGTCGGGCAACGCGAGCTTCTCGCTGACATTAAGTATGGGAGGTGGAACAAAAGTGCCTGAATCTTACCCGACACAAACAACGACAGATGCACATTCGGGTTCGAAAGCAGCGTTATTGGAAACCAAGCTCACGGGGTCTTTTGGAGCACTGTTTAAAAAACCGATAGCAGCGGGAAATCTTTTTATAGGGTCATTTGACACAGGGCCAGTATTAACTGACCCGCTTGCCGCAACCCACTTTGGCCTGCCATTTAATCAAATCCCAGTGTCCTTGGAAGGGTACTATAAATATACTCCGGGAGCAACTGTCACAGACAAAGATTTAAAGCCCGTCGACATAAAGGATTCATGTGACATCTATGCCGTATTCTACAACCGCAAGCAGCTGATGGACTCGGAGCCTGACCCGAAAAAGAAGAAATCTTTTCTCACTGGCCATAACATCTTGACGGATCGGAGTATTGTTGCTATCGCCCGTCTTGATGATGGTAGTGCAACGGCTGGAGATGGCTTTGTCAAATTTGTTCTGCCATTTAAATACACGGCCCCGGTCGACGCTGCTGCTGTGACTAATCTGGATTACAGCATTGCCATTGTGATGTCGTCAAGTAAGTATGGCGATAATTTTATCGGAGCTGTGGGAAGTAAATTGATTGTGGATGATCTGAAAATTGTAACGAAAAAATAATGAATAATAAACTATATATCGTCGTGCTGCTGATCATGACCTGTTTTCTCGGGGTCATCCATGCACAGGAAAGGGCTGATAAGGCTGACAAGCTGGGGCTGCAGTTTGTTTTAGGTGGGCAGGTAGGCGGTGCAGCGCCATTATCTTTGCCGCGGGAAATCCGAAAGATTAAAAGCTACAGTCCAAATGTACCCTTTTTTGTCGGAGCAAAGGCGAACTATACCTTGGACTCCAGATGGGGCCTGTCGTTGGGTCTTCTTTTTGAAGGAAAGGGCATGGACACAAAGGCCTCGGTAAAGAGTTATAAAACCACGTTTAATGCTGTGAATGACTCGAGGGAGGAATTAAGGGGGTATTATACTGGAGACATTACGACGAAAGTACATAATCTGTATGTTTCCTTGCCCTTACAGGCTGTTTACAGACTCGCTGAGCGATGGGATCTGCTTGCTGGACCTTATGTCTCCTTTGCCGTCCGGAAAGAATTTTATGGCGAAGCGTATAATGGATATCTAAGGCATGAGCAGCCGACGGGCAACAAGATTGTCGTCGATCATGCTGATTATGACTTTAAAGAAAGCGTGCGGAACATAGATGTGGGGTTAAGTGCCGGAACGCAATATCATATCAATGGGAGGTTTCTAGCCTTGGCTCAGCTCGATTATGGGTTTAATAATATCATGAAAACCGGTTTTGAAAGTATCAGTTTCGGGTTGCACAATATCTTTTTAAATGTGGGCATCGGTTACAGGTTAAAATAAAGATCAGTTAATCTGTGCATAAAAAAGCCGATCATACGATCGGCTTTTTTATGCACAATGCAAAATGAATCCGGTATAATGTTGTCGCTGTGTGTATTCTTACATCTTCAGACCAATTTCCCGCAATCTTTCGTCTAAATACTGTCCGGCGGTATAGTCTTCATATACTTTGGGGTGAGTTGCATCGATACAGGAATCCAGAGAAGCCAGGCTCATCGATGATTTTGGGTGTAGAAAGAACGGAATTGAATATCTTGAGGTGCCCATTTTTTCACGAGGTGGATTGACAACACGGTGCGTGGTTGATTTCAGCTTATTGTTGGTCAGGCGCTGCAGCATGTCACCCACGTTGATGACGATATCTTCACCCTTCGCTTTTATGGGGAACCATTCACCGTCTTTCGTTAAGACCTCCAAGCCATCCGCACTGGCGCCGATGAGCAGCGTGATCAAATTAATGTCTTCATGTGCTCCTGCACGCACAGCATCCGGTGCCAATGCATCCGGGTCAGTGATCGGGAAGTAATGGATCGCACGTAAAATCGAATTGCCATTGATAACAAATTGCTCAAAATACGTCTCCTCAAGGCCTAAATAGACAGCGATGGCTTTCAGGAGCTCGCGGCCTGTATCTTCTAACTTTTTATAGACTTCAGCAGTCACGCTGTTGAAGCGGGGAATTTCTTCGACTTCGGGATTGTCAGGGAAATCTGTTTTGGAATATTCTTCACCAACAATGGTCTGGCCGCGCTGCCAAAATTCCTTGAGGTCCGGCGTTTTGGCATCTTTTGCTTTTTCCCTCCCCTTAGCTGTGTATCCACGCTGACCGGCAAGCTCAGGAAATTCATATTTTTCTTTCGTCTCAGTAGGCAGATTAAAGAATGCAGGGACGACCTGGTAGAGTTCTTCGATCAGTTCTTTAGATAAGCCATGATTTGCGATAGTCACAAAGCCTGTTTCGTTGAATGCCTTGCCGATATCCTGAATAAATTGATTCCGTTGTTCCTGGGTACCTTGTGTATAATGCAACAAGTCCAAGCGAGGTATGTTTACTAAAGCCATACGATGTTGATGTTTGTTTGGACAAATTTAAAGCAATTAATTTTGAATGTCGTATATTGGCTGTGAATAAAAGTTGTTTAATTTCTATTATCTGGCTGTTTATCAGTAATTAAAAGTTTTCCACATATTGATTTTTGGTCATTGAAACGTAAGAAAAACGCTGCCTAGCCCTTATCGTTGGCGATTTAACAAAAATTACATCTTCGTGCTTGTTATTCTAAATCTTTCCTGTTATATTTGTTATGCAAGCATAATAAATGACTTGTGGATACGCTATGAACCAAAATCAGACAATAGACTATTTCCTAAAAACAGGCTGGCAGACGATTGCCAATAAATATAACCAGATCGCTTCTCAGCACGGGTTTACGCAAGCAGCCGGTTATATTTTAATTAATATCCATAAAGAGGGGACACCTGTTTCCCAGATCGCCAATTTGACGGGAGTTAAAACAACAAGTTTGTCTCGTGTGTTGAATAATTTGGAGTCGTTGGGATTTATCTATCGCGAGACCAGTACGACGGACAAGCGGTCTGTAAAAGTGTACTTGACCGAACTGGGCCGTGAGAAGAGGAGGATCGCAAAAGACGTAGTGCGTAATTTCAATCAGTATCTGGCTGAAAATTTTTCTGAGGAAGAGCGTAATCAGCTGATTGCTTCATTGGCCAAGCTCAATGAGTTAGCGTCCAACTATAGAGAAGAAGTAGTCATTTAAGTGAAACCAAATGCGCAGATGTGCATGATAAATATATTATGATGAACAGAAATATTAGAAAAGTGGCAGTTCTCGGTTCGGGTGTTATGGGCTCGCGAATTGCATGTCATTTTGCTAACATTGGTGTTGAGGTGCTGTTGCTGGATATTGTTCCCGGTGAACTTTTGCCTGCAGAGCAGGCGAAAGGGTTGACATTGGAGAGCAAGGTCGTCCGGGACCGGATTGTCAACAGTTCGCTGGAGACAGCCTTAAAAACAAATCCATCACCAATTTACAGCAAATCATTCGTAAAGCGTATTAAGACCGGTAATTTTGATGATAATTTGAAAGATATCGCACATGTGGACTGGATCATTGAGGTCGTGGTCGAGCGCCTAGATATCAAAAAATCTGTCTTTGAGCGCGTAGAGCAGTTCCGTAAGCCCGGTACGCTGATCACGTCCAATACTTCTGGGATTCCTATTCATCTGATGGCGGAGGGCCGCAGCGAAGATTTCAAAGATCATTTTTGCGGTACGCACTTTTTTAATCCGCCGCGTTACCTTCCGTTATTAGAAGTGATTCCGACGCCACATACCAAACCCGAAGTAGTCGATTTTATCCTGCATTTTGGGGATAAGATGTTGGGCAAATCCGTGGTTTTATGTAAAGATACTCCAGCCTTTATCGGCAACCGTATCGGCGTGTATTCTATGCTTGCCGTAACGCATTTGGTCGAACCTCTGGGGCTGACGGTAGAAGAAGTGGATAAATACACTGGTCCAGCGATGGGGCATCCCAAATCGGCGACATTCCGTACAGCGGATGTTGTAGGACTCGACACCTTGGTCAATGTGGCTAATGGGCTGGCCCAAAATGCACCGGAGGATGAAGCCAAGGGGGTGTTTACGCTGCCTGAATTTGTCAGCAAGATGGTGGAAAATAAATGGCTTGGTGAAAAGACAAAAAAAGGCTTTTACGAGAAGGTCAAAGGTGCCGATGGTAATTCCGAAATTTTATCCTTAAATCTTCAGACACTGGAATATGGCACACAGCAGAAAGTTAAATCGTCCACACTGGAAGCGACCAAGCCCGTCGAGGATATCCGCCAGCGTATGAAAGTGTATGAACAGGGGACCGATAAAGCTGCTGCGCTCTTCCGGGCGATGCATTATCCCTTGTTTGAATATGTGTCACGCCGCGTGCCGGAGATTACAGATGACTTTTTCCGTATAGACGATGCCATGCGTGCTGGCTTTGGCTGGGAACTTGGACCTTTTGAAGTCTGGGATGCATTGGGTGTTCGGGAGACATTGGCGAAAATTAAAGCCGAAGAGAAGCGCCTGCCCGGTCAGGATGGCGAAGTGGCTTCTTGGGTACACGAAATGCTGGAGTCCGGGCATGAGTCGTTCTACACCATCAAAAATGGTGTTCGTCATTACTACGATATCGCTACAAAATCGTATAAACCGATTCCCGGTACTGAAGACCTGATTGTATTGGACCATATTCGTGAAAGCAAAACGATCTGGAAGAATACAGGTGTGTCGATCATTGACCTCGGAGATGGAATCATCAACTGTGAATTCCATACCAAGATGAATACCATTGGTGGCGACGTGATCCAGGGCTTAAACAAAGCGATTGATCTAGCCGAAAAAGAGTACCGTGGCCTGGTCATTTCCAACGATGGGAAAAACTTTTCTGCTGGGGCAAATATCGGAATGATTTTCATGATGGCGGTCGAACAGGATTTTGACGAACTGAATATGGCTGTACGGGCGTTTCAGAATACGTCCATGCGCCTGCGCTATTCCTCCATACCGGTCGTCGTAGCACCGTTTCAGATGACTTTGGGTGGCGGATGCGAGTTTGCGATGCATGCCGATTTTGTGCAGGCGCATGCCGAAACGTATATGGGACTCGTGGAACTCGGAGTAGGTGTCATCCCCGGCGGGGGCGGTACAAAAGAGTTTACCCTCCGCGCTTCCGACGAATTTAAAAGTGATCAGATCGTACAAAATACGTTGAAAGATAAATTTTTGACCATTGGTCAGGCAAAGGTTTCCACTTCGGCTGTCGAAGCGTACGAATTGGGCTATCTGCAGGAGGGCAAATTCGCGATCACCATGAATCGGGCGCGACTGCTGGCCGATGCAAAAGCCAAAGCATTGGAATTGGCTGATGCCGGCTATGTGCAGCCTACACCGCGTGATGATATCAAAGTTCTGGGCAATCAGGGGCTAGGTATTGTCTATGTCGGGGCATCTTCCATGCGGGAAGGAAACTATATATCGGACTATGACCGTAAGATTTCAGAAAAGTTGGGCTGGGTCATGTGTGGCGGCAACCTGTCGGCACCTACTGAAGTCTCTGAGCAATATCTATTGGATCTGGAACGTAAGACCTTTTTGGAACTTTGTGCGGAGCGCAAGACCCTTGAACGGATACAGCATATGCTCACCAAGGGGAAGCCTTTGCGGAATTAGGATTGGAGATTTGATCTGTTAAATAAGGAGAAAGTAGAAGAATGGTGTTCTCCACTAGATGAGATCCAAAAAATGATTTTCGGATTTCAAAAAAAATTAAAAACTACTATGTGACATGGGGATATCTCCAATCTCACATCTTAATATTCAAATAATGGAAGCATATATAGTAGCAGGATTTCGTACAGCAGTAGGTAAAGCGCCTCGAGGAGGATTTCGCTTTATGCGCGCCGATGATTTAGCGGCAGACGTGATTAAACATCTCGTGTCCACTGTACCGAATTTGAATAAAGAAGATATAGACGATGTTATCGTTGGAAATGCAATGCCCGAAGCCGAGCAGGGACTTAATATGGCCCGTTTTATTTCTTTGATGGGATTGGACACCGATAAAGTTCCGGGAGTTACTGTGAATCGTTATTGTGCATCTGGGCTCGAGACTATTGCGACCGCCGTTGCCAAGATCAAGGCCGGTATGGCCGATGTGATTGTCGCAGGCGGTGTGGAGGTGATGTCAGATATGCCATTCGGAGGCTGGAAAATCGTTCCGAACCCTGCAGTGGCTAAGGAGCACCCAGACTGGTATTGGGGGATGGGGCTTACAGCGGAAGCAGTGGCAAAGGACTTTAATGTATCGCGTGAGGATCAGGATGCTTTTGCGTTAAAATCCAATCAGAAGGCCGTAGCTGCTATTCAGAACGGACACCTTAAAGATGGGATCGTGCCGATCACAGTCAAGGAAAATTACCTGAAAGATGGTAAGCTGAGCACGCGTGAGTACGTGGTGGATACCGACGAAGGTCCACGGGCAGATACGTCATTGGAGGCACTCGCCAAATTAAAACCGGTCTTTGCTGCCAACGGCTCTGTGACGGCAGGAAATTCATCGCAGACTTCAGATGGAGCGGCATTCGTGCTGGTCATGTCAGAAGCGAAAGTCAAAGAGCTGGGGATAAAACCAGTTGCCAAACTAATCAGCTTCGCTGTCGCTGGCGTGCCGCCCCGAATCATGGGCATCGGACCGATATATGCTATTCCAAAAGCGTTGAAACAGGCCGGACTAACAAAAGAGGATATCGATTTATTTGAATTAAATGAAGCCTTTGCGTCGCAGTCCTTAGCCGTTATCCGTGAACTGGGACTGGATGAAGATAAGGTGAATGTCAATGGCGGAGCCATTGCATTGGGGCATCCCCTAGGTTGCACAGGGGCCAAGCTTACGGTACAGATCCTTCATGAACTGAAACGTCGGGGCAAAAAATATGGTATGGTGACGATGTGCGTGGGCACGGGACAAGGAGCAGCCGGTATTTTTGAAATACTGTAGATAGTGAATAAAGATCAAGGAATCAGAATATGGGACTTGCATGAGGCTCAAGTTTTGAATTAGAAATACAATTATTGCTATCTGTTGAACTAGGTTTTTAGCGAAATCCCCTGTAGGGATGCTGTTGCCAGATTTGATAATATTCAGAAAAGTATATCAAATTTTATTAAAACCTTGAATTAATTATAAATCAATGTAGGGAAAAAGGTCTTTTATCCTTGTTCTTTACACATTTAATCCAATAAGCTATGAACGAAAATAAAGCAATAAAAGGCGGAGAATTCGTGATAAGAGAAACGCCATATACCGCTATTTTTATTCCAGAAGAGTTTGATGAAGAGGCGAAAATGATCCGCCAAACCTGTCTAGACTTTTTAGAGACGGAGGTATTAAATAAGCTTGACCGCATCGATGCGCAGGAGGAAGGCCTGATGCCAAGTTTGTTGGACAAAGCTGGTGAACTGGGTATGCTAGGAGTATCTATTCCCGAGGAGTATGGTGGATTTGGAAAGAATTTTAATACGTCTATGCTTGTCGCCGATGCTGTAGGGGGTGGATTTTCGTTTGCCGTAGCCTTGTCGGCACATACTGGTATCGGTACATTGCCGATTCTCTATTATGGCAACGCGGCACAAAAAGCTAAGTATGTTCCCAAACTAGCGACAGGTGAGTGGAAAGCGTCCTATTGTCTGACCGAACCGAACGCAGGATCGGATGCGAATTCAGGACGTACCTCAGCAAAATTAAATGCCGATGGAACACATTATCTCATCAATGGACAGAAGATGTGGATTACCAATGGTGGTTTTGCGGATATCTTCATTGTATTTGCCAAAATTGAAGATGATAAAAATCTTACGGCCTTTATTGTTGAAAAAGAATTTGGTGGCATCACCATGAATCCCGAAGAACATAAATTGGGAATCAAGGGGTCTTCTACGCGTCAGATTTTTTTCAACGATTGTCCGGTGCCTATTGAAAATATGCTTTCCGAGCGTGGAAACGGCTTTAAAATTGCAGTGAATATTCTGAATATTGGACGGATAAAACTGGGAGCTGCTACGAATGGGTCGGCACGGATGGTCATTAGTCACGCTGTCCAATATGCCAACGAACGTGTACAGTTTAATCTTCCCATTTCTAAGTTCGGCGCAATCCGCCACAAGCTTGCCGAAATGGCGACGCGGCTGTTCGCTGTAGAGTCGGCCTCCTATCGCGCTGGTCAGAATATTGATGATGCTTACGATGCTTTGATCGCTGAGGGCATGGATGAAGCCAAAGCAAAGCTTAAATCCGTTGAGCAGTTTGCTATAGAGTGTGCCATCATCAAAGTATGGTGCTCTGAGATGTTGGACTATGTAGTGGATGAGGGTGTGCAAATCTATGGCGGAATGGGCTATTCAGCGGATGCCCCCATGGAGCGCGCTTACCGTGACTCGCGTATCAATCGAATTTTCGAAGGGACCAACGAGGTGAACAGGTTACTGATTGTGGATATGCTGTTAAAACGGGCGATGAAAGGCGAGCTGGATCTGATGGGACCAGCGCAGGCCGTTGCAGGTGAACTACTTGCTATTCCTGAGTTCGCAGAAGAGGATGACGCACCATTTGCCGCTGAGAAGAAAGTTATTGCCAATCTGAAAAAAGCAGGACTGTTAATTGCTGGAGCAGCGGTGCAAAAACTGATGATGTCACTTTCAAAAGAAGAAGAGATCCTGATGAACATTGCTGACATTATAGGTTATGTCTACATTGCCGAATCCGTGCTGCTGCGTGCCGAGAAACTTGTTCATGCGGGTTCTGAAAAAGCCGTGTACGCAACCGATATGGCAAAAATCTATCTGTACGGTGCCATAGATAAGGTAAGTGTGGCGGGAAAAGAAGCGTTGTATTCATTTGCTGAAGGCGATGAACTCAACATGATGTTGGTCGGTCTGCGTAGGTTCACCAAAGCACAGCCGTTCAATATCAAGGACGCGCGGCAGCGAATCGCCAAAAAATTGATAGAAGAAAATAGATATTGTTTTTGATTGATAATGATTATTGGTTTTGGTTATGTGGCCGGAGAGCGATCTTCGGCCATTTTTGTGTTACAATAGGTAAAATATCGGTAATTATGCTAAATTTAATTTTTTTAATACTAACCAGAACATATGGCATCATCAAGATCATTTGCATTTACAGAAGATTGGGTAGTAGTCATTTTAGGGCTAGCTACCATTTTTTTAGCGCTTTCGGGTGTCGTCGCGCCGGTGCCCAGTTTTTCTTGGGGCGACTCTGCGGAGTTGGTTTCCACGATCGCGGATTCGGCCAATATGGCCAAATTAGGACAACAATTTATTTTTGTCTTTGCCACAGCGGTTTTGGGAGCTTGGCTGCTCGGTAAGTCGGTCAGATCCCTCCTTGTCGTATTTCCAGTGGTCTTTGTTCTAACGGTATTAGCACTGATACTGGCAGGTAATGCGACGGTAAAAGAATACAATCTGGAGGCGGTTATTTTTAGTCTGGCCGTCGGGCTATTGATCAGCAATTGTTTCAGTTTACCCGACTGGTTTAAAGAAGCCCTGAGTACTGAATTGTATGTTAAAATCGGCCTCATCTTATTGGGTACAACCGTGATCTTCGGCGATATCCTCAAAGCAGGATCGCTCGGGCTTATTCAGGCACTTGCTGTAGTTCTTTCGGTATGGTATTTCGCTTTCTGGATATGTAAAAAACTAAAGATTGACAAAGAAATGTCGCTGATGCTGTCCAGTGCGGTTTCAATATGTGGAGTCTCGGCTGCTATTGCAACTTCTGGAGCGATAAAAGGAGATAGCAAGAAGCTGTCTTATGTGATTTCTTTAGTGCTTATTACGGCGATTCCAATGATGATATTCATGCCCTACATGGCCGAATGGATGGGGCTTTCCCAAGAAGTCACCGGTGCATGGCTCGGCGGAAGCATTGATACCACCGGAGCAGTCGTCGCATCTGGCTCACTCGTGGGTGAAGAGGCTTTGAAAATCAGTACGATAGTTAAATTCTCACAAAACGTATTGCTCGGCCTTGCCGCTTTTGCTATCAGTATTTATTGGACCTACGCCAAGTCGGTCGATGAGGAAACTAAGCGTGATAAGCCTACGCTGAAAATTATCTGGGAGCGTTTCCCTAAGTTTGTGCTTGGTTTCGTGTTTGCTTCCCTGCTTTTCTCTTTCGTTATTTCGCCTGAAAAGGTGGACGCCGTCAAAGGAAGCCTAAAGAATCTACAAGGACTCTGGTTTACCTTGGCTTTTACTTCGATTGGCTTGGAAACAAACTTCAAAGACCTATTTGTCCAAGATAATAAGAAACCTCTTTATGCTTTTCTGATCGCTCAGACGTTTAATGTAGCGATTACCCTGCTGATCGCCCTATTGCTATTCCGTTAGTCTGGCAAGCCCGCGGAAAGCGCAATGAGAGCACCCATCTTAAAAACTGTTTCCTCTCCTTGCTCCGAAAGGAGAGGCCTACCCATTATTGACGAAGGTCAAGCGTGGCTGTCACCGTAGCGACCTTAAGCATGTGATGAATCCTATAATTGGTTAAGTGGCTGATATTAAGCGTGTATAGTGTATTTTGAAAAAAATATTATAAAATCTATCAAATTAGTAGTCTTTTAAAAATTATTTATATATTTGTGCTGTTATCCGGATGGCTTAGGTCAAGAAAGGTTAACGTGAAAACGAGGTGAATCCCGAGGTGCATGTCATTGAGCTACGGACGGTGGCATGTCGGTGTTCGCCAGCCAATAAATAATTAATTAGAAAAGAATGAAACAAGATTACTTCTCAAAAAAACGATCACGGTTAGTTTCCGAAAACCAGTTGAAGATCAGCTTTACAGTTGTGGCTGAACGAATGTGTAGTTAGAATTTCTCTCTTATACTCTCTTATATTGGAAAAGGGAAGCCGAAGCTTCCCTTTTTAAAGTTTTAACAATGAAACAAGTATCGATTGGCGTTGGCACTTGTTTAAGTTCACTATTAAACTGTATAAATTTATGAAAAAAAATGCTATTTTTCGAATTAGCGTCATTTTAGGCCTCGTGCTGACGGGTATATCACAGAGTTATGGCCAAGTAGAAAATCCAAAACCTATTATAAATGCTTCATTGACAGGTACGGTAATCGATGCGGTCACGAAAGAACCCCTGCAGGGAGTCACTGTTCAGCTGGAAGCCGTGACACATCAAGTGAAAACCGATAGCAAAGGTGTTTTCCAGTTTGTCACAGGACAAAAATTGCCTTTTACCCTGATTGTTTCTATCGTTGGATACCAGACCCGTCGGATTGTGGTTGAACAGTCGCCTGCGGTGATTGAGCTTACTCCCCGGCTGGAGGCACTGGATCAGGTGGTGGTCACGGCGCGCAGAAGAAAAGAGCAATTACAGGATGTGCCAATTCCCGTGTCGATTATCCGCGGAACAGCATTGGAAGATGCGGGAGCATTTAACGTCAACAGATTAAAAGAGCTTGTTCCCACCGTACAGCTTTACTCCTCGAATGCACGTAATACGACACTCAATATTCGGGGGCTGGGCTCAACCTATGGCCTCACCAATGATGGTATCGACCCCGGTGTGGGATTTTATTTGGACGGTGTTTATATTGCACGCCCGGCAGCTACCTGGCTGGATTTTATTGATATCGACCAGATAGAAGTGCTGCGGGGCCCACAGGGAACCCTCTTTGGAAAGAACACCACAGCTGGAGCTTTTAACATTACCTCGCGTCTGCCGCAGTTTACGCCCGAAGCGAATGTTGAAGTGAGTTACGGGAATCAGGGATTTATTCAGGCGAAGACATCGATTTCAGGACCGCTGGCCAAAAATTTAGCTGCCCGGGCCTCTTTTTCAGGAACGCAGCGGGATGGTAATCTCTTCAATGTGCATACGAACCGCAAGATTAATGATATCAATAATTTGGGATTTAGGGGCCAGCTATTGTTTACGCCAACAGAAAATATCAAGTTGGTCCTCTCGGGGGATGTTTCTTCCCAGAGACCGGATGGGTATGGCTGGGCTGTTGCTGGCGTCGTGAAGACACAGCGGGCCGATTATCGGCAGTTTGATGCCATCATCAAAGATTTGAATTACGAGCTACCCTACAAGAGTGCCTTTGAGCGCAAGATAGATCTGGACACGCAATCCAAGGCCGATAATAAGCTGGGAGGTGTGGCTTTAAATGCGGATATAAAAATAGGTGAGGGGACGTTGACGTCGACTTCCGCTTGGCGAAAATGGACCTGGGTGCCGCTCAACGACCGCGATTATTTAGGTCTTCCGGTATATACCGTGTCGGCCGGCAATTCGGTGCACAATCAATGGTCCCAGGAATTCAGGTATTCCGGAAAAATCAGCGAAAAGGTCAGCGGTGTGGTTGGCTTGTTTGGTCTATGGCAGGATCTTGGCACCGATCCAGTACATACCGAGGAAACGGGGTCAGCATTCTGGCGCTTTCAGAAGAACTCGACAAGCCCGCTTTGGGAAACACCGGGCTTATTTGACAACTTTGGTATCCGGACGGTATATGGGATTAAAAGTACAAGTTTAGCCGCCTATACGCAGATAGACTGGGCGGTCACTTCCAAACTCCACATCCTCCCCGGCCTGCGCTACAACTATGATAAAAAGGTGGCCAACTATGACCGGCAGACTTATGGAGGTCTGCAGACCGAAGACCCTGCCTTGTTGGCGCTTAAAAATGGCGTGTATACCAACCAGACTTTTGATATTAATGCCGATGCCGATAACTTTTCCGGACAGCTCTCGGCGAGGTACCGTTTCAATCCAAAAGTTAATGCTTATGCAACTTATTCGATCAGCTATAAGCCGATCGGAATCAATGTCGGCGGATTGCCAACTGCCAATGGCGCTGTATTAACCGATCTGGCAGAGGTAAAACCTGAAGCAGTGCGCCACAAAGAGCTCGGGGTGAAAACCAATCCGTCGCGGAATTCTATTCTTAACCTGTCTATTTATCAGACCGATATCAAGGACTATCAGACGCAGGTGCAAACGCCGGAACCCGGAGTAAATCGGGGATATCTGGCGAACGCAGAGAAAGTTAGGGTCAAAGGGGTGGAACTGGATGGTAATATCAACATTGGGCATTACCTGCGTCTCAATGCAGCATTGGCCTATACCGACGCCAAGTACGTGAAGTTTACCAATGCACCCGTGCCTCTCGAAGAGGTCGGCGGAGCGCAGGCTTTCAAGGACGTTTCGGGCGGTGTGCTTCCGGGAGTTTCCAAATGGTCCTGGTCACTGGGGGCTGAAGTAAATCAGAGCGGAAAGCTCATCGGCATCAATGGATCCTATTTTTTAGGGGCTGACCTGTTTCACCGTTCCAAATTCTCCTCGAGCCCGTCCCCTTCACAGTATCTGAATATTGATGCTTATACGCTGCTGAATGCCCGTTTAGGGTTTAGAGGTTCCAATGGTGTTTCTGTTTTTGTCTGGAGCCGAAATCTGACCAACAAAGATTACTATGAACAATTGCTTGCCGCTCCCGGCAGCTATGGTCAGTATGCCGGCGTAGTGGCGGATCCGAGGACCTACGGCGTCACACTGCGGTACAATTGGAAGCAAGGAAATTAGATCCGTAATTCATAACATATTTTTATCTGAGGCTGTTCAAATACGTTGGACAGCCTTTTTTTGTACCGGTCCTCCACTGCTCGCGGTAGCGCCACCGGCTGCTATTATTGAATCATGTAAGGCGCTCTCTGCTGTGTGGTAAAATATATGGCGCAGCGCGCCAGCCCTTTGGCTGTAGAGCGGCTTAAATTTAATTTCTGCTTTATTTATGTATGGAAAACCGTATCTTAAATCATCATCAAGGTGTAAGAATTGCGCATGAACGAAAAAGAGCTATTGCAACATTATAAAATGACCGGAGATCTGGCTGCGCTGGGGAAACTGTATTCGCCTTATATGTCATTGCTCTATGGGGTATGCTTTAAGTATCTGCAGGACCCTGATCGTAGTCAGGATGCGGTGATGCAGATATTTGAGGAACTCATTGAGAAGCTGCGCCATTATCAGGTGGACAATTTTAAGAGCTGGCTGCATGTATACAGCAAAAATTACTGCCTGATGCAGCTACGCAAAGATAAGCGCACAACACATGTGGATATCGAAGATAATCTGTATGAAAGCGAGCAGAAACTCCATCATGCAGATGAACGTAAATGGGAAGAAAGAGACTTTGAGAAGTTAGAAGGTTGTATGCAGACATTGAATCATGAACAACAGGCATGTGTCCGTCTATTTTATTTAGAACAGAAGTGCTATAAAGATATTTCAGATTTGACGGGATACGAACTGAATAAAGTCAAAAGCGCTATCCAGAATGGGAAGCGAAACTTGAAAATCTGTATGGAAAGGAAAGAAAATGGAAAATAATTATCAATTATCACGGATTCATAATTACATTCACGGCCTGATGAGCAAAGAAGAAATGTTTCAGCTGGAAAAGGAAGCACTGGATGACCCCTTCCTTCAGGATGCCATTGATGGATATCGCCTGCAGAATGGTGTGGATGCCCGACAATTGAGTTTATTGCAGCAACGGCTTAATCGTAGGGTGGAGCAGACGATCGCCACGCGACATGCACAATACTATTCCTGGCAGCGCCTGGCGATAGGAGCAGCAGCAGGTGTTATCTTTGTGACCTTATTGGCGTTGTTGTATTTCCGGCATTTTAACGGTAAAGCCGAGCGGACGACCGATGTTGAACTAAGTGAGCCTGAGAATACAGTGAGTATTGAACCGCTTCTGGATGGTGGAGATGCCTCCCCACGTGAAGGCTGGAAAACCTTGGAAAAGTATTTAAATAAGGAGTACAAAGCCGTCGGCGGCGGAGAGATTATCGTAACTTTTACGGTCAGTAACGACGGCTCGCTAGCCGATATTGAGGCCGAAGGAAAGCCTGAGCGCTCGCTTGCCGAAGAGGCCATCCGTCTTCTCCAATCCGGACCTAAGTGGCAGGGAAGTAAAGGCCGGCTGAAGATCATTTTTCCTAACAGGAACCATGTGGAACATGGAACTATTATAAAGCCGCCGCATTGTTTTGGAATAGAAAAAGGATAGGCCTCCATAGAGACTATCCTTTTTTAGTATACCGTGGAAATCTACCAGATAGGTTTTTTATTAATCAGCTCGCAGCCCGACCTTTGATCAAGGAGATTTTATTCTTCCCAGCGAATCTTTTCTTCGATAGGCGTACGTATTGGTTCGCGGGATTCTGATTCATGATGACCAAGATAGAATAAACCGATACATTTTTGGTTTTCCTCCAAGTTTAGGAAACTGCCCAGATGGTTGATCAGACCGGGAGATGCCCAGTAACCACCGATATTTAGGGAATGTGCAGCCAGCCACATGTTTTCGACGGCAGCAGCTGTACAGGCCAGCTCCTCCCATTCCGGGACTTCGCCAGTATAGTTGACAACAATAGCGATCGCTACGTTTGACTGCGTGGCTTTCTTGCCCATGTTAATTTCCGTGGCTTCCGTATATTTTTCAGCAGGTGTAATCGTTTTGTAGATGCGCGACAGTTCACTTCCCAAGCGTTGTAATCCCTCTCTGCGGAACACGACAAAACGCCATGGCTGTGTGCGTTTATGGGTTGGAGCTGCATTAGCTGCTTCCAGAATGCTCAGGATGTCTTCCTTACTTACTTCCTCGTCAGTGAAAGAAGCCTGAAATACCGATCGTCTGTAATGTATTGCTTTTAATACCTCGTTTTTCATTAAATTATAGTTGAATTTTAGAATCTGTTTATGCTCGTTCTTCCCATAAAGATACAACATGTAAAATTGTTTTGACCGCCTTTTCCATATCTTGTACGGATATCCATTCCTGCTTTCCATGAAAAGCATGCCCGCCGGCGAAGATATTTGGACAAGGAAGGCCCATAAAGGAAAGGCGTGATCCGTCCGTACCACCACGAATGCTTCTTCTCTCGGCAACCATGCCTGCTCTTGTGATGGCTTCCATGCCGATCTCCATGATTTCGGGATGCTGATCCAGCACTTCTTTCATGTTGCGGTACTGTTCTTTCACCGTAAACGTATAGCTGCAGTTGGGGTATTGTTCCACAACAGTCTTGGCAATGGACTCCAGTTCTGCTTCGTGTTTTCTTAGATTCGCTGTCAGGTGATCACGTACGATAAATTGAATTTCTGCTTTTTCCACAGTTCCGGAAATATGTACCGGGTGTACGAATCCATCTTTCTTATTGGTGCTTTCGGGTGATAATCTATCTTTCGGAAGCGCCTCAACAACAGCGCTGGCAATCTTGATCGCACTCTGCATTTTTCCCTTGGCAAAACCTGGGTGAACGGAGACCCCATAAATCGTTAAGGTGGCGCCGTCGGCAGAAAATGTTTCGTCTTCGATAGTTCCCGCTTTTTCACCGTCCATCGTGTATGCAAAATCTGCTGCCAGGCGCTTTAAGTCTGCTTTGTCAACACCACGACCGATCTCTTCATCCGGTGTAAATAAGATCTTGATATCGCCATGTTTGATTTCAGGGTGTTTCATCAACAACCGTGCAGCATCCATGATCTCGGCAATTCCGGCCTTATCGTCAGCCCCCAACAGTGTGGTCCCACTGGCGGTAATAATATCATTGCCGATCTGGTTGGCCAGGTCAGGATGTTCGGCATATCTAATGACAATACTATTGTCATCCGGCAGGACCAGATCCTGCCCCTGATAGTTGTGATGAACCAGCGGTTTTACATCTTTTCCGGAGGAATCCGGCGACGTATCCATATGAGAACAGAAACAAATGACAGGAACCTTTTTTGAGGTATTCGAGGGGATGGTGGCATAGATATAGCCGTTTTCATCTATCGCGGCATCCGTTATTCCCAATGCCAGCAATTCTTCTACCAATAAGCGGCCGAGATCTTTCTGTTTTTCAGTGGAAGGACATGTGGGTGAGTTTGCATCAGACTGGGTGTCAATCTGTACGTAGCGCTGAAACCTTTCCGAAACCGAAAAGTCACTTATGTTATTAATCTCAAATATACTCATTTCGCATCGCCTTAATGTGATAAGGATGACCAAATTTACAAATTCTACCGCGCTTCGGGCAAAAACAAACAAGACTTGTCAATAAACTGACAAGTCTTGTTTACTCCGGATAACCTTTATGCAAGATCTCCCCGCTTCTTCGGGGCACTTTCAGCCAATGTTATTTCTTTTCATCGGCATAGCCAAATACCTTTTGCAGGATACTGGTATTTCTGCTGCCTCCAATATTGTTTCTGATCTTTAATTCCTGATCCGCAACTTTGATGAAAAGTCCGTCAATGGCCTTTTGGGTAACATAAGCTGTCAAGTTTGTTTCCACCTTATTGCTTAGCGGCAGATTATTATAAGCGGTCGTCAGCTGTGTCCAGTATTGATCGACATGATTCGCGCCCATGGCCGACTGGATGACCGGGCTGAATTTAGTGGTGAGTTCTGTAGATGTGTTTGTCTTAAAGAATGTCGTCGCCGCATCTTGCTTGCTGCCCAGAAGAATATTGGTCGCATCTGTAATGGTCATTTTCGATAAGGCATTGACGAACACCGGAGCAGCCTCTTTTACAGCGCCCTCCGCAGCTCTGTTCATGCTCTGAACAAACTGATCGCAGAGTTTTCCCATTCCTACAGCACGCAAGGCTTTCTCCACTTTTTGTGCTTCCGCCGGCATTAAAATTTTTACGGCTGCATCACCTAAAAAGCCATCTTTCTTGGCTAGAGATTCTATACTGGCATTGAGGCCATTGCTCAGGGCCTGCTTGATGCCCAGGCTGGCATCTTTATTGGATAAGGATGTTAACCCATTTGATGTAGCGGTGTTGTGGGAGGAGCTATTGGCTGCGTTAGCTGCCGCGCTGCTGCTATCGGTCTGATTGACCTTGTTGAGTGCCTCGCTGATTTTTTTGAAGATCTGGGCTTCGCTGGTATTGGTGCACAAAAGGCCCGCAACGAACAACGAATAATATAGGAATGGAAATTTCATCATGTTATGTTTTGTTGTCAAAATTACGGATATCGACTGTTAATTTTTATTAAAGTTTAAATCGCTTCCCGTATATCGCATAGATTGTGCTTAGTCGTAGCAGATGCGCTACAGGGTAGGGTTGCTGAGCCAGACGATGGTGTGGGGATTTACAAATAGAAGTGATGCTGTAGCAGTATTCAGGCAAGATTAAATAGGGCGTCCAAATATTTTGGATGCCCTATTTAATCTATGTATCGTTTTTCGCTACTTCCAGGACAGGGTGGTGGCGACAGGAAAGTGGTCAGATGGGAACTTGTTTATATAGGTGTCTGTCAGGATACCATATTTTTTTACCTGAAAAGGCTTGGTGATAAAGATATGGTCTATCCGACCAGTTGCCCGGATACTTTTTCCCCAGCCATTAAAAGACGAGTTGGGCTCGTATTTGAGCGGTGCAAGCTCGTGAACATCGGTAACCACCTGGCTGTTCGCCAATGTAAAGTAAGCCGCGTCTTTTTCATCAACATTAAAGTCACCGGTCAGGATGAGAGGAAGATCTTTAGCAAATTCTTTCGCCTTCGCCAAGATCAGCTTGGCGCTTTCAGTCCTTGCCGTACGACCGATATGGTCAAAATGGGTATTCATAAATATAAAACGCTTTTTATTGGTTTTATCTTCGAAAATGCCCCAGGTACAAATGCGAGGCAATGCTGCATCCCAGCCTTTGTTGGGATGTTCAGTATCTGTTGCGGAAAGCCAGAAAGTCCCGCTCTTGATCGCTTTGAACCGGTTGGTATTATAATAGATCGCGGAGTGTTCACCCTCCTGCGCGCCATTGTCACGGCCTACACCAACGTAATCGAAGCCGGGAAGCAGTGATTTCAGGTCCTGAACCTGATCGTAGAACCCTTCTTGTATACCGAAAATGTCGAAGCCATGGTATTTAATCAAATTGCTCAGCGGCACCTTGCGGTCATTCCACATATTGCCTGTATCTACTGTATTTCTTTGTCTGATATTGTATGTTGCCGCAATGAAATCCTGCGCATGTGCGATGTACGAAATACATATGGCGGCGACGAGAATAAAGGTTCTTTTTAGCATTTTTATTGTATTGTGAGAGCAGGAACAGCGGGATTCCAGATAATGGGTAGCCCGGTCGTTCCTGCTTGTGATGTTATCGTTGCATTGTTACTTTTTTAACTCCTGAAGCAGCAATTCAGGTTCGTCTGTGGTAATGAAATCAATTTTTTGGCCGATCAGATTATGCATTTCTTCTGCGGTGTTGACCGTCCATGCATTTACTTTCATGCCTAATTTATGGGCATCCTGTAGCCAGTTCGCATTCTTTTTGAACACGGAATAATGGTAGTCCAGTCCATTGATCCCTGCGGCATGTACATCAGCAGGCGATTTGTCTCCATTCAGATATTGGATATTGGCTTTTGGAGCGAGTTCATGAATCTTCTGGCAGGCTTCAAAGCTGAATGCGATATAATCCGTTATTTTTTCTGCTTTCAATGCCTTCACCATCTCGACAGCTTTAGTTGCCGCTTCTAGGGTACGTTCTACACCCAGTTTGTTGGTTTTGAGCTCGAGGATGAGGCGTAATCCTTTGAGTTTTTTGCCTGCTGTGATATATTCTTCTAAAGTAGGGATAGACTCTCCATTGGGATGTTTCTTGGCCAAAAGTTCTTGGTAGGTTGCTGTCGCAATATCGATCCCGTAGAAGTCATTGTCATGGTTGACCACAAGGATGTTGTCTTTGGTCAGGTGCACATCAAATTCCGAACCGAACAGTTTCAGTTGGTGTGCCGCTTTTAGGGAAGCAATTGAATTTTGGGGAAGATGGCTATTTTTCCACACTCCGCGGTGAGCTATCGCCTTTGTCTGAGCGAAAAGTGCGGTAGAAGAAATGACCATAGCCAGCGTCAGGCAGGTAAAAATGTGTTTTTTCATATGTATTACTTTAAAAGCTGAACGTATGCAGATAAAAAAAGTGGTACTTTTCTCCTGCATCACAAGATCTAAAGTACCACTTTTATATGTAGGAATTGTTAAGTGTAATTTATTTTTTACCATTCCATTCTGCCATGAACTCATCCAGGAATCCGAGCATGTACTGATGCCGATGTTCTGCAATTTTTTTGGCAGCTTCGGTGTTCATCCTGTCTTTCAACAGGAGAAGTTTTTCGTAGAAGTGATTGATTGTGGGGGCTTCCGAATGTTTGTATGCCTCTTTATCTTTATACTCCTGTACCGGAATGTTGGGATTGTACATCTCTCGGCCTTTGTTGCCACCAAAACTAAATGCCCGGGCAATACCGATGGCGCCTATGGCATCCAGACGATCTGCATCCTGCACGATTTCCATTTCTTTCGAATGAAAGGAGACCTCACCCAAGCTGGCTTTGAAGGACATGTTAAAGATAATCTTTTTAACATGGTCAACCACTTCGGGCGCAATTTCCAGACTGGTCAAAAATTCACCGGCAACGCGAGGGCCTATCGTTTCGTCGCCGTCATGGAATTTACTGTCCGCGATATCATGTAGGAGTGCTGCCAGCTCGCAGACCATGACATCTGCTTTTTCTACTTCTAAAATTAACTTCGTATTGTTCCATACGCGTTGAATATGCGACCAATCGTGGCCTGCTTCTGCAAATTTCAAACGATCTTGCACAAATGCTACTGTGCGTTCAATAATGTTATTCATACAATACTTTTGTTTTTTCGCGAGTACCCTCGTATAATTCGTATTCTAATAATCTACAATCTAATTTACCATTATAAAACTCTATACGTCTGGACGCACGGAGACCAATCTTTTTGGCCAGATCCGGATTTCCAGTAAATATATAGCCCCTGTAGCCCTTACATTCCTGTTTCATAAAATCACCCATCCGTTTATAGGTAATTTCTAGTTTGGTATGCGTTCCGAGCCGCTCGCCATATTCAGGGTTGAATAAGATGACGCCGTTTTCTTTAGGAACGTGTGTTTCGGCAAAATCGCATACCTGAAATGAAATTAATTGCTCTACGCCTGCTGTGCGGGCGTTCATTTTAGAAACGTTGACCGCTTCTTCGGAAATATCGGTGGCGATAATCTGAGGGGCAGCTTTTTTATTGACCTGATCTTTTAATGCGCGGCGTTCCTGGAAGAATATGGTTTCATCATAACCGATGAAATGCATAAAAGAATAATTCATGCGCAACAAGCCGGGCTTTCTATTGGTTGCAATCAATGCCGCTTCAATGGCGAGCGTACCAGAGCCACACATCGGATTGATGAATGGTGAAACGCCATCCCATTTGGAAGCCATGATTGTTGAAGCAGCCAGAGCCTCCAGCATCGGTGCCTTGCCCGGAATCTTACGATAACCATGTTTTGCAAGCGTCTCGCCCGAAGTATCCAGGAAAATTTCGGCGCGATCGTCCTTCCAGTACAGATGCACCACCGCTTTATTGTTATCAGGACCTGAATTCGGTCGCATCCCTTTTTTTGCTTTAATCCGGTCTACGATTGCATCTTTAACCTTGACATTCGCAAACAGGGGGGTGCTAATCGTTTCATTGTCCACGTTTGAAGTGACTGAAAAATAACCGTCAAACTGTATGAGTTCTTCCCAGGCAATCTTGCTCAGTTCATCGTAGAGCTCAGTAGGGTTAGTGGCTGTAAATTCCTGCAAAGAATACAGGATCTGCGATGCCGTGCGCAGGTTTAAGTTGAGTTTGACCGTGTCATTGACGCTTGCCTTTAGCTCGACTCCAGTCGAAAACGCCCTGACAATGTCAAAACCTAACTCTTTAACTTCCTGTTGCAAATAAGGCGATAAGCGTTTATTGCACGTTATAATAACTTTATTGGGGGTGTTGAAAACTTCCATCATATTTTGTACAAAGTTAATTAAACTCTTCCTCAAAAAATGCTTAATTTTACGCTTTAATATTTATTTTTTTGATTATGGAAATTAGAGGAAAAGTACACGAGATAGGAGCGACACAACAAGTGACAGAATCATTCAAAAAACGCGATATGATTGTTGCTTATGCCGAAAATCCACAGTTTGTTGAATATATCCGTTTTGAAGCCACACAGGATAGAACATCAATTTTTGATAACCTGGCTATTGGCGAGGAAGTAGAGGTATCTTTTAATCTTCGTGGTCGCCCTTGGACAAATAAAGATGGTGTAACAACCTATTTCAACTCCTTGGTGGCATGGCGGGTGACAAAACTCGGAAATGCAGCTCCGGCACCTTCTTCTCCCGGTTATGCAGATATGCCGGCTCCTGTAGATTTGTCCGGTTCATCAGATGATGATGACTTGCCATTCTAGTCTCTAGCATACGTTCAGCCTGTTGGCCCTGCCGCCTAAATGATTTTTAGGGTCTATGCAGGCAACATAACGACATATCAGAAGGCTTCAATTTGAAGCCTTCTTTATTTTTCGGACTTTTTTGCTTACAGGAAATGTGTTCTTGGCGCTGAAATTGCTTCATAAAGGATATTTTTAATCAAAACATCATAAACATGAAATCATCTGTATTATTTTGTTGCTTAGCAGCACTTTCCTTAATGTCTTGTAATCAGGCTAAAAAAGAAAATCAGCACATCTTAACAACAGATTCGTCTGACCAGACCACTATGGCTGTAGATACTGTTCACACGGCTCAGAATTCCCTGGACTGGGCCGGCAAATATGAGGCGACTATCCCGTGTGCGGACTGCGAAGGCATCAAAACAAATATCACATTGAAAAACGACGACAGCTTTTCTATCGTGAGCGAGTACATAAACAAGAATACCAAAATTGAAGATTCTGGTAAAATTATGTGGCACGACCACGGGTCAGTTGTGCACCTGATGGGAAAGGAAACCAACATGAAGTTGAAGGTGGCCGAAAACCGGCTGATTGGACTGGATCAGGAAGGGAAAGAAATTGATGGGCCCAATGCGCACCTGTATGTCTATAACAAAGTGGAAGGTGAAAAATAAAAAGCATGGCTAACCTAGCCGCTGACATATTTACCTAGTGGGATCTTGCGCAGGAAGTAGGTGAGCAAAGCGCTGGCGATCAACGTAAAGACTGCTGCCAGCGGTATTTTCCATAAAGTCGAAAACGGCAGCAGTGGGTGGATGACTGTCAGCGGCAGGATATGGCATAAATAAATGCCGAAGCTATGGTTGTCAATAAACTTCCAGAATGGATGGAGCTGTTCGGGGAGCTTGATACATTGAACGAATATAAAAACAAAGCCTGTACTCAAGGCAATGCCCGGTGCCAGGTAATTATAAAGCGTCGGGTCAAACTCTCCCTTCGAGACACTTAAATAGTACGTCCCGATTCCAGTCATTGTGTTGAAGAGCATGAACAAGCCTAAACTGAGCCATTTTCGATGCATCGGATACTTTTGCAGATAATATCCCAATACCAGATAGCCCATATAACCCGAGAAAAATTTCAGATCAAAATTGGGCAGGTAGGCATTGTAGGGCCGGCTCGTGAAAAACAGGGAAACAAACCACAGGCATAGGAAGATCTGCAGCTCTTTTTTTGTGCAGTGTACGACTATCTTGCGGATATAGGGGACCGCTAGATAAAGACCGATGATCATATATAGGTACCATAAATGTGCGTTACTGCCTGATTTTAATTTAATTAACACAGTGTTGATAACTTGTGGAAAACTTAATAAGGACAGATCGGTGTAGCGCACGAAATAACCGGAAAGGTAAATTAGCGTCCAGAATAGAAAAGGTGGGATGATCTTGAACAGACGTTTTTTGTAAAAGGTTGTAGTAGGCTCCTCCTTTCGTAACAGCAGTGCACCGGAAATCGTCACAAAAAGAGGCACAGAAAACCGCGCAAAGCTATTCAGCCAATTGGCATAATTCCAGTCAAAGAAGTCAAACTGATTGCTATTCAGGTATCCTGAAGAAGAGTGGATCAGGATAACCAAAAAGATCGCAACAATGCGCAATACGCTGATATAGCTAGTTCGAACCATGGCTTTTCCAGTCGGCGATGTTAACGTTGGCTGTCATAGACTTTAAGATACAATAAGGTCAAAAGGGCGCCGATGCTGGCCATGCCCACACCTACCAACGAAGGAGTGTTATAGGCAAGTCCCAAAGTAATGGGAATCCCGCCTAAGAATGCGCCAAGTGTATTCCCGAGATTGAATGCCGCCTGTCCACCGGCAGCGGCCAGTGTCGCAGCCTCTTTGGATGCGCGGATCAGCATAAGCTGGGTCGGGGAGCCGATCGTAAAAGACACCAGGCCCGTAATGAAAGCCAGTGGGTATGCGGTCCAGCCCAGTGGGGAGATAACATATACCATGACCAGGCACAATGCCATAGCGGTAAAGCTGGCAATCGCTGCCTTCGTTGGCGAAATGGTATCTGCTAGTTTGCCCCCGATTAGGTTTCCGAAAAACATACCGATACCGATCAGAATCATAATCAGCGGCACACGGTCAGCCGCGACTCCGGATACCTTGGTCGCCAGCGGGGCAATATAACTGATCCATGCAAACAAGCCACCTGTACCGATGGCGATAATTGCCATCAATAGCCAAGCGATGCGTTTATTGAAAAAGCTGAGCTGGCTAAAGATATTGTTTTGCTTTGACGCTTCAATTTTGGGCATCCACGCATATATTGCCGCAAAGGTAAGCAAGCCGAGCATGCTGATGATTCCATAGGTCAGCCTCCAGGAATAATGGTGTCCCAGATAGGTGCCCAAAGGTACCCCCGCAAGGTTCGCGATGGTCATGCCGGTAAACATGATCGAGATCGCCTGTGCTTCCTTCCCCTTCGGCGCGAGTTTGGCGGCGACGACAGAGCCTACGCCAAAGAAAGCCCCATGCGGAAGCCCGGCCATAAAGCGTGAAAGGCTGATCAGAAATTGCCCGGGGGCGATGCTGAATAAACCATTGAAGATAAAAAATAAGAGCATCAAGAAAAGCAGGACCTTCTTGGGGGGGTATTTTCCTGTAAATAAGACGAGTGTAGGAGCACCTACAACAACGCCCAGCGCATATAGGGCGATTAAGTGGGCCGCAGTAGGTATTTCAATATGGAGATCTTTAGCAATATCCGGTAAAATGCCCATCATCGTAAATTCAGTCATCCCGATGGCAAGCCCTCCAAAAGCCAAAGCAATAATTCCTTTGTTCATATAGACGGTTAGAAGTTGATAGTCAAATGTAAGAATAAAATCTTAATACCTCTTCTTGGGTACACAGCTGATATCCTTAACTTTTCTTAGAATAATAGGCCGCTGGTCAAAGCGGCTTTCCAGCACCACCGAGTCGGGATCATGATAGACGACTTTAAATCGCGGGATGTATTGTCCTGAACGGTAGCAGCCAGAGATTTTTTGTTTGCCGTTTTCTTTAGTGAAAATACCGTCGACAATGACCGAATCACCCCGGAGGACATAGATACCTTTTGCACGTTCGGTCCATGAGCCATTTTTGTAACAACTATCCGGAATTGTTTGAACTTTGTTGTTCACATGTAAGACCGTGTAGATGGAGTCGCAGGTAAATTTAAATTCATGCAGCGTATACTGCAGCATCTGCTGCTGCCCCGCAATGCTGTCCTGCACCCATTCGCCCTGTAAAAATGAAGCACCCTCACTCTGCATATCTGAGTTGAATTTGCAGGAAGCAAAAAAGAAAAACATACCTACGGCAAGAGCCAGTAGGTATGTTTTTGACAGTTTATTTTTTATTGAAATTATAGTCACAACTTATTTTAGACTTCCAACCATATCTTCAGGTTTTACCCAAGCATCGAAATCTTCAGCTGTCACATAGCCCAGACGTACCGCTTCTTCTTTTAGCGTGGTACCGTTTTTATGTGCAGTTTGCGCGATTTCTGCAGCTTTGTAATAACCAATTTTTGTATTCAATGCTGTTACAAGCATTAAGGAGTTGTCTACCAGTTCTTTGATACGTTTGTAGTTTGGCTCAATACCTGCAGCACAGTGCTCTTCAAACGACACACAAGCGTCACCCAATAGACGGGCCGACTGTAGGAAATTCGCTGCCATTACAGGTTTAAACACGTTCAGTTCGTAATGTCCTTGTGTACCGCCGATGGTGATCGCAACGTCATTACCCATGACCTGGGCGGCGACCATCGTCAAAGCCTCACATTGTGTAGGGTTCACCTTGCCCGGCATGATGGATGATCCCGGCTCATTTTCTGGAATCAGGATCTCGCCAATACCCGAACGTGGCCCCGAGGCCAGCATACGGATATCATTCGCAATTTTGTTCAATGCAACAGCTAGCTGTTTTAGTGCGCCGTGTGTTTCGACGATCGCATCGTGAGCTGCCAGAGCCTCAAATTTATTTTCGGCAGTAACAAAAGGAAGTCCTGTAAATTCTGCAATGTATTTTGCCACAACGACATCATAGCCTTTCGGTGTATTTAAGCCGGTGCCCACTGCGGTACCGCCCAGAGCCAGTTCGGATAAATGGGAAAGAGTATTGCGCAAGGCTTTTAAACCATGGTTCAACTGTGCGACATAACCCGAAATCTCCTGACCCAAGGTCAATGGTGTAGCATCCATCAGGTGTGTGCGGCCGATCTTAACGACATTTTTAAACTCTTCTGCTTTTTTAGCTAGGGTATCACGGAGCTTTTCGACGCCGGGGATAGTGACTTCAGCAACGGCTTTGTATGCGGCGATATGCATACCGGTAGGGAAGGTATCGTTTGATGATTGTGATTTGTTGACATCATCATTCGCCTTCAATACCGGTTCACCTTCACCAATTTTATGTCCAGCCAATACTTGGGCACGGTTAGCAATCACTTCGTTCACGTTCATGTTTGACTGTGTACCTGATCCCGTCTGCCAGATCACCAATGGAAACTGATCGTCCAGTTTACCTGCAAGGATTTCGTCACAGACTGCAGCAATAGCATCGCGCTTCTCAACGGGTAATACACCCAGTTCGTGATTTGCATAAGCAGCGGCTTTCTTAAGGTATGCAAAGCCCGCGATGATCTCCTGCGGCATGGATGCTGCGGGACCGATTTTGAAGTTGTTGCGCGAACGTTCTGTCTGTGCACCCCAGTATTTGTCTGCAGGTACCTGAACTTCACCCATTGTATCTTTTTCAATTCTGAATGACATATTGTTATGTATAAGTAAAACGTAAAAATTCAAAGTAGGTGCACAGCGCACACACTACATCAATGACAAAGTTAACGGATAATACGATAAAAAGTAAAAATTAAAATTAAAAACCCAGTCGTTTTGTCAGGGATTCGTTAACGTGATGAAATACCTGCTTGGGTTTGAGTGTGCGCCAGGGCAGCGTATTCATTTCACCGCCAAAATTAATGTAATAGTCAATATTTTGCTGTTGGAACTCCTCGATCACATGTTGCCTGAAGCCAATACCGGCGATCCACCCATCCTCGATGTCCTGAAACCACTCCTCGTAGTAGGAATCGTCTGAGGTGTGGAAATTTAACACGTTCTCTCCGATGAGGATAAAATATTTGATACCTTGGCTGACCATCACATCAATGATCTCCCTTTTCAGTAGCATGATATCATTGTAGATGGCATCGTTCCATTCGCCAATCAGCTCGATAATGCAGTATTGTTTTTCGTAATCGACAAACAAAATTTTGAGATAGAGTGTGAGCGAACCGAATTCATCCCATTGAGGGTGCAGCAGAAAATTGTATATCTGCTTGTCGAAATTGAATTCACTATATACTGTACCATAAAATGGCGATTGTTCATCTTCGGCGGCGATATAATAGTCCCGCCAATTGTAATAGGGCTCGATCTCATGCATATAATAAATTCCTTTTCAAGTCCAAACTAAGGTAAAGTTACGCTTATTTCCAAATACAGAAACCTACTTCACACGCTTTTCTGTATGGATGAGTAAGCTGTATGCAGAACAAGAGTCAGGCGGGCAAGTTTTTGTTTTTAATGTAAAATTGTGGGTGCAAATATCCATTAAACCGAATAAACTTGCTACTTTTGGGATGTAATTTTCAGCTGAAAAAAGTCCTGTGACGTTACATTCTGGGGTAGGTCCTGAGTTTGTCGGGTTGGTGGAGGTCAGCTGTACAATTTGTCTTTTATAAACGCGGGTTCGTTTCCTATGCAAAAGAGTATTAAGCGAAATATTTTTGTGGCTGCTACTTACGCTGCAGTATTGCTTCTCGGCTTGCTGTTGGGACAGAACTATGCCGAGGAACAGGGCAGTAACCAAAAAACGACCTTTTCTAGTTTGAGTTCCAAAAGTAATTCCGATAAATTGCAGTATCTGATCCAGCTGATTTCAGAAAATTATGTCGACAACGTCAGTATAGACACCATTCAGGATGAAGCGATCGAGCACGTGGTCTCTCGTCTGGATCCTTTTTCGACATTTTTGCGTCCCAACCAGGTGCTTGCCAAACAAGAGACTTTAGAGGGGTCTTTCGACGGAATCGGCGTGGAATATTTTCGTTTAAGAGATACGCTGCTGGTCGTTGGCATGGTGTCAGCCGGACCTGCTGAAAAAGGTGGAATGCGCATTGGAGACCGTATTGTGAAGATTGGTAATCGGGATCTAGCTGGCAAGAAGATTCCTGAAGCCGAAATTGAAAAACTGATCCGTGGGAAAAAGGGAACTGCTGTTATGGTCACAGTGCAGCGGAATGGTCAGCTGCTGAGCAACCCCTTGAGGATCATTCGCGACCAGGTGAATGTCTCAAGTCTGGATGCGTCTTATATGATCGCACCTAAGACGGCATATGTCAAAATTCGGCGATTTGGGCACAAAACTGCCGAAGAGTTTAAACAATCGCTCCTTGACTTGCGCAAAAGTGGTGCGCAGGATCTGATCTTGGACCTGCGGAACAATGGCGGTGGATTTGTCCATACAGCCATAGATCTGGCAGGACAATTTTTCAAAGAAAAGAGACTGTTGATGTATACCGAGGGGGCGAATGAACCGCGCCAGGATTATTATTCGGAAAAGGCAGGTGAGTTTGGAGACGGCCGTGTGGTCGTACTGATCAATGAAAGTACTGCCTCCGCAAGCGAAATTCTGAGTGGTGCCCTTCAGGACTTGGACCGTGCCACGATCGTCGGACGTCGATCTTATGGAAAGGGTCTGGTACAGGAGCAATTTGATTTTTCGGACGGTTCGGCAGTCAACCTAACGGTGGCGCGCTATTACACGCCATTGGGCCGATGCATTCAGCGTAAATATACGCGCGCAAATTTTGATGCTGCCAAATACATGACCGGCTTTGACCTCTGGACACTGGATACCGAATACCGGCAAAAGGAGATGTTTACAACAAGCAAAGGTAAACTGGTATTTGGTGGTGGTGGCATCCTTCCCGATGTGAATATTCCGATCGATACAAACGAGACAAGTGCTAAGTATCGTGAAATCTTCCATTCGAATGCCATTGAGGAATTTGTCTATGACCGTTTTACGAAACATCTGCCTGCCTACTCTATAGAAAATTTTATCAGCGGCTACCATTTACCTGCCGCAGAGTTTGATTTATTTATCGCGTTTTTAAAAACGCAGAAAGGTATTGCGGTCAGTGCTCATGACGCAACGAATTTGCACGACCTGATTCAGTCCGATATTGAAGCATTGGTGGGCAGGTACTACTTTGGCCGTGAAGCCTATTATAAAATTAAAAACCGGCGGGACAAGTTTATCGAGATAGGTCTGCGGACATTGGGCTATCAGATGCCTAAGGTCTAAGGCGCAGATCAGACCAGACCGGATAGTGGTCGGACAGCTTTTGCCTGACCACCTGATAGTTCATCACCTGAAATTTGGGACTGGCAAAAATATAGTCGATCTGAAAAATCGGCAGCAGCGCATGATGGGTGACGCCCCATCCATTCCCTTTTTCTTTAAAAGCATTCAACATGTCGGCACCGATTAAATTGACGGAGTAGCTCATGGGCGTATCGTTGAAGTCACCGACAGCGATATAGGGGTATTGGCATTCATTCATATGCTTTTTGAGTGAGTGCGCCTGCTCGCTACGTAACTCAAACGCGTTCTTCAATTTCCGGCTCAAGCGCCGTGCCTTATTATCGGTCTCGTTCTTATTGGAAAAGTTCTGGATAAATTCCTTGTCTTCGTTCTGCAGCGCAAAAGAGCGTAAATGAATGTTATAGATCCGGATCAATGTATCCTGCTTCTTGATATCTACGTAGCTGATCCTATTGATGCCATAGTCATTGTCGCGGATATTGCCCGAATCGTAGATCGGGAAACGTGAGAGCACGGCCATGCCATAGGCTTCGTAATCGTTTTTGGAACTGGGCTCAAAGAAAAAATAGTCGTAACCCAGTTTATCCTTAAATTCCTCCGAAAAGACGTGCTTTCCTTTGATTTTGCTAATATATTCCTGAAAACAGATCACATCAGGTGAGATGCTGTCGATGATGCGGACGACATCAGCCTTGAAATTTTTCTTCTCATCGTCTACTCGTTTGAACAGGTGTGCATTGAATGTCATGATGCGTAGGGTACGCGTTTCGGGTGGCACGGGCGGATTTTCTTTTCGGATGTTCCAGTGCTTGGTCAGAAATGACCAGCCTATGAGAATGGCGATTAAGGAAAAGAGCGCAACTTTTCGTTTTCGCAGAAGCCAGTAAAAGATAAAGCCGATATTTACGAGAAGAATAGGCAGATAACCGAGGCCCAAAAAGGCAATGGGCCAAAAGGACTTGGGGTTGATGAAGGTGGCGGCATAACTGAGCAACAAGGCAATGATCGCAAGCATATTTGCCAGGAACATTGTTTTACTTATAAATCCCAGTTTTCTTCTCAAAAATGTCCTTCTATCCATCAACCTTATCGCCACTATTGCTTGCCCTAAAGAGCGTTTCTTTCTCATGGTGCGTTAGACTGTCGTAGCCCGAGACAGAAATTTTGTCCAGAATAGCGTCAATCTCATCCTGATTGGGCAAGTCATAACGATGCTTCCGATTTGCCGGAATATTATTGCCCACAACAACTTTCATTTTTGCAGGCTTTTTCTGTTTTTTCTGAAAAAGTGTCGACCAGTCCATGCCCGATCGCAGCGCATAGACAAAGACCATTCCGAAAAGAATCACGGCAAAGTACGAAATGGCAGCTGGTCTGTTGCCCAGGGTGAGGAACAAAAACTCGAGCGCAAAATAAACGATGGCTACCACCCGCAGCTTAACCGTGCCAAAGAGCAGCAGGCGTAGCTCATATTTGGGCACCAAAGTCGCGATAGCGGCAAGTACGGCCGCCAGCGGATGCGCGCCGCCCATCAGGTACAGATTGGTAGGAGGCGGAATAAGTGTGCCAAAACCTACATAAAGAACGCTGCTGAGCAACCATGAACCAATATAAATAAAGAGAAATTGTCTTTTGTTTAAGAACGTAAAGAAAATCTGGCCCACCCAGTAGAGCCAAAGGCTGTCAAAGAGAATGCTGAGAAGCTTGACATACACGAAATTAGAAGAAATTAAGGACCAGGGTTGCTCCAGAAAGGCTGAAAAGCTGCTTGGCAGGCTCAGGTGCTGCACAATAGGCTGCAGAAAGCTTTGAGGGACAATCTTTAACTCAAAAAGTAAGTCCAAAAAATAAATGAGGACAAATAGGCCAACCTGAATACTGATCACTATTGGGATCGGTGAACCTGTTTTATACGTCTGTCTCCAAAAATCTTTTAAACCAATGTTATTCATTTCGCACCCTATTAATAAATCCCCTTTCTAATCTTCCATAGCTTGAGTAAAAGGTAGCCAAATAAAGCACCACCGACGTGGGCTAAGTGCGCCACCGAATCCCCCGGTCTGGACAAGCTCATATAAATCTCAATCAGAATAAATCCCCCGATCATATATTTGGCTTTGACTGGTACAGGAATAAACAAAAATTGAAGCGGTATGTTTGGAAAAAGGTAGGCGAAGGCCAGTAGGACACCATATACTGCCCCTGAAGCACCCAGCATCGGAATCCTATAGGTCATTGCTTCATAATTACCTGTATTTGAAAGCGCTAAAATTTCACTCCCACTCACGCCGTGAAGTGGGAAAAACGAGCCAGTGGCCTGGTATAGTTGAATGCCATTCACCGCTGTATATAGAAACCAGGCACCAATGCCCGAAATCAGATAAAAGTTCAGGAACCGCTTGGGCCCCAGGACATGTTCGATCATCGGGCCAAACATCACCAGGGAAAACATATTGAAGAATATATGGCCGAGGTCTGCGTGCATAAACATATGCGTGATCACCTGCCAGATTTTAAAAAATGGCGAATCCGGATAATAAACGGGAAGATAAGCATCCGCAATAGGCACAAATTGTGATCCTAAAAAGAATACAATATTTACAATCAGTAAATTCTTAATAACAGGTGTCAATTGTGGAAACATATAATTTATCTTCTCGTTTTGTTTAATCTCTAGTTTTTGCCAAATTTCTCGGCCAGTTCCTGCAACGTAAAGGTGACGATAACGGGATTGCCATAGATGGAGATATTGGGCGATTGGCAAGCAAAGAGCTTGTCGACCAATTCGGCCATAGCTGTATTATCGAGCTGTGTGCCGGGCTTGATTGCCGCATTGCGGGCAAGGCTTTTCGCGAGATTTTCCCGCTTGGCCAGCTTATATTCGGACTGATTATTTTTGTAATCTTCCAATATTTTTTCAATCATTTTTATCTCATCAAAGCCAGTCCCCAGGTCTGCCGGAATTCCGTCAATAATATAAGAATTTTTTCCAAATTCCCGAATTTGAAATCCCAGTCCATTGATATCCTCCAGTAGATCCTTCATTAACTCATTGTCGGCAGGGTTGAGATCTATGGTCTGCGGAAACAGGCTTTGCTGGCTCAGTCCCTTATGTTGTTCCAGCTGCGTCAGAAACTGTTCGAAAAGAATACGTTCGTGGGCTGCCTGCTGGTCAATAAGGATAAAGCCCGAGTGAATTTGGGATACAATATACTTATTGTGCAGCTGAAAGAATAATTTGGATGAAGCTTTATCTTCTACCTGAATAGCTTGTGGCCGGTCTGTTTCCAGTTCGGCTTCGGTATGCAGCGGCAGCTGTATGGACTCTTCCTTTTCGACGATCTGGTACAGTGAATCCCAGTTGCTTGGAATCCCGCCGGTTTTCTTTGCAAATCCCTCTGCATAGCTGTCCGATCTCGAGTAATCCGATTTGGATTTGTCTGTATCAAAAGGGTTGAAATCCGGATTAAAGGTAACCGTAGGTACAATGATTTCGTCTAGGGATTTCTTGGTGATCAGATTGGAAAAACTTGTTTCTTGTTCAAAATCCAGTGACGGCATGATATTGTAGCGGCCCAGCGATCTTTTCACTGCCGAACGGATGATCGCATAGATCGCCTTGTCATCCTCGTATTTAATTTCGGTCTTCGTCGGGTGGACGTTGATATCGATGCGGGCTGGATCTATGTCAATAAACAGTACATAAAAAGGATACGTTTCGGCCTGTAAAATTTCTTCGTAGGCATTCATCACCGCATGATGCAGATATGGATCCCGTACAAACCGTTTGTTGACAAAGAAAAACTGCTCGCCACGGGTTTTCTTGGCGAATTCAGGCTTCCCGACAAAACCTTCTACCTTGATAATTGATGTATCTTCCTCCACCGGGACCAGACGCTGATTGTAGTTGTTTCCAAAAATATGAACAATACGCTGTTTTAAAGTCTCGGTCGGCAAATGGTAAATCTCATTGCCATCACTGTGCAGCGTCAGAAAGATATGTGGGTTTGACAGGGCAATCCGCTGAAACTCATCGATGATATGACGCATTTCCACCGAATTGCTTTTTAGAAAGTTCCTGCGTGCAGGGATATTATAGAAGAGGTTCTTAACACAAATATTTGTTCCCGCGGCCACGGCTTCGGGGTATTGGTTGATGACTTTGGAGCCTTCAATTTCCACGACTGTGCCGAGTTCGTCTTCCACGCGGCGCGTTCTTAGCTCGACTTGCGCAATGGCCGCAATGGAAGCCATCGCTTCACCCCGGAATCCCATTGTGCGAATGGCAAATAAGTCTTCTGCTTTTCTGATCTTTGACGTTGCATGACGTTCAAAACAGAGCCGTGCATCCGTCACACTCATACCACAACCATTATCAATGACCTGGATAAGCGATTTGCCTGCATCTTTAACAATAAGTTTTATTTTGTCAGCCCCAGCATCAATGGCATTCTCAATCAATTCTTTAATGGCAGACGCTGGTCGCTGCACCACTTCTCCCGCCGCAATCTGATTGGCAACATTATCTGGAAGTAATTGAATAATATCCGACATATAATACAAAGTTACGAAATATCCATATTTAGAAAGCACAAACATGGATGAAAATAAGTGGGGGAAGGCTCCGCTGATCAACGACCGGGGAGCCTTGCTCAATATGATCGACTACATTTCCAGCTTAAGGAAACGTGCTGTTTCGCTTTTCTTATTTTTGATTAAATGCTCGGGTGTACCTTCGAACATCACCTGACCGCCTTCTTTTCCTCCTTCAGGGCCTATATCAATCACCCAGTCTGCTGATTTGACAACGTCGAGATTGTGTTCGATGATCAGGACCGTATTGCCCCGGTCGACCAGGCGGTTGATGACACCCATCAACACATTGACATCCTCAAAATGAAGGCCTGTAGTCGGTTCATCAAGAATATAGAACGTATTTCCAGTATCTTTTTTAGAAAGTTCCGTCGCAAGTTTGACCCGTTGGGCCTCCCCACCGGACAGGGTTGTCGAAGACTGTCCGAGCGTAATGTAGCCTAAGCCTACATCCTGCAAGGTCTTGATCTTTCTGTAGATCGCCGGTACATTTTCGAAAAAGCCGACCGCATCATTGATGCTCATGTCGAGTACGTCCGAAATGGATTTTCCTTTGTAGCGGACCTCCAAAGTTTCTCGGTTGTAGCGTTTTCCGTGGCATGTTTCACAGGGAACTTGCACGTCAGGAAGGAAGTTCATCTCAATGACTTTGAGCCCTGCTCCCTGGCAGGTTTCACAGCGGCCTCCCTTCACGTTGAAAGAGAAGCGCCCTGGTTTGTAACCTCTGATCTTGGCCTCCGGCAGCTGCACGAAAAGTGTCCTTATATCCGAAAACACACCTGTGTAGGTGGAAGGATTGGACCTTGGTGTCCGCCCTATTGGGCTCTGATCGATTTCGATTACTTTATCGATATGCTCGAGCCCCTCGATTTTCTTGAAAGGCAGCGGTGTGGCCTTGGCGCGGAAAAAATGTTTATTCAAGATCGGATAGAGTGTCCCAGTTATCAAGCTGGACTTGCCGGAGCCCGAAACGCCCGATACGACGATAAGCTTCCCCAGCGGGAAAGTGACTGTCAGGTTTTTCAGGTTGTGGCCGGTAGCACCATATAAGGTAAGCGTCTTACCATTGCCTTCGCGTCGTTTTTCAGGGATTTTAACTGCTTTTTTGCCATTGAGGTAGGCCGCCGTCAATGAATCGGAATGCAGGATTTCCTTGGGGCTGCCTTCGGCTACAACTGTTCCGCCATGAACACCGGCGGCGGGCCCCATATCGATCACGTAATCGGCATGCAAAATCATGTCTTTGTCGTGCTCGACGACCAATACCGAGTTGCCAATATCACGGAGATTTTTGAGTGCATTGATCAGGCGTTCGTTGTCGCGCTGGTGAAGTCCGATGCTCGGTTCATCCAGAATATAAAGGACATTGACAAGCTGTGAGCCAATCTGCGTCGCCAGGCGTATACGCTGGGCTTCACCACCGGATAAGGTTTTGGCCGTGCGGTCCAATGTGAGATAATTCAGTCCCACATCCAATAGAAAACCCAGACGCGCCCGAATCTCTTTGAGGATTTCTGCCGCAATCACCAGTTGTCGCTCGTCCAGCTTGCTTTCTACTTGATCGAACCATTCTTTCAGGCTGCTGATATCCAATGTTGAAAGTTCGTGAATATTTTTATCGGCGATCCTGAAATGTAAGGATTCTTTTTTTAACCGTGCGCCCTGACAGGTTGGACAGGTGACTTTGGTCCGGAAATCGTCCAGGGACGGTGCCTCGTCCGATGACTTCCCGGAAAATTCTTCCAGCATTTTGAAGATACCTTCAAACTCCACCCGGTATTCACGGGCACCATAGCTTCCATATGATACGGTCACCACAATAGGCTCTTCTTTATTTCCAAAAAGCAGCTGGTCGATCTGTTGGTCACTCAGTTTTTCAAGCGGTGTCGTCACTGTAAAGTCCAGCTTCTTGGCGACAGCCTTTAACACTTCAAATGTCCAGTTTTCACGTGTGGGGCCCAGAGGTGCTAATCCACCCTTTTGTATGCTGAGCTTCTTGTCCGGAATCACAGCATTTTTGTCGATTTCAAAAATATAGCCCAGACCGTCGCAGGTAGGACAGGCGCCGTAGGGCGAATTGAAAGAAAATGTATTAGGTTGTGGCTCGTCATAGGAGATGCCCGACTCTGCATCCATCAGGTAGCGGCTATAAAATTGCTCCTGATTATCTTTGGTCGATACTTTGATGATCCCTTTCGCCGTCTTCATGGCTTGCATTACCGAGGTCTGCAAGCGCTTTTTGTCTTCACGCTCTACCTTTAGACGGTCTACCACGATTTCTATATCGTGTATTTTGTAGCGGTCTACCTGCATCTTAGGGACCAGATCCAGAATCTCACCATCAACACGGACTTTGACATAGCCTTGTTTCCGGATTTGTTCGAAAAGTTCACGGTAGTGTCCTTTCCGGCCTTTGACGACAGGAGCGAGGATATTGAGTGCCTGGCCTTCAAACTCGTCAAGGATGCGTTCAATGACCTGATCGTCCGACATACGTTCCATTTTTTTTCCGGTCACGTACGAAAAGGCCTCGCCGGCACGGGCAAACAAAAGACGCATAAAATCGTATACTTCCGTAATGGTCCCTACCGTAGACCTAGGGTTCTTGCTCGTTGTCTTTTGCTCGATGGAGATCACAGGGCTCAGTCCTGATATCTTGTCGACGTCGGGACGTTCCATACCCCCTAGAAACTGTCGGCTATAGGCGCTGAAAGTCTCCATATACCGGCGCTGGCCCTCCGCGTAGATCGTGTCAAAAGCCAGCGACGATTTGCCGCTACCACTTAATCCAGTGATTACCACCAGTTCATTTCTAGGAAAAGAAACATCTATATTTTTTAGATTGTGTGCACGCGCACCAAATACTTGAACTTCACTTTGCTCGCCCAAATCTGGGCCTTTCTGTACTGCCATGAAAACTCCTTAAAACCCTTGTTAGGGGATAAATTGCAAAACATGCAAAATTACAGATTTTAAAGGAATTATGCCAGCCGATCTGTGTTTTGGAACAAAATGTGATATACAAGTGATCATGCCATCTGTAAGACCGTTAGGAGGGACTGCTAAGCGGATATAGCGGCGCGCGGTGTTGCAAGTAGACGACGAGTTAAAAAGTTACAAAGGTTATTGTTATCTTGCGGTCGACTTGTGAATAGGGCGCCTTTATAAACCTATAGTCTTGGAGCGAGGTCCCAGAAATAAAAATTAAACCGATGCGAAAATACGACGTCAGCAAACAAGAGAAACAGTCTATAGAAGACATTGTCCGATTCTGGAAAAAAGAAAATCTGCTGGATGAGCAGAAGGCTGCCGAACTGCTTGACAGTCTGGATGTGAAGAGCTTTGACTGGGGGCAGCTGGCGCGTTACGCCTTTTGGATTGCATTAGCCTCGCTGGTGTTTGCTGTTTTTTCGTTGTTTACCGACGCGTCTTTTCTTGCCTTTGTCGACACGCTCTACGAAGCACCTAATATCTTGTTCTGCTTCTTTTTTGCTGCAATAGCGGTCTTATTTTATACCTTAGGCTTTCGCTATAAAAAGCGTTATCCCTATAAAAATCTATCCACGGAAACCATGATGCTGATCGGTGTATTTGGCACGGCGGCCTGCATCGGATTTTTGGGAAAGGTACTGGATAAAGAAACCATGCATTATTCCTTGCTGTTTTTGCTTTCGGTTGCCATTTACGGCGTGCTAGCCGTTAAGTTGGACAGTAAGCTGATCTGGACCTTTATGCTACTGGCATTGGGTGTATGGTTTGCCACCGAAACGGCTTATCACAGCAACTGGGGATTCAAGTTCTGGGGTATGAATTATCCCCTACGATTTACGATTTTTGGGGCGCTGATCACCGCGGCGGCGGTCTGGCTACAGCCCCGGTTTGATCGCTTGCAGCAATTTCAGCCGGTCAGTTATATCATTGGGTTGATCTACCTCATGGTGTCGCTATGGACCTTATCGATTTTCGGCAATTATTCGGATTTCTACGAATGGACCACCGTGCGCCAGTACCACATGCTTTACTGGGGCATTTTATCAACGGCGGTATCCGCTTTTCTGGTGATCTATGGCCTCAAAGCAAAAGACAATGTGACCCGTGAGGTTGGGTTTGTATTTTTGGTACTCAACATTTACACACGGTATGTGGAGTACCTGTGGGACAATATTAACCGGGCCGTATTCTTCCTGATTCTTGCAGTATCCTTTTGGTTTGTGGGCCGGTGGGCCGAGAAATTATGGAACAGGCGAAAAGAGGAGATGGACCGATAGCAGGCACCGTTTAAGTAAGTGTCTATCCTTGTTGATGACAGATTTCCCGGAACATGACCAAGGATAGACAGGAAGGGCAAAGGACTAATTTACTTTCAAGGAGTAGGTGATATTGACACCCCCAGCTGCAAGCATATCATGTACCGAACAATATTTTTTAACGGCCAATTCTGCTGCTTTCGCCGCCTTGACCTCATCGATTTGACCTTTTAAAAAGAAATTGATGTGGATATCTGTAAATATCTGTGGAATTTCGTCGCGACGTTTTCCTTCCACTTCAACTTGAATATCGTCAATTTGCTGACGTTGTTTTACCAGTATACTGTGTAAGTCAAAAACACTACAGGAGCCTAATGCCATCAATACCAATTCCATTGGGCGCACACCCTTTCCTTCACCTCCGATAGCCTCGGAGCCATCAATATTAACTTTAACGGTCGATAACTCACTGCTGGCTTCAAAATGTACAGCCTGATTGACGCGGTTTAATCTGATTTTCATCGTTGTAAATTTAATCGTTTCTTTGCTCGTCTTTAAGCACGCTTATTATACTACTTTTCAAAGGCAAACTTACCTCCACAATCCTAAGTAGAAACGTTGCGCTAGGGAAGAGACTTCATACAAATATACAAAAAAGGCAGACGTTTATTGGTCTGCCTTTTGTCAGTATCTTATCCGTCGATTAGTTTGCCGCAGACGCCGTGTCTGGCATTTTGACACCGCGGTACTGGGACACATCGACCAGCGGAATCTTCGAACCATATGTCGAATTGATCGCGTTGATAAAAATATTGGCCATCAGAGCATTCCCGATTGGAGTCAGGTGTATGCCGTCCAGTGAAAACGCATTTCCGGTAATAAACTTGGCGCTCACGGCCAGTCCGTTGATACGTACCCCGTCTTTCACGTTATTTAGGAAGGCGTGTACATCCGCTAAAGCAAGTCCTTTTGAGGTCGCTGCAGCTTTGATGGCTGCATTATATTCTTTAATACGTTGTACAACTGTGGCTGTTTCATTCATATCAAGTACATATCTATCCTCAACGGGATTGAGCGGATGCAAGCCATAAGGGATTTTAGCGGCATTTGGCTTGCCCAATAAACCGGAAGACAAAAACGGAAGAACAAAATAATCTTTGTCCGTGGCAGCTCTAGATCCCGACTTTGTTGCGATATAAATATCAGTGACGGGCGCTGGAGGATTGGTAGCGTTTACTGCCGCTAATAACGCTGTCCGCGTAACTGTGGTGAAATAAGGGGTCGCCGTCACATCCGGGATTGTAGCGAGGACTCCTTTTTTCCCCCCATTTGTCAATGCAGTCACATAATTGTTCAACAATGAGGTGAAAAGAGCTGTAGAGGTCAATGTTGATGTCGGGCCGTCCTGCACACCACCATTTGTTGCCCAGCCTAATGCGTCGTTGTTGCCTAGGGCAAAGCTAAAGAATGTGTGGTTTTGTGTCGTGGAATAAGTAAAATATGTCTTTCGTACATCTGCATCCGGCAACAGGCGTTCGAAATACATATTGCCTGAAGGTGATCCTATTCCTTCCACAAACGCCATATCCATACGCATACCCGGAACCCCCAAGTTATTGATTGGATCGGTGTACTTTGTCAATAACTTTGGCGAAGTAGAGCGGTAAGCCAATTTATCAGTCACCTGCGCTGTGACTGGTTGACCATTGACCAATCCGGTTAAGCTAATATAACCTGAACCGTTGGCCTGTGCTTCACTAAAGTACGGGACATGGAATTCTCCGCCGCCTACTTGTTTCATCTGCTCTGCGATCAGATTGGGATAGGCGACTTTCTGTCCTTCTAAATATAACCCACCATCGGCGTAACCTGCCGTCAGTGAGTTTCCAATAGCAACATATTTGGAAAAGTCTAAGGATCCGGCGCTGGGGGTGTATTCGTCCAATGACGGTTTACATGAGGCGATAGCTAAAAGTGCTAACGCCGCAGCTATATAGAGTTTATTTTTTTTCATTGTGATCAAATTTGGCTGTTATCAATTACCATTTATAGCTTACGCCAATACCGGGAGCATAGATATTTGTTTTGTAAGTTCCCGAAAGGTGGCTGTCGAGGTTTGTGGCCTGACGTGCGACAATCCGCTGGTAGGCAAACGACGCCGTAATATCGAATTTTGGTGAGGGTTTGACCGTGAAACCTCCTGAAAGCAGGTATCTATTGTTGTCCGGGGTTTCCGGATAAACGTAGTCTCTCGATACTGGGGTAGCGATATAACCGCCACCTACACGCAATTGCAATTTATCGGAAGCAATATATTCCAATCCTGCTTTGATCGAACCTGCTTTGGTATAGTTTTTTGGCGAACGTGTATCCTGTAATACAGGGGTGTTCTCTTTATAATCAAATTTTAGCTCTTTATAGATATCATAATCGATGACTGTGGCGTCAACAGCCATTTTCAGCTTTTCGGAGATCGGGAAGGCAATTCCGGCTGCGAATGTCGACGGTAGGGGGAGCTCGGCACTGAAGGTATTGCCGGCAGGAAAGTTGCTGGCGACGGCTGCAGGTACCTCGAAGATCGCATCTCCATCTTTGAGCTTCGTAACCACTTTCGAACGGTAGCTTAATGACAACGCAAAGTCATCGTCTAAGTTATAATGGATACCCACATTGTAACCCGTTCCGGTACCAGTGCCCTTCAAGGTAGCCAATCCGGCACGGCCATCGGGATAGAATACAGGAACCGAATTTTCCAGGTCAACCGTACCGATATTATAAACAAAGCCGCCTCCGATACTAAAATTGTCGGTCAGTTTGATACTTAAGGTTGGCTGGATAAAAATGGCTCTCAGGGAAAGACTGACCAGACTGAACTTGCCTATCCATTCTCTTCCCCAGTCCACCGCACCACCGTAGGGCGTATACACCCCGATACCGGCCTTCCACCAGGAGTTTTTTGGGCCGACAGCGGCAAATACAGAGAATGGAGGTGTCACCTGGTTCTTAGTATGATAAACGACTGTGCTGCCCACTTCCTGAAATGCTGATTTGTACATAACGGCATTGCCTGCAACAGAAATGGCATTGTGATCCATTTTAGCTAAAGCACCCGGGCTATAGAAAATGGAGGCTTCATCTATAAAGTAAGCCGAACCGGCCCCCCCCATCCCTACGGCTTTGGGACTTTGTAGATTTACCTGTGATCCTTGCGCAAACAGGAGCGATGGACTTGCACAAAGTATTGAGAATAATAGTTTCTTCATACTAGAGTTTATTTTGGTTAACATTCTCTTTAAAATACAATGCTAACATAATAAATGTTTGACTAAAATTAATAAATGTTGTGTAATATTTTTTTTGCTCGTACCTTTAAGTGCAAGGATACTAAAAATTAAATGATGAAATTATATGGCTACAATCACTTTTAAAGGCAATCCAGTGAATACCAAAGGCAGTCTGCCGCAGGTCGGCGAGCAAGCCCCTGATTTTAAATTAACTGCAGGTGATCTTTCGGATAAATCACTTACAGATTTCAAAGGGAAAAAAGTTGTGTTAAATATTTTTCCTAGTATTGATACGGGAACGTGTGCGGCTTCTGTACGTGCTTTTAACCAAGAGGCATCTCAACTCGACAATACAGTGGTATTATGCATATCGAAAGATCTTCCTTTTGCACAGGGACGTTTCTGTGCAGCCGAAGGTCTCAACAACGTGATCACTTTGTCGGAATACAAAGATTCCAACTTTTCGGATGCTTATCAATTAGCAATTGCGGATGGACCTCTTGCTGGGCTGTTGAGCCGGGTGGTGATCACCTTGGACGAAAACGGTAAAGTGCTGTATGAGGAGCAAGTGGCGGAGATTGCGGATGAGCCTAACTACGCTGCGGCTATTGCTTCGTTGCGTTAAATAGGAGGCTTATAGCCCACAGGCATCCTGCAGAAATAGAAATTGGCCTAGGGCTCTACTAGCAAATAAAAAAATAACACTTTTGAAAAAAAAGCGTGCTCCACAAATGGGATGGCACGCTTTTTTTATCTATTTTGTTTTTTCTAGCGCCTGTAGAATATCGTTGATGATATCTTCCTGGTCTTCCAGACCAACTGACAGGCGGATACTGCCCGGCTGTATACCTAAGTTCAAACGTTCGCTTTCGGATAATTTTGAATGTGTCGTCGAAGCTGGATGTGTAGCAATGGATCTGGAGTCTCCTAAATTGGATGTGTATAGGATCATCTCAAGCTGATCCACAAAAGCTTTGGCGCGCTCAAAGCCTCCTTTGACAACAAAGGTGACGATACCTCCACCAGCTTTCATCTGCTTCTTGGCCAGTTCATACTGGGGATGGCTGGGTAAGAACGGGTATTTGACATCCTCAATTTCGGGATGATGCTCCAGAGCTTGGGCCAGTGCCAGGGCATTGGAACAATGCCGGTCCATACGGATCCCTAGTGTATCCAGACTTTTGGAGATAATCCAAGCATTGAATGGCGACAAGGCAGGTCCCGTATGCCGGATAAAGAACATTAATTTGTCGATCAGCTCCTGCTTGCCGACAACAATGCCACCTAAGACACGCCCCTGGCCGTCCATATATTTGGTTGCCGAATGGATAACAAGATCAAACCCGTATTGAATTGGCTTTTGAAGATAGGGTGTCGCAAAGCAGTTGTCAATAGAAAGAATGATATTTGGATATTTTTCCTTGAACTTGCCCAGCCATTCTAGATCTACCAGCTCCAGTCCCGGATTCGATGGCGACTCCAGGAAGATTATTTTTGTATTGGGCTGTATGGCTTTTTCCCATTCCTCAGGGTTGGCGGCATCAACATAGGTAGTTGTGACGCCCCAGCGCGGAAACAGCTGTGTAAACAACTGATGCGTAGATCCGAAGATAGCCCTTGAAGAAACGATATGGTCTCCGCTTTCGATAATGGCGGCAAAGGAAGCAAATACAGCCGCCATGCCGGACGCGAAGGAAAGTCCTGCTTCAGCTCCTTCCAGGATACAGACCTTGTTGATAAATTCGGTCGTATTGGGGTTGGCATAGCGGGAATAGACCATGCCCTGTTCTTCTTCAGCAAAGATGGCCCGACCCTGTTCTGCACTGTCAAAGATGAAGCTCGAAGTAAGATATAAAGGAGTCGAATGCTCGCGAAGTGCTGAGCGGTCGACTTGTTCGCGTATGATTTTAGATTGATCTTGTTTCATGATGTGTAAAGTTACGAGATGAAATTTTAAAATGGTATAGGTCGGCCTTAAATAACTTGTTTTTATGAAAAAAGCAGGCGCCTTGAGGTTCCGGAAGAAATGGTAAACTATGCAAAAAAAAAGAGGAACCGACGGCTCCTCTTTTTTATCCAGCGTGAGGGATATTATTTTCTGGTAAATTGCATCACGACAATATCGCCGGACATGAAAGTCAGTTGATTGTCCCGAACATCAAAATTTGTGGTAGATTTCAGGCCATTCATAAATTCGTTGTAGGCCGCGTTGTCGCAGTGCATCATGGTGGATACCAGTTTATCACCGATTTTGATGGAATTGCCTTTTTCACTTTCATAAGTGCCGCCGATACCATTGCAGCCATTGTTGCCTTCCACCTTATGGTCTTTGGCTGTGAATGTCAGTGTAGGAATTTTGTCTTTAAATAAGTCCTTGAATTCCTTGCCCGCCGTTTCGGGAGTCGTCAGGGATTTGAGCTCCCAAGTGCCGTCCAATGATGCATTATCGACGACGCTCGGTTTCTGAACCATGGTCGCCGTATCGCCAGTTCCTGTGGCTTCCGACTTTTTACCGGTTGTGTTGCAGGCAACTGTTGACCAGGCTAATGCAACTGCTAAAATCATTAAATTTCCTCTCATAATCATCTAGTAATATATGAATATTCTCTTTACTATGCATTAGAACTTATAATTATCATGCCAATCTGCCTCGATTGCACTTCAAATTATTGCCGCCTGCACTTTATTTCTTTATCTCCTTAAAATAACAAATTGGTGATTTTTGTTTGGTCAACTTATCTATATTTCGTCGGTGTGGAAATATTACTTAAATCTTTGAACTCTGTGGCAGGGGCAGTCTCTGGGATTTTCTTCACGTTTTAAGCAATCGATTGATTAAGCCGATTATACGCTTTTGTCGGTCTGAGAGCTGTGTTTGCGGTCGTTTTGCTCGTAAATGTTACATAAATCCTTCGGTAAAACTTCTTATATTAGGGCTTTACAACCTAATTTTAAGTATATAAATATAGACTATGTTGACAATCTTGTTATCCTCGATCTTACTTTCAGGCAGCACAGCTGCCAAGGCCGATACGCTGGCGCCCTATGGGGCATTGCCAAGCGAGCGCCAGCTAAGATGGCAGGAAATGGAAACCTATTGTTTGATACATTATACTCCGACCACTTTTCAGAATAAAGAATGGGGTTATGGCGATGCCAAGCCTTCCCTGTTTGATCCTTCGGCATTTGATGCTGATCAAATTGCAAAAGCAGCAGCGGCTGGCGGCTTTAGGGGCCTGATCAGTGTCGCCAAACACCACGATGGATTTTGCTTATGGCCGACCAAAACCACCTCCTATAGCATCGCGTCGTCACCCTGGAAAAATGGGAAAGGCGATATGGTACGGGAATTTATGGAGGCTACGCATCGCAACGGAATGAAATTTGGCGTTTACCTGTCTGCCTGGGATCGGCATGACGAGCGGTACGGTACTCCGGCATATGCAGATGCCTATCGGGAGCAACTGACCGAACTGATGAGCGGCTATGGTCCATTGTTCACCTCATGGCATGATGGTGCCAATGGTGGGGATGGCTACTATGGCGGCCAGGAGGGCAAACGGATTATTGACCGGACAACATATTATGAATGGCATGAGAAAACGTGGCCAATCGTCCGTAAACTACAGCCCAACGCTGTGATTTTCTCTGATATTGGTCCGGACATGCGCTGGGTAGGTAATGAAAAGGGCTATGCGGCCGAGACCTCCTGGGCGACATTTACACCTATAGGTCTCAACGGTAAAGTCGCCGTGCCAGGAGCCACCGAATCGCATAATGCGGAGACAGGAGACCGTAACGGGAAGTACTGGATTCCTGCCGAATGTGATGTGCCACAGCGCCCGGGTTGGTTCTATCACCAAGAACAGGATAGCCGCGTAAAGACTCCCGCCGAACTGTTTGAGATCTATCTCAAATCGGTGGGTAGAGGCGCTTGTATGAACCTTGGCTTAGCACCAATGCCTTCAGGAACCCTGCATGAAAACGATGTCAAATCTTTGCAGGCATTCGGAAAAAAAGTGAAAGAAACCTTTCGCCACAATCTGGCGAAAGGAGCTGCCGTCACAGCCTCAAATACCCGAAATGGCGACGCTAAAATCTACGGGACGTCCTTTATCACGGATGAGGACCGCTATAGTTACTGGGCCACGGATGATACGAAGACGGATGCTACACTCGAAATCGCATTGAAGTCCGCCGCGACATTTGATCTTATTCAGCTGCGCGAGAATATTAAGTTGGGACAGCGTATCGACAGCGTCACCATCGAACAGTGGGAAAACAATGCCTGGAAGCCTCTGGCAAGGGCGACAAGCATCGGTGCCAACCGGTTGATTAAGCTCGATCAGCCTATCACTACGGTGAGGTTAAAACTACATATATATGCACCGGTTGCGATCACGTTGAGCGATTTTGGCCTGTTCAAAGAATATGATGAACCTTTTGCCTTTGACAGTAAGGAAATAAAAAAACTAACAGGGGTTAAAGTAAAGACAGGCAAATCGAACTATAATGCCTTCATGCTCGATGGCAAACCGGCAACTTTTGCAACCATCGAAGATGGGGGAATAATCACTATCGAAGCTAATGCAGCTGTGTCCGGCATCGGTTTTATGCCGCGGCAAGATGGTCAGACGGCAGGTATTCCGACACGATATACGATCTTGACAAGTACGGACGGTAAAAATTGGAAAACAGTTAAAGAGGGCGAATTCTCTAATATCAAGGCAAATCCGATTTTGCAGCAAGTGTTTTTTGAAGCCGATGACAAAGACAAATTTATTCGGTTTGAACCGGAACAATTTATTGAAGGCAATGCGCTGACCATTGCTGAACTTGAACTGTATGCTAAATAAACTTCTGACGTTTGTGCTGGTCTGCATCTGCCAGACCAGCCTACTGAGGGCACAACAAAAGCAGCTTAGCCTTTGGTATGACAAGCCTGCTAAAATTTGGGAAGAAACGCTGCCATTGGGCAATGGGCAGATCGGCATGATGCCGGATGGCGATCCCCGTTCGGAAAAAATCGTGCTGAATGAGATCAGCATGTGGTCGGGAAGCCCAGAGGACCCCAATAATTACGAGGCATATAAAAATGTGGGTGCCATTCAGGCACTATTGAAAGCCGGCAAAAATGATGAAGCAGAAAAGCTTGTCAACGAAACTTTTGTGACCAAAGGGAAAGGGTCTGGATTTGGAAACGGAGCTACCGTTCCTTATGGCTGTTATCAGCTTTTTGCCGATCTGCTGTTAGATTACGACTTGCCTGCGCAAGCAGCCATTACAGATTACAGGCGTTCTTTGGATCTGACAACAGCTACCGCCCAGACGACATTCCGCGTAGGAAGACGTACCGTCCGGCGACAGTATTACACCGCTTTCAATAAAAATGTCGGGGTTATCCAGGTCAGTCAGGATACTCCCGCTCTACAGACCTTGAAGATTACCCTCGAACGCAAAGAGCATATAGATAGCTATACCGTATTGGATGATGGTATCTTGATCGAAGGAGCATTGCCCGATGGCAAGGGGGCAACAAACTTAAAATTTGCCGGTCTCGTCAAAGTAAAAGGTGACCATTTGCAGATCGAGAAAAAAGGTCATACGTTGCAAGTCTCCGCACGTGGTACACTAACGATTTATTTTTCAGCAAGTACTTCTTATTATGGCAGTGACCCGCTGTCGACCGTGCGTATGACGATGGCTGACGCAATGCGCGAAAATGAACCGCAGCTGTTGCAAAATCACCTGGCAGCCTATCAAAGAATCTTTAATCGGGTTTCGCTTAATTTATTTGGAAACAGGACGAATGCAGATAAGCCAACCAATGCTCGTATCGCCAATTTTTATAAAGATCCCGCACAGGATCCAGATCTTGCCGCACTTTATTACCAATATGGACGATATTTGAATATTTCAAGTACGGCACCCAAAATCGCGCAGGCCCTTCCTCCTAATCTTCAAGGTTTATGGGCCCATCAGATCAATACGCCCTGGAACGGCGATTACCATCTAAATATCAATGCGCAGATGAATCATTGGGGAGTAGAAGTCAACAATCTCAGCGAATACCACCGGCCCTTCATTGCCATGATCAAGCGCATTGCAAAAGAGGGGGAGAAAACCGCAAAAGCTTATTATAATGCTCCGGGTTGGGTTGTCTATATGATGACGAACATCTGGGGCTATTCAGCTCCCGGGGAACAGGCCTCCTGGGGGGCGAGCACAGCCTCAGGCTGGTTATGCAACCACTTGTGGGAACATTATCTTTTTACTGGTGATAAAGCGTACCTGAAAGAAATATATCCGATACTCCGTGGAGCCGCGCAATTTTATGATTACACGTTAGTACAGGACCCGAAGACGGGGTGGTGGGTAACTTCACCTTCGGTTTCTCCTGAGAATGCTTTCCTGATGTCCAACGGAAAGAGAGCATCGGTGGTGATGGGGCCGACAATTGATAACCAGATCGTTCGTGAATTGTACGAGGCCGTAATCCATGCGGACTCTGTCCTCGCCATAAAAGATGATTTTGCGGGGACGCTTAAGCGGAAATTAAAGGACATTCCCCCACCTGTGCAGATCAGCTCATCCGGACGGGTACAGGAGTGGCTGGAGGACTATAAGGAGGTTGAACCTACACATCGTCATGTTTCGCATCTCTATGGTCTTTATCCGGCAGCATTCATATCGCCGCAGACAACGCCCGACTGGGCTGAAGCAGCACGCAAGACGCTGGCTGTCCGTGGCGATGAAGGCACAGGTTGGTCAAGGGCCTGGAAGATTCTATTCTGGGCAAGGCTGCAGGATGGTGATCATGCCTTGGAAATCCTTCGGCAACTGCTGAAGCCGGCATTCGCGAATGAAACGACATACCAGGGCGCGGGAGCCGGTACCTATCCCAACTTGTTCTGCGCACATCCACCGTTCCAGATTGACGGAAACTTCGGTGGCTCTGCCGGCATCGCAGAAATGCTGATCCAAAGTCACAACGGTTACATCCATTTGCTGCCCGCATTGCCCAAAGCCTGGGCAAAAGGAGAGGTGAAAGGGCTTAAGGCACGCGGGAACTATACGGTTGACATGAGCTGGGAAAATGGGAAAATTACAAAGCTTAACATACAAGGAAAAAAAGGACATGTTCGCATCTTCGAAAACGGAGCCTACAGGAACTACGAAGTTCGTTAGGTATTTTTATCTTCTGCTTATTGTTTTGGGTACCATAGGCTGCACCCAACAAACGGACAGTGACCGGGCAGAAGATCTGCTCAAAACCTTCTCCTATAAAATAATAGGACAAACAACCGCTGCCGACAGAAGCCCAGTAATGCTGATCGATCCTGATAATCCCCAGCAGCAATTTACAAAAGCGGAGGTGGTCAATGGCCAATTTGTCCTGGAGGGCGAACTGAGCATGGCCGGTTTTTATGCCGTCCGTATCAATGACGAACGTCCTTATACCCTGTTTCTGGAGACCAACAAAACGTATAATCTAAAAGAAAATAACGGCCTGTTTACCTTAACAACCACCTCTGGTGATGCGATGGACTTTGTCCACTTCACAGAAAAATATCAGCAGCGTGAGAAAGAGGAAAAATTGAACACGGACAAAAGAATCAGTAAGATCGGTGCACTAAAGGCTCAGCTCCCGGAGATGGCTGCGCGCAAAGACGGATCTTATGAGAAGACTGTTGATGAATTAGATCGTCTCTCCGGCATCAAACCGTATAATTTGCGCAATTTATATGTGGACTTTATTCTCGACAGCGCACACCGGAGGTCACTGCTTCTACCTTACTTCTTTAAATACGTCACTGTCGACCAGGACAATTTTAAAAAATTAGACGCTGCATTGCAAGCGTTCGACGCGACGCTGCAGCAACACCCTTATTATAAATTTGCACGGGAGAAAGTCGACCGCGTAAAGGATTTTTATGAGAACATGCCAGTTTTTCCGTCCATTATGCCTATGAATGTGCAGCGGGATTCCCTGAGACTAATGGAATTTTCCAAGGCCCGTATGTTGATCGCTACATTCTGGAAGGCATCCAACAAATACAGTGTGGCTGATATGACGCAGCTGCACAAAAAGGAAGCGCAGCTGCGGGCCTTGGGTGTAGAGGTGATTTATTTTTCTTTGGATAACGATATGGATACCTGGACCAAAGCCAGCGCTTCGCTAGGACTGGGGCCGCATAATTATTATTTAAATGCCAATGACCGGGCGGCAATGGAACAGGACTTCGGTGTGGACCGCACGCCAAGTTATCTGTGGATTGATCCGCAGACACGCCGCATCTTGTCACTTGCCGGTGAAGATCCTGCCTTACCGCAGTTCATAAATAAGGTAAGGGAGTTTCTGAATAAGCATTGACACTTTGAGCGACTTATCGTCTGATAGCAATGGTTACACCAGTTATAAACCATGGAGATGGTCCAGCAAAGACTCGGTAGACCGCGACCGCGCCGACGCAAAAAATGAGGCTATCGTGTCCGGTAGGATAAATAGTGAAGTAATTAACCTTTATTGTCTTAAAAATCGTTATATTTGACATAAAAGTTTAATATTTGTTATTCGACAAGCGATGAAAGTTGTTCAGTTTACAGTTCCGGTAGTTTACCAAGGCTCAATTTGTGTACAAGAGGACATCTTGCCTTCCTTCTATAGCAATTATCACCGGCATAAAGAGATTCAATTGACTTATATCTTAAAAGGCCGAGGAACTTTTATGATCGGTAACTTCACCCACAGCTTTGAGGAGAATGAAATCTATATCGTGGATGCGGACGAACCACATATGTTCAAGACTGCCGAAGACATAAAAGATGGCATTCACGCCATTCACATCTTCTTCGATTATGCACATTTTAAATCTTTTCTGGATTTCCCCGAGTTTGACGATGTTAAATATTTTCTGGAACACATCAGTGTGAGTAAGAAACTGGACGCTGAACATGCTATTGCATTGAAAGAGCGGTTTATTCAGATCAATGACAGTGCCGGTATCGATAGATTATTATCTTTTGTGAAGCTGATTAACTTCCTGAGCAAAAAAGTGGATCAGTGGACATCTCTATATACAGGTATACCGCAAAAGAAATTTTCGGATGCAGAAGGACTACGTATCAACGAAATCTTCCAGTATACTTTTCAACATTTTGGAGATAAAATATCCCTTGAAGATATTGCGGCTGTTGCCCATATGACACCACATGCGTTCTGTAAGTATTTTAAAAAGCATACACGTAAGACCTATGTGACTTTTCTGAATGAGATACGGATTGAGCGGGCCTGTAAGATGCTGATCGATGAATCCTCGGAAAGCGTTTCCAACATTGCCTTTAAGACTGGGTTCAATAATGTGGTCAACTTTAACCGGGTATTCAAGAAGATCACAAAACTCTCACCAAGTGAGTATGTCCATGAACACCGCATGCGCGACTAATGAACTGTCGGCTCCTCGGGAACGGTAGCTTGAAGCAACCGTAGCCTTTCTAAAAATTAAGCAGTTCTGTGCTTTGATAATATCGGAGAAGCAGTCATCAATAAAGTTTTAATGTTTGCAGTGCTAAAATGCTATTTTTGAGGGCTAACGATTATTGCTGTCATGAATAAACATCTATTTGTGTTGCTTATTGCGCTGCTAGGCATTTTTGAACAGGCTAAGGCGCAGTCCGGTATTTTTAGAATCGACACCTTACAATTTCAGGGAACGGACAAGCATATGGTTAATCTTGTGATCGTAGGTGACGGTTACACAAAAGAGCAACTGGATGACTATGCCGCAGATGCCAGGCAATTTACGAACTACTTTTTCTCGATAGAACCCTTTAAGCAATACAGCAACTTCTTTAATGTTTTTGCCATCCGGACCATATCTGCGGAATCCGGAGCCACACACGACTGCAAAGCCAGTGACTGTGTGCACGGTGAGACAGATCTCAGCAAATATCCTAAACGCTATAATAAGTTCACAAGGGACCATGCTGTTCCGGTCAGTCATCCGAACACAATTTTTGGCAGCAGCTTTGACAACGGTGGGCTGCATCGCTTGGTCGTACCACAAAAGAATGATGCGATTGAAGCAGTGCTGAAGACCCATGTCCCGAACTACACGCAGGTCGTAGTCTTGGTCAATTCACCATTTTATGGTGGTTCAGGAGGGAAATGGGCCACATCGACTGTCAACTTCAAAAGCAACGATATTGCCGTGCATGAAATAGGCCATTCATTTGCACAACTGGCAGATGAATATTGGGCTGGAAATCAGTATGCGATAGAATCCGTCAACCGCTCGCAGTCGGCAGACCCTAACCGTGTGCCCTGGAAGTACTGGCTGGGCAAAGATGGGGTAGGAATCTACTCTTATGGCGGCAAAGGATCGCCTTCCAATTGGTTCAGACCACATGAGTATTGTAAAATGCAGTATCTCATCGCTCCGTTCTGTCCGGTGTGTCAGGAGCAATTTGTGGCGGCCATCAAACGAAAATCTAGTCCTTTCATTGCTGTCCGGCCAGTATTGAATAACGTATTACAGTTGGACAGCGTCCAGAAATTTGCACTGCGTCTTTCTAAACCCTCGCCCAATACATTTAGAACGACTTGGTTATTAAACAATGAGGTCATAGCCCGTGATAGGGATTCCATCTATTTGGATCCGGGGATGATGACTGTGGGAGAGAATACATTGAAAGTACTTGTGCAAGATACCACGGATCTGCTCCGCAACCCTGAATATGTGAATCACAGGGACTCTATTGTGTGGAGATTTAATCAAAAAGTAGCTCTGGATCTTAAGGCACCCCTCACGGCTTGGGGAGATACGCTTGAAACCTGCTACGGCGGCGATCAAGTGCTCAGCATCAGAAAACCAGTCGCGGGAGCTGTATACCAGTGGTACGATGCGTTGAGCGGAAGTCCGGCAGGAATGGGTGAGAACATTTCTGTTCAGCATCTCAAAACAAGCAGAACCTACAGTGTGGTGGCGCTCTGGAAAGGTAAGAGGTCTGCATCATCACGCGTGGTACTCCAGACATTGCCGCCGCTGGACAAGCCAAGAGATATCAGGGTGAAAATCGACAAAAAGAAAGATGTTGTCCGGCTGAGCGTCAACGAAAAGCCGGAAGACCGTTACAATTACATCTGGTTACTGGCAGACGGCAGTCCAATCTATGAATGGGATGAATTCAACGGTGAATACGTCCGTCCGACAGGAAGAAACGATAAACTTACTCTTCCTTGGTCAAAGGGAATCCGGAAAGTATATGTGCAGAAGGTAGACAGGATAAGCACCTGTAAAAGTGAACTTTCCGAGGTAACTTTTTAGTGACAGTTTAAGTTTAATGAATTGGCTTTGTTAATTTTATACTGCCGATTAATTAACTTATAAATCATTCATAGTTATGAAAAAAAGATCCAGGTTGACTTGGGGTGCTTTTTCATGCTTATGCATCTCGATTTTAGCCGTAGCTCCATCTTGTAAGAAAAACACAAAACTTCCGGATGAAAGCATTGAAAAAACGCATGCAGTAAAATTCAAGATCAAGGATTTTGAAACGGTTGTAACACCGTTAAAAACACAGTCCGGCCACTCTAAACTGGCCGCCAACTCCCAAAATGATAACAAGGAGCAGTTGTTGTATCATTGGGATTTTGACAATAGCAGTGCCGCACCCACCGCTGCGCTAGACGATGCTGCTCTGATCGACTACAACAATGGTAAAACCGATTACGGTTTTGTGGCTGGGTGGCCCAATACAGGAAAAGCCATTAGTTTCAAAGGTGCGAAAGAGATTCTGATCAAGATCCCCGCATCGGGTATAAGGGCTTTGAGCCAGCTGTCATTTGATGCAAACAGCTCCGGAACCGGACCGCGGGCATTGGTGCTCAGCTATTCTACTGACGGGGGAAATACCTTTAGGTCCTTAACAGATACTTTACATTATCCCATAGATCTCACAACGACAGCAAAGTTTTCCGTTACCCAGTCTCTCGCGGCGGTTGAACTTTCCGCCACGGCCTCCTACTGGTTAAAAATTGCGCTATTTGAGGGCAATAGGCCGGTGGGAAATAGCTACAATGAAAATACAGGGACTTTCAAAATGGATAACCTGAAAATCATAGGCGCTACCGACGAGTCTATACTACCCAGCAAGCTTTACTATCATATTTTTGATGCCGGGACAAAAATGCTGGTCAAATCAGGTTCCCTCAGTGCTAAAGAGTCATTCGATGTCGCTCTGCCAACGGGGGCATACTACTTCAGTCTGATTGTCAAAAATTCGACAGATCCGTTGATGTTTCCGACTACAATAAACGATATCAGAAGTCTGGCTGTGTCAAACCCCTTCCATGAACAGCTAGCCGAAATATTTGCTGCCCGGGATACGTTTGAAGTGAAAGAGTCGATCGACCGTGTACTGACAGTGGACCGGATTTACAGCGAAATTAAATTCGAGAGCCTAGATTCCGAAGATCTGAGCCGGATTGATAGCATCCATATCCGTCAACTCCATGCCGCATTTCAATATTATCCCTTCGCGTCTGCAGCAAATGATAAGCAGGACCAGACAGTCCTCCGTCTCGTTCCCGGCTTTAGTGTGACAAACAAGACCTTCCGTTTTCACCAATTCATGGGTGATATAGCACAAGATGTCCCCATCAAATACGAACTGACCTTATTCAAAGACGGTACAGCCGTACGTGTTTTTGAACTCGGAAGCGCGATCCGCAACAATGTACAGATCCTGTTCAGAGGTAAGCTGTTGGAAGGTGTCGGTGCTTCGCAGGGGTTTCAGGTGGTCAAAAATGAAAAATGGCGGGATGCGGTGGTGGTCGACTACTGATGTTGGTCCCCGAACAAAACGTTCATGTCTTCACTTACAGCATCAATGAAAAGCCATTGAAGGTTATTTCTGATCGTTGTAAAAGAACACATACTTTCCATAAAAAACGGCGGTCCATACTTGCATGGACCGCCGTTTTTTATGGCTGACAAACGAGAGTTATACCAATTTTTTCAATAAGGTATTCCATCCCGCAAGATCATGTAAGATTTTCTCCAGGTCGGCAATTGCGACACGCTCCTGCTCCATACTGTCGCGGTGACGGATGGTCACGGTATTGTCCTGCAATGAATCGTAATCAACCGTGATGCAGATGGGTGTTCCGATCGCGTCCTGACGGCGGTAACGTTTACCAATGGCATCTTTTTCGTCATATTGGACATTGAAGTCCAGTTTTAACGTATTGAGGATTTCACGTGCTTTTTCGGGTAGGCCGTCTTTTTTCGTTAAAGGCAGGATCGCTGCTTTCACCGGTGCCAGTGCCGGCGGAAATTTCAATACCACGCGCGAATCCTGTTTGTCCGCTGTGGAAAGATTTTCCTGTACCAGTGAGTTGCATAGGACGGTCAAGAAAAGGCGGTCTAATCCGATGGATGTCTCAATGACATATGGAATGTAATTTTGATTGATCTCCGGATCGAAATATTGCATTTTCTTTTTCGAGTATTCCTGATGCTGCTTTAAGTCGAAGTCTGTACGTGAATGGATACCTTCCACTTCTTTAAATCCGAACGGGAAGTTAAATTCGATATCCACTGCTGCATTGGCGTAATGCGCTAACTTGTCATGGTCATGATAGCGGTAGTTGGCCGGATCAAAACCTAGCGCCAGGTGCCATTTTAAACGGGTCTCTTTCCACTTGTTGTACCATTCCAGTTCTGTACCCGGGCGGCAAAAGAATTGCATCTCCATCTGTTCAAATTCGCGCATACGCATAATGAATTGACGTGCAATGACCTCATTACGGAACGCCTTGCCGATCTGGGCGATACCAAACGGAATTTTCATACGGCCAGTTTTCTGAACATTCAGGAAATTGACGAAGATACCCTGTGCGGTTTCCGGACGAAGGTACACTTGATCTGCGCCATCTGCCATGGCACCCATCTGTGTAGCAAACATCAGGTTGAATTGACGTACTTCAGTCCAATTTTTGGTGCCTGAAACCGGGCATACAATATTGTGTTGTTCTATGATCGACTTTAAGCCTGCAAGGTCATCAGCATTCAAAGCAGTGTTCAGTGCTTCCAGGAGCGCCGCTGCTTCCGCTGTCTTGCCATCGGCTTCATAACGGGCAATCTTATCTTCAATCAATTGGTCGGCACGGTAACGTTTTTTCGAGTCTTTATTGTCGATCATGGGATCATTAAAGCCGTCGACGTGTCCTGAAGCTTTCCAGGTCGTGGGATGCATGAAAATCGCGGCATCAATACCCACTATATTTTCGTGCAGCTGCACCATCGATTTCCACCAATAGGTCTTGAGGTTATTTTTAAGTTCCGAACCTAGCTGACCATAATCGTAAACGGCACTTAGTCCGTCATATATTTCGCTTGATTGGAATACAAAACCGTATTCCTTCGCGTGTGATACTACACTTTTGAAAAAATCGTCTGTCTGTTTGCTCATAAGTGGCAAATATAGATATTAGTATTTAGATTTTAGATATGTGATTTCGCTAAATCGCGGATCTGCTGTGAGGCATTCTTGTTGTCCACCTTGTTGATGATATGCTGGATGATGCCGTTTTCATCGATCACAAAGGTCGTCCGGGCAGTGCCCATATATTTCTTGCCGTACATGTTTTTTTCTACCCACACCCCGTAAGCTTCAACAAGGCTCTTGTCCTCATCTACGAGGAGCTGGAAAGGCAGTTCGTGCTTGTCAATAAATTTGCGGTGTGAGGCTTCACTGTCCACACTGACACCGATGATCTCATATCCATCTTTTTTTAAAGATTGATAGTTATCCCTAAAGTTACAGGCTTCTGTTGTGCAGCCCGGAGTGTTGTCTTTTGGATAAAAGTATAGAATAACTTTTTTTCCTCTGAAATCAGCGAGATGGACGGTTTCGCCATTTTGATTTTTTGCACTGAAATCCGGTGCTTGCTGTCCTATTTCTAGTGTTGCCATAAGTATGATCTATTTAGCCTATTAAGATACGATATTATCTGATGAAACTACCATCAACTGCTTAAACAAGTTTACCAAATGACAGTAGCCCAAAGTATATGCTGTCATTGGATTAACTTTTACGTTAGCGGATGAAAGAAGCTTCGTACACTTTTAAATTGTCTTTATTGTCTTTGACCTCCAATTTGAAGACATGGTTGCCGGCAGCCAGATTCGGTTCGAAATCGTGCCAGACATGTCTGGTTTTCGGATCATATTTCATCAGGACCCATTTACCGTCAATGTATGCATTGAAAGTATCGATGCCTGATAGGTTGTCACTGATCGTAAAGTCGATCGACCGCTGCCGGGATACATTCTTTCCATCTGTGAGATTACGTGCGGTGATGATCGGCGCAATGGTATCCACCGCGACATAGAAGCCTCCAAATTCACGTACATTGGCCACTACCCAGCCATCTTCGTATTTCCCGCCCTGTGCGCCGCCGCTAGCAGAGACGATCAATGCTTTATCGTATAATCGTGCTGGTAAACTAAAGTCGGGCTTGATCATCAGTTTATAATAACCGAATACAGGAATGTATGAATTATGGATATAGTGCATAGCGGAGTAGCCCTTTGCTGGCTTGGCGCCCTGAGCATAGTTGAAATAAAGATCGTTGTAGAGGATGTTTTTGCCCATATAGACCCTGGCGTTCTCCGCCTCATATTTATTTTCATCTCCGTAATGGAACATTTTGAGTCCTGCGGCCGGTTTGCGGCTTATGGATAATGTCGGACTGTTCTGCACTGTAAAGTTCAATTCGCTTCTATTTCCCTGGACATCCTTGACGACATATTTGACTTCATGTACATCGTTATCTTTTAATTGAATCGTGCCCAGCTTGTCCAGAGACTTGTAGATGCTGATCGGATTGTTGGGGTCTTTAAAACTTTTCTGTATCCGAACGCCGGATTTTTTAAAATATGGATAGTCAATGTAGGACTGTATAGCCCGCGTCTGGTCAAAAGGAATAGATTCGAATACGACGGTGCTGATGTTTTTGTTGTCCAAAAAGAGTTCTATGGAATACACACCATAAGTAAAAGATATACCGCCACGTCTGTCGACTGTATTTATGCCAATTCCAAATGTGCCGTTAACGGGAATCGGTGCATTCGATGCCAATGTGTACCTGCCATCACCTATAGCGCGTATCGTCTGATGCCTGCGGGGAGTATGCTCATCAAATAGTTCCCCACCCAGATCATAAATGGTGACCCCGCGGATGACCGGTTTGACACCATCCGGAAACAGCAGCCCAAAAAGTTGTGGGTTGAGCGGTAGCTGCGCTTTGGTGTCCCGGATTTCAAAATGAAGGTGCGGCCCGGCCGAACCACCGGTATTGCCCGAATTGGCAATAAATTCGCCCTTTTTTACCGGCACCTGATTCGGTTGTAAGAAGACATCCACATCAAATCGTTTTTGTTTATACTGCTCGTCTTTTACAATTGCAGCCAGTGCATCATTAAAGCTCTCGAGGTGCATATAAACCGAAGTATAACCATTCGGATGGTCAATATAAACGTAGTTGCCCCCACCGCCGATCTGTACCCTGACACGGGATACGAAACCTTCAGCTGCCGCATGAACCGGGATGTTGATCCGTTGTTGCGTGCGGTAATCATCTCCACCGTGAAAATGTGTGGCCCGGAGTTCACCAAATGAACCAGAGGCCTGGGGCGCAATATGCATCGGCCGGCTAAAATAGTCCTGCGGATAGTTACGGCTTTTAATGATATCTTGTGCCTGGACCAGGCTACCTATAAAAGGCAGCATACCGATCAGCATAGCTATTGTTTTGTTCATAGTTGTCATGTTTTAAGGAATTCGCTCCGCGCGATTCAAGACTGGCACGTGGAACTATTATGCAATGTGGCGTAGCCTTATTTGATTTTGCAGCTGAACATTTTCTGTGCCCCGATAAATCCCTCCAGCACATCGCCGATTGCAACTGACCCCACTCCAGCGGGGGTCCCCGTATAAATCAGATCCCCTTTACGCAGCGTGATGAACCGTGAAATATATACGATAAGGTCTTCAAAAGAAAAGATCATATCCTTGGTGTTTCCCTGTTGAACGGCCTGCCCATTCTGTTGCAAAGAGAAATCGATCGCGTAGATATCAGCAATTTCTTCCTTCGGAATCAAATTGCTGATGACTGCCGAATGATCAAAGGCCTTTGCCAATTCCCAGGGAAGACTTTTCGCTTTGAGTTCTTGTTGCACATCTCTCGCGGTAAAATCGATACCCAGACCGATTGCATCATAGTAGCTTGCCGCAAATTTTGGGGTCACATGTCGGCCTTCTTTACAGATTCGCAGCACAATTTCGGTTTCGAACTGGATATTTTTGGAAAATTCCGGATAATAGAAATCTTTGTTGTCTTTTAAAACAGCTGTATCAGGTTTTAAGAATATGATGGGATTTTCTGGAACAGGGTTATTGAGCTCTTTAGCGTGGTCTATGTAATTGCGACCGATTGCAATTATTTTCATTATAAAATTGTTTGATATGAGCGTTTCTAAATGTACTGCGCTTGAACAGACAAACTTAACAAATGTCCTATGCTTATCCAAAAAAGGAGCCCACCAAACTTTCTCTTGATGGAGACCAAATCAGTTATTTAGATAGGTTTTAGTTAAGGTTTGTTTAGGTATTGCTTAGGTATAGAATAGGTATTATCTAAATAGTACCTAACTAAAATCTAAACAAAATCATACTAAAATCTAAGTAAATGCAAACTTTAGGGATAGTTAATTGTTGTGGACGAGAGGATGAATATTATCAACAGTTTAAAAAAGAGAGAAAATGGCAATATTACAAGATGGACCAAATGGAGGATTTCGAGGTAAGGTAGGATCGGTATACGGATATTATCTCAATGGAAAATGTATTATTCGCGGTGCACGCAGGAAAAGTACCAAGCCACCCACTGCAGCGCAACTGCTGCACAGACAGAAAACAAAATTGAGCAGCGAATTTTGTGCTTTGATAAAGCCGATTATTACTTTCGGTTATCAGTTTGAGGCGGCCAAACACCCTAAATGCGGAGCATTTCAGCTGGCCCAAAAGACGGTTTTTAATGAAGTATTATCCGTGGATGTGGATAATAACCCCTTTATTAGGCTGGAGAACCTCCGGGTTTTTGTCGGAGATCTCATGCCTCCCGCTGACGCCCGGGCCTATCTTGAAGGCGATAGTGTAAAGCTTTCCTGGACGCCAAATCCTCAATATAAAGATAGCATTTATAAAGTGAATTTAGCTTGGGTCAGTTTGGATGACCATGGAGATCTTGAGATGGCTGTAGCGGATGCTGCTCAGGGAGAATGCACGGTCAAGATTCCGGCATTGACCAATCCTCATACGAACTATCACATTTATATCGGCTTTTGGGATACCTTTCATGGCGCTTTCTCAGATTCAGCATATTGCGGCCCTATTTTGTAGGAAATTCAAGTGATTTGTGTATCTTTAACACTATGAATAAACTACAGGCGGTATTGTTTGACTTGGACGGTACTCTTATTGATTCCGAATACTTTTATTTTAAAAACTGGGCTCCTATATTACAGCAAGAATTTGATCTTAAGATAACCTATGAAGATTGGATCCGCGATTTTGCCGGGCATACACTCGCACATAATGTGAAGCGCTTGGTGGAAGTCTGCGGTTATGATACCACAGAAGAATATATGTGGAAACGTACTCGTGCCGCCTATGCCGATTCGAATATGAGCGATATTGAGCTGATGCCTTTCGCTGAAGAAATTTTGGCTTATCTACAAGAACAGCAGATCCGTATCGGATTGGTGACATCAAGTTACCGCAGTACCGTGGATACAGTGCTCGGCAAACATGGGCTGCTACATTATTTTGAGTTTTTTGTGACCCGCGAATGTGTGGAGTTTCCCAAGCCTGACCCCGAACCGTATCTTTTGGCATTGAAGAAGCTGGATTTGCCAGGTGAGGCCTGCGTAGCGATTGAAGACACAATCACTGGTAGTACTGCGGCTCTGGCAGCCGGACTGCAGCTGGTCGCTGTAACGAAGCAGGCGGTAGAACGTGCCAGACTAACAGCTGTGGAAAACATTGTGGAAAACTTGTCGGAGGCAAAAGAAATGCTGGCGAAGTGGATTTCGCAGTAATATCTGCTCGATTTAATCGTTTTAGCATTTGTATTTTTATTCGGATATACGTAATATTACCGAATTGTTAAGGGAATTCTGAATTATGAACCGAAGAACAGCAATCAAGCAACTTTTCATTGTAGCAGGAGGACTGACCATTTTGTCGTCCTGTCTGAATGATGGAGGAGCGTCAATTGTATTGAATAAGCTGAAAATTTCAGCTGCTGACGAGCAATTTTTGGGCGATTTGGCCGATATTCTTATTCCGAAGACGGATACGCCGGGAGGAAAAGACCTGAATCTACATCTTTTTGTGGTGAAGATGGTCGACGATTGTGAGTCGCCCGAAAATCAGCAGAAATTTGTTGCTGGATTCAACAAACTGCGGAAGCAACTAAATCTGACAGACAGCGAAGCGACAAAAACGACGCTGTTAAATTTGAAAGATCAGACCGATGAGAAGGCCTTCTTTGATATTTTTAAATCGCGGGCAATCCAGGGATATATGAATTCGGAATATGTAATGAAGAATAAAGTCGTTTACAAACTTATTCCAGGACCGTACAATGGAGCGGTAAACGTAAAGGGATAGATCCAGCATGGCAAATTTAAATATTGACAGTGAAAAAAATAGGACCTATGATGCAATCGTAATAGGTTCGGGTATCAGTGGTGGCTGGTCCGCAAAAGAATTGTGTGAGAAAGGGCTAAAAACCCTGGTGTTAGAACGTGGACGGGATGTACAGCATATCAAGGACTATCCGACGACCAATATGATGCCCTGGGAGTTTGAGCATCGGAATGAGATGCCTTACAAAATCAAGCAGGAAAATCCAATCGTTAGCAAATGCTATGCATTTCATGAGGATGCGGCGCATTTTTTTGTCAAGGATAATGAGCATCCATATATACAGGAAAAGCCTTTTGACTGGATCAGGGGGTATCAGGTAGGCGGGAAGTCGTTGTTGTGGGCAAGGCAGACTCAGCGTTGGTCAGACTTTGATTTTGAAGGTCCGGCGCGCGATGGTTTTGCTGTCGACTGGCCGATACGCTATGCGGACTTGGATCCGTGGTATGCTTACGTCGAAAAGTTTGCTGGTATTGCTGGCGATCATGACGGGCTTCCAGAACTACCAGATGGTGAGTTTTTGCCCGGATATCCGCTGAATATTGTCGAAAAATATTTTAAAGAAAAAGTACAGCAGAGATATCCGGAACGAAAAGTGATTTCTGCACGTTGTGCTCACCTTTCCAAGCCAAATCCAATCCATATCGAACAGGGCCGTGTGCAGTGTCAGAATCGTGTGCTCTGTCAAAGAGGCTGTCCTTTCGGCGGTTATTTCAGTTCTAATGCTACGACACTACCCTGGGCGGCCAAGACGGGTAATATGACCCTACGTCCATTCTCAGTCGTGCATTCTATTTTATATGACGAACAAAAAGGTAGGGCAGTTGGTGTGCGGGTCATTGATACCAATACCAAAGAGGAAATTGACTTCTATGCAAAATTGATTTTTGTAAATGCTGCGGCAATCAACACAAATTTGATTCTGCTGAATTCCAAATCTAACCGTTTCCCAAATGGTTTAGGAAATGATAGTGGGGTATTAGGGAAATATGTAGCATTCCATAACTATAGTGCCCGAATCTATGCCGAATATGAAGGGCATTTAGATTATACGGTAGAAGGACGAAATCCCGCGGGGGGCGGTTATATCCCTCGTTTTAGAAACCTTCATAAGCAGGAGACAGATTTCTTGCGGGGATATGCGGCTGGTTTTGGCGCATCGCGAGGCAAAGAATCGGACCGCTCCGGCTTAGGGCTGGACCTTAAAAATAATCTCCTGAATCCCAAATTGGGCATCTGGCAGGTCGGTTCACATATGATGGGCGAGACCATACCAAAAGAGTCGGGTATGGTAACGCTCGATGGAAGCAAGACGGATGACTGGGGAATTCCCTTGTTAAAGATTGCGGTCGATTACGATGAAAACGATGAGAAAATGAAAAAAGATTACATCGAGGTCATGACCGAAATGTTTACAGATGCTGGTTTTACCAATATTCGCCCTGATACACATTGGCAGGCCCCGGGACTTGATATCCACGAGATGGGGGGTGTCCGTATGGGACATGATCCGAAAACTTCGGTACTCAACAAGTGGAATCAAATGCACGCGGTAAAAAATGTCTTTGTTACAGATGGCGCCTGCATGACATCGACATCGACTCAAAATCCTTCGTTGACTTATATGGCATTTTCTGCCCGATCAGTAGATTATGCAGTCAGCGAAATGAAAAAAGGGAATATTTAATCATTCTGACAAGGGAGAGATTTTTGAAATAAGTCTTTCCCTTTTCAGATTAAAGTGCTAATTTTAATACCATCATCACATGATGTGATGGAAGCAATAACCAAACATTAAAAAACAGAAATTAAACAGTTGAAAGACCAAAATTAAGAAACCAATATTTTTTTGCCAAAAATGAAAAACGATTTAGCATAACGAACTATAGGGCCAAACTACGGCCTAACGGAGAGCAACTGTCTATATGGCGGGGACTGGTTATCTCACCGAATAGCCGATAGCTAGCTTTTTTGAGCAAGTAAGACTCCTTTTTGAAAGGGACTAACTAAAGGAAAACTACATTAAACTGGACGTTTCTAGTAATTTTTTGCTAAAACGTTTTTATAAACCAAATCACTATTAATATGAGCAAAGTTGACGTAAAATCATTTGCGCGGCTAGGGAAAAATTCGAAATTATTTTTCTCATTGGCTGTCATTGCTGGTACTGTCCAACAGGTCAATGCCGCTAGCGGAACTTCCTTTAAGTACGAAGGGGCAGCCTTTGTAAAACATGCCAGTTTTCGCCAGCAACAGTTGAAAGGAAAGGTACTGGACGCTGCTGGAAAACCTATCGTCGGGGTCTCTATCGCAGTAAAGGGGACATCGAAGGGAACCCAATCGGATGCGCAGGGTAATTTCTCGATTGAAGCCGGCTCCGGAGATGAGCTGGTAGTCTCTTCTGTGGGTTATAAGTCGAAAGAAGTGACTGTAACCGGTGCGACTGTAACCGTCCAATTGGAAGACGATCAGGGGCAATTGGATGAAGTGGTTGTCGTGGGATATGGTACTATGCGTAAGTCGGATGTAACCGGTTCAATTGCGATGGTCAAGGGCGCGGATATGATCAAAGATCAGAGCTTTAGCCCTTTGGACGCCTTGAGAGGTAAAGCCTCAGGGGTAAACATTTTCTCCAACTCGAGCCAACCGGGTGCCTATGCCAATCGAGTGGTCATCCGCGGGGTAGCAACCATCAATTCATCTTCCAATCCTCTATATGTGGTGGATGGAGTCGTGATGGAGGATTTCCATTTGCTGAATCCCAATGATATCGAAAATATTGAAGTGTTAAAGGATGCGTCCTCCGCAGCAATTTATGGTGCCCGCGGTGCGAACGGGGTTATCTTGGTAACTACTAAAAGAGGCAACAAGGACGGAACCCGTACCATCAGCTATCAAGGTTCAGCTGGTGTAAGTTCAGTACAGCGTTACATGGACGTACTCAACGCGCAGGAGTGGGTGGATGCATTTATGATCGGATTGGAGAACGAAAATAAATATCAGGGAAAATCTTGGTCATTGAAAAAATCAGATTGGTTTAACGATCCAAACTATTTTGATGCGAGTGGTAATCCGCTTTATGATACTGATTGGCAAAGAGAAGCAACCCGGACCGCTATTTCACATAACCATCAGTTGAATATACAACAGGGAGATGATAAGTCATCGGTAGGCGCTTTCTTGAACTATACGGATCAGCAAGGTGTGATGAACAATACCTGGAATAAACGTGTAAATGGAAAACTAGCCTACGATGCTAAACCGACCTCGTGGTTGTCCACAGCAGTCAACCTTACTGTCAATCATACATGGGGACGCTATACACCGGAGGATGGTGGCGGTCAAGAAGCTCGTCGAACTATGATAGAAATGCTGCCCTGGTATCCTATTTATGATAAAAATGGACAATACACGTTCTCTTCTTCATCCTCAGTTTCTGATAAATTAGGATTTGAGGGGATGGCCAATCCTGTCTCTATTTTAGATCTACAAAAACGTATGCGTTATAATACCCAGATTTTTGGAAACGCTGCTTTGACATTTCATTTAGCAGAGGGCTTGGATCTAAAGACTCAGCTGGGGATAGATAACCACAAAAAGGCTTATAAAGGATACTCGTCTATAACACTTAATAATATTTCCAGGCCTAACGGATGGGCGGAAATGAATGACACGAATACTTTATATTGGCAGGAAGAGACTTATTTGACTTACAATAAGCAATTTGACAAGCATAGAATTAATGCCATGGCAGGTCTATCTTGGCAAGAAAGGACCTATGATTTTAACAGTTCTAGAACGGAAGGTTTCTTTGATGATGCTTATGAATATAATAATATGGGTATCGGTATTACACCTTCAACACCTGGATCTAGTTGGAATAAGTGGGCAATGAATTCGTATTTCTTACGTGCAGCATATTCCTATGACGATCGTTATTCGGCTACCATCACCGGCCGTTATGATGGTTCATCCAAATTCGGAAAAAATAATAAGTATGCTTTCTTCCCGTCCGCAGGGCTTGCTTGGAATGTTTCCAATGAAGATTTTCTAAAGGATAATGCATCGATTAGTAACTTAAAGTTTCATACAAGTTATGGGTTGACAGGGAACTCCGAAATAGATCCGTATAAATCACTGGCTATTGTGGATGCTGGTACAATCTTACTCAATAATTCCAGAGCTCCTTACTCATTCGTTAATTCCATTTCCAATCCGAATTTAAAATGGGAAAAAACAGCTCAGTTTGACGCTGGGGTTGAATTGGGGCTATTTCAAAACCGTTTAAATTTCGACGTTTCATTCTATCACAGAAAAACTACCGATCTATTATTGGATGCGCCAATTCCGACAGCATCTGGATTTAGTACTGTTATCGAAAATATTGGATCTGTACAAAACCAAGGCTTGGACATGATGATTAGGGGAACGATCCTCGATAATGAAGATTTTAGTTGGAACGCGTCGCTGAATGCTAATTACAATAAAAACAAGGTATTGAAGTTGGGGCAAAACAACGCCGATATTTTGATGAATAGTTGGGTTGGTGGTGCCAATAGCATAATTCGTGTAGGCGAAAATTTAAATAGCTTTTATGGTTATAGGAGGCTAGGAGTTTATACGCAAGCAGATGTGGATGCGGGAAATGCTACCATGAGCCAGATCGGGCGCGCGAAGAGAACTACGGAGAAGGAGGTAATTGGCAAAGGGTTGCCAGATTGGACTGGTAGCTTTATCAACAATTTGAGATATAAGAACTTCGATTTCACATTAGATCTTCAATTTGTTAAGGGTGTTGATGTGATGCAGCAGTTTTTTCACTCTACTTATGACCGCTTTGGTATTACCAATGGGCTAAAGGAAATTTTGACTGAGGCTTATAATGGATCAAACCCGAATACTATGCAACAAGCTATTTATTTGACCAATAACGGTCATGCGGGACAAGATACCAATGTCGATGATGCATGGGTCGCGGACGGCTCATATTTACGCGTCAACCTGATTCAACTGGGATATACTTTCACACCCGAGGCTCTTACACGTATAGGGTTAAAGCGTCTAAGGATATACGCGAACGCCAATAATCCATTTTTATTTACATCCAAGGAGTTTTTAGGATATGATCCTGAAAGTACTTCGCAAGGAGAAAGTAAGTTTGGACAAAATATGACATTTTTCTCGTACCCGAGAGCGAAAACTTTCTCTTTAGGGGTGAATGTAACATTTTAAAATTAGGAGATAAGGAATGAAAAATAAATTTTTTATGTTGTTAATTCTCGGATTAAGTTTAACAACATCTTGTAACAAATTTTTAGAAGAAGATCCGCAGTCTAATTTGTCTCTGGATGGATACTATAAAAATCCGGCTCAAGCTGAAGCTACAGTAAATTCATTATATAGAAGAGGAGCCCCACAACGGTATTCTTTGGCCGGAAGCGCATATATTGGTCCCTCAGCATCTGTTAATACAATGTTGACCGGTTATTTCACGAATAGCTACGAAGGACAGGAACGTGTATGCTTATTTGCGAGGGAGTTGACCCGCCAGCAAAATACCAACTTGATTACCGGTGCAATGAATACAATTTGGGATGAGAGTTATAAGGCTATTAATATTGCAAATGCGGGAGTAAAATATATCCCGACAATTTCGTTTGTTTCTGAGGAACAACAAAAGGTGCTGTTAGCCGAAGCGAAGTTCTTTAGAGCCTATAACTATTTTTATTTGGTAAAGACCTTTGGGGCTATTCCGCTTAGTTTAACACCCATTGAAACTCTTGAAGATGATTTATACCTAGAGAGAACAGAAGCCGCAAAGATATATGAGGTAATAGAGGCAGATCTTAAAGATGCGGTCAGGGATTTGCCAGCCAAAACATTTGCTGAAAATGGACATAGAGTGACAAAATACGTCGCAGCGATGGCTTTAGCTAATGTATATCTACAAGAAGGAAAGTTTAGCGAGGCGGCTGAGGCAGCTAAAATAGTTATCAGTTCACCCCATAAAATGACTGAAAATGTTGATCTTAAGATGAATAGTGCGTATAACAAGTTGCGTACAACCGATGATTTAAGTGAGGTTATCTATGCGCAAGAATACGATGCAACGATCAATACGAGCAGTTGGTGGACAACCTATGCCTTTACGTCATCGGCAACCTCGGTTTTTGACAAATATGCGATTTTTGAGCGCGTATTTGGGCCCACTAATCAATTCCTGAATGTCTATAAGAAGGAAGATCTACGTATTCAGCCCAATCAATTCTTTCACTGGTCGTATACCAATCCAGTAAATGGTAAAAAGTGGACATCGGATGTGGCGGGAGTTTGGTATTATTTTGATGAGCAGGCTGCTACAGTAACTGGACGGGGTACAAAGGACTGGAATTTTTATCGCTATCCGGAGGCGCTTCTAATTGCGGCGGAAAGCATCGCTAAATCTACTGGCGTCAGTACAGAGGCAGCAGGCTATTTAGCCCAAGTGAAGGCCCGTGCAAATACAGAAGGGAAAACCGTAGCCGACTTTATTTCCGAACTGCAAGCACTATCTGCGGATGACTTTGTGAAAGAATGTTGGAAAGAGCGTTTGCGTGAGTTCCCACTTGAGTTTAAAATGTGGGATGATATCCTCCGGACGAAAATGTTCCCTGTGATTTCGACAACAGAAGCCGGAAAAGTGGATTTCGTTCCTTTAATCGGAGCAAAAAATGGATCGGGCGCGACATTTAAAGAATCAGATTTGTTGTGGCCAATTTCACCAGATGAGATACAGCGTAATAATAAATTAACGCAAAATCCTGGATATCAATAAATATAACCCTTTTCTCAATACGGCCATCGCTTGCGATGGCCGTATTTGTTTAGGGCTACTGCATTGGAGTTAAAAATATGTTGAATAGCCTTGCATATTTTGAATACCGTATACGCCCGAAATCTCTCCGCTAGCAAATCGCTTGCTGACGCTGAATTCCTTGCATTATGACCGGAGTGCGGATACCGAAAGGAAAGAGGATAGAAATGTCGTAATGATTTATGGTGTAGCACCTATATTGAGTTGGCTGTTTGGAGCGTTGTAGGACGCCGCGTGGCGCGGGTTAGATATCAAAGCATTCCAGCAATAGCCACTGATTAACAATAAATCCCCGGAAGCCAGCTTCCGGGGATTTATTGTTTAATGTCATATGATTATATATCGACGACAACCTCCATTTTGAAATCGTCATCTTTTAAGTGAACGATTTCTGTGGCCTTCTCGTAGTTTGTAGATTTCTTCGAGAAAAAGTCGTGTTGCGTTGTCTCCGTATTTAAGCCGTTCAACACGATAGGATTCACTTGTTTGACTTCGAAGATCGGGTCAAAGCCTAAGTTCATCAAAGCTTTGTTGGCGTTGTAACGCACATACTCTTTTACTTCGGCTGTCAAACCTACTTCTGTATAGATCTCCTCTGTATACTTCAGCTCGTTTTCGTATAGATTATAAAGCAAGGCAAGAAAACGTGCTTTTACCTGATCTTGGTTTTTCAATGTTTTGAATTGATCCTGCGCCATCAAACCGACGAATACGCCGTGAATGGACTCATCTGCGATAATTTTCTTGATGATATCGGCAGATGCTACCATCTCACCTTGGCCACATAACCATAACGGCAGAAAAAATCCTGAATAAAACAGGAACGACTCAAGCAATACCGAAGCAGCCATAGCCATATAGATCTCCTCATCCGAAGCGTCTTCTTTATCGATGGCACGGTAATAACCGTCGATCATCTGTGCTTTATATTGTAGGTATTTATTTTGCTGAACCCATTCGAAGATTTCGTTAATCTCAGCTGTTGTTGACACCGTTGTGAAAATAGTGGAATAGGATTTGGCGTGGATCGCTTCCATCATACACATGTAGGATAATACAGCCTTATTCTGCAAGGTGTCGATGTGATCGATGATCTTCGGCATACCTGTATGGCTCTGCAACGTATCCAATAGAGTCAGGCCGCCTAATGCTTTTTTATAGGCTTCTTTCATCTCTGGGCTAATGCGCTTCCAGCTATCGATATCTTTTGAAGGGATGTATTCGGTGTCAATCCAGAACTGACGGATATTTTGTTCCCAGAACATCAGTACATAGTCGTTCTCGGGGGTATTCCAATTGACAGCTTTATATGTTTTACTCATTTTCTATTTTACCGTATTAAGCATTTATTATCATGTATCTGGTCTTGTCTGCTGTTCGATTAAGCCAAAAGTTGCCAATAACTTAGGCAACTTTTGACCTCTTCACATTATATATCCAAATACTAAAATCTCAGGATTAAGCCGAACAAGAGACACATTCATCGATGGTCGATTTTCTTGTCCGTGTATAATATAGGGATTTTAATCCCAGTTTATGTGCATAAATATAATATCTAGACAGATCTCTCGTCGTGTCTTTTGAATTGGTATGCAAGATGGTCGATACGCCTTGGTCAATATGACGTTGGATGACCGAAATCAACTTCAATACCTTAAACTGATCCATATCATAGGCCGATTTGAAATAGAAGTAATTATCGTTGGTCAAATACGGCATTGGATAATAGGTGGTACTATCGCCGTATTCGCGAACCTCGATAATATCTACAATAGGCATTACAGAAGCGGTCGCATTCATGATATAGGATGTCGATTGGTTTGGTGCAATAGCCAGACGGTAGGCGTGATAGATACCATGTTCTTTGACTTTAGCTTTTAGCTCCAGCCAATCTTCTACCGTTGGAATATGCACACCTTCAAATAACTCTTTTACTTTATCTGTTTTTGGAAGGTAGTCCCTGTTAACATAGTTATTGAAGTAACTGCCATCGGCATAGGCTGATTTTTCAAATCCCACAAATGTCTTACCGCGCTCTTTGGCAATCTCCATCGAAGCTTCCAATGAATAGAAGTTCATCATCATAAAGAACGTATTGGCGAAATCCAGGGCTTCGTTAGACTCGTACATGATAAAGCTCTTGGCTAGATAGCCGTGTAGGTTCATGGCGCCTAAACCTACCGAATGCAACTCACGGTTTGCTTTTGCTATAGACGGTACCATGTCGATGTTGGTGACGTCTGTAACAACTGTCAAGGCACGCATAGCTGTTTTCACTGCTTCTTTGATGCGCTTGTTGTCCATGACCGTCGCAATATTTAACGAGCCCAGATTACAGGAGATACCATAACGGATGGTGTCTTGTTTGCCATAGATTTCGATATCTGACACCTGTGACACCTGCATGATTTCTGTACACAAGTTAGAGAACTTCACTTGGCCGATTTCGTTCAACGCATGTACACGGTTGGTATTTTCTTTGAAGAAAATGTAGGGATAACCTGACTCTTTTTGTGTCTGTGCAATTTTCACCAATAAGTGACGAGCATTGATTTTCTTTTTCTTGACATTTGGATTGGTGATCAATTCGTCATACATTTTGTCCATATCCATCTCATCCAGATACTGGCCATATTCCTGCATTACCGTGTGCGGGTAAATCAAATAACAGGGTTCATCCTTCTCTGCCAGTTCCATGAATTTATCTGGAACAATAATACCGATAGATAGGGACTTAATACGTACTTTCTCGTCGACGTTGATTTTCTTACAATCGAGAAACTCCTCAATGTCGGAGTGGAAAATATTTAAGTATACCGCGCCAGCACCGGGACGTTGCCCCAATTGATTGGCATAGGAGAAAGTATCTTCCATAATTTTCATAATGGGAAGTACACCTCCAGCGCGACCTTCAACTCCTTTGATAGCTTCACCGCGTGCGCGGATCTTGGAGATGTTAAAGGAAACCCCACCACCGATGGATGACAATTTCATCGCAGAGTCTACCGCATAACCGATACCATTGAGGTTGTCGCCAATCTCGTCCAAGAAACAGGATACCAGCTCTCCGGAGCGTTTTTTGCCTGCATTTAAAAATGTTGGCGTAGCGGGCTGGTACTCTTGGTTAATCATGATCTCAGCATATTGGATTGCTTTTTGAACACCTTCTTCTCTTGCAAGGAATAAAGATACTGCCACGACACGGTCTTCATAACGCTCTAAGAATTTTTCGCCAGAGTCATCGCGTAGTGCGTAGCTCTGAAAAAACTTGAATGCCGCCATAAAGGACTGAAAACGGAATTTTTTAGCATATACATAATTATATACTTCTTCCATTTCCTCAAATGTAAACCACTGATAAAAATCAATGTAATAGTTGTTTTCGATCAAATAGTCTATTTTTTCTTTCAATGTATAGAAGAACACGGTGTTCTTGTTTACATATTCCAGGAAATAGGCGCGCACAGCCTCTTTGTCTTTATGCAAGCTGAATTCGTCGTCATGCTTAATCATGATTTCATTATTAAGCAATATCCAGTTTTTTGCTACTTCGTTTGCTACCATCGCAAAAGTTCTTTAAGATGTCAATAAATTGATTTATATCTTCCATTGTTCCAGACAATTCAAACTTGAATGCCAATGGAATGTCGAAATCATGTGAAATACGGTCGGCTGCTAAACCGAAGTTGGGGCCCCAGTTGCGGTTGCCACTTGATGTAACGGAATAAATATTTTTCGCTTCCCGTTTCATGAATTCTTTTGTGTTTTCGGGTACCTGACCAAAATTGGTGGTAAAGGTGACCAGATGTCCAGGATGTTCTACCTGCAGGTCGGCGCTAATTTTATGAATTTGCCAGCCTGTGATCTGAGCTACCTTATCGATAAACCGCTGTACGTTTCCGGTTCTGGAATCGTAATAGATGTGTATCTTATTACTGCCAATGTTGTCCATGATGCCTCCGGCTTTTTCAAAGTGCAATAGCAGCCAATTCTTCTGGTTTAAAACCAATAATACGGTGTTGGATTTCTTCGTTTTCCACAACGATTACTGTAGGTACCGTCCGGATTTTGAATTTTGCAGCCAAGTCAGGTTCATCAAAAGGATTAACCGTTTCATATTGGATCCCTTTTTGATCCAAATAAGCCGATACTTGTGCGCAGGGAGCACAATCATTTTTCTCAAATTTGATAATTCTTGCCATGTCTAAATGTTTATTTTTAATCCAATCTTTATAGAAAAAAGATCGGTAATTACTTCCTTGAATTACTAATTCTTTCATTAGCTTAACAAATATCCTATATTTTCTTTCCATGCGGTAGTTTGACTTTTCCACATTTTGGGTAAAAGTTTGTCATAGGACGCGTTTACTGCTAGTTAACACTGTTAAGCTCTTGAATATTAGCTTGATATAAATGTGGATAACTTTAGATACAGAATTTTTAAGTGTTTTTTCACGAGTAAAGTAAGTCTAATTTTTGTGTCATAAAATAGCTGCAGTACTTGACTTTTTTTTGTATTTTTATTACATTTTATAGCCTTAAAATTCAAAAATAAATTTATGAAGAAGTTACTCTATGGTCTTTTGCTTGTGCTCTCTTTGCATTCCCAGGCGCAAGAACGTATCACGTTCCAAAAACCATCCTCTGAAATTTTGGCTTTGGCCGATTTTGTGCGTCCACCTCAAATTAAAATCTCGAGCGACAAAAACTGGATGCTGTTTACTTATCGTCCCACCTATAAAAGCCTGGAAGAGCTAGGCCAGGAGGAGATGAAACTTGCCGGACTCCGGATTAATCCGAAAACTAATATGGAGAGCTCTACTATTTTCTATCATAAAATCGGATTAAAGAAGATCGGACAGCAAGCTGAATATACAGAATTTGAAGGAATGCCCAAGGAGGTAGCTTTGGCGAATTTTGTATTCTCTCCGGATAGTAAACGACTGGCTTTTACAAATACAAATGATTCGGGGACAGCGTTGTTTGTGCTGGATCTAACAACCAGGAAAGTTAGCCAATTGACATCTTATCATTTGAACGCTGCTTTGGATGCTCCTTTCCAATGGCTGAACAACTCTGAGCGTCTGATCATTACTGTACTTCCAAAGGAGAAAGGGGTGGTGTTGGACCCATCGAAAGATTTGCCTACAGGGCCTGTCGTGTCGACCAGCGACGGAAAGGTATCGCAATTAAGAACGTATCAAGATCTATTGAAAAATCCTCAGGATGAGCATAATTTTGAAACACTGGTGCAGTCCGACCTACAGTTTGTAGATTTGGACGGCACTATTCGCCCGTTTAAAGGCAAGGGGATTTATTCGGATATTTCTTTTTCGCCCAACGGGAAATATATAATGGTGACTAGTATCACCCGGCCATATTCCTATGTGGTGCCAGCCTCACGTTTTCCACAACAGACACACATCTATGATCTTTCCGGCAAAGAGATTGCAGTGGTTAACGAAGTGCCGTTGACAGAGGTAATGCCTAAAGGATTTTCTTCAACTCGCCCAGGCAGACGATCGCTGCACTGGCGTAGTGATCAACCGGCCACACTAGCCTATGTGGAGGCCTTGGATGGCGGGGACGCAAACCAGCCTGCAGCTTTTCGCGATGCCCTGTATACATTAGAATATCCTTTTACGGGCCAGGCAAAAATGATTTTTAAAACGCAGGACCGCTTTGCTGGAGTCGTATGGGGAAACGATCGTTATGCCCTGGTCTATTCGCATTGGTATGATACGCGTAATGTTAAGACTTTTGTGGTGAATCCGTCCAATGGGGAGTCCAAATTGCTGCACGACCGCAATAGCCAGGATATCTACAATGACCCTGGAAATGTATACCAAGAAAAAAATACTTTAGGTACATATACCATGTATCTGAATAAGGATAAAGTTTTGTTTGTGGGAAATGGATTTACCAAAGCAGGTGAATTTCCTTTTGTGGATGAGCTGGATCTGCGTACATTAAAGAAAAAGCGGATATATACCGCACCAGAGTCTGAATTACAGGAACGAATTGCGCAGATTGTGGATCCCCGGAAAGGGGACCTACTGATCTCCCTGCAGTCGGCGTCAGTATATCCAAATTATTATCTGAAAAATATGAAATCAGGTAAGCAGACAGCTTTGACAGCACTTGAAAACCCTTTTAAATCCCTTGAAAAGGTACACAAAGAAATCTTAACGTATAAGCGCAATGATGGCGTGGAGCTGTCTGGGACCTTATACTTGCCGGCAGGATATGATTTCAATAAGAAAGAGAAATTGCCGTTGTTGATGTGGGCATATCCTAGAGAATACAAAGACAAGAATACCGCCGGCCAGAGCACGGCCAATCCAAAGGAGTTCACATTCCCCAGCTACGGCTCTTTTATATACTGGGTATCGAAAGGCTATGCTGTATTGGATAATGCAGCCTTTCCAATTGTAGGGGAGGGCAAAAAAGAACCCAATGATACGTTTATCGAACAACTGGTTGCCAATGCTGAAGCTGCGATCAATGCGGTAGATAAGCTGGGATATATCGACCGGAAAAAAGTAGCTGTGGGGGGCCATTCTTATGGGGCGTTCATGACGGCACACTTGCTGTCCAACTCAAAGTTATTTGCGGCAGGAATCGCACGGTCGGGCGCATATAATCGTACGTTGACACCTTTTGGTTTTCAGAGTGAACAGCGCAACTTTTGGGATGATCCCAAGCTTTATATGACGATGTCACCTTTTGTTAGTGCGGACCGCATGAAGACGCCGTTATTGCTCGTCCATGGCGGAGCAGATAATAACCCGGGAACATTTACACTACAGACAGAACGGTATTTTCAGGCATTAAAAAATCTAGGTGCGCCTGTACGTATGGTGATTTTGCCACGTGAGGCGCATGGCTACGCAGCCAAAGAAAATATCTTCCACCTCCTTTGGGAGCAGGACCAGTTTCTGGAAAAATACTTAAAGAATTAAATCGTGTTTTAAATTGACTGAAGCTTGGTTCTGGCAATAAAAAAACAGGTCCTTTAAAAAAAGAGGTCACGCAGAAATATTCCTGCGTGACCTTTTTTGTACATCGGTAATCTTTAATTACCAGCTTTGACCTTAAATGGGACAACATATTGCCCCCATTCCAATGATACAGTACCGTCGGGCGCGGCATTGATCTTGAATTGTTCCTGACTGTCGTTGGAGGTTCCATTGACCGCCGTAACGCGCAGGGCATCATCTTTAGCGTCGTACTTTGTACCCCACTGGTCCCACACCTTACTGAAGATAATAGTGGTCTCATTTTCTCCAGGAATGCTGTAAAGGCCATACTTTCCGGCAGGCAATTTTTGTCCTTCGACCAGCACATCTTTGTCAAATTGGATGGAGGTAGCCTCGTTGGCACCGGTACGCCACACTTGGCCAACAGGGGCAATATCAACACCTATCTGGCGACCCTTGAGCGAAGGGCGGCTATAATTGATGTCTATTGTCACCCCATCGGTTGTGGTCACCTTTGTATTGGCTGGTGGACTTGGACGTTTGCTTTTGTCTGTCTGCGCAAAAGTAAGCTGACCGATTAAAGTCAGGATCGTTAAAATTAGTACTCTCATTTTCTTTGCTTATATTGATTAAACACTTAAAGATAAGAAATTTAAATAATGCAAGAACTAGTTTTTTGACAATTCGCTGCATGCTTCCGATATTAATTTGGTCCTATATAAGCAGTGGACTCGAAAAATTCAGTTGGGCAGTTATGGAATGGGCAGGAGGCCCTTTCATGCTCTGCCATCGAAGCAAACAGCCTGTAATAAGAGGGCAGGAATCGACAAAACAAGATTTTGAGAAAAAGAGCCAGAATCTGCTGTCCCCAAAAAGCTTACACTATTTGTTGGGGCAGTGTATTGCATCCTGGCTCTGTTGTTAAACAAGGTATTCAAATAAAGTCTGGTCCTTATTAATTTCGATGACATCAAATTTATACTCTTTCATACGGGCGATCAGTGTTGCGTAATCCTCCGGCTTATTGAGCTCGATACCGACTAAGGCTGGACCGCGTTCGCGCTCTGTTTTTTTGATAAATTCAAATCGTGTAATATCATCTTTCGGGCCTAATACTTCTGATACGAAGAGCTTTAATGCTCCGGGACGTTGTGGGAAGCGTACAATAAAATAATGTTTATATCCTTCGTAAAGCAATGAAAGTTCCTTGATTTCGCTCATGCGGTCGATATCATTGTTACCGCCTGAGATAATGCAAACGACCTTTTTGCCTTTGATTTCCTCTTTATGGAATTCCAATGCTGCCACGGACAGTGCTCCTGCCGGTTCGACGACGATGGCGTCTTTATTGTATAAATCCAGAATGCAGGTACAGATTTTACCCTCTGGGATGGAGCGGGTGTCATCCAGTAGCTGGCTGGCGATGGCGAATGTGGTGGCACCTATTTTCTTGACGGCTGCGCCATCCACAAATTTGTTGATATGTTCCAATTCGGTAGGAGCACCATGTTGCAACGCTGCCTGCATGGAGGGTGCACCTTCGGGTTCTACACCATAGCATTTGATAGCCTTGTTCTTGCTTTTGAGGTAATAGCTTGTGCCAGCAGCTAATCCGCCGCCACCGATGGGAATAAATATGGCATCCATATCAGGTAGGTCCTGTAATGCTTCTACCGCAACTGTTCCCTGGCCTTCCAGTACCTGAAGGTCATCAAATGGAGGAATGAAGGTCATGCCATATTGTTCGGTGTAAGCCAGGGCTGCTTTCTGACAGTCGTCAAAAGTATCACCGGTCAAAACAATTTCTACATTTCCGTTGCCCCACATTTCTGTCTGGGAAATTTTCTGACGCGGTGTCGGGCCTGGCATGAAGATGACGCCTTTGATATCCAGTTTATTGCAGGAGAACGCTACTCCCTGGGCGTGGTTGCCGGCGCTTGCACATACTACACCACGCTGCCGCTCTTCGGCCGAAAGCGAAATAATCTTGTTATATGCGCCACGCAATTTATAAGAGCGTACGACCTGTAGGTCTTCTCTTTTGAGATAAACTTCGGCCTCATACTTTTCCGACAGGTGTCGGTTATACTGCAAAGGAGTACGGTTGACTACGGATTTGATACGTTCAAGTGTAGCCTCTGAGTTGATGTTTAGGGTTGATAAATCCATTGTTTTGATATACTTCATTCAGGTACTACGATACATCCTGATCGGATGCTTTTCCAAATAAGACCTGGAATCTGTGTGAATACTGTTGTAAATTTAGCTGATTTTGATGAAATTGCCTGCCAATATGCTTCTCACACAGCAGTCTGTGTTCTTTAAAGTCTGCGATTTGATAAAAAAAGGCTGCATGAGCAGCCTTCCTTCTTTTACATCTTTTACTGGATGAGGCTTTTTAGGTCGTCATCGCAAATATTTTTCTTCTCATCGGCCAAAACCAGGAAGCGTTGATAGCAGGCGGCAAGATCGTCTTTTTCCAGATGGAAACCCAAGCGTTCCAAGTGATGTTTGAGTGCATGTCGTCCCGAACGGGCCGTTAAGATAATATCCGCTTCATCAAGACCTACGTCTTCCGGCCGGATAATCTCGTAATTCTCGCGGTGTTTGAGGAAGCCATCTTGATGGATGCCTGAACTATGTGCAAAGGCGTTACGGCCTACAATCGCTTTATTAGGCTGCACTGGCATGTTCATCATCTCACTTACTTTTCGTGAGATGTAAGTAAACATACGGCTGTCGATATTGGAGCTTAAGCTTCCAAACGATTGATTATGAACCTTAAGGATCATCGCGACCTCTTCCAGGGAAGTGTTGCCCGCGCGTTCGCCAATACCATTGATTGTACATTCCACTTGGCGGGCTCCATTTTGTATGGCGGCAACAGAATTGGCAGTCGCCAATCCCAAGTCATTGTGGCAGTGTGCCGAAATAATGGCCTGATCGATATTGCGTACATTTTCTTTGAGATACTTGATCTTAGCCCCATATTGATCGGGTAAGCAGTAGCCATTTGTATCCGGTATATTTACTACCGTAGCTCCAGCAGCAATGACCGATTCGATCATTTTCGCCAAAAACTCCAGGTCCGCACGGCCAGCATCCTCTGCGTAGAATTCAACATCTTCTACATAAGATTTTGCATGTTTCACAGCCGCCACAGCGCGCTCCAGAATTTCTTCCCTTGTGCTGTTGAATTTATATTTGATATGCATATCCGAAGAACCAATGCCTGTATGGATACGTGGGCGTTTGGCATATTTCAATGCTTCGGCGGCTACATCAATATCATTTTGGTTGGCCCGCGTCAGTGCACATATGATAACATCGTTCACGGCCTTGGATAATTCAACGACAGATTGAAAGTCTCCGGGACTAGAAACAGGAAAGCCTGCTTCGATGATATCAACGCCGAGCTTTTCCAGGTCTTTAGCGATCTCAATTTTCTCTGGAGTAGTTAATTGACATCCGGGTACCTGTTCGCCATCACGTAGTGTGGTGTCGAAAATGTATAGATGATTAGGATCGTGTAACATAATTTACAATTTAAAAGTCAACATTAAGAAGTAAAGAGCGTTGGAAATTGAATACTTAAAATGATTGCATAATATGCTTCATCTATTGTTTTCAAACACATTGCTCCGAACTCATATCTCATTACTATTTGATAAACTCCAATACTTTTGTACCCATCTCTTCTGTACCGAGTATTTTGGCTGCATCTGTGCCCGCATTGGCGATATCCCCGGTTCTCCATCCCGCTTTTAATGTCGCAGCAACAGCATTGGTAACGGCTTTTGCTTCTTCCTGAAGACCAAAGCTGATATCCAGCATCAACGCAGCGGATAGAATGGAGGCAAGCGGGTTGGCCTTATTCTGACCCGCGATATCGTGTGCTGAGCCATGTATAGGTTCGAAGAAACCGGTGCCATCTCCCACAGATGCGGAAGCAAGCATCCCCATAGATCCGGCAATCTGAGAAGCCTCATCCGTCAGAATATCACCAAAAAGATTAGCGGTTAGAACTACATCGAATTTTTTCGGATTTTTGACCAGCTGCATGGCCGCATTATCGATAAACATATGTTCAGTTTCTACATCTGGATATTCTTTGGCTATTTCCTGTACGACCTCGCGCCATAGCCGTGAGGTTTCCAAAACGTTGGCCTTGTCCACCGAACACAATTTCTTGCTGCGTGTACGGGCAGCCTCAAAAGCTTTACGCGCAATACGTTCTACCTCATAACGGTGATAGTTCATTAGATCAGAAGCGAAGGTATTGTCTGCATTGCGATTTTTTTCACCAAAATATACGTCTCCGGTCAGCTCACGGAAAAAGAGAATATCAGTACCCTGAAGAATTTCCGGTTTTAAACTGGAGGCGTCCAACAGCTCATCGAATAACAGGATCGGACGAAGGTTGGCATAGAGCCCCAGCTCTTTACGGATTTTTAACAAGCCCTGCTCAGGCCGCACTTTTGCCGAAGGATCGTTATCATACTTGATATGTCCAATGGCACCAAAAAGAATTGCGTCGGAAGCTTTTGCTTTTGCCAATGTATCGTCTGGAAGCGGATTGCCGGTAGCTTCGATCGCGGTATGTCCCATGATGGCTTCGTCAAAGCTGAATTCATGACCGTAATTTGTGCCGATCTTCTCCAAAACTTTTTTACCCCATGTGGTTACTTCTTGGCCGATGCCATCTCCAGGTATGATTAAAATATCTTTCTTCATTGTATTTTTAGTATTGAGACATTAGATATGCGTATTGAGATTTTACTTGTACGACCTTATAGCTTTCCACATGTCGCCCCTTTCTTGATCTTTAATTTTTACTTATTGGTGAGGCTCAAGTTTTGTTGGCCTAAGGCTTATCTCTTATTTACTATCTAATATCGGTCGTCTATTATGTATTGTTAATTGTCGTTTTCCACATTTTTTATGTTGATAACATCTCTTTTTTGTGGATAACTGGTCCTACTGTTTTGATTTCTCCTTTTTCCAGCACCAGCCTATTGTCTATACAGGTTGGGAGCTGGCTTTCAAAATGGCCGACATAAATGAGTGTCTGTCCATTTTTGCTGAGATCATCGATCACATCGTTGAAATACTGGGTCTGTTCTTTGTCCAGGCCCTGACATGGTTCGTCCAGAATCAGCAATTCAGGATGCTTTACAATGGTGCGGGCGAGCAATGCCAGTCGTTGTTGACCTAAAGGCAGAGAAGCCAGTGTTTTATGTTTTACTTCTTTCAGGTCAAAAAAATGAAGTACCTGTTCAAGCTTTTGCTGTTGCTCATACCCCAGTTTTTGGTAAAGGCTCATCGAGTCGAAGAAGCCCGAAGCAATAGTCTGACCCACATTGGCATTCATGTCATAATACCAATGTAGCTCAGGAGATATGATCCCCAGATGTTCTTTGATTTCCCATATGCTTTCTCCTGATCCCCGCTTTTTGCCAAATAAGGTGATATCATTGGCGTAAGCCTGTGGATGATCCGCATTGATGAGGCTGAGTAAGGTGGATTTGCCAGATCCATTATGTCCTTGCAACAACCATTTTTCGCCTGCTTTGACTTCCCAGTCTATATTTTTTAAGACCTCCTTTTCACCATAGGATACGTTGATCTTATTCATTTTCACCATTACCTGTGCGGATACCTTGGGTGGCTGTTGCAGAAAATAAGGCAATTGTTTGCGTTGGCGTGCTAGCCCTTTGGAAATTTCGCTGTTATGCTTCCGGATTACCAGTTTACCTTGTTGAATTTCTGCAAAACGGTTGATACAATCTGGTTGTTCGTCATCGTTGCTGATCAATAGTAGGGACACGCCCTTTTCAGCAAGCTGGTTGAAGACCCGGTTGAGATTTTTTCGTGACTGTACATCAAGGCCCGTATAGGGTTGATCAATAATAAGTATCTGCGGCTGCAGCCATAAAGCTTTGACTAGCTGCAACCGTTTGTGTTCGCCGCTCGATAGTTCGATCAGCTGCTGGTCTCTGAAATTTTCAAATCCAAAGATAGATAGATAGGGTTCGACATCTTCAAAGGCAAGCTGTTGTTGCTGGGCAAAATGTTTTAATTCCGCAAAGACGGTTAACGTGTCATTTTTTGCGAATTTGTTGTAGCGCTGCTGGTAATAGAAGTTGCGGTCGCCCTCCAGGTTGGTAAATTGAAACCAATTGGACACATAATGAACAGTGGCTGGAAGGGGGCTGGCCGGTTCCCAATGGAAGGTAATTGTTCCCTCATATTTTAACTGTCCGGAGATCGCTTTTGCAAGCGTAGTCTTTCCGGTGCCACTGGGGCCACCCAAAATCCATTGCTCACCAGGTAAAATTTGCCAATTTAAGTCTTGCAGTACGCAATCTTTACCGTACTGAATAGTTAAATTGGCAATATGGACGACAGGATCTACCATTGTCTTGCTGCTTCAAATGATTCAATTAAATCTTTTTGATTACGAATAAAATCGATGTCATCGTAGCCATTGATCAAACATGATTTTTTGTAAGGATTGATTTCAAATTCAAATTGATCGCCTGTTTCGGTTAGCATAACCGTTTGTTTTTCAAGGTCGACGATGACTTCAGTTTTGGGGTTTTGGTGTACAAGCTCAAAGATCTTGTCCAAAAACTCATCCGGTACCTGAATAGGTAGTACCCCGTTGTTGAGGGCATTGCCTTTAAAGATATCCGCAAAGAATGAGCTGATGACAACATCAAATCCGTAGTCCTGAATCGCCCATGCCGCATGTTCACGGCTGGAACCGCAGCCGAAATTTTTGCCGGCAACTAATATTTTGCCTGAATAGGTGGGATTGTTAAGGACAAAATCAGGCTTGGGCTGATTATTGCTGTCAAAGCGCCAATCACGAAACAGGTTATCGCCAAAGCCTTCGCGGGTCGTGGCCTTTAAAAACCGCGCCGGTATGATCTGGTCGGTATCTATATTTTCAATCGGTAATGGTACTACCTGTGATGTTAAAGTTTCAAATTTTTTCATGTTAAAAAAATAAAAATGCAGAATTAAAAATTAAAAAATGGAGCTAGTTATGAGCTGAAAGCCCGGACAGTCTAAGTCTCAATGCTCAATTCGCTCATCTCAATACTATATTAACTCTCTAACATCAGTCACTCTGCCAGTCACGGCTGCGGCTGCAGCGGTCAACGGCGATACCAACATGGTGCGGGCATCCGGCCCCTGGCGTCCTTCGAAGTTTCTGTTTGAAGTGGAAACGCAATACTTACCGGCCGGAATTTTATCCTCGTTCATACCCAGGCATGCCGAACATCCCGGTTCACGGAGCTGGAATCCGGCTTCTTCGAATATTTTATCCAAGCCTTCTTCTTTTGCTTGTTTTTCGACCTGTTTGGATCCGGGAACAATCCAGACCTCAACGTCTTCCGCCTTTTGTTTGCCTTTTACAAATGAAGCGACTTCACGGAGGTCTTCAATACGCGAATTGGTACAGCTGCCGATAAATACATAATCGACGCGGTTGCCAATCACCGGGGTGTTATCTTTAAAGCCCATATAGTCCAGCGCCTTCTGATAAGAAGGTCTTTCGGACTCTGGCTGTGCATTTGTCGCCGGGATAGTTTCGGTGATTCCCATTCCCATTCCCGGATTGGTACCATATGTAATCATTGGAGCGATATCAGCGGCATCGAAAGTCAATACTTTATCAAAGATCGCATCTTCGTCTGAGTACAATGTTTTCCAGTACGCTAGGGCTTTGTCCCATTCGTCACCTTTAGGGGCAAATTCGCGTCCTTTCACATAATCAAAAGTGGTTTGGTCGGGGGCGATAAGTCCGCCACGCGCGCCCATTTCGATACTCATGTTGCAGATGGTCATACGCGCTTCCATACTTAGGGAACGTATTGCCGAACCCGCATATTCGATAAAATATCCTGTACCACCGGCTGCTGAGATTTTGGAGATGATATAAAGGATAATATCTTTTGCGCCTACGCCTTTTTGTAGGGTGCCATTGACTTCGATTTTCATGGTTTTTGGCTTTGACTGCAACAAACATTGCGTCGCAAAGACCTGTTCGACCTGAGAGGTGCCGATACCAAAAGCAATAGCTCCAAAAGCACCGTGTGTGGAGGTATGGCTATCTCCGCATACCATCGTTTTGCCGGGCAGGGTAATACCAAGCTCGGGACCAATGACGTGTACAATTCCCTGGTAAGGGTGCCCCAGACCATACAGCTCAATACCAAATTCAGCGCAGTTTTTGGTCAGCATATCCACCTGATACCGAGAAAGCTCTTCTTTGATCGGTAAATGCTGGTTGAGTGTGGGTACGTTATGGTCGGCAGTAGCTACCGTTTGCTTTGGACGAAAGACTGGAATTCCTCTTTTGCGTAAGCCATCAAAAGCCTGAGGAGAAGTAACCTCATGAATTAAATGGGTATCGATATATAAAATATCCGGAAACCCTTCTTCACGTTTGACGACGTGAGCATCCCAAATCTTTTCTACTAATGTTTTTGACATTTTTTATTCTCTCTTATGTTATTTTCATATTGACCAAGGCGATATTGCAAATGTCTCAATATCACCTTGGTTTGGATCGTCTAATTTACGAAATTTTAAACAGTTTTGATAGCTTTCATCGCAGTCATTGCTTTACGCAATTTGCGTCCAACGATTTCCACAGGGTGTTCGCGAAGGATTTCGTTGATGGCGACCAATTGAGCATTGTCGACTGCAGCATCTTTACCTTCATTGAAGTTTTTACCAACAAGATCGGTATCTACAGTCTTCATGAAATCTGCCAATAACGGTTTACATGCTTGATCAAACAAGTAACAGCCATATTCTGCCGTATCGGAGATAACGCGGTTCATTTCGAATAATTTTTTACGCGCTATCGTATTAGCGATCAATGGAGTCTCGTGTAAGGATTCGTAATAGGCTGATTCAGGCTTAATACCTGCTTCTACCATCGTCTCAAAAGCCAGTTCAACACCCGCACGGATAAAAGCAACCATCAATGTGTAGTTGTCAAAGTACTCTTGCTCGTTGATCTTAACATCTCCTGCAGGAGTCTTTTCAAACGCTGTCTCGCCTGTTTCGGCTCTCCATTTCAATAAGTTGGCGTCACCATTTGCCCAGTCTTCCATCATCGTTTTGCTAAATTCACCGGACATAATGTCATCTTGGTGTTTTCTGAACAATGGACGCATGATATCTTTCAGTTCTTCAGAGATTTCAAAAGCTTTGATCTTTGCCGGATTGCTCAGGCGGTCCATCATTCCGCTTACCCCGCCGTGCTTTAAGGCCTCAGTGATGACCTCAACGCCGTATTGTACTAACTTGGACGCGTAGCCAGCATCGATCCCTTTCTCGATCATTTTATCGAAAGACAGGATTGATCCCGTTTGCAATAAACCACATAAAATGGTTTGCTCGCCCATTAGATCCGATTTTACCTCGGCTACGAATGACGATTTCAACACACCGGCTCTATGACCACCAGTGCCGACGCAATACGCTTTTGCTTCTGCCCAGCCTTTTCCTTGAGGGTCGTTTTCGGGGTGAACAGCGATCAAGGTCGGTACCCCAAAACCGCGAAGGTATTCGGCACGTACCTCCGATCCCGGACATTTTGGAGCAACCATGATAACGGTGATGTCTTTCCGGATCTGCATGCCTTCTTCTACGATGTTGAAACCGTGGGAATAGGATAATGTCGCACCTTCTTTCATCAAAGGCATAACGGCGTTGATCACGGAGGTATGTTGTTTATCTGGAGTCAAGTTGATGACCAAATCCGCTGTTGGGATCAGTTCCTCATAAGTGCCTACCTTGAAATTGTTTTCCGTAGCATTTTTCCAAGAATCTCTCTTTTGTTCAATAGCTTCTTTACGCAATGCGTAAGACACGTCCAATCCGCTGTCTCTAAGGTTTAAACCTTGGTTCAAGCCTTGGGCGCCACATCCTACGATCACGATTTTTTTACCTTTTAAAGCATTTACTCCATCACTGAATTCGGTATTGTCCATGAATTCGGCGTGGCTTAATTGTTCTAGCTGCTCTCTTAGCGGTAAGGTGTTGAAATAATTTGCCATTGTTTTACTTTCTTTCTGTTATTGGTTGTTGATTATTTATTTTAATGATTGTACTAGTCTGCGTTGGGCCAAAGCATAGCCATAATGGACATTGTCATGTCCTGATGTCAGGGCGATCACTTCCTCGATCGTATCCATTGGATAACCATAAGTTGCCGTGGAAAAAGAGGTAGTTTCCTTAAAAAGACCCTTGGCATAGTCGCTGGCAATCTGTTCGATACTTTGGATAGCGATTGCTTTTAGCTCGTCGATTTCAGCTTGTTCAACAAAACGTGCTGGCTTGGTGTCTTTTTTATAATCTTCGTTGTATCTTACCCAAGCAGTATCTGCCTTGATTCCTGTGCGCACATACACCAAGGTCTGTGTGCTGACGACGATGTGTCCAAAGTTCCATATAATATTGTTATTAAAGCCTGCCGGAACTTGATTGAGCTGCTCTAAGGAAAGGCTGTCAACCAATTCAATGAATTTCTGACGTGCCTGCAATATAAATTTGAATGTTTCTTGCATATTCTAGGATTACTTACATGGTAAATACATCATCGCGTTTGTCCAGGTATTCATTTTCAACAATTTCCTGTGAAGGTTCCTGCGCTTCGAACTGAACAAGTTTGGAGTGAAAGCCTGCGCTGTCTTTAATAATAGCAATGCGGGCACCACGCACAAATTCGATTAGTCCATATTTCGTCAGCTCTTCGGTTAATTTGTCGATTTCTTCACGGTGACCTGCTGTTTCGAAAACGATATAATCGTTACGGATGACCACGACATTGGCGCCATATTGGCGCAGTAAGCGTTCCACATATACCTTTTCGTTGACAACGTCGGCAGGAACTTTGTATAAGGCCTGCTCTTGCCAGATCACCTCGTCATTCGTATTGTAGTACGCTTTGAGGATATCAATCTGCTTTTCCAGCTGACGGCAAAGCTTCCGCAACACATCTTCGGTTTCGGTGATGACGATAGTAAAGCGATGTATGCCCTCCACTTCCGACGGAGAGGTATTTAAGCTCTCGATATTGATTTTTCTTCTTGAAAAAATTGTCGAGATCCTGCCGATCAGGCCGATAGAATTCTCTGTATATAGGGTGATGGTATATTCTTGTTTTTCCATTGCAATTAAAATTAACCTTATTTCAGACGGATTTCAGATACGGATGTGCCTTGTGCAACCATCGGAAATACATTGTTTTCCTTTCCTACCATTACCTCCAGCAGGTATGCGCCATCGTGATCAAGCATGGTCTGTAATGCGTTGCGCAGATCCTTCCGTTCAGCAATACGCTGGCCTTCGATATAATAGCCTTTTGCCACGGCAACGAAATCGGGACTGGTGATATTTACGAAAGAGTAACGTTTGTCATGGAACAATTGCTGCCATTGGCGTACCATGCCTAAAAACTCGTTGTTCAGGATCAGAATTTTGACCTTTGCGCCAAACTGCATGATCGTGCCGAGTTCCTGGATCGTCATCTGTATGCCACCATCGCCGATGATTGCAACTACTGTCTTGTCCGGAGTACCATACCAGGCGCCGATTGCCGCCGGAAGACCAAAGCCCATTGTGCCCAGACCGCCCGAAGTTACATTTGATTTGCTATTGTTGAACTTGGCATAACGGCAGGATACCATCTGGTGCTGGCCGACATCAGTGGTAATGATTGCGTCGCCGCCTGTCAGTTCATTCAGCACATTGATGACTTCGCCCATGGTCATGATATCCGTTTGTGGATGAAGTTCATTTTGGATGACTTCTTTGATTTCTTCCTTTTCAAGTTCACGGAATTGTGCTAACCATTCCGAATGGTCCGCAGCATTCACCAACTCGGTCAGCATCGGAAGAGACTCTTTACAGTCGCCCCATACTGGTACTGTCGTCTGCACATTTTTGTCGATCTCAGCAGGATCGATGTCCAGATGAATGACTTTAGCCTGCTTTGCATATTTGTCGAGCCGGCCTGTTACGCGGTCATCGAAGCGCATGCCCACAGCAATCAAGACGTCGCACTCATTGGTCATGACATTGGGTGCGTAGTTGCCATGCATACCGAGCATGCCCACATGCAGCTTATGATCGGAAGGAAGTGCACTCAGCCCCATCACTGTGGCTGCAGATGGAATTCCGGTTTTCTCAATAAAAGCTTTGAATTCTTCTTCGGCCTTCCCTAAGATCACTCCTTGTCCGAAAAGCACAAATGGTTTTTGAGCACTATTGATTAGTGCAGCTGCTTGTTCGACGTATTCCTTGCGAACCTGCGGCGCGGGTCTATAGCTACGTACATGGTTGCACTTTTCATAACCGAAATAATCAAATAACTGCAGTTGCGCATTCTTCGTAATGTCGATCAGTACCGGACCAGGACGGCCAGTGCTGGCAATATAGAATGCTTTGGCGAGTGCTGCTGGAATTTCAGTTGCATCCGTGACTTGATAGTTCCATTTGGTGACTGGTGCGGTGATATTGATTACATCAGTTTCCTGAAATGCATCAGTGCCTAATAGGGAAGCAAAGACCTGACCTGTAATACAGACGATAGGGTTACTGTCGATCATGGCATCCGCCAGACCAGTAACTAGGTTGGTTGCTCCTGGGCCACTCGTCGCAAAGACGACACCTGTACGACCAGAAGTTCTTGCATAACCTTGGGCCGCATGGATTCCTCCTTGCTCATGGCGCACCAAAATATGCTTCAAACGATCCGTATAATCATAGAGGGCATCATAGATAGGCATGATTGCACCACCAGGATAGCCAAATACGGTATCAACTCCTTCGCTCAATAAGGCTTCCAGTACAGCTTTCGATCCCGAAATTTGGGCGGGCGCTTTCTGCTTGGTTGCAGCCTTATTTTCTGTTATTTCCAGTGTACTCATATTGATTAGTATTGAGATATTAGATTTTAGATGAGAGACATTAGATTTGAGATTGAACTCTTCAGGCCTGTGGCTCACTAAGTGTCTCCCACTTTTAACTTTTTAATTTTGACTTTTAACTTCTACAAATCCGTTACACAGCCTTCTGAGGCATCAGCCACGGTTTTGGCATATTTGTACAATACACCTTTGCTCACTTTCAGCGGCGGCTGTACCCAGGCTGCGCGGCGCTGTGCGATTTCCTCGTCGGAAAGTTGTACATTAATAGTATTATTGACGGCGTCGATCTCGATGATATCGTCGTCTTTTACCATGCCGATTAACCCACCTTTATACGACTCAGGAGTGATATGACCGACAACAAAGCCGTGTGTTCCACCGGAGAAGCGGCCATCTGTAATCAAGGCAACAGATTTGCCTAGGCCGGCACCAATGATCAATGAGGTGGGTTTAAGCATTTCCGGCATGCCGGGGGCCCCCACTGGACCTTCATTTTTGATCACGACGACATCTCCAGGCTTGATCCGGCCAGATTCGATACCGGCAACCAGATCGTGCTCCCCGTCAAATACCCGGGCAGGTCCAGTGAACTTTTCACCTTCTTTGCCTGAGATCTTGGCTACTGAACCTTTTTCTGCTAGATTTCCATAAAGGATCTGCAAGTGGCCTGTGGCCTTGATTGGATTGCTCAACGGCTGGATAATCGGCTGGTCATACTCCATAATGGACTTCACGTCAGCTAAGTTCTCTGCGATGGTTTTACCGGTTACGGTGAGACAGTCTCCATGAAGCAGACCTTCGTCCAGAAGATATTTCATAACAGCCGGTGTACCACCATACTGCTGTAAGTCCTGCATCAGATATTTGCCTGAAGGCTTAAAGTCTGCTAGAACCGGTGTCTCATCGCTCATCCGCTGAAAATCATCTTGTGTGATGTCAACGCCTACCGCTTTACCGATGGCAATGAAATGGAGAACAGCATTTGTACTGCCGCCTAAGATCACAATGGTGCGCAAGGCATTTTCAAATGCTTTGCGAGTCATGATATCAGATGGCTTGATATCTTTTTCCAACAGGATACGGATATATTTTCCTGCTTCCAGGCATTCCTTCTTCTTCGCTTCGGATATCGCAGGATTTGAGGAGGAGTATGGTAAGCTCATGCCTAGCGCTTCGATTGCAGAGGCCATTGTATTGGCGGTATACATCCCGCCACAGGCGCCTGCACCGGGGCAAGTGTGTTTGATGATCCCTTCATAATCTTCATCCGAGAGGTTACCACAAATGCGCTGACCCAAGGCTTCAAAAGCGGACACAATATTCAGTTCCTGGCCTTTATAATGACCGGGAGCGATGGTGCCACCGTATACCATCAGCGAGGGACGGTCCAAGCGAGCCATGGCCATAATCGCACCGGGCATATTTTTATCACAGCCGGGTATAGAGATCAGTCCGTCATAGTATTGACCGCCACAGATCGTTTCGATACTGTCGGCAATCACGTCACGGCTAACCAATGAATAACGCATGCCATCCGTACCATTGCTCATGCCATCGCTGACACCGATCGTACCGAAGGTCAAGCCTACCAAGTCATTGTCCCAGACGCCTTTTTTGACGATTTGGGCCAAATCATTTAAGTGCATATTACACGTATTACCATCATATCCCATGCTGGCAATACCCACCTGCGCCTTGTTCATATCGGCATCTGTAAGACCGATTCCGTAAAGCATCGCTTTAGCAGCAGGTTGCGTTTCGTCTTGTGTAAATGTACGGCTGTATTTATTCATTGCATTTTCGCCGTTAGATGATGACTTCATAATTTTCGTTCTCTAATACTAAATTTTTATATCTTCTTTGGATGGATGCTCCTATGCTGTGTTCCCACGCTTCTGTATAGGTGACATCGTCCACTTGTTTGATCCCAATAATTTCGGCTGCAGTGCCACATAAGAAGGCGCTGTCGGCGCGGTATATATCCTCCACTGTGAGCTGTTTCTCAATGACTTCGAAGTTCAGCTTTTTGCAGATGTTTTTAACAGTCTGCCGGGTAATACCCGGAAAGATGTTTTTCACAGGGGGAGTGTAGATTTTGAAATCCTTTTCAATAAAAATGTTTTCGCTGGAAGCCTGGGCCACATATCCTTCGTGATCGAGCATCAGGGCTTCGTCATATCCCTTGTTGATCGCTTCCGTAGTTGCGAGGATGGAGTTCACGTATTGACCTGAAATCTTGGAGTCTGTTCTAAAAGACTTCGGATTAGGTCTTTTGATGTCCGTGATACAAACGCGGAGGAGATTCTGACCAAGATAAGGTCCCCATTCCCAAGCGGCAATCATAATATCAGCTTCGGAGGAGGAGGTCAGATGCATATTAGACCCAGTCAGCACCAAGGGACGGATATAGGCCTCCCTTAGGTTGTTGACCGCCAACAGCTCATAGCACTTTTCTATGAGTTCGCGGTTGCTCCATGTGTAGGGGATGTTGACTGCTTCGCATGATTTTTTCAACCGGTCAAAATGCTGGTCGGCTTTAAAGATACGAGGACCATTATGGGTATTGTACGCACGTAGACCATCGAATACGGCATAGCCATAATGAAGCGATTGAGCGAAGGGATCCAATGCAGCTTCAGAAGCTTTCACGAAAGCTCCATTTAAATAAATCAATGTGTTCTTGTCGTAGTATTTCATAACCCTAAAATTTACCTTGTTAAATATTTCCCTTAGTTCCGGTTTTTGGCGGTAAATCATACAGTCTCAGGCTTTCGCATAGAGTCCGGATTTTCATTTCCTCAAGGTAGCAGGAATTACAATAATTGGCAATAGGCAAAGTGCGAATTTTGTATTTAGAATAAAATTTTATATTTATTAAGTTTTTTGTGTTTTAAGATTGATTTATTGTATCATTATGGATTTAAATTTTGTTAGTCGTATACCATATTTAAAATTGGTCTACACTGTCAAAAAATTATTTTTTGTTACAAACGTGAAAATTCTTCCTAAAATGAAGGAATTGTCAAAAAAACTTTAAAAAAAAAGCTTCCGATATTTCTACCGGAAGCTTTTCAATGTGTATAAAATCGATTGATTTAATCTCCGATAATTCCTTCAGCAAGCACGGTAATGACATTGTCTTTTGCTTCCACAACACCACCCTTAATGAAGACTTCTTGTCCACCTTTACCTTGTTGAATAATTACCTTTCCATCTTCCAAAGTAGACACAATGGCAGCGTGGTCCTTCAGGATCTGAAAAGAGCCTGCAGAGCCAGGTACGGTAACGGATGTTACTTCGCCTTCGTATACTAATTTGTCTGGAGTGATAATTGTTAATTTCATTATGCTTAGATATAAGATTTGAGATATGAGATTTGAGAACTTTAGGTTTTCAAATAGATATGAGATAATCGAAAGTCTATTATCTCATATCTAATGTCTATATCTAAATTAAACCGCTTCCGCTAATAATTTTTTACCTTTTTCGATAGCATCCTCGATACTACCTACCAAGTTGAAGGCAGCTTCAGGATATTCATCAACTTCACCATCAATAATCATATTGAAGCCTTTGATGGTATCTTTGATGTCTACCAATACACCCTTTAAACCAGTGAATTGTTCAGCTACGTGGAAAGGTTGCGATAAGAAACGTTGCACACGACGAGCGCGGTGTACGGTTAATTTGTCTTCTTCTGATAACTCATCCATACCTAAGATGGCGATGATATCCTGCAATTCTTTGTAGCGTTGAAGAATTTCTTTAACGCGTTGTGCAGTATTATAATGTTCTGCGCCTAAAACAGCAGGAGAAAGGATGCGGGATGTAGAATCCAAAGGATCCACTGCTGGATAGATACCTAACTCAGCAATTTTCCGGGACAATACTGTCGTTGCGTCCAAGTGAGCAAAAGTTGTTGCTGGAGCAGGGTCAGTTAAGTCATCGGCAGGTACATATACTGCTTGTACTGATGTGATAGATCCATTTTTAGTGGAGGTGATGCGCTCTTGCATTAAACCCATTTCTGTGGCCAAGGTTGGTTGGTAACCTACTGCCGAAGGCATACGGCCCAATAGCGCGGATACTTCAGAACCTGCTTGTGTAAAACGGAAAATGTTATCGATAAAGAAGAGCACGTCACGACCCTGGCCTTCGCCTTCGCCATCACGGAAGTACTCTGCCACTGTCAGACCTGATAATGCAACACGTGCACGGGCACCAGGAGGCTCATTCATCTGTCCAAAAACGAAAGTACATTTAGAGTCTTTCATCAATTCATGGTCAACAGTTTCCAAAGGCCATTCGCCTTTTTCCATGCCTTCCATAAAATGTTCACCATATTTGATGATACCTGACTCCAACATCTCACGCAACAAATCATTACCCTCACGTGTACGCTCGCCCACACCGGCAAATACAGAAAGACCACCGTGACCTTTTGCAATATTGTTGATCAGCTCCTGGATTAATACCGTTTTACCTACACCGGCACCACCGAACAAACCAATTTTACCACCTTTAGCATATGGTTCTAAGAGGTCAATAACTTTGATCCCGGTAAAAAGTACTTCGGATTCAGTTGATAAGTCTTCGAATTTAGGAGGAACGTTGTGGATAGGACGACCATTCTCTTTATTCAAATTTTGGATCCCATCAATGGCATCACCAACTACGTTGAATACACGACCTTTGATTTCTTCACCAACAGGCATTTTGATAGGAGCACCCGTATCGACAACTTCCATTCCGCGAACCAAACCTTCAGTTGCGTCCATGGCGATTGTACGTACACGGTCCTGACCTAAGTGTTGTTGAACTTCCAATACGATACGCTGTCCATTTTCTTTTTGAATGTACAATGCATCGTAAATTTTAGGTAGATTTTCACTGTCGGCGAAGTTGACGTCAACAACTGGGCCGATAATCTGCGCTATTTTACCAATCTTGGGCATATTATAGGGACTAAATATTTATTAATCAATTTTATATAGGAGACGCAAACGGCCTCTTTTTTGGTCAGCAAAAATAAGGTTATTCGTTTTTAAAAACAAATACAATTTGCAATTAAATTACATTTTTATTAATGTAGGTCAAAATGTTATCTGTTGTATTTCTGCACGTTTTGCCCGTGCTACGTTTTGCGCCGGATACCGGCTATATTTTTTTTGAGGCCCAAGATGTATGCTGTCTGTTTGCACATGTTGGAGCCTTGGACATTCCCAAAAATGCAATCGACCTGAAGACAGCCATCTGGCATCCGCTTCAGGTCGATTTATGTCTTGTATCCTATACTTAGCTTGCAGCTATATTTTTTTATTTAATTCATCTTGCAGCTGCCGTTTAAGTAACTGCTCTTTTTCCATGGCTTTTTTACGGAACGCTGCGAACTCCTCCTGAGACTGTTCGGCAGTTTTCTGAAATTCTACAGTATCCACCTTCGCTTTTCTATAGGAGAATAAAAAAATAAAGGTAGCGGTAGCCAACACTGCTATTATGGTCCAGACCACAGTGCTATATAAGCCTTTGGAGGTATTGATTCCCATGAAGGAGAAGCTGTCGGTTTTTTCTTTTTCCTGTGCCAGCTGGTCCTTTAATGTTTGGATAGAATCCTGAAGATTTTTGGTGTTTGCTGTGTAATTACTCGATGTTGACTTTAAGGTGTTGATCTCTTTATGCAATTTACTTACCGTGTCAATAACATTCTTTCGGATAATATCGAGGTTGGTCTTCCGAACCATTTTGAAGTCATAATTGTTTTTAGAGATATAGTTCAAGTGATCAAATTGGTTGGCCAAGCTTCCTTTTCTTAGTCCATCTGGGCTGTACTTATAGGCATTATTCGGCTGTGCGGCTCCTGTCACTGGCGTCGCAGCAGGTGTTTGGGCCTGTAATAACGAGTACGATGAAATAACTAAAACCATTAAGAATATAAATGCGAATTTCAATTTGCTCATATTGTCTATTTTGTAAAAATAAGTTTAATCAGTTCAAACCAGCTGCAAAGCTAGCATATGCTTGTGATAAATATAAGGAATTATTGAAAAAATGAAAATTCAAAGTGAAATATATTCTTTTCGGTTTTTATTTTTATTTAAAAATACGTTTATCGATCCATGGACCAGCTGGGAAGATAACGTAAAAAAGACATGATTTTTTCCTTATATACGGCAGTGTCCAATTTAAAATAATACGCTCCTTTTTTCGAGTTTTCTTTGTCCTTTTCTTTCAGTTTGATCAGTAGGCCAGATGAAAGTAATTTACGGCTAAAGTTGCGTTTGTCCAGCTCGATATTGTAAACCCCTTCGTATAGCGCGGCAATTTGCGGAATGGTAAACTTTTCAGGCAAAAGTTCAAATAAAATCGGGTATAGGGCAGCTTTCATGCGGAGTCGATGTTGTGCGGCGCTGATCATTTGATCATGGTCAAAAATAAGTGCGGGATATTTTTGCAAAGGAAACCATTTCGCTTCGTAATCGTCGCTCAAAATATGTTTGTACTGTTGCGTATCAATCAGAGCAAAATAGCATATGCTGACTACACGATGGTTTGGTTCTCTTTTTGGGTCACCAAAAACACTGCATTGCTCCATATATACATTTTCTAACCCGGTCAATTGTTTCAATATACGGCTGGCCGCCTCCTCGGGACTTTCGTTCGGCTGAACAAAGCCGCCCATTAAACTCCATTTATTCCTTTCAGGTTCGAAATCCCGCTTAATCAATAAAATTTCCAGCGACTCTCCATTAAAACCAAATATGATACAGTCAATCGCGAGTAGGATCCCTGAATCTTTCTTGTAATGTTCCATTGTTTATTGTTATTTATCTAATTTTTTTGATCTCAATCCATCCGTCGTTGTAAAACTCAAAAAGTAAGCCGCTTGAATAAATGTAATATTGGTCAGTATAAAGCAAAAAAAGTTTAAAACGATGTCTGGATACGACTTGAGCTCTCCATCATTTGACGGGATGAAGTTAGTTCAATTTTTTAAAAATGAAAATTTTCTTTCATTTTTAAAAAAATAAATGTTTATTTGACACTAATTATTTAATAAGTCCTTATTTAATGTAGGGGATTCGTGAATAAGGTGCTATGCACCAGTTAGATTATTGTTATAAACCAAATTCAGCTAAAATGAATAAATCTTATGTCATCGGGGTGGATTACGGCAGCGATTCTGTCCGTTCTGTATTGGTCGATGCAGGCAATGGGGCGGAAATTTCGTCTTCCGTATTTTATTATCCACGTTGGAAAAAAGGCCTGTTCTGTGATGCGACCACTAGTCAGTTTAGACAGCATCCGCTTGATTACATCGAAGGCTTGGAAGCGACGATAAAGGATTGCCTGCAGAAATCCGGCGTGCCTGCTATTGGACAAGCCGTAAAAGCGATTTCTATTGACACGACCGGATCAACACCTGTCGCTGTGAATGAGCAAGGTGTTCCATTGGCTTTATTGGACGAGTTTAAGGACAATCCGAATGCGATGTTCGTATTATGGAAAGACCATACTGCCGTTGAGGAAGCGCGTGAAATTAATCTAAATAATGAAAATAGCGATGTGGATTACTTGAAGTATGTGGGGGGGATTTACTCCTCGGAATGGTTCTGGGCTAAATTGCTTCATATTTTTAGGGTGGATGAGCAGGTGCGTCAGGCGACCTTTAGCTGGGTTGAACATTGCGATTACATCCCCTTTCTACTGACTGGTGGTACCGATGCTGCAGCAATCAAAAGAGGAGTCTGTTCGGCAGGACACAAGTCTCTTTGGGCAGCTGAGTTTGGCGGTTTGCCTCCGAATGCATTCTTTTCAGGAATTGATCCCGTGCTGGACGGGCTTGTAGATCGCTTGTTTTCGGAAACTTACACGGCGGATCAGTCCGCCGGCAACCTTTGTCCAGAATGGGCCTTACGTTTAGGACTCTCTACTTCCGTGGTGGTAGGCATCGGTGCTTTCGACTGTCACATGGGCGCTGTAGGTGGACAGATTGAACCTTATTATCTCAGCAAGGTGATGGGTACTTCAACCTGCGATATGTTGGTGGCTCCAAAAGAAGATGTGCAGGACATTCTGGTGAAAGGCATATGTGGCCAGGTGGATGGTTCTATTATCCCCGGAATGATCGGAATGGAAGCGGGACAATCGGCTTTTGGTGACGCTTATGCTTGGTTTAAGCAGGTACTCTTGTGGCCAGCAAAAGAGCTAATCCCAGAAATGAATGGGATTCCTGAGGAGCAACGGGATCAGATGATTCAGGGGCTCGAGGAGCAGTTGCTGATTCGGCTGAGCGAAAAGGCGGCCGGGCTTTCGGTAAACCAATCTTCGGAGCTAGCGATGGACTGGTTTAATGGCCGGCGGACGCCCGATGCGGATCAGTCGTTGAAGGGGGCGATTACCGGATTGCATCTGGGCACTGACGCTCCCCGTATATTTAGGGCGATTGTCGAAGCCACCTGTTTTGGAGCAAAGGCCATTGTAGACCGTTTTGTGGAGCAGGGAATCCCGGTCAGGGGACTGATAGGACTGGGGGGAGTCGCTAAGAAATCACCTTTCATCATGCAGATGATGGCAAATGTGATGAATATGCCGATTAAGATTCATAAAAGCGAGCAGACATGTGCAATCGGTGCGGCTATGTTCGCAGCCACCGCTGCAGGATTGTACAATAGGGTGGAGGATGCCATGCAAGCCATGGGCCAGGGCTTCGAACGTACCTATGTTCCTGAAGCGCAATGGGTGCCTATCTATGCTGCACGTTATGAGCGTTATAAAGCATTAGGTGGTTTTGTGGAGAGTAAAACTGCAACTGCAGTGGCCGATACTATTTAATCTAAGAAAAATTCTGACTATGTATAATTCGATCAAAGAAGAAGCTTACCACTGCAACATGGAGTTGCCCAAGCTTGGACTGGTACTTTTCACCTTCGGAAATGTGAGCGTCGCGGACCGCAGTAAACAGGTTTTTGCGATTAAACCAAGTGGTGTGCCCTATGAGAAGCTATCTCCCGAACAGATGGTCGTTGTTGACTTTGATGGCAATGTCATCGAAGGAGACCTCCGGCCCTCATCGGATACCAAGACACATGCAGTCTTGTATAAACATTGGGAAGAAATTGGCGGTATTACCCATACGCATTCAACGTACGCCACGGCCTGGGCGCAAAGCCAGCGCGATATTCCCATTTTTGGTACAACACATGCAGATCATCTGACGGTGGATATTCCCTGTGCTGCTCCAATGAGCGATGACATGATCGCTGGCAATTACGAATACGAGACGGGTTTTCAGATTATTAATCACTTTGCTGAACAGCAATTGGACTATCGGGAAGTGGAAATGATTCTCGTGGGAAATCATGCTCCTTTTGCCTGGGGCAAAGACGGGATGAAGTCTGTCTACAATAGCGCCGTATTGGAGCAGGTTGCCAAAATGGCGTTGCTGACCGAGCAGATCAACCCGAGTGCTCCGCGGCTTAAACCTGCACTGGTCAAAAAACATTATGAAAGAAAGCACGGTAAAAATGCTTATTATGGACAATAGTCCACTGTATTGAGAAATTTATAGCTAATCTAAAATTTAAAAATGTATATCAATTTAAAAGAACTAGAGGTCTGGTTTGTTGTTGGAAGCCAGGACTTATATGGTGAAGAAACCTTACGCCAGGTCGCTGTACACGCAGCGGAAATCGCCGAATATCTGCATAAGCATGCTGCCATTCCGGTGTCTGTCAAGTACAAACCCATTGTAAAGAATACGGACGAAATATACGCTACATTAACTGCTGCCAATGAAGAGAAAAACTGTATCGGAGTCATTACCTGGATGCATACCTTTTCGCCTGCAAAAATGTGGATCAGAGGCTTGAAAGCGTTACAGAAGCCATTGTTGCACTTGCACACCCAATATAATCAGGACATCCCCTGGAGTAGCATTGATATGGACTTCATGAATCTTAATCAAAGCGCTCACGGTGATCGGGAGTTTGGACATATTGTTAGTAGACTCAAGATTGGACGTAAGGTTGTCACCGGCCACTGGAGGGATGAAGAGGTGCTGCAACGGATTCAGGTCTGGGCGCGCGCGGCGGCAGGTTGGCACGACTGGCAAGGAGCTAAATTTGCGAGATTTGGGGATAATATGCGTTATGTAGCTGTTACGGACGGTGATAAAGTGGAAGCGGAATCACAGTTTGGATTTTCGGTAAATACCTATGCCATTGGCGACCTGGTACAGATTATCAATGCCAGTACGGATCAAGAAATTCAGACCCTGCTGGATGAATATGAAGCTAATTATGAGCTGGCGGATAATGTCAAAGCTGGCGGCGAGTTTCGCAGTAACCTGATTGAAGCTGCAAAGATAGAAATTGGTTTGCGTAAGTTTTTGCGTCAGGGAAATTTCAAAGGCTTCACCGACACATTCGAAGACCTCCATGGAATGGTGCAGCTGCCTGGATTGGCTGTACAGCGCCTTATGGCGGAAGGTTATGGTTTTGCAGGCGAGGGCGACTGGAAAACACCAGCCTTGGTGCGCGCTTGTAAGGTGATGGGCGCTGGTCTGCCGGGAACAACCGCATTTATGGAAGATTATACCTACCATTTTGATCCGCAGAATTCCATGGTGTTGGGATCCCATATGCTGGAAGTCGATCCGGCATTGGCCGCTGGAAGGCCACGTATAGAAGTGCACCCCTTGGGTATCGGAGGCAAAGCAGATCCTGCCCGTCTGGTTTTTAATGGACAGAGTGGTGATGCCCTGAATGCATCGTTGGTCGATATGGGCACTCGCTTCCGTTTGATTGTTAATAAAGTGCAGGGTGTCGAGGTAAAAGAAGATTTGCCCAAACTTCCTGTTGCGCGTGTCCTGTGGAAGCCGTTGCCGGACATGAAGACCGGATGCAGTGCCTGGATTGTGGCTGGCGGGGCACACCATACAGCCTATAGCTTGAATTTAACGCCGGAATATCTGGAAGATTTTGCGCGCATCGCAGGACTGGAATATGTGTTGATCGATGAGAACACGACCGTAGCCAAACTTGAGGATCAACTGAAATGGAACGAACTCTATTATTTATTGAATAAATAGTAGGCTAATCTATCTATGCGAGCAGCATTCTTCGCATAGATAGATTGTGATAAATAACCAATCTGGGAAAATTATGGAAAAATTTGCATCTGTGGATTACATTATCTTTGTGATCTACTTCTTTGTTGTGGCGGGCTACGGCTATTGGATCTATCGCAAAAAAACGAATAGCCTGAGCAGTAGCAAGGATTATTTTTTGGCGGAAGGGTCTTTAACCTGGTGGGCTATCGGATCTTCGCTGATTGCATCCAATATATCGGCTGAACAGTTTATCGGCATGAGCGGTAATGGTTTTGAAGTCGGTATTGCGGTTGCTGCCTATGAGTTGATTGCTGCTGTCGCCTTGATCATTGTGGCCGTATGGTTTATTCCGGTTTATCTGAAAAATAAGATTTTCACGATGCCACAGTTTTTAAATAACCGGTACAACGAAACCACGAGCCTGATCATGGCTATATTCTGGCTGTTTTTATATGTTTTTGTCAACCTTACATCAATCCTGTATTTAGGTGCAATTGCCATCTCCAGCATGGCCGGTGGTGGTGATAGCTTTCACGCTATTACAGTAGCCCTGGCCGTATTTGCCGTGATCATCACGTTAGGTGGAATGCGCGTGATCGGTTTTACGGATGTTATTCAGGTCATCGTGCTGATTGTCGGTGGTGTAGCGACCACATATGTTGCGCTGACGTTGGTCAGTGAGCATTTTGGACTAGGGAAGGACGTTCTGGCGGGATTCAATAAGCTCATGGAAGATTCGCCGAGCCACTTTAATCTTTTTGTGGAAAAGCCGGGACCGGGAGCGAGCCAGGAAGATATCAATAAATACCTGATGTTGCCCGGTATAGGGATGTACCTGGCAGGTATATGGATCGTGAACCTCAACTACTGGGGCTGTAACCAGTACATTACCCAGCGTGCCCTGGGCGCCGATTTAAAAACTGCCCGGATAGGTATCCTGTTTGCTGGCTTTCTGAAGTTGTTTATGCCCATCATCGTGATGTTACCGGGCATCGCAGCATATGTCCTTTACAAAAATGGTGCACTACAGCAGGAAATGGCGCCGGGGGGTGTTTTTCATGCGGATAATGCATACTCTGCGATATTAGGCTATTTGCCAAATGGAATGAAAGGCCTGGCATTGGCGGCGCTAACGGCAGCGATAGTGGCAGGTCTGGCTGGAAAGGCTAATAGTATCGCAACCATTTTTACGTTGGATATTTTTAAAAAATACCTTAACAAAGAAGCCAGTGAAGCTAAAATGGTCTGGGTAGGGAAGATTACGATTGTGGTGTCGATCGTGCTTGCGGTATTGTTTACCTGGAATGACAGTTTAGGAATCGGTGGGGCTGGAGGCTTTACTTTTATACAAAAGTATACTGGATTTATTAGTCCGGGGGTGTTTGCAATGTTTCTGTTGGGGATGTTCTGGAAACGAACCACAGGAGCTGCGGCGATTACCGGCTTAATTACCGGATTTGCATTATCCGTATTTTTTAATGAATTTGCAGTGAAGATTCTAGGCCCTGAAACTTGGTTATACACTGCTTTTCCCAATAAAGCCGGAGTTTATGAAATTCCTTTTCAGATCTGTATGGGATTAGCCTTTGTATTTACGATGGTTGCCATGGTGGGAGTCAGCTTGTTGGGGCCGAAGGTGAACCCAAAAGCTTTTGTGCTTGACAAGTCTATGTTTAAGGTGGAACCATCGGTATTGGCGCTGATCGTCGTTACCTTATTGTTGGTAACAGCGATATATGTGCGTTTCTGGTAGCCTTACAATACAATTGAAATAATAAATCAAACCATATGAATAAGAAAATTATTGCTGCTTTGTTTGTCTGCGCTGTGCTGGCTTACGGATGTCAGTCTCCATCATCGCAAAATAAACAATCTGAAATGACGGTAGACACCGCTTCTACTACAGCATTTGCTACGGAGATTGATGGCAAAGAGGTCAAATTGTTGCAGATCAAAAATGGGAAGCTGTCAGTGACATTGACAAACTATGGAGCCCGGCTGGTCAGCCTGAATGTTCCGGATAAAGAGGGAAACAGCAAGGATGTAATCCTGGGATACGATTCAGCTAAAGCGTATAAGGACAATTTCAACAATTTTTACGGCGCTATCGTAGGACGCTATGGTAATCGTATTGGAAACGCTTCCTTTAAATTGAACGGGGTCACCTATTCGCTTGAAAAAAACGATGGCGAACAATCGCTGCATGGGGGTACTAATGGGGTATACAACAAGGTGTGGGACGTGGTCCAAAGTACACCGACGTCAGTCACCTTAGCTTATACTTCTCCTGATCAGGAAGCGGGGTATCCGGGCACAGTGAAAATGCAAGTGACCTATAGCTTACAGGAAAATGGTGGCCTTACTATCGATTACAGTGCAACGACAGATAAAGAGACGGTACTAAACCTGACCAACCATGCTTATTTTAATCTCAATGGGGCAGGAGACCCGTCTATTCTGGATCATGAGCTTCAGATTGATGCCAAAGCGATTACAGAAGTTGATGCGACGTTGATTCCAACGGGAAAAAGCCTGCCTGTGAAAGGTACAGCGTTTGATTTCACCAAAGCAACAACGATAGGAGCGCGAATCGAAGATGAAAATGCACAGTTAAAGATCGGCAAAGGTTATGACCATAATTTTGAGCTGGATAAAAAAGACGGTTTTCAGAAAGTTGCAGCGGTATATGCGCCAAAGACGGGAATTGAAATGCAGGTGTATACGACCGAACCGGGCCTACAGTTTTATAGTGGCAATTTCATGAAGGACTCGGATCCGAAAGGAAAGGATGGACAAGCATACCCTTTCCGCTCGGCATTTTGTCTGGAAACCCAACATTTCCCGGACGCGCCCAATCACCCCAACTTTGCCTCTACAGTGCTAAAACCCGGAGATACCTATCGTTCCAAAACAGAATATCGCTTTACGGTTAGATAAGAAAAGGAAACAGATGAAAGCAATCCAAATTGTGGCGCCGGGACGTATCGAGCTGATCGATTTGGCCATGCCCCAGCCGGGGGCAGGGCAAATACGGCTACGTGTACAGTATGTCGGGTTTTGCGGCTCCGATCTGAATACGTTTAAAGGCCTTAATCCGCTGGCATTGATGCCTGTCATTCCTGGTCACGAAATCGGAGCCGTTATAGATGATGTAGGCCTGGGAGTGCCTTCAAATTTTACTGCAGGTATGCCTGTGACGGTAAATCCCTACACAAGCTGTGGACAGTGTGCTGCTTGTGAAAATGGCCGCGCATATGCCTGTGAGTTTAACCAGACTCTAGGGGTGCAGCGCCATGGAGCGATGGCGTCCTATATCGTAGTGCCCTGGGAAAAAGTAATTGTGGACGCGGCGATTTCAGTCCGTGATTTTGCGTTGGTAGAGCCGATGAGCGTGGGTTTCCATGCTGTGGATCGCGGGGCAGTGACGGATAGTGATTGTGTTCTGGTGTTTGGCTGCGGTATGATTGGTGTCGGAGCGATTATTCGGGCGGCGAGGAGGGGAGCCTCTGTCATCGCCGTTGATGTGGGAGACGAAAAGCTAGCATTGGCCCGGCGGCTAGGCGCGGCCTATACTATTAATTCGAGTAAGGAGGACCTGGAAGGACGCATCGCGGCCATTACAGGTGGCCGTGGCGCGGATGTGGTCATTGAAGCAGTAGGGCGCCCTGAAACTTATACAGCATCCATCGCGGCAGCGGCTTTTACCGGAAGAGTGGTTTATATCGGCTATGCCAAAGAAAAGATCCCTTTCGAAACGCAGTTTTTTGTAAAAAAAGAGTTGGATATCAGAGGTTCAAGGAATGCGACGGCATCCGACTTTAAGGCAGTCATGGCTTATTTAAAGACCGGTAACTGTCCGATAGATGAGCTGATCACTGCCGTGATTACGCCGGAGGAGGCCCAATCCGCCCTCGAGCGCTGGAGCAATAATCCCGGTGATGTATTCCGGATCCTGGTGCAGTTCTGATCTTGTACATGCAATAGCAACAGTCTATAGGAGGCGGTTCCATTTTGGTAACCGCCTTTTTACTTGCTATTGCGCTTGTAACCGTTAGCCAAAGATGTTATTCGTAAATTTGAGCCGGATACCGGTCTGAAAATTATTTATTGTTTTGAAGATCTCCTTTAATGTTGCTTTTTCAATCTTGGTAAGACTATCAATTGGGATGTAATTGTCGGGAGCCCGTTTGGAGATCCGGATCTGATTGGCTTGGTTTTTTAGCCGTAATGACATCATATAATAATATGATTGATGCAGCTCGTCGTACTGTTCCTGAGTAAATATGCCCATATCCAGCAAGGCCTTTAAACGTCCACCCGTATTCTCTTCGTAGATCCGGTATTTGAGGGCATAAACACGGACCAGGTCAACAATGGGCGTCATCGCCTTTTTAATATTGAACACCTCGGTGGCCCCTACAGTTTGCGTTTTGATGGTTTTAAAGAATGTCAGCGGCGGTTCGTATTGTAGCGCATTTTTGGCGATGAAAGCAAAAAAGCGATCGTTTGGTTTTTGCAGCTCAATAGTCAGAAAATCCTTGAGCTGATCAATAATATCCTGGTCGCCATACAGGCGCCTGCAGTCAAAGAAGGTCGAAAATTTAATTGCGTTTTCAGGAATGCTTTCCTCAATCCATGTTTTGTAATTGTTTTTCCAGTGTGAAAGTGAATGCGTCCATTCGGGATTGCTGGCCATATACCCGCCAGTGCAATAACTAAACCCAATGGTATTTAAATGATCGGATACCAGACTGGCAAAACGCAGGAAATAGTCGCGTACACGTTCACGCTGTTCGTTAGCCTTGTCTTCGTAAATAATGGCGTTGTCCTGATCCGTCATTAACGTTTGTTCTTTACGGCCTTCGCTGCCCGTGACCATAAAGACAAATTTAGCTGGCGGTTCACCCATTTCTTTGATTACTTTTTCGATCACTTTTAAAGCAATGGTGTCGGCTACTGTCGTGATGACCTGATTGGCTATTTCAGCATGTACGCCCCTGCCCAGCAGCTGGTGAATAATTTCAGGTACGTTGTTCCATTTGTCCTGCAGTTCGGTCAATGTTTCGGCTAATTTTACGGATTGAATAAATACCAACGGAGACTGCCCTTGTTCGCTCAACAGTCTGTTTCTGCTTAAAAAGCCTACATAGCTCCCCTCTTTCTCAACGAGTAAGTATTTGGATTTGGTCCGGAACATCTTTAACACAGCTTCATAAAGATAAGCCTGATTTGAAATGCTGACAATGGGGTTGTCCATCACTTCAATAATGGGCCGGGAAGTATCTACCTGTTCAGCAATAACGCGATCCCGTAATGTCATATCGGTGGCATAGCCTATGATCGAATGTTCGTCACGGATAAATATGCAGCTCACCTTTTCCGCTGCCATTGATCGGGCTGCCAGGTAAATAGGCGTATCAGCACTACAAGACACAATATCTTTGTAAACAATATGTTCGATTTTACGTGAATAGAGCTGATCGGCTGCGAAATAACTTTCCTCGAAAGAGGCTGGAGATTTGACAAAGTGAGAAAATTCTTCATCTAGCATTCTTTTTCCAAAAGAATTGGTGAAAAACTGAAAGAATTCATCGTTGGCATTACACAATTCGATAAAATTTTGGCGTGGTAATCGATAGATGACGGTGCCTTTCTTGGCGATGACGGACTTGAGCGCTTTCGTGCGGTTCAACAACACGGATATTCCGCCAAAGCAATAGGGGCGGTGATGGATTTCGATCAACCTTTTGTTATCCGAGTTATCCAGAAAGAAGGTTTCATATTCCCCTTCTTCAATAAGGTCTACACCATCCATATCGGTAATATGTTGTCTGTATACGAGCGTGTCTTTGGAAAACCGATGTTCATGAAACATATCGACAAGGCTCTGTAAAACCGTCTCGGGTAGTACCTGAAAGGGCTGCGTAGTGCGTAGTAGGGATAAGATAACTTCTTTTTTCATCTCGTTCTTTTTTGTTTTATCGCTGAAGAGCGCGACGTGTTGTCATATTACATGATATCATTGAACGCTGGCTGCTGATTTACGATATCCTCATCGGACAGTTCGCCCCGACGTCTCATTTCAAAAAAGCAGCTGGCTGTTATTTCGGCATCTTTTTCGGCGTTGTGTATATCCTGAGGTGTTTCAGAGAAAAGTGCTTCATACAAGTACGGAAGAGGCAGATGTACCATATGCGGGTTTCGAACGTATTTTTTGCTGTGTAGTAAGGTGCAAAAGAAATCATGTCCCTGAAAAGGGATTGGCAGCTGGCAACGGAAATACTCAGCACATAATACCTGCAGATCGAACGAAAGGAAATGGCCGATGATCTCCGGTTTGAATTTTTTGATATCGTGGCTCAGTTTGCGTAATACCTCTTTTTTCTTTTCGCCATGTCGCATGAGAAAGGCCGCGGTCAATCCATGAATTTGTTCAGCTGCCGGACTGACGGGGATGAACGGTTCATAGATATATTTGCTGCTGCGTTTGATTTCTTTCATTTCCTCATCAAAGATGATCCAGGCCACTTGTAGGACATGCGGCCAGTTGTCGCTATCTGTATATTTTCTGTTCCATTTCTTCGGTAGTCCCGAAGTCTCAGTATCTAAGAATAAGAGATATTTTTTCAAGGAATCGCGGATTGATCTACCCTAAAAGTAGTAAAATAATCTAGCTAATGAGGGATCAAAATTGTTTTTTACAAGCATTTTCTTTGTAAAAAACGAGATACGTTTTTCGATGTGCGGAATATTATGTGTAAAATTGACATTTAATAAGATTGTAAACCGATCCATGATGTTCAAGAGATTATTGTATGTCTTGTTTGGCCTCTGTGCCATACTTTTCGAGCTGGCCGCGAAGCCCCGTATACCGAAGATTTTATATAGCACAGACGGAGTTGCAAACCGGGAGCGGTTTGAATATGCAATAGGGCTGCTGCAAAGGAAATTACCGCTATCCGTCATTGATGTGGGCCTCCGGATTGAGGTCAGTACCGTTGGGCAGCAGCAGTCGCTACCAGACTCGATAAAGGATAAATTGAGGGCGAAAGAACATTTTGTCTTTTATCGAGAAGCTGGAAAAAAGGCTGTGAAACTCATAGGGGCAGACGAGTCGGGGGTATTATACGGCAGTATGGAGTTGCTTTCCAATACCTCATGGCATAAAAAATCCGCCTTTTTTATTGCAGAAGGACCCAAAATGGTGATGCGGGGCACAAGCATTGGCCTTCAGAAAACAACCTACCTGCCGGGGCATGACATTTATGAATATCCGTACACACCCGAATCTTTCCCGTGGTTTTACGATAAGCAGCTGTGGATAAATTATCTAGATATGATGGCAGAAAATAAGTACAACGCGTTATACCTATGGAATGGCCATCCTTTTTCATCTTTGGTAAAACTGAAGGATTATCCCTATGCGCTGGAAGTGGATGAGGCAACATTTAAAAAAAACGAAGATATATACACGTTTCTGACCGAGGAAGCGAATAAAAGAGGCATTTGGATCATTCAGATGTTCTATAATATTATTCTGCCTAAGCCTTTCGCCGATCATCACGGCTTAAAAACGCAGGAGCGCAATCGCGTGATCACGCCACTGATTTCGGATTATACAAGAAAGAGTATTGCTGCTTTTGTGGCAAAATACCCAAATGTAGGTTTATTGATTACGCTAGGAGAGGCGATGGAGGGAGTTGGACAGGACGATATCAACTGGTTTACAAAGACAATTATCCCCGGCGTGAAAGAGGGTTTACAGATGGCCGGCACAGTTACTGAGCCGCCGATCATCTTACGCGCGCACGATACTGATGCTCCTGCCGTAATGAATGCCGCGTTACCGATTTATAAGAATCTGTATACCATGGCAAAATATAATGGCGAAGCTTTGACCACGTATACACCTAGGGGCAAATGGGCCGAATTGCACCGCTCGTTAAGTGCGATAGGGACGGTGCATATCCAAAACGTACATATATTGGCCAATCTGGAGCCTTTTCGTTATGGCTCGCCTGATTTCATTCAGAAATCAGTCGTTGCAATGCATGAAGCCCATCACTCCAATGGTATCCACATTTACCCTCAAGCCTCCTACTGGGATTGGCCTTATGCGGCGGATAAAGTTGACAAACGACTGCTGCAGTTGGAACGCGATTGGATGTGGTACCGTGCGTGGGCGCGATATGCCTGGAATGAGCAACGCGATCTGAAGAAAGAGAAATCCTATTGGACAGCTGAACTTGCTGAACATTATGGGATCAGCAAAGATGATGCCCATAAACTACTGCTGGCTATAGAAGAAATCGGTGAAATATCCCCTAAAATCCTACGACGGTTTGGCATTACAGACGGTAACCGCCAAACCTCTTCATTAGGGATGCTAATGACACAGTTGATCAATCCATATCGCTATGGGTTGTTTACTTTACTTTATGAATCCGAGGCTCCGGCAGGGGAAATGATTATTGACTATGCGGAGAAACATCATAAAGGCCTCCCCCATAGTGGAGAGACGCCAATTCAGGTGGCGCAGGAAATTGTGCAGCACGGCAATAGGGCTGTGGCGCTCATCCATGCCTTAGGAAGGCCTACAAAGCATGCAGCTGAATTTGACCGTTGGCTCAACGACATCCGAATCCATCAATTGTTGGCTGCTCATTATAGCCATAAAGTAAAAGCCGCTGTGCAGGTCCTGCAATATAAATACACGTCGGATGTCACTGACCTCCGGAAGGCCCTGCCCGATCTGGAAGCGAGTGTAGCGGCCTATCGTCAACTAACGGAAATGACGAATACAGCCTACCTCTATGCTAACAGTATGCAGACAAAACAGCGTAAAATCCCCATGCGGGGGGCAGATGCCACTTTCATTCATTGGAAGGAGATGCTTCCGGTGTTTGAAACTGAATTGAATAACTTTAAACATGCTATAGATTCTTTAGCAAGGCATAGAGGAAGCAACCGGCCTGACAAAATGGTGCTGAAGCCTCAGAAAATTACATTGCTGGACGGACAGCAACTTGTTCCCCTGAAAAAGGGGGCAAAGCTCTATGCTGATCAGGAACTGGTTGTAACCCATTTGGCCAACGAGCTTGAAGGCCTTCAGGCTATACAAGTCAATTCAGAAAAACAAAAGCTGAGCGGTACACAGCTCCGATTTAAGAATGAAAAACCAATTAAAATATTGGTCGGCTATTTTAATAATACGGATAAAGTCTTTGCGCCTAAACCTGTGCTTGAGATCGATGCGAGTGCCAACGATTTTGGACAGGCCGAAGCGAAGGTTCGCAATGCCGTCCGTATCCAATACATGCCCATTGTCGATATTCACAGCTATTCATTCCCACCGGGGGATCACGAACTAAAAATTCCTAAAGGAGAAGCGCTGCTATTGGGGATTGTGGACGAGCGGGAGCTGCCGAATCCGTATAATGCGGATGTTGATAATCAGGGGGATGATTTAGACGATCTGTTTGGCTATTTTAACGGCATAAAACTGTAAAGCAGTCTGCTCTCAGGATAGTGCAGGACAAGTAAGTGAAACAAAGTGGGTATTTTACCTGGATCGCAACAAACTTTACAGTCAATTTTGATGATAACGAAGAAAATGAAAATTAATACAGCACTGTTTGCCTTATTGCTGGGCTTGACCTCTCTTGCACACGCACAGGAAAGGCTATCGGAAAAACTTCATCGTTATGTTCGGCAATTTAATGCCGACGACAATGAAGCTGTGATCAACAAGATCGCTAATAAGGATGCTTATGACTGGATGCTGACCAATATCCCACTGTTGGATTGTCCGGATAAAGAAATCGAACAGACTTATTATTTCAGGTGGTGGTCATATCGCAAACATATAAAAATCAGTCCGGAAGGGACTTTAGTAACCGAGTTTATAGAACCGGTAAAACATGCCGGAAAATACAATTCGATCAGTTGTGCACTCGGTCATCACCTTTACGAGGGGCGGTGGTTAAAGAACAATTCATTTTTAAAAGAATATATTGATTTTTGGCTTTATCATGCGGATAAGGGACAGTCGAAGCCCCGGTTCCATCAGTTCAGTTCCTGGCTGCCTGATGCTTTATTGGCTTACCATAAGGTTAGTCCAGATGATCAATATCTGAAGGATCGGCTATTGGATCTGGACAAGGATTTCGAGAAATGGGAAAAAGAAAGAAAAGGTAAAAATGGTCTTTTCTGGCAATATGATGTGCAGGACGGTATGGAAGAATCTGTTTCCGGCGGGCGTCGGGTGCATAATATGCGCCCATCCATCAATAGTTATATGTATGGAAATGCCGTGGCGATCGCAACAATTGCCAAGTTAGCCGCAAACAAGGACCTGGAAAAAAAATACACGGATTATGCACGGTCGCTGCGCAAGCTGGTATTGGATTCGTTGTGGGATGAAGAGGATCAGTTTTTTAAAACTAGGCTGGAAAAAGGATACTTGCATCCTACCCGTGAGGCAATTGGCTATATCCCTTGGTATTTCCATCTACCGCCTGACAAAGCAATATATGGACAGGCTTGGTTGCAGTTGCCTGATACAGCTGGTTTTAACGCTCCTTGGGGCACAACTACCGCGGAACGTCGTGAGCCCACGTTTAGAACCAGGGGGACAGGACACAGCTGCGAATGGGATGGTGCAATATGGCCTTTCACAAGTTCACAGACTATCCGCGGAATGGCCAACTATCTGAGTGATTACAAGCATAATAAAACCCTAAATGTGGCGGATTTATATGAACAGATTTATAAGTATGCCAAATCTCATGTTATGAATGGAAAGCCCTATATCGGCGAGTATCAGGATGAAAAAACGGGTGAATGGCTGAAAGGCGATAATCCGAGGAGCAAATTTTACAATCACTCTACTTTTGCCGATATCATTATACAGGATTTGATCGGCGTAAAACCTCAACTTGCCAACAGGCTGGAGATAAGGCCGCTCATTCCCGAGAATCAATGGGATTATTTTGCGCTTACCGAATTAAGCTATCACGGCAAGAACATCGCGATTTATTGGGATACGACGGGTGAAATATACCAGAAAGGTAAAGGATTTACCATTTACGTGGATGGAAAGAGAACTTATCAGCAGAAAAATTTGAAGAATTGTACAGTCAACCTAAATTAATATGATCAGAAACATTTGCTATCGCGGTATTACAACAGTTTTGTTATGTATGTCCTTTTTAGGGATACAGGCACAGGCCTGGCTGAATGTGCTGGACTTTGGCGCTAAAAAAGACAGTACCGGCAATAATACGTTGGCCATAAAAAAAGCCATTGCCGCCGCTTCGAACAGAGGAGGCGGTACGGTTTATTTTCCAGCAGGAAAGTACATTACAGGACCAATCCATTTAAAAAGTAATATCACCATTTTTATCGATGCAGGAGCGGAATTGCATTTTAGCGATAACTTTGACGATTATTTACCCATGGTGGAATCGCGTTGGGAGGGAACTGCGGTCACCAACTTCTCACCTTTGTTTTATGGCAATAACTTAGAGAATATCAGTATCCAGGGCCGAGGTCTTATTGATGGACACGGCAAAAAATGGTGGGGCTATTCCGAAGTGGAAGTCAAAAAGCAACAGGAAGACAGTAAATGGCAGAAAGAATTCAAGCGCCTAAATAAGGATGTATTAGCACCAGATCTGCCGGGATGGATAGAACGCGGATTTTTGCGGCCGCCGTTTATTCAGTTCTTGAACTGTAAAAATGTACAGATCAAGGATATTAAGATCCAAAATTCACCCTTCTGGACAATTAACCCTCAATATTGTGATAATGTTACGGTAGATGGTGTGACAATTGACAATCCACCTTCCCCAAATACAGATGGGATCAATCCAGAATCTTGTTCGAACGTGCGGATTGCCAACTGCCACATCAGCGTTGGAGATGATTGCATCACAATTAAATCCGGCAAAGACCGTTCGGGCCGTAAAATTAATATTCCCGCTGAAAACTATACGATTACGAACTGTACCATGCTCAGGGGCCATGGTGGTGTTGTGATCGGGAGCGAGATGTCGGGGGGTGTTAAAAATATCGCTATTTCGAATTGTATTTTCGATGGCACCGACCGTGGTATTCGCCTGAAAACTGCCCGCGGCAGAGGTGGGGTGGTCGAGAACATCCAAGTGTCGAATATCGTGATGCGTAATATTAGAGATCAAGCTATTGTTATGGATATGCAGTATGCCAAGACGGAAGTTGAGCCTATCAGCGAGCGAACTCCTAAATTCAGGAATATCTTTATCAGTAATCTTTCCGGCACAACAAACCGGATCGGTTATATGCGAGGACTGGAAGAGATGCCCATCGAAAATGTCGTCTTTTCCGATATTAATATGCAGGGTAATACCGGTTTTTCTGCGCTCAACGTACACGGCTTGACTTTAAGCAATATAAACGTAACGATTAAACAAGGCCCATTATTGGTGGCCAGCCAAAGTAAAGACCTGAGTATACAAAATATCAGGAATACAACACCAGTGGCCGGGAAAGCACTGATCGAGCTGGACAGCTGCCAGACCGCCAATGTGCAGCATTGTTTTCCGTCTGCAGGAACGGCATTGTTTTTGGACTTGCTCGGCCCGGCAAATCAGGAGATATATGTTCATGGCAATAATTTGGCGAGGGTGAAACAAATTGTTCGTGGAACCTATAAAACCGGTCAGGTAACCGGCAATATAAACCCTTCGGAGGAAAATTGATGCGTATACTACTATATGGCCTATTGTACGTCCTATGGAGCTTGCCAATCAGCTGTCTCCTAGCTCAGGAGCGCGTTTGGTTTGATCATCCTGCTGAACGCTGGGAAGAGGCTTTGCCGATTGGAAATGGTCGTATGGGGGCGATGATTTACGGAGGAATCAAGCACGAGCAGGTGCAGTTCAACGAGGAAACGCTGTGGACAGATGGCCCGCGTAACTATAACAAGAAGGGCGCTTCGAAATATCTGCAGGCTATTCGTGATCTCCTTGACCTAGGACGCCAACAAGAGGCCGAAGCCCTCGCGATGAAAGAATTTATGGGCGTCAAAAGCGAATCGGAGGACCCCTCTGCCTGGCTGGAAAAGGTGGGGCAGATACGGATGCAGGAGCATGGCCCATTCGCAGACTCTTTTGATGACAGCAACTGGTCATTGATACAGGTACCCTATTACGAAGGCTGGGAAAATCAAGGCCTCGAAGGACTGGACGGGGCTGTCTGGTTTCGCCATACGTTTACGCTGTCAAAAAGCGATTTAACAGAAAATTGGAGTCTGGATTTAAATAAAGTCAGAACTAATGATTATACCTATATCAATGGCCGACTGGTGGGGGCTTCTGCTTGGGATGAAACTCGCCGATTATACCGAATACCTCAAAGTATATTGCGCGAAGGGAAAAATACCATTGCCATTCAAGTCATTAATCTGGCCGGCAAAGGTGGTATCGCCGGCTATAAAAACGCGAATCAACACATTGGTTTAAAGAGCGACAACGGAAAATTCGTCTCCTTGCATGGCAAATGGAAATACCATATTCAAGATCAGAATAGTCCAAAAATAGGCAGTTATCAAGCATCTTATCAACCCTTTGGCGTACTAAATCTTCAGTTCGATCATGAGCGCGCTACGGAATACAGTCGTACACTCGACCTGAATAAAGGTGAAGTACGTGTCAATTATGTGGTCGATGGCGTGCAGTATAAAAGGACTTATTTTGCCTCCTATCCTGATCGTTTTATCGGAATCCATCTGCAGGCAGATCAAAAAAGGAAAGTCGCTTTCCGTCTATCTCTGTCTACCAAACACCAGCGTTTTGCGCTTCGGCATATAGCTCCGAATACTCTTGCATTGGAAGTACAGGTAAAAGATGGCGCGATGCGGGGAACTGCCTTTGTACATCTGCTTTTAAAGGGCGGGAAGGTTGCTCAGGATAGGGATCAACTGCTTGTTGAAGAAGCAGATGAGGCGCAGATTTTTCTGATGGCAGCTACAAATTTCAAATCCTACCGGGAACTGGATAATAATTATGCGGCAGGAGCATTGCGGCGTTTCAATACTTTGATCCAGCACGATTTTAAGGCCTTATATCAGGCGCATATACAAGATTATCAGAAACTCTATAATAGGTTTGGAATACATTTTGGCTCTACAGCGCAAGCCGATACACTTCCGACAGACAAGAGATTACAGCGGGCGGTAGAGCAGGATGACCCGGGACTCATCGCATTATATGTGCAGTTTGCACGATATTTACAGATCGCTGCTTCCCGGCCGGGCAGTCAGCCGATGAATCTCCAGGGGATCTGGAATCCATCCCTCGAACCCTCCTGGGGTAGCAAATATACCACAAACATCAATCTGCAGATGAATTATTGGCCTACCGAAACACTGCATCTTTCTGAGCTACAGCAGCCACTGTTTGGGATGATCCAAGAACTCAGCTTGGCCGGAAGGGAAACAGCCGCAGAATATTACGCTGCGCGGGGCTGGGTATTGCATCACAATACCGATATATGGCGGGGAACGGCTCCGATCAATAATTCCAATCACGGCATTTGGCCGACGGGGGGTGCCTGGTTGGTACGCCATCTATGGGAACATTATCAGTTTACCAGGGATACCACCTTCCTTCAGCAGTATTATCCGGTCATCAGGGACGCTGTGTTGTTTTTTAAAGACTTTTTAGTTAAAGATAAAAACACAGGCTGGTGGGTCAGTACACCGTCCAATTCACCTGAAAATGGAGGGCTGGTCAAAGGCCCGACAATGGATCACCAGATAATACGTTCCCTTTTCGACATATTTGATCAAAGTTCGCGTCTGCTCAACCGTGATATCAGCCTCCGTGATTCCATTCAGCAGATGCGGACAGCTATAGCACCTAACCAGATTGGGCAATATGGCCAGTTGCAGGAATGGCTAACAGATCTGGATGACCCTGAGAATAAACATCGGCATGTGTCCCACTTGTGGGGATTATTCCCAGGCGATGAAATCAATATATCACGTACGCCTCAGCTTGTCGAAGCTGCCAAGCAATCGTTGCTGCTGCGTGGTGATGAGGGGACGGGATGGAGCCTGGCTTGGAAAATAAACTTCTGGGCAAGATTACGAGATGCGCAGCACGCCTACCGCATGGTAAAAATGTTACTCCGGCCCGCAGGACATGGAGGTGGTTCCTATCCTAATTTATTTGATGCACATCCGCCCTTCCAGATCGACGGAAATTTTGGAGGAGCATCAGGCATTACAGAGATGCTGCTGCAAAGCCATGTTGATCGGATAGAAATACTGCCAGCACTACCCCAGGAGATTAGCACAGGAACGATACGGGGGCTTGTAGCGCGGGGAGCCTTCCAGATTGACATGGAATGGAAAGATAATAAGCTGTCCTGTGTAACCGTCATATCGCTAGCCGGACAAGATCTCCATTTGCGTTATGGCGAGCACGAAGTAAAAATGAAGACAAAAAAAGGCGGTTCCTATGCCTTTGATAAAGAATTGAAGTTAAAAAAATAATGATGATCCGGTTGATGCTATTCCGAAAGCTGTTAGGCAGCTTACTCTTGTTGCTGTGTACGCAATTTTCTTATGGACAGAAGGTTCGCAAAGCGATCGCCTTGAATACCGGTTGGCAGACCATAATGGATCAGAAAGACTCAGCCCGCTATGCGGGATTCCAGTCTAAGGCATTTAAGACAGATGGTGACTGGCAGAAAGTTAATGTGCCCCACAATTGGGACAGGTATGAAGGTTACCGCCGCTTGCTCCATGGCAATTTGCATGGTTACTCTTGGTACAGGAAACAGTTCTCGCTCAAGCACCCCCAGGCTAAAAATAGATTTTTTTTGTTTTTTGAGGGGGTGGGATCTTATGCAACGGTTTGGCTGAATGGTAAACAGGTGGGATACCATGCCGGCGGAAGAACGACTTTCACGTTGGATGTAACAGATGCGATTAAATTGGACGGCAGCCCCAATCTTTTGGCTGTTCGGGCAGACCATCCGGCACATATTAAAGACCTTCCATGGGTAGATGGCGGCTGTTCGATAGAACGTGGATTTTCGGAGGGATCACAGCCCATGGGCATCTTCCGGCCGGTAAGCCTAGTGATTAAGAATGAGGTTTCCATTGTGCCTTTTGGTGAACATTATTGGAACGACGAAACCGCCGATAGCAAAAAAGCGATTGTGCATCAGTCTGTCGAAGTTGCTAACCAGAGCAAGGGTAATAAGAAAATTGAGGTGATTAGCCGCGTGTTTGATCAGAATGGCAAAATGATCTTGCGATCCATATACCCTGATCAGATTGAAGCAAATACAATAAAGAAAATACGACTCAAGGATCTCATTTTTTCCAACCCACATTTGTGGTCAGTAGAATCACCTTATCTCTATCAGATCAAGATGCAGATCATAGTGGATGGACAAATCAAGGATGAAGTACAGACGGCTTATGGGATCCGCACAGTACGTTGGTCTAAAGGGTTAAAGCCTTCGGCCGACTCTCGCCTTCTGATCAATGGAAAGCCGACATTTATTAATGGTATTGCGGAGTATGAGCATAAATTGGGGCAATCACATGCATTTCCCGAAGAGGAGATTAAAGCGCGAGTGAAGCAGATCAGACAATTGGGGTTTAATTCCTTCCGTGATGCACATCAGCCACATAATCTGCGCTATCAGGCTGCATGGGATCGGTATGGAATTCTACTGTGGACGCAGCTTGCCGCCCATATCTGGTTTGACACGCCTGCTTTTCGGAATAATTTCAAGAGATTATTAACAGAGTGGGTGCGTGAACGAAGAAATAGTCCCTCCGTAATCTTATGGGGACTAGAAAATGAAAGTACGCTTCCCGAAGATTTTGCGCAGGAATGCACGGCATTAATTCGTGAATTGGATCCAACAGCCTCCATCCAGCGCCTGGTGACAACTTGTAACGGAGGGAGCGGAACCGATTGGGATGTTCCGCAAAACTGGACAGGCACATATGGCGGAAATCAGAATACTTATGGAGAGGACCTGAAAAAACAGCTTCTTGTTGGCGAGTATGGCGCCTGGCGGAGCTTAGGATTACATGCAGAGCCACCCTATCTTCCTAATGAAAACAACTATAATGAGGAACGTTTTGCCGATATCCTGCAGACAAAGATCCGTCTGGCCGATTCTGTGAAAGACAGTGCTGTTGGCCATTACTTATGGCTTTGGAATTCTCATGATAATCCCGGACGGGTTCAGGGAGGGGAAGGCAACCGCGAGCTGGATCGTATTGGTCCGGTAAATTACAAAGGTATACTTACACCTTGGGGCGAACCGACAGATGCTTTTTATATGTATATGTCGCATTATAGCAGTAAGGTCAGGCCGATGGTTTATATTGCTATGCATTCTTGGCCAAACCGTTGGTTGAAACCGGGGATAAAAAACAATATCCGTATTTTTTCGAATTGTGAAGAAGTAGAATTATTTAACGACCTGGGTACCCTATCGCTTGGCAGGAAGCCACATCCCGGATTTGGCCGCCACATTGAATTTGACGCCGTCGATATACGGTACAATGTGTTATATGCCGAAGGACGAATCGCTGGAAAGGTCGTTTCCCGCGATACCATTATCTTGGAGAATCTGCCTGCAAGTCCGCGTTTTGAAACCCTATACACACCTGGAGATGAACTATTGAAAGCAGCGTCTGACTATCACTATGTATATCGTGTCAATTGCGGAGGAGATCATTATGTTGACAAATTCGGAGCACACTGGAAGGCAGATCAACCTTATAGCCCTGCAATGGGTTGGGGAAGTCGTTCATGGGCGGATCATTTTGAAGGAATGAATTCCAAATTTGCCAGTCAGCGCATGATTTTCGATCCGATCAAAGGTACTAACGATTGGCGTCTCTTTCAGACCTTTCGTTATGGGCTGGATCAATTAAATTATCAATTTGACTTGCCGAATGGCGATTATCTAGTAGAGCTGTATTTCGCTGAGCCTTGGTATGGGAAATTTTCATCCGGGCAGGGAGATCGTATCTTTGATATCGCCATCAATGGAAATATCGTGGAACATAGGCTCGATCTGTATAAAGCATCCGGCTACCAGCGGGCCCTCAAAAAAAGCTATTCCATAAAAGTAAGGGACGGAAGAATCCTGATCGATTTCCCCCATGTGTATGCCGGTCAGGCGTTGATTCAGGCCATCGCCATCGCATCCAAACAGAAGGTAGAAAAGGAACCCGTAGCCAGCTGCCATTACAATCTTTCTATACCGGATCAGCATATTCAGCTCCATAGCTGGCTGGATATTGGGAGTGTGCTGGATAGTGGAGCATTGGTAAAGGCAACATTCTTCACAGTGCCACCCTCTTTATACGGTTCGGATTATTTTGCATTGGACGGAGGTAGATCTTATTCCTTACGTTTTAATGAGCCAACATCTGTTTTCCTGCTTGCCAAAAGCGGGCCTGACGGTTTCGAGGTCACCAAAGACCGGGTACAAATGAGTACTGGAGACTATCTGGATGTATACCGCAAGGTGGTGGACAGAGGGGCGGAGATCATAGTATCGGCTAAAAACAGGGGCGAAGTGCTCGCTTTCCAGCAGCAGAGTGGACTACTGCCTGTGTACGACCTCAAAGAAGTGAAAAATTATAAAGCATTTTTGAGCCATTGGCGGGATGGTGTCTCCGAAGTTGAATTTTCGGGTCAGAAGCGACTGGTATTTAACACGCATCAGGAAGGCTATGTCGCCTGGCAATTTCAGGTTGGAGCAGCAGATGTTTATTCACTCACCATCAAGTATCACAATCCTGCTCAGGAAAGCCATGTGGGCTATTATGAAATTCTGGATAAGAACAAGCAGGTATTGATCCCCAAAACTGCCATACGTCTGGAACCTACACGAACTGGCAAATGGAACTACATCAGTACGGATACCAAGACGATGATCAATGCCGGAACCTATTTTATAAAATTTTATGCAGTACATGCGAAGGATCTCATGGTTGATAATTTAGAGGTAAAATAGGCCGACGTCAGGATAGAGCATGACGGTTTTCCACAAAATTTTCGGTTATATTTGAACACTCAAAAATTTTTATGTCGAATTGACATTTAATCGAGTTCATTTTACAGGAAAATAAAGAAAAGGGACTTTATTTTTTTAAGTTTTTAATAAATAACCAAAAAAGGGATAAACCATTTCATGCCTATGAAACGTTTTGCATTACTCACGTTTTTATTTTTAAGTGTATCTATGACATTTGGTCAAACGGATGATACCTACTGGAAAACCATTACAGCCAGATCAGAAAAAATTGTATCCAAATTAGCACTAAAGGATCAGACCAAGCGCGAAAAGACTGCGCGCATCATCCGCGATCAATACTATCTTCTGAATGCCTGTTACGTACTGCGGGATCTCAAGATCAAGGAGAACAGCGAATTGAAAGAACAAATTAATCAGGAGACCTTGCAGGAAACAGGTCGTCTTAACCAGTCTTTTGTCCAGCGCCTAAAGGCGGTTTTAACGGAACAAGAAGTTGAGGAAGTTAAAAATGGCATGACCTATCATGTGTATCCTAACACGGTGAAGGCCTATCAGGAGATGATCCCGAGACTCACAAAAGAGGAAATTCATATGATCGACAGTCTGTTATTTGAAGCGCGCGATTACGCTATGCAGGCTGAATCTTCTGAGAAAAAACATGCTTGGTTCGGAAAATATAAAGGCAAGATCAATAATTATTTAGCGTCTCATGGCTATAACCTCAAAGAGGAAGGCGACAAATGGGCCGAACGACTAAAAAAACAACCCAAATAGTAAAAATATACCCGAATTATGAATCACTTTATATTCCCGAAGAAATCGTCCATAAGGTTGGCAAAGTTGCTGGCTATTGGAATAATGACCGGTGGGATGCTTCCATCCTACTCCTATGCCACAAACCTCAGTGAACACAAGCTATTCTTTTTTAAAAATATAACAGGAAAGGTCGTCGACCGAAATGGAAAACCTCTAGAAGGGGTAACAGTAGCCATTAAAGGGTCGAAGACAGCCACTTCAACAGATAAGGACGGTACCTTTAGGCTAAACTTGCCAGCGGGCAATGAGATTTTGGTGCTCAATCATGTTGGCTATAAGCGGCTGGAGGTACCAGTGGGTAACCAGAGCGTATTGAATATACAGATGGAAGCGGAAAGCCGTGAGCTGGAGGAGGTTGTGGCTGTGGGATACACCACACAAAAAAAGGCTCATCTGACAGGATCTGTCGTATCCATTAAAGCGGAAGAAGTAGAAGATCTGCCGACGACTAATATCGGTGCGGCACTAGCAGGACGAGTTGCCGGGCTTGCTGTCAGTGGAGGTAATACCCGACCTGGGACGAAAGCTACATTAACGATCCGAAAGCCCATGGGACCAAGCAAAGACGGCGGTACAACGGAGCCGCTATATGTTATCGATGGCATGGTTCAGGTGGATGGACAAAACCAGCCCGATGCTACCCTGTTTGGAAATTTGGATCCCTCCGAAATTGAGAGTATATCTTTTTTGAAAGATGGAGCTGCTGCAGTATATGGGGTGAGAGGAGCAAACGGCGTGGTGCTGGTGACAACGAAAAGAGGCAAGGTCGGCACGCCGAAAATTAGTTACAACGGCTCCTATGCCATTAATGATGAAGCTTATCGAACCCAGATGATGGATGCCTATCAGTATGGCATGTACTTCAATATCATGAACGGTCCGAACGGAAATAATAGTGATCCTACAAAACCGGGCTTTGAGAAATGGTTTTTTTCGCAGGATGAGCTGGATTATTTTAAGAACCATTCGTATAACTGGTTAGATGATGCCTGGAAATCCAGTTATTTGACCCGGCATTCTTTGAATATTTCGGGTGGGGCTGATAAAGCCACCTATTTCGCTAATGTTGCGTATAGCAAACAAGATGGTAATTTGGGTACCTTGGATTATGACCGATGGAATTTTAGGGCAGGAAGTGATATTCAGGTCGCAAGTAACTTTAAAGTCGGTATGCAGGTGTCCGGAAATACTGGTAACCTACAGAAAACGTTTAATAAAATTGGTGGAGAGAACGATGATAACGATTATCGTAATCTGTTGCTCGCTTCGCCATATGTTCCTGCATACATTAACGGACTTCCGGTACGTTTGCCAGGAACATCTGGTGATCTATCAGCCTACCATTATTTCGAATTGCAAAAGCTTGGTAATCTAGCGACATCGGATACGAGACAATTCAGCATCAATATAAACGGAGAATATCGGGCTCCGTGGCTTGAAGGGCTTGTTTTACGTGGATCCTATAATCGAAATTTAAAGAATGACAGGGGCACACAGATAGGTACCAAATACCAGACTTATACATTTACCAGAGGGGGAGATAATGGTCATATCTATGATCTGGGCACTGATCCGCAGGCAGTGACTTTCAGTAATGGTAACCGCGTTTATTTTTCGAATGTGGCGGGCAATAGCTATCAAGCGAATTTTACAGTAAGCTATGACAAGCAATGGAAGAAACATAACTTTGCTGGTCTGTTCTCTGTTGAAAAGGCAGAAGCCAATAGTTCACAAGAAGATGTATGGAAGGACGATCCGTTGGCAACGACAAATGGGCAATTTAATACCGCTTTTGGACCAGTAAGTGGTCGTACATATGCTTATGAATCTGGAACGTTGGGCTATGTGGGGCGGTTAAATTATAGGTATGGTAACAAATACCTTGGAGAGATCCTATTCCGTTCGGATGCCTCCACCAAATTTGCTCCCGAAAACTACTGGGGTAATTTTTACAATATTTCTGCTGGCTGGGTGATTAGTGAGGAGCAATTTTTCCAGTCAAAAGTAGTAGATTATCTGAAGCTTCGTTTATCGCATGGTAAGCTCGGTAACGATCAAACGGCAGCCTGGGGCTGGCTGCAGCGCTATTCCTATCAACAGGGAAAAGGGGGAGTGTTTGGTGAGAATAATAATTCAATCGAAGCTAGCACGGGGTTGAAGATGGAAAAATCTCCTAATCGCAACGCCACCTGGGCTAACGAGTATAAGAATAATATAGGAATTGATGCACGCTTTCTAAATAGCCGGTTGTCAGCTACCGTTGATGCTTATTACAACAAAGGCTATGATCTTTTGGTCATACGGACAGGAAATATTCCTGTTTCAGTGGGCGGATCTGTAGCGGCCGAAAATTACGGCCGCAAAAATACATTTGGATACGAACTTGAATTAGGTTGGCAGGATAAAGTTAACGATTTCAGTTATGGGATCAGTACAAGACTTTCCTGGTCCAATGATAAGGTTATACTGGGCGATTTTAATGATGTTGACGTATTATACCCCTGGAAAGCACATCCTAACGGCCCATCTGATAATGGTGTCTGGGGATATGATTATTTAGGCATGTTCAAAACCCAGCAAGAAATCGATGATTATGTAAGCCAATATAATATCACACAAGTTTTTGAAGAAACTGTGGATAAACTAAGACCGGGGATGCTCTATTATCGCGATATTCGTGGGCCTCTACAAGCGGACGGTACGTTTGCTGGGCCAGATGGAATCATCAATGAAAATGACCAAATTCAACTCGCGAAAAATAGTACCAATCATTATGCTGTCGGCATGACTTTCAAAGCTGGATATAAAGGGTTTAGTGCCGAAGCTGTCCTGACGGGATCGTTTGGAGGATATGCAGAAATTACAGAAAGAAACAAGTTGAACAACGATATTTCCCGTGTATACACCAATTTACCAGTAATTTGGGGAAATATCTATGATCCCGAATTAAATCCAACAGGAACAATGCCGAACCCGCATTGGACGGATATTTACAACCGGATCTCCAGCTTCTGGTCCGTTCCAGCCTTTCAGATGCGTATGAGCAGTTTTAATGTTGGTTATAGATTACCTGATAAAATGACGAGATCCCTAAAATTATCCAATGTCCGGGTGTATCTCAGTGCCATGAATCCGCTGACGATTTATAACCCATTTAAGTATAAAGACGGGAATGGTGCCGCCTGGGATACCTACCCAAATTTGAGAACGTATTCCTTTGGTGTTAACGTAACCTTATAGGTCCCATCCATTCGGTGGATTAAAATGATTAAAGATGAAAAAAATAACAGTATTCAAACTCGCATTATTGAGTCTACTTTTGACCAATCAAGCTTGTAAAGATAATTTTCTAGAGGAAAAAACGGATTTAGCTGCTGTAAAAGAAGATGATGTCTTCAAAGATCCTGTATTGGCCCGTGCTTATGTGGACTTTGTGTATGGACTATTTCTACCTCCAAACAATGCACAGACATTTGTGGCCACACAGGATGCTACCGAAAATGGTGCGTATAGTAACACTTTTACGCAGACGACCGATGAATTGGCCGGTGAGACTGATTATAACAAGAAGTGGAATATGATCTCCTATGTTAACAATCATGCGAACAAGTATTTTGGGCAGCGGATGAACGCGAGTGTGGGAAACAATGTGTGGACAAGAATGAAAGAAATCAATGTCTTTTTGAGCAAAATAGATCAATATGGCATTGATGAAGCGACCCGGAACCTGTTGAAAGGTCAGCTATATTTTTGGCGGGCTTACCAATATTTCCAACTGGTGCGGTTGTATGGTGGCGTTCCGTTGGTTCTTGAACCGCAGGCGCCGGTAGTCGGTGATAATGATGTCAACTCTATACCCAGAAGTAGCACCGCTGCTTGTATTGAGCAAATTTGTAAAGATCTGGACATCGCAAAAAGCCTGTTGCCGGGAAGATGGGACGCTGCTAATTGGGGACGAATTACCAGCGGTGCTGCCGCAGCGTTAAAAGGACGTGTGTTGTTGACGTATGCGAGTCCACAATTTAATCCTACGGACTCGCGTGACCGTTGGGAGGAAGCATATAAAGCAAATTTAGAGGCTAAAAACTTACTGGAGCAGCATGGCTTCGGGTTGTTTCAGACTGGCGGTACAGCGAATGGCAAAGCTTGGGCTGATCTATTTATAACGGAAGGTGGTGCCAATCCTGAAGCCGTGATTGTCTATGGATTTAATAACTTAACATCCACTAATGGCGCTGTTAAAAATAATGGCTGGGAACAAGTCATTCGACCACGCGGTATCGCCGGTTCAGGATCAATTTCGCCAACCAAGCAGATGTTGGATGCCTTTCCCATGTTGGATGGTAAAGACATACATGATCCCACCTCTGCCTATACCTATGATGCGCAAAAGTTTTATAAAAATAGAGATCCCAGGTTTTCAAAAACATTCGTTTATAACGGCGCCTTATTTCCTTACGGCAATGGAAGTGAGTTCCGCCAATGGGCCTACTACTGGAAAAATGCCAAAGGATCCTATGTCTCCACCGAAACACAGGGAGCTAATGCCAGTGGAATTTATTTGAAGAAAGGGTCGGACCCCAAAGCCTCGGGATCTTCCAATGGCGGGGCGGGTTTCCAGCAAAGTGGTACAGATTTTATCGAACTGCGGTTTGCGGAAGTCATATTGAATCTGGCGGAATCAGCGATCGGAACAGATAGATTGCAGGAAGGGCTAGACGGAATTCTGAAAATAAGGGCTAGAGCAGGCTTGGAGAACAGGGATGGTGCGTATGGTCTGAGTGCCGCGGTCGGCAACAGGGATAAACTGTTCGGAGCGGTCATCAATGAACGAAAACTAGAGTTTGCCTATGAAGGAAAACGATTCTACGACCTCAGACGCTGGAAACTTTTTGAGACTGATTCACCTACAGCCCAACGTCTTGGCGTGAAACCCTTAAACGGAACACGACGCACAGGATTGCTCATTACGGTAAAAAATGATGGAAAGGAATATGTTGGAGATTTAGACCCGCTATTACGGGATAGTAAAAGCGGTACATTGCCGGTTGTAGAGCGCCAGCCCGGTTCTTACCCGCCGGGGATTGAAAATCAGGAACAGTATCTGGACTATCTTTACGACAATTATTTCACAATCGCGGAGAAGGACGATCTAGATCCAACAAACGGATCATGGAGTTTTATGTGGTATCCACAGTACTATTTCTTTGGGCTGAACCAAACGATATTAAGTACCTCTCCTTATCTACAGCAGACTGCTGGCTGGGATAGCATGAATGGAGCAGGCACTTTTGATCCGTTGAAATAAGTATATTTATAGGGTATAATATATTCGTATATAAAAATTGTATTTGTATATGAATTGTGACAGACTTTATTTCAAATAAATGTGGGATTGACATATATTTGAAATAATAATTATAAACCAAACAAACAGAGGGAAACATGTTACATAAAATAACACTGACCGCATTATTGAGTATTTTCACATCAGTAGCATTTTGTCAGTATCCAAAAATTCCGGAAGAAGTTAAAAAATCTACAGACGAGTTGATGAAAAAGGCTCTTCGCCAATCAGATGAAGCCTGGCAAAAAGCACTGCCCGTGATAGAAGAATATGCTAAACAAGGCAAACCTTATATCCCTTGGGCTGGGCGACCCGCAGATTTGCCACAGGCATCTATACCTGCTTTCCCGGAAGCAGAAGGCGGTGGTAAATTTACTTTTGGTGGCCGCGGTGGTAAAGTTTATGTGGTTACAAGCCTAGAAGACAATGGTCCGGGGACGCTGCGTGAAGCTTGCGAAAAAGGCGGCCCCCGAATTATCGTTTTCAATGTCTCCGGTATTATCCGTTTAAAAACTCCATTGATCATTCGGGCACCTTATATTACCATTGCTGGCCAATCTGCTCCCGGTGATGGGGTATGTGTGGCTGGAGAATCTGTCTGGATCAATACGCATGATGTGCTGATTCGCCATATGCGTTTTCGGCGTGGCGAAACTTATGTAGGCAGAAGGGATGACGCTATTGGCGGCAATCCAGTCGGAAATATTATGATTGACCATGTTTCGGCAAGCTGGGGACTCGATGAAAATATGTCGATGTACCGGCATATGTACAACGATAGTACAGGCAAAGCTGAAGAAAAACGGGGCACGGTGAATATCACGATACAGAATTCGATTTTCTCCGAGGCTCTGGATACCTGGAACCATGCATTTGGTAGTACACTGGGCGGCGAAAACTGTACTTTTATGCGAAATCTCTGGTCTAATAACGCGGCTAGAAATCCTTCCATCGGTTGGAATGGACTGTTCAATTTCTTCAACAATGTCGTGTATAACTGGGTACACCGCTCTATTGACGGCGGAGATTACCAAGCGACCTACAATATCGTAAATAATTACTTTAAGCCCGGACCAGCGACTCCTTTAAACGAACCCATAAGTTACCGTATACTCAAACCTGAATCTGGTCGGAGCAAGTTGCCTTATGTTGTTTTTGGACGGGCACATGTGAATGGGAACATTGTTGAGGGCAATGCAAAGGTGACTGCAAACAATTGGGATGGTGGCGTACAGCTGGAAAATAAGGCCGGTAACCTGATGACCTTTGATGAAGCCAAACCTTATTTTGCTGCAATGAGCGTAAAGGAACCGTTTCCGCATGCGAATTTCCCTGTGATGAGCGCGCAGGAAAGTTACGCGTATGTACTTGATCATGCTGGAGCAACATTGCCAAAAAGGGATCCCGTTGATCAGCGGGTTGTCCAGGAAGTTAGAAATGGGAAGCCTACGCCTTTGAAGGATGTGAAACTTCCAGAAAAGGATTTTGAACATAGAAGACTGCCAAAGGACTCGTATAAGATTGGAATCATTACGGATATATCGCAAGTAGGCGGGTATCCCGTATACAAAGGTAAGGCGTATAAAGACTCGGATAACGATGGTATTCCTGATGATGTTGAAAAACAAATGGGACTTAATCCAAATGACCCGAGCGATTCTGCAAAGATAAGTGCTTCGGGCTACGCAAATATCGAAGTCTATCTCAATAAATTGGCCGCTAAATAATTGCTATGAAATTGCGATTCCATCCAACTATTGTCCTGTTTGCCGGTTTAATTAGCCCTATCGCTGTTCTGGCGCAATATCCAGTGATTCCAGATTCATTGAAGAGGCTGGCTGCCGAACAAGAAAACACAGAGAACCTACGTGTGGAGGCGGCGTGGAAGACGGCGCAGCAAGTGATGAAAGCCGAAGGTAAACCCTATATTCCCTGGGCCGCCAAGCCGGGCGATCTGCCGCAGGCGAAAATAAAGGCTTTCCCCGGTGCTGAGGGCGGCGGCGCCTATACTGCGGGCGGCAGAGGCGGGAAGGTCTTTGTCGTGACCAGTTTGGCGGATAGCGGACCAGGGACATTGAGGGAGGCTTGTGAAGCCGGAGGAGCCCGTATTGTCGTTTTTAATGTCGCGGGTATCATCCGGCTTGAGAAACCGATCGTGGTGAAAGCCCCCTATATCACTATCGCTGGGCAGACTGCGCCCGGTGATGGAGTATGTATTGCCGGAGAGTCTTTCCTGATCGATACACATGATGTGATTTTGAGATTTCTGCGTTTTCGTCGCGGTGCTACTGACGTCACCCGTCGGGATGATGCTGTAGGCGGCAATGTGGTTGGGAATATTATCATCGACCACGTTTCGGCAAGTTGGGGACTGGATGAAAATATGTCAATCTATCGACATGTCTATGATCGTGAAGGGAAAAATCTAAAGTTGCCTACCGTCAATGTAACCATCCAAAATTCGATCTTTTCGGAATGTCTGGATGCATACAATCACGCTTTTGGCAGCACCATCGGTGGGTTGAACAGTACCTTCATGCGAAATCTCTGGGCCTCAAATATCAGCCGCAATCCTTCCATAGGAATGTATGGGGACTTTGGATTTGTTAATAATGTCATCTGGAACTGGTGGAATAGGAGCGCAGATGGTGGTGACAATAGATCGTTGTTTAATTTTATCAACAACTATTATAAGCCGGGGCCAATAACACCCAAGGATAAACCCATTGCCTATCGCATTTTGAAACCTGAATCTGGCCGCGATAAGGCCTTTAAAGATCAATACGGAAAGGTATATGCTGACGGCAATGTCGTAGAAGGATTCCCTGAAGTAACCCAAGACAACTGGGCCGGCGGAATACAGATTGAGGACCTTCCACATGTGGGAAGCCGTGAGAAGGATATTCGTGTAGATAAAGCGTTTCCAATGGCAGCAGTAACGACTTTGGTCGCACAAGAAGCCTATGACTATGTCCTTAAGAATGCAGGCGCATGCCTTCCTAAACAGGACGCTGTTGATCAGCGCATCATCAAACAGGTAGCAGAGAACAAAGTCTTCTACAACCAAGATATCCCGCTGCATGGATTTGTGTCACCTTATGTAAAAAGACGCCTTCCGCAGGATTCTTACAAAAAGGGGATTATATCAGATATCGCCCAAGTAGGTGGTTATCCGACTTATCAGGGAGTTCCTTATACAGACTCGGACAATGATGGCATCCCCGATGATGCAGAAAAGAAAATGGGGCTAAATCCCAACGATCCAAGTGATTCGCAAAGGATTGCCAAAAATGGCTATGCCAATATCGAAAATTATCTCAATGGATCGGTGAGTCTGGATATTGTTGTCCCGGCAAGTAAACGTTAGCTATGGCATCCTGATTTCATGGTAGGTGGAATGTACAGGAGAATCCTTAGCTGAAAATATAAAATTGATAGCATCAACGCGTTGAAGTAAATTTATATACATGAAGATTAGCGGTATTTTCTTTTGGAGCTTCTGGCTGTGTAGCTTGGGTAGTTACGCACAAAAGCAGCCTGCAATGGCTCCGCTGTCTTGGGATGGTACGCAGCTGTTGTATAATAACGATTCATTGGGAAATCGGATTCCGGATTTTTCATACGCTGGTTATGAGGGAGGAGATCGTGCAATCCCAGATGGGCGAGTTGAAGTGGTCGTTCCATTAACATCTGGAGATGCGACACAACGCATCCAGGCAGCTCTGGATTATGTTTCTAATCTACCTAAAGGAAAAGATGGTTTGCGGGGTGTGGTGCTACTGGAAAAGGGAGTGTATCAGGTATCGGGATCACTTTCCATTCATACTTCCGGTGTGATTTTGAGAGGCAGTGGATTTACAACTGGCGGTACAACAATTCTTGGTACTGGGACTTCTCGTGAGACACTTATCCGTATTGCAGGAAAAAACAATATTCAGCTGCAGGAGAAGCATACGATCAGTACGTCTTATGTTCCCGTAAATTCCCGGAAATTTGAGATCGAAACGGCATCAGCTTATCGCGCGGGGGATAAAGTCATGATTACGAGACCAGCAACCCAAAGCTGGATCGACGTTTTAGGTACCGGTCACTTTGGTGGCGGCATCACATCACTGGGCTGGAAACCCGGTCAGCGCGATATATCCTGGGATAGAACAGTCGTTGCGGTGCACGGAAATAGCATAGAAATTGACGCGCCGATAACGACCGCACTGGATCAGACATATGGTCAGTCAACGCTGGCGAAGTTCACTTGGACCGGACGTATTACGCATGCTGGCGTTGAAAACATGATGCTTGAATCGAGCTATAACCGAGACAATCCAAAAGATGAAGATCACCGTTGGATGGCTATTACAGTTGAAAACGCCGAAAACGTCTGGGTGCGCAGAATGCAATTTAGACACTTTGCAGGCTCGGCTGTATATGCGCTGGAAAGCACCAAAAAATTGACAGTGGAAGATTGCATCTCCTTGGAACCCGTATCGGAGATTGGAGGACAAAGGCGGTATACCTTTTACACAAAGGGACAGCAGACGCTATTTCAGCGTCTTTATTCACGGCAGGGCTATCACGATTTTGCTGTTGGGTACCTTGCCGCTGGCCCGAATGCCTTTGTGCAGTGCCAAGCCGTAGAACCTTTTAGCTTTAGTGGGGCAATCGACAGCTGGGCGTCAGGAATTTTATTTGACATTATCGATATTGATGCGCAGGCCTTAAGCTATAAAAATCGCGGCCAGGATGGGCAAGGGGCAGGCTGGTCAGCCGCCAACAGTGTTTTTTGGCAATCCACTGCTGGTCTCGTGGAATGTTACCAACCGCCTACCGCACAGAACTGGGCTTTTGGTATTTGGTCGCAATTTCAAGGTGATGGTTATTGGGAGCAGTCCAACGAGTACATCAAACCACGAAGCTTGTACTACGCACAATTGGAGGGGCGAATTGGCAAGGCCGCAAAAGACAGGTCGATCTTATTGCCTGTCTTGACAGAAGCTTCCAGCAGTCCACCGGTACATGTGGCGATGGAATTAACTAAACAGGCCGTGCAGCCAGCGTTACAGCTAGTCGATTTTATCCGTGAAGCGGACCATAGGTCGTCTCTCAATATCAGTGTAGGAAAGGCCAAAACGATTGACCAGATCGGTTACAACGCACAGGCCGTAAAGTCTCGATCGGCGGATATGCAGGTGCTGCATGGCTGGCTAGTGCGTGGAAACAGTATCTTGACAGGTAGTAAACTGGATGTACCTTGGTGGAGTGGTTCTGCAAGACCTTACGGAGCTATCAAAGCCAAACCCCATATCACGCGCTACGTGCCCGGAGAGGTCGGTATTGGTCTCACGGATGATCTCGAGGCGCTGACGGATACCATGCAACAAAATCATGTATTGGCCATAGACCATAATTATGGGCTTTGGTATGATAGGCGTCGCGACGATCATGAACGAATCCGAAGGATGAACGGTGAGGTCTGGCCGCCATTTTATGAGCTGCCCTTCGCGAGAAGTGGTACCGGCCTCGCTTATGATGGCTTATCAAAATATGACCTGACTAAATACAACCAGTTTTACTGGAGCCGCTTGAAGCGCTTTGCGGATTTAGCAGACCAAAAAGGCTTGATACTGATCCACCAGAATTATTTTCAGCATAATATTATAGAAGCAGGGGCTCACTATGCTGATTTTCCTTGGCGTACGGCCAATAACATCAATAATGTTGGTTTTCCAGAACCTGTTCCCTATGCTGGAGACAAGCGTATTTTTATGGCTGAACAGTTTTACGATATCGGTAATCCCGTACGCAGAGCCTTACATCGCGCTTATATCCGCCAATGTCTCGATAATTTTAAGGACAATTCGGGTGTTATTCAGATGATCAGCGCTGAATATACGGGGCCGCTGCATTTTGTGCAGTTCTGGATCGATGTAATTAAGGAGTGGAAAGCCGAGACGGGCGGGCACCCGATTATTGCATTGAGCGCCACGAAGGATGTTCAGGATGCCATACTGGCCGACCCAGAACGCGCTGCTGAAATTCAGATTATTGATATTCGGTATTGGCATTATCAGGCTGACGGGACACTTTACGCGCCCAAAGGGGGGCAGAACCTAGCTCCACGTCAACATGCACGTTTGTTAAAGCCAAAGAAAACATCTATGGAAGCCGTCTATAAAGCGGTTTCGGAGTATCGGATTAAATACCCAGAGAAAGCCGTGTTATATCATGGTGATAATTATCCCGAAATGGCCTGGGCGTCTTTCATGGCCGGCGGCTCCATGGCCAATGTGCCGAGAATCCAAATGCCCGAGTTCTATGCTGCTGCCGCTGGTATGCAACCGACAGTCATCGGTGGACATTGGGTTTTAAGGTCTGATCAGGGACTGATTATTTATAACCGCAGTTCTGAAGCGTTGAACCTGGATCTCAAGGGCTATAAAGGACACTTTATCGTGCGGCACATCCATCCCAAAAACGGTACAATCGTTAAAACGGAACGCGTGAATCTCGGAAAAGAACTTCACCTCAACAATTATATGAACAGTCCAGAAATGATCTGGATCGATAAACGTTAATATCATGTCAATACACAAGAAGTATCCATTTTTAAAAGCAGAACAACCGTGCCTGCTGTCTTGGATATTCCAACGTACTTTTAAAAAACTGGGCGTATTTCGCAGAGTTTTTTCGTTTGCAATGATGGGAGTCTTTGTTTCCTGTGCTACCGAAAAAGAGCACGGAGACCTGTCTTTATTGAAAATTTCTGAAAATAAGCGATACGTCGTCACCCAGGATGGAAAGCCTTTTTTCTGGCTGGGCGATACGGGCTGGCTTCTCTTCAATAAGATGAACCGCGATGAGGCAGAACAGTATCTGGAAGATAGAAGACAAAAAGGATTCAACGTCATTCAGGCTATGGTCCTACATACAGTCCCTTCAGTGAATGCTTACGGCGATTCTTCAGTGATCAACGCAGATATCTCCAGACCCTTGGTGACGACGGGCAATAATCCCAATCAGGCGGACGAATATGATTATTGGGATCATATTGATTATATCATTGATAAGGCTGCCGAAAAGGGGATCTATATGGCTTTGGTACCTGTATGGGGGTCACCGGTTAAAGATGGGAAAGTATCTGTTGAGCAAGCCGAACAATATGCAAAATTTCTTGCCGAACGGTGGAAAGACCGTTCCAATATCATTTGGTTAAATGGCGGGGATATTAAGGGGTCTGATAAAATCGATGTGTGGAAGAAAATTGGGCAGACCATCAAGTCTATTGACCCTAAGCATTTAATGACTTTTCATCCCAGAGGTCGGACAGCATCATCGGACTGGTTCCACAACGAGTCCTGGCTGGACTTTAATATGGTCCAGTCTGGCCACAGAAGATACGAGCAAGATACATCCAAAAATGAGCAGAAACACTATGGCGAGGACAACTGGAAGTTTATGGCAGCGGATTGGGATTTAAAACCTGTCAAGCCTACTATTGATGGAGAGCCTTCTTACGAGGGTATCCCCCAAGGATTGCATGATATCACCGAGCCCCGTTGGACAGACGCCGATGTCAGAAGATATGGTTATTGGTCCGTATTTGCGGGCGCATTTGGGTACACCTATGGCCAGAATTCGGTCATGCAGATGCATTCCAAAAAAGATACCACCTCGGCTTATGGCTCAGACGAAGTTTGGTCTTCGGCCATTCATGCACCCGGTGCCAGCCAGATGAAATACTTGAAGGAACTAATGCTATCCCGGACCGATTACATTGACCGGATACCTGACCAGACACTGATCGTCGATAATGGCGAAAAATATGATCGTTTACTGGCGACGAGAACAGATCATTATGCCTTTATCTACAATTATACCGGCAGACCCATGACGGTTAATATGGGTAAAATCAAAGGCAGTAAGGTAAAGGCCTCCTGGTTTAATCCGAGAAATGGAGAAACCAAGATCATCGGTGAGATGGAGAATAAAGGAATACAACACTTTACACCCGAAGGTGGACAAAAAGAAGGCAACGACTGGGTGTTGATATTGGATTCGGTATCATGAGAACAATTAACATATGGTTTATTTTCATGATGACTACGATGTTTTTTTCTTCGTGTCAGCGGGATATTTATTTATTTACTTCTTTTCATGAACCCGCGAATGAGGGACTACGGTATTTGTATAGCGAAGATGCTTATCATTGGAAGCCAATTCGGGGAATATACTTAAAGCCTGAACTGGGAGCGCAAAAGATCATGCGTGACCCTTCCATGCTACAGGATAAACATGGTATTTACCACCTAGTATGGACTATTGGATGGAAAGGTAATGAAGGTATTGGTTATGCACGCTCGACAGACTTGATCCATTGGGACAACCAAAAAATTATTCCGGTAATGAAGCATGAGCCTACGACTGTTAATGTATGGGCGCCAGAATTATTTTATGACGACGTGAATAGTCGGTTTATCATCATTTGGGCTTCGACGATACCACATCGATTTCCGAAAGGCAAGGAAGCTGAGGATAACAATCACCGTATGTACTATACGACCACAAAAGATTTTAATACGTTTACAGAAACACAGCTATTCAGTGATCCTGGGTTTAGCATGATTGACGCTGTGATTGTCAAGAAGGCTAAGCAGGATTATGTATTGGTTTTGAAAGATAACACCCGGCCCAATCGTGATCTTCGGGTAGCATTTGCGACAAATCCTTTGGGGCCCTTTCAAGAAGTATCCAAGCCCTTTTCGGCCCACCTAACGGAAGGCCCAACGGTAGTGAAAGTTAAAGATGAGTGGCTGATTTATTTTGACTCCTACGGGAGTAAACGCTATGAGGCTGTGGCTACCAAAGATTTTAAGACGTTCAAATCAATCAATGACCGCATATCGGTGCCCGAAGGACATAAGCATGGAACCATCTTCAGATCATCAAAAAAAGTTTTAAAGAATTTACGCCGACATGAAGCCGACACGAAATAGTAACATCGCCGTTCTGTACAGTATATTACTTGCGGGAGTTGCCGGAACCGCCTATGCGCAGGACACCGTCAAATACGTGGGTCAGACATTATCCAATGTGGATTATCATCATGGACAGCTAACTCCTGCTGTGGGTACACATAATATACAGGTATTTCGGGCGAATCGGGAATTTCCGGAACAGGCTGGCGGGCATAATTTTACCTACAATCACCAACCTTTTTTGGCCTTTTGGAACAATACTTATTATCTACAATTTCTGAGCAATCCTGTGGGCGAGCATATTGCAGAAGGGAAGACCCTTTTACAGACGTCCAAAGACGGTTATGTCTGGTCGGGGCCTGTCGAACTGTTTCCGCCCTATCTTGTACCGGAGGGGTTCACAAAGCCGGGTAGGGCCGACCGCGCGGGCAAGGAGCTCTACGCAATTATGCACCAACGCATGGGTTTCTATACGGCCCAGAATGGTAAGCTCCTGACAATTGGATACTATGGTGTGGCGTTGGATGCGAAAGATGATCCTAATGACGGCAATGGATTAGGACGTGTGGTCCGGGAAATAAATAAGGACGGTTCTTTTGGACCAATTTATTTTATCCGGTTCAATTCATCTTTCAACACAAAGATCGCCAAATACCCGTTTTTCACAAAAAGTAAGGATAAAGCTTTTGTGTCAGCCTGTGAAGAACTGCTAAATAGTCCGTTGATGATGCAGCAGTGGGTGGAAGAGGCCGATCGCAATGATCCGCTGGTTCCTTTAAAGCGACCTGTTAAAGCGTTTGCTTATTACCATTTAAATGATGGCAGGGTAGTCGGGCTGTGGAAACATGCACTCACCTCGATCAGCAACGATAATGGCAGGACCTGGGCATATTCACCAGGAAGAGCCCCCGGATTTGTCAACAGCAATGCGAAGATCTGGGGACAGCGGACCTCTGACGGTCGCTTTGCAACGGTTTACAATCCTTCCGAGTTCAGATGGCCACTGGCCGTTTCCACCAGTGACGACGGGCTACGTTATACCGATCTACTGTTGGTCAACGGTGAGATTTCCACGATGCGTTACGGCGGAAATTATAAATCCTATGGCCCCCAGTATGTACGTGGCATACAAGAAGGAAATGGCCAGACGCCGGATAAAAATATGTGGTTAACCTATAGCATGAACAAAGAGGATATATGGGTAGCCAAAGTGCCTGTTCCGATCAGTTCCACGGTGGCGGAAGCCGTTGATGACGATTTTTCGAAACAGCCAGAGCAAGTTTATAATTCATGGAATATTTATAGCCCGCTTTGGGCAAGTGCCAAAGTTGAAGGTAATGCCTTGGTATTGCGGGACAAGGATCCCTACGATTATGCGAAAGCAGACCGGGTAATCGCACCGGCAAAGAAATGCAAAATAACTTATACGGTGACGCCCCAACAGGATACGCATGGCACTTTAGAAATAGAACTCGTCAATGGCAACGGGCTCCCGGCTGCTCGGATTACCTTTGATAAGGATGGCCTGATTAAGAATAAGGCAGGGTATCGGAATGCAACTATACAAAAATATGAGGCCGGACAAACGTATCATATAACCTGCCTTGTAGATGTGACTACCCGCTCTTTTCAGCTATTTGTCAATGGCGTGGACAAAGGGACCAAATTGTTTTTTCAACCTGTAGATAGTATTTGTAAAGTATCGTTCAGAACAGGAGAAATCAGACGTTTCCCTGACGCGGATACACCAACAGACCAGGATTTTGACGTCGTCAATCCGGGACAGGCAGTAAAAGAGGCTGTTTATAGGATATCTTCGTTGACAGCGCAAACAATGTAATGGGATGAATAAGGTAATTCTATACATCGTGTTGTTTATGCTCGCTTCCCGGCTTGAAGCCGCGGTTGTGCTACCCAATATTTTTGCTCATCATATGGTGTTGCAACGCGATCGTCACGTACCCATTTTCGGTACAGCATCGGGCGGGGAATCCATCGTGGTGAACTTTCAAAATCAACGTATACATACGCGAGCTGATAAAAACGGAAACTGGCAAGTGGTGCTAAAGCCGATGCAGGCCAATGCGGTAGGGCAGACACTAACTATCATCGGCAGCACCACTATTGAACTTAAAGATGTTGTGGTGGGAGAGGTATGGCTGTGTTCGGGTCAGTCCAATATGGAATATCAGATGCGTAAGATTGCAAAAGAAAAGCCGCCATTGAGGGGAAATTATTTTCCTCGGGAGGAGGTGAAAGAAGCCAAAAATGCCGACTTACGGATCTTTTTGGTCAGAAGAAAATTTCTGTCAAAACCCAGTGGAAAATATGAAGGTTGGGCACTGGCACAGGATTCTGCATTAGCACAGTTTTCGGCGCCAGCCTATTTCTTTGGAAAAAAATTACAGGAGGAATTGAAAGTTCCTGTCGGCATTATTGCATCTGCCGTGAGCGGTAGCCGTATAGAACCTTGGTTTGCGGAAGCCTACTGGAACAGCTCCCCGTATTTAAAGGAGAAGCCTACGTCGGGCGATCCTGGAAAATTTTATCACCTGATGATTGAACCCTTAGCACCTTATGCATTAAGGGGCTTTATCTGGTATCAGGGAGAAAGCAACGTGTTTATGCAGGAAAATCTTTCCTACAGCTACAAAATGAAAGCGCTGATTGAAAACTGGCGTAACCTTTGGAAGGATCCTAAGATGCCATTTTATTTCACCCAGATTGCGCCATTCCGCTACTCACTGGACGAAAAGCGGCAAATTCGTATGCCGACAACGGTATTGCCGGAATTTCGCGAAGCGCAGGACCTCGTGTTACAGTTGCCTTTTACTGGCCGTATCATCACAACGGATCTGGTCGATGATATCGACAACCTGCATCCAAATTACAAATGGGAGATCGGCAGACGACACGCTCTTAAAGCTTTAAAATACGTATACAAGAAAAAAATTATTGCCGATGGTCCGGAAATAAAATCTGTGAAGATAAAGGGGCAGAAAGCATATTTAACATTCAAACATGCAAAAGGGCTGAAAAGTCTGGACGGCAGGCCGTTGAATTCATTTGAAGTCGCGGGCGATGATGCGGTCTTCTTCCCGGCAATGGCGACGATCGTTAACGATACGATTATACTCCAACATGCCGGGCTCCCGCGGATTGTTCAAGTTAGGTTTGCTTGGGATGAAGCTGCCCAGCCTAATTTGGTTAATGCTGCAGGTTTGCCGGCTGCACCGTTCAGAACAGATGGCCCATTGAAATCAACAAAATTGTAATAGTAAGCTAATCATGAAATTAAACGTAAAAACTGTATTATCCTTCTTTTTTTTGACGCTTACAGCGTTACAGATTTCTGCTCAGCAGACAGAAATCCAATATCTTTCTGGAAGAGGCAAGGATGATGGTGTTTTATGGGATTTTAAGGTCAGTGAGGGTATGAAAGCCGGCGTCTGGGATAAGATACCTGTACCTTCCAACTGGGAACTACAGGGCTTCGGTAAATATAACTATGGCTTCAACAAAGAAATCAACAAAGGCAAGGAAGTCGGCCTTTATAAATACCGTTTTCGGGTACCTGACAGGTGGAATACGAAACTTGTCAGACTTGTTTTCGAAGGCGTGATGACGGATGCAGAAGTAAAAATCAATGGTAAACTTGCAGGGGAAATCCATCAGGGATCATTCTATGTGTTCAAATATGACATCGGCAAGCTGATCAGACCGGGAAAGGACAATCTGTTGGAGGTAAAGGTAGCGAAGCATTCGGCCAATAAGTCTGTTAACGCGGCAGAGCGGGAAGGCGATTTCTGGATCTTCGGCGGGATATTCCGTCCAGTGTATCTGGAGGCGTTACCCCAGAACCATGTCGAACGTGTTTCGTTGGACGCCCGGGCAGACGGAACTTTTAAAGCTAAGCTTGTGACTGAAGGCACAGCCAATGAAGTTGCGGTGCAGCTTTTTGATGCAGCGGGTAATCGGTTTGGCAAGGAACTAAAAACAACCATAACAGGTCCTGAAATCTGGCTAAATGGACGTTTTGAGAAACCGGAACTCTGGTCAGCTGAATTTCCCAATTTATATCAGGCGCAAATTACTTTATTAAAAAATGGGAAGGTGCAGCATCAGCTCACACAGAAGTTTGGTTTCCGTACAGTCGAAGTGAAAGTGCGGGATGGTGTATATATTAATGGCGTCAAGATAAAATTCAAAGGTGTTAACCGGCACTCGTTTCATCCCCAGTCAGGCAGGACGACAAGCAAAGAAATTAGTATTGCTGACGTCAAACTTATTAAAGAAATGAACATGAATGCTGTCCGGATGGCGCATTATCCACCAGACAATCATTTTCTTGCAGTTTGCGATTCATTAGGCTTATATGTAATGAACGAATTGGGGGGCTGGCATGGCCATTATGATACACCTACCGGTTCTAAATTGCTACGCGAGATGATGGTTGTTTCCGAAAACAATCCTTCGGTGATCTTTTGGGCAAACGGTAACGAAGGGGGGCACAATCCCGAGCTGGATCACATCTTTCAAGAACAAGATATTCAAAAAAGGCCACTGATCTATCCCTGGGCTGTATACGGTGGTTTTGAAACCACCCATTACCGCGAATACAATTACGGAATAGGAAGCTATGATCATGGCCATAATATCGTCATGCCAACGGAATTCCTCCACGGCATGTATGATGGCGGACATGGTGCTGGAATCGAGGATTACTGGAAAGCGATGTTGGCCAATCCTTTATCTGCGGGAGGCTTTTTATGGGATTTTCAGGACCAAGGTATCGTACGCACGGATAAAAACAATCGTATCGATACAGATGGTAATCACGGTCCTGACGGAATCGTGGGGCCGTACCATGAGAAGGAGGGAAGCTTTTTTACGATAAAAGAAGTTTGGAGCCCGATTTTCTTTGAAAAAAGAGCGATTACTAAAGAGTTTGATGGAATATTTAATATAGAAAATCGATATTCCTTTACCAACAGCAGCCAATGCACATTTAGTTATGAATTCAAGAAATTGGGTGCTTATCGGCAAGTCGGAGCGAGCACAAAAGGAAATATAGCTGCACCTCATATTGCTCCCGGAGCGAAGGGCATATTGAAGATGGATCTTCCGAAAGGATGGGAGCAATTTGATGTGCTATACATTACCGTCAAGGACCCTTGGGGGCAGGAGCTCTTCACCTGGAGTTTTCCCATCGCTATGCCGGCCGATATAGCAGCATCTCTGATCGTTCCCGGGAGCCCACAAAATATTTCGGTACAGGAAGAGTCCAGCTCTTATCTGGTACAGGCCAATGGCATCAGCTATAAAATCAATAAGATAACAGGGTTATTGGAACAGGTAAAGAATGCGAAAGGTATCATCCCCTTTCATAACGGACCAGTGCTACAGGAAGCGGTCAACAATTACAAAAACTTTACACTGAGTCACGAAGATGGAAAGGTGGTCATCCAGTCTACATTTGATAAAAAGGAAAGTTACAACACACTGCGATGGGAGATACTGCCTTCAGGACAGTTGAAGATGCATGTGCAATATTTTCCTGAAAGTTATTTTACGCGTTTTGTTGGAGTAAACTTTGACTTTCCAGAATCTGAAATTAAAGCGGTTGAGTATATGGGAATGGGACCTTATCGAGTCTGGAAAAATCGAATGAAGGGCAACCAATTTGGTGTGTGGAGGAAAGACTATAACAATACAGCAACTGGGGAGCCGCCGTTTGAGTATCCAGAGTTCAAAGGGTATCATGCCAATATGTACTGGACAAAATTTATTGGCAAGGAGCAGAGTTTTATGGTTTTTACTGATCGTGAAGATGTGTTTTTAAGGTTGTATACACCAAAGGAGCAACAAGATACGGAGTGGAAGAATATGGACCCTATCTTTCCAAAAGGGGATATTTCGTTCATGAATGGTATCTCTGCTATTGGTACCAAAACCCAGAAGCCGGAAACCACTGGCCCAATGGGCATGAAGCACGTATATTATGATTTTGAAAAAGAACCTATAAGGGCGTTGCATCTGGTTCTGTATTTTGATTTTAAATAGGTATGTCACCATTAGTAGCGGTGGATATCAGAAGTAAAGAAATAAGATAAACATGAAACGGAAAGTACTACAGTATATTATTGTAATGCTATGTACGGTCATCAGCCAAATTACACAGGCTAAGGTCGTTGTGTACGATTTGCGTACAGAACAGCTGCGAAATCCACAGGGAATAGACGTGGCTATGCCTGCATTGAGCTGGAAGCTTCGTGCAGATGAGCGTGCTGTGGTACAGGAGGCCTATCATATCCTAGTCGCTTCTTCTGAAGAGAAACTCCGTCAAAATATCGGTGATTTGTGGGATTCGGGGCGACAGATTTCCAGCAATTCCATCAACATCATGTATCGGGGGAAGATGTTGCAGAGTGTTGATAAGGTCTTTTGGAAGGTGCGGGTATATACCAACAAGGGGGAAACGGAGTGGTCTGAAGCTGTTTATTGGACGATGGGGTTATTGCATTACAAGGACTGGGTAGGACGTTGGATAGGTTTTGATCGTTATTTCCCTTCTGATAGCGAGCCCGGAGGGAAATTGGCTGCACGCTATTTTAGAAAAGAATTTAACACCAAGGGGAAAGTAAAAGCTGCGACTGCCTATATCATGGGCTTAGGTCTATACGAGCTATATATCAATGGTGAGAAGATCGGTAATCAAGTGTTGGCGCCGGTACCGACAGATTACAGTAAAAATATAAAATACAACGTTCTGGATGTGACCGAAGCCCTTTCACAGACCCGACAGCATACTGTCGGCGTTGTCTTGGGGAACGGGCGTTTTTACGCCATGCGCCAAGCTAAGCCTTATAAGATCAAAACCTTTGGTTTCCCTAAGTTGCTGATGCAGATTTTGATTACTTACGACGACGGAACTTCCGAAATTATCAAAACTGATAATTCCTGGAAGGGGACTACGGAAGGCCCTATTTTGTCAAATAATGAGTACGATGGAGAGAGCTATGATGCACGGAAAGAACTTGTTGGATGGTCAAACGTCGGATTCGATGACAGTAAATGGCTGCAAGCGGACTATGTCCAGGAACCGGGAGGTAATTATGAAGCGCAGATCGGCGGCTTGATGAAGGTGATGCGGGATATCCGCCCTGTTTCTATTGTCGAACGCCCCGGGGGAAGTTATATCATCGACTTTGGTCAGAACTTTTCGGGCTGGATGAAGCTCAAAGTCCATGGAAAACGAGGAACGGTAATCGGGCTTCGCTTTGCTGAATCATTGACAGCGACTGGCGAACTGTTTACCACAAACTTGCGCGACGCCAAAGCCGCAGATCAATATGTATTGAAGGGGGGCACGATGGAAGAATGGGAGCCTAGGTTTACCTACCATGGGTTCCGCTTTGTGGAGGTAATCGGTTATCCCGGAAAGCCTAACCTGGAGAACTTCATTGGCCGGCTCGTTTACGATGACCTGACCGATGTGGGGACTTTTACCTCGTCCAGTGCACTTTTAAACCAGATTTATCAAAACGCCTGGTGGGGTATCGCCTCTAATTATAAAGGAATACCCATTGACTGCCCGCAACGTAATGAGCGCCAGCCTTGGCTCGGTGACAGGCCCGTCAGCGCGTATGGCGAAAATTTTCTTTTTGATAATGCGAATTTTTACCGTAAATGGCTCGATGACATCCGGTTATCACAGAAAGAAGATGGTGCCATCCCAGATGTGGCGCCTGCTTTCTGGAAATATTATAGCGACAATATCAGTTGGCCGGGTACCTATATCCTAATCTCTGGCATGCTCTATCAGCAAACGGGCGACTTTAGGATACTTGAAAAACATTATCCGGCCATGAAAAAGTGGATGGATTACATGCAATCGCGCTATAGCAATGATATTGGGATCATCACAAAGGATAGTTATGGTGACTGGTGCTTTCCACCGGCCAGCATCGAAGCAGGACGGGGAAAAATCGCCGACAAGAAATATCCCAGTGCCTTGATTTCTACGGCGTACTATTATCACCTATTGCAGGTCATGGCAGGATTTAGTGATGTGCTGGGAAAAGAGGCCGATCAATCGGATTTTTTGAACCGGGCGGTCGCTTTGCGCAAGAGTTTCAATAGCGCTTTCTATCATGTTTCCGGCTTCTATGGTAACAATACGTTAACAGACAATATTTTAGCTATGCAATTCGGGTTAGTGGAGAATCAGCATAAAGAAACCTTAAAGCAGCGGATTCTGACGATCATAGAAACAGAAAATGCGGGTCATTTAAGTACGGGGGTTATTGGCACCCAATGGATCATGCGTACGCTGACGACGATGGGGCGGGCAGATCTGGCCTATCGAATCGCGACGAACAAGACGTATCCTTCGTGGGGGTATATGGTCGAAAATGGTGCAACAACAATTTGGGAGCTGTGGAACGGGAATACTGCACATCCCAAAATGAATTCCCAGAATCACGTAATGATGCTGGGTGATTTATTGGTATGGCTATATGAGGACTTGGCAGGTATCAAATCTGAGGCAAATGCCTTTCAAAAAGTCCGTATGCAGCCGCAGTTTCTGTCTGGCGCAACAGCGGTAAATGCGAGTTACATCGGTGCTTTCGGCCCGATAGAATCGAGCTGGACCAAACATGGGGATGTATTACAATGGAAGGTTTCGATCCCAGCCAACACGACAGCTGAATTATATTTCCCCGCCAAAGATCTGTCAGGTAGTTTTGAGGGCGGGATTCCCTTAGAGGCAAGTAAAGATATACAGAAATCGGAGACCCTGACAACGGGGAGCAAAGTAACAGTAGGATCAGGAACCTATTATTTTAAAATCAACTTATAGCACTATGAGAATCGCTGCAATTTACGTATTCTGCTGCATGCTTTCCGGCTACTTATTGCTATCAGAGCATGTGGCCGCACAGTCAAATACCAACGAACGAGATAAGGCCATGCAATGGGCTGCGGAGCTTAAGCTAGGTAACAGCCAAAAAGAGCAACGTGTGGCTGACTATATTTTTTATCATCTTGTCGCGGTGAAAGATTGGCATAACAATCATCCGGCGAGTACGGTTCCGGCTGGTATTAACCCATATACCGGTAATAAACTCACTGAACTGGATCGTTCGATTATTGCTGACTCGGCTCAGCCAGATTCGATCCATCAAAATCTGATGAACGGATTGCGAAAGGAACTGGATGATAAGCAGGTGGCCCAAATATTGGATCGATATACCATAGGTAAAGTGGATTTTACATTAAAAGGGTATCGGGCGATTGTGGCTGATCTGACTGTTGCGGAGGAGCAGACCATTCGTAAGCATTTGGAGGAAGCACGCGAAAAGGCGATTGATTACAAGAGCATGAAGCAGATTTCGGCAATATTCGAGATCTATAAAAACAAGTGCGAAGCTTATTTAAATGCAAACGGCAGAAACTGGCGGCAGCTGTTTAAAGATTATGTAACGAAAGTAAAAGCTGAAAAAGAAAATAAATCCAAATAAGAAAGAAACCGGACACGGCCAAGGGAACAAAGCTTGTCGCCATACAATTCATATAAAGGCAATGAAAACGACGATAAAACTATTGACATTAATACTGCTTTTTTGCTCGTGGAGGGCTTATGGGCAGAATCCGACCTTGAAGGTCTGGCAGAAGGGCATTAAAATAGATGAGTTTATTTATGAGAAGGCCCCTTTTCCGTCTTGCCATTCGGCAACCATGGCTGAGACGGACCGGGGCTTGGTATATGCATTCTTTGGCGGAACAAAAGAGCGGCATCCCGATGTGGAAATTTATGTCTGCCGCAACGAAGGGGGGCAATGGACGGCACCTGAATCGGTAGCCAACGGCATCCAACCGGACGGAAAACGTTTGCCTACCTGGAACCCTGTGCTCTATCAGGTGCCTAATGGAGATCTGTTGTTGTTTTATAAGGTTGGACCAAAGCCATCTGAATGGTGGGGTATGATCAAGCGCTCTGCAGATGGTGGGAAAAGCTGGTCTGCTGCCGAGCGTTTGCCCGAAGGATTTGTTGGTCCGGTGAAGAACAAACCTATCCTGTTGCAAAATGGCAGCCTGATCTCACCTTCCAGTACCGAAGGCAATGGCTGGAATATCCATTTTGAAGTCAGTACTGATTTTGGTAAAACCTGGCGAAAGATCGGTCCAGTGCCACGAGGTGTGGATAATTTAGATGCCATACAACCGAGCATCTTAGATCATGGCAACGGCAAACTGCAGCTTTTGGCTCGTACACGTAACCGGGCCATAGCCACTGCATGGTCCTCCGATTGGGGTGAACATTGGACAGCCCTGGAAAAAACAGACTTGCCCAATAATAATTCGGGCACCGATGCCCTTACATTAAAAGACGGTACGCATGTACTAGTATACAACCATGTTCTTCCGGAAGGCAATTTGGCAAAGGGTGCGCGTACGCCACTTCATGTCTCCTTTTCCAAAGATGGTAAAAATTGGTCAGCAGCGCTTATCTTGGAAGATTCGCCGATCAGCCAGTATTCTTACCCCGCTGTCATCCAAACCAAGGACGGCATGCTCCATTTTGGTTACACCTGGCGGCGGAAAAAGATGAAACATGTTGTCGTCGATCCGAAAAAAGTAAAAACAACAGCTATCCAGAACGGCCAATGGCCGCAACGAAAAGGGTATGAAAAACCAGATGCGACTAAATATGTTAAAGAAGAAGATTAGTATAATCTATGGGCTATTCCTCATGCTGGCCTGCTCCTTTAGTAAGGGACAGCAAGCACCTTTAGATTATGAAAATAATTTCAGACAACCTCTGGAAAGGGTACTTATTTCCCTGGAAGAACGCTTTCAAATCGATATTAAATATAGCTCAGATCTAGTGAAAGACCGTTGGGTGGACTTTGCCCCCTGGAAAATCAGAGCAGACCTGGCGGCAACCGAAGTCAACCTGCTTTATCCCCTGGGACTAAAACTCCAGCAGGACAAGCCGGGAATATTTAAGCTGAAAGTTTATGAATACCATCGCTGGAAACCACAAGAGGGGTGGGATTTTTTGGATATGCTTGCTAAAAAGTATAATGACCAAGCCAGCTGGGAAAGACGGAAGGCGGAGCTTAGAGAAGGCATCCGAAAAGCTATGTACTGGGATAGACTACAGCAGATTAAAGTGCCAGCAATCCAATTGCAGCCGGCTCGCCGGTATAAGGATTATCAAATTCAGAACTTTTCCCTGGAAATTATCCCCGGAGTCTATGTCAATGGTAGTATTTATGCGCCACGCAAGCAGAACGGAAAAATTCCCGTTGTTCTTTCACCAGATGGTCATTGGGCCGGGCATCGGTATCGCCCCGATGCGCAGAAGCGGTTTATTACTTTGGCACGGATGGGCTGTATGGCTGTAAGCTACGATCTGTTTGCCTGGGGAGAGTCTTTGTTGCAATTTTCTTCCCAGGATCATCGCAGCAGTATTGCTATGTTGATGCAGACCTGGGGTGCCGAACGGATCTTGGATTACGTCATGGGCTTGCCGGGGGTAGACCGGTCACGTATTGGTATAAGTGGGGGGTCCGGTGGTGGAAGTCACAGTATTCTGATGTCTGCATTGGATGACCGTATCACATTGGTTGCGCCAGTGGTGTCGATGTCTTCGTATTTTTTCGGAGGATGTCCCTGTGAGAGCGGACTGCCAATACACTTTGTCGGCGGCGGAACCAACAACGTTGAACTCGCAGCTATTGCAGCTCCCCAGCCTCTGCTAATTATCTCTGATGGTCAGGACTGGACACAGGAAACGGGCCGGCATGATTTTCCATACTTGCAAAAAATATACGCATACTATGGCAAACCCACAATGGTTAAGCATGTACATTTTCCACAGGAAGGTCACGATTTTGGAGTCAATAAAAGGCAGGCATTATATCAATTTATCATTGAACATTTTCAGCTCAACGCAGCCCAGTTAGCAGATGTGATCGCAGAGAAGGATATACAGATTGAGTCTGAACATCTGCTTTACAGCTTTGGTGCAAAAGGTGAAAAACTTCCAACAACTGCCGTTCGTGGTATTGATGAGCTTAGAAAGCTATTAAACACTTATCAAATTGAGCTATGATGGACCGCAAAAAATTTATCCTTGACTCCTTGGCTTTGAGTAGCTTGTTCCTATTGCCAAGTTTTGCATTAGACAGGAGCAATAATCAGCGATACCGGGTCGCTGTTATTGACTTGATGTTGCTGAAACGGCAGAAGCTGAGCGCAGTTGCTCTGGCTGGGGAAATAGGTGCGGATGGACTGGAAGTAGACATGGGCGGTTTGGGGAATAGGCCCACCTTCGATAATAAGTTTGTGGATGGCCAGTTTCTTTCATCCTATCTCGCGGCTCTTTCTGAGACAAAATTGTCGATTTGTAGTCTGGCGATGACAGGTTTTTATGCGCAGTCATTGGCCGGTCGGGAAAATTACCTACTACCCGTTCAGGACTGTTTTGAAACAATGAAAAAATTAAAGGTAGGCATTGCTTTCCTTCCACTTGGTATACAATGTGACCTCGAGAAGTATCCAGCGTTGTGGCCGGCTCTTGTCGAACGTCTGAAGGTCATCGGACAGCTTGCCCAACAATATAAAGTAACGGTAGCGATAGAAACTGCTTTGTCAGCAAGCGAGGAAAAGAGATTTCTACAAGAAATCGGACAGCCCTCTATAAAAAGCAGTTTCAATTTTTCCAACGCCCTAAAGAATGGACGGAATCTGATTCAGGAGCTGGAAACATTAGGCAAAGATTATATTGCGCAAATCCATTGTACAGATGAGGATGGTCTCTGGTTACAGGAAAATAAACGTTTGGACTTATATGCTGTAAAACGCTGTCTGGACCAAATGGGCTGGAGGGGATGGCTAATTATAGAACGATCCCGTCGTCCGGAATATATTCGTGACGTTAAGATGAACTATAGGACGAATACCAAATTCGTGAAGGAGGTATTTCAATGACATTTTTCCGGACAATCATAGCGCTATTCATCGGAATGACCGGACTGCTCAGTTCCTGTAATATGCAACGTCAGACTGCACTATCAGCGCTTCCAACGCTGGATATGGTGGGGATGAAGTATATGCCTGAAACCATCGCACCGGTGTATTCCCCATATTTTAAGGCTGATTTTCAACGACCAGTTTTCCCTGCACGGACCATCACTGTTATCGACAACAAGACAGACTTGCAAAAAAGTCTGGATTCCCTCGGAAAAGCTGGGGGCGGCAGACTGGTGATTAGAAAAGGACATTATAAAACAGGACGACTTTCTTTGCAGTCCAACACCGAATTGCATTTGGAGGAAGGGGCGACTGTTGAATTTAAAAGTGATATTCGGGACTTTTTGCCTGTCGTATTCACAAGGAGTGAAGGCGTGGAACTTTATTCCCTCGGCGCCTGTATCTACGCTAATGGCGCTACCAATATTGCAATTACGGGTAAAGGAACACTTCTCGGCCCGGCCGAGGGAAGTATCCGCAAAAAAACGATGACACATGACGTGATTGAAAAGGTCGTTGCGGCGGATGTGCCGGTCGAAAAGCGGATTTATGACGGCAAAACGACAGATTTTATATTTCCTCCTGCCTTGATTGCACCTATTAATTGCAAAAACGTCTTTATTGAAGGCCTGAACCTTAGGCGCTCAGCATTTTGGAATATCGTACCAACTTACTGTGAAAATGTAGTCATCCGGGGAGTACATGTCGAGTCTAAGGGAATCCCCCGTGGCGATGGGATAGACATCGAATCGTCACAACGGGTATTGGTTGAATACTGCACCCTGGAAACGGGAGATGACTGTATTGCCTTAAAGGCGGGTAGAGGCTATGATGGACTGCGGGTCAACCGGCCTACCAAACATGTTGTCGTCCGGCATTGCCTGACAAAAACGGGGCATGGTGGGCTGACCATAGGTAGCGAAACAGCGGGGCTGATACAGCAGATATATGTGCACGATTGCATCTTCGCGGGTACAGATGTCGGAATCCGTTTTAAAACACGGCGTCCACGAGGTGGCGGGGGGCATGATATGCTCTTTTCTAATATTCGGATGAATGTTAATTTTTCGGCCCTGCGCTGGGATATGCTGGGGCAAGCCCAACATGTGGGGAAAGAAGCTGACCGGAAATTTAAAGTAGCAGTCAATCCGTTGACACCACGGTTCTCAAAAATCAAAATGGAACGGATTGCGATTGAGGGAGCTTCTGATTGCATCAATATTGAAGGTATACCCGAATCACCGTTGACCGGGGTTGAGCTGACGGGGATTGACGCTCGGGGAAGCCGCTTCCTGAGGGCAAAGGATGCAAAAGACATCCGCATTCAGGACAGCCGTTTTATTTGTGCGGATGTACGGGTAGATAGTACAGCTTTACAGGGATTTAAAATGAAGAAGGTCTATCTATCCACTAAAGGATTAAATGGACAGGACGATCGCAACGAAAAGGTAAAATAGAGTTACGGATATAAACAGAAGTAATCATTAATTAAGAAGATACAGGTCATAATGGGAGAAGTACAGACGAATGACGATAGATTGAAGTATTGGATAGGCATAGTCCATTTCTGGTCTATCTTGCTGCTAATTGTTTTTGCCAGCGGCCCCGCTCTGGCGCAGTTGTCATTTGACCGCGTTCTCGTCAATGGACGGGTGAATCCTTTAGGAATTCATACAAACAAACCGCAGTTTAGCTGGCGATTAAAGAGTAGCCAGAACAATGTGTTCCAAACGGCTTACCGGATTCGGGTAGAGGATATTATGCAGGACAAGCCATGGCTTGTCTGGGATTCAGGCTGGCAAAATACAGACCAGTCCTTATATATCGCCTATACTGGAAAAGCTTTGCACGCGGGTCATTATTATCGGTATTGGATAGAAGCCAAGGATAATTTGGGGAATCATGCCCAAAGTGAAAAAGGCTTGTTTTTAGTTGGACTGTTGCAGCCGGAAGATTGGGGAGTAGGCCAATGGATTGCCAAGGATACCCTGCCAAAAGCGATGGTAAATCCTTTGCCGCTCAGTTCCAGTAAATTTAGGGTGAATCAGGCGTTTGATCTTCCTGTCTTTCGTAAGACATTTAAGATAAAGAGAAAGCTGCTGCGATCGACCGCTTTTATTTCGGGTCTTGGGCATTATGAGTTATTGTTAAATGGGAAGAAGGCTGAAGATACCTTTTTACAGCCCGGATGGAGCAAATACGATAAGGAGGCTTTATATGTTGCGCTGGATGTCACGAACCTGCTTCATCCAGGGGAAAACAGCATCGGGATTCTACTGGGAAATGGCTTTTATTATATTCCTCCGGTCAAGGGGCGATATCAGAAGCATAAGGTTGCTTTTGGACTTCCTAAGGTTAAAATGAAATTGATCAATCATTATGCCGATGGTAGTGAGGAGGTCGTGGTAACAGACCGGAGCTGGAAAGTACATCGTTCACCCATTACCTTTTCCAGCATGTATGGGGGCGAAGATTATGATGGACATGTGCTAGCTTCCAACTGGTCTGACGTAGAATTTGATGATCAAACCTGGTCATCAGCCCTAGAAGTGGACGGGCCAACTCTGGTAGGGCAAGAAGCCGAGCCGCTGCGTGTCATGCAGGAGTTTTCACCGATTCGGTCTTTTAAGAACCGAAAGAATGGGAATACCGTGTATGATTTTGGACAGAACGCCTCGGGGATTGTTTCCATAAAATTGGAAGGTAACCGCGGAGATACAGTACGCATTTATCCTGCAGAGCTGCTCACCGCAGATAGTGCGGCCAATCAGAAGGCTACAGGAAGCCCATACTACTATCAGTATGTTCTTGAAAAAGACGGTACTGCGGAATGGCAGCCCCGATTTACCTATTATGGATTCCGTTTTGCTGAAGTTGTTCTGCGGCCTCAACGGGGTAGATCTGTCCGATTAAAAGAAATTAAAGCCTTACATATCCGGAACGGGGCTGAGGCTGTAGGAAGTTTCCATTCTTCAGACAGCTTATTTAATCAGATTCATCAACTGATAAAGTGGGCGATCAACAGCAATATGGTCAGTGTATTTACCGACTGCCCGCATCGTGAAAAACTGGGCTGGCTCGAACAGCTTCATTTAATGGGGCCTTCGGTACAGTATAATTATGATGTGGAACGTTTGTTTGCCAAGTCGTTACGCGATATGCGCCTGTCGCAGACGGCAACGGGGCTTGTGCCAGAAATAGCGCCGGAGTATGTCCAGTTTGATTGGGGAGGCGATATGTTCCGCGATTCTCCAGAATGGGGAAGCAGTTCCATTATCCTGGCTTTGTACGCCTACCGTTGGTACGGAAACAGCGCTTTTCTCCGCGATAATTACGATATGATGACCAGGTATATCGAGTATCTGGGAACAAAAGCGAAAGATTATATTTTAACGCAGGGTTTAGGTGACTGGTATGATTTAGGCCCCGAGCGGCCTGGAGTTTCGCAGTTGACAACACCCGGAATTACCGCAACAGCCATTTATTTTTACGATCTGAAACTGATGGTTGAGATCGCTACCTTACTGGGTAAGAAAGCGGATGCTGCGAAATTTGAGGCGCTACAGGCTGCGGTATATAAGGCGTTTAATCAGCGGTTTTATCGTCCACAGGAACATAGCTATGGTTCAGGAAGCCAGACGGCGTTGGCCATGCCGCTGTATGTAGGTCTTGTGCCTAAAGCGGAAGAGCAGGCTGTCTTTGAGAGGTTGGTTGCAACAGTCTGCCAGAACGATACCGCATTGACATCCGGAGATATTGGTCATCGTTACCTTCTGCAGGTGTTGCAGACAAAAAAACGCAATGATCTGATTTTTGCTATGCATCATCGCGATGACAGACCGGGATATGGATACCAGATCCGGAAAGGGGCAACAGCGCTGACAGAATCCTGGGCTGCTCTTCCCAACGTATCAAACAATCATTTCATGCTAGGGCACCTGATGGAATGGTTTCATACGGGGCTTGGTGGTATACGACAAGAATCAGGGTCTATAGCCTTTAAAAATTTTCGGATCGAGCCCCAAATGCTGGATGCCGTGAAGGACTGCGCGGTAAGTTTCAGAAGCCCATATGGTCAGATCTATTTTAAGCGTATAGGAACCAAGGATAACTATCAACTGGAGGTACCTGTCAACAGTAGTTGTACGCTGGTGCTACCTCAAGGAGCGTATTTGGTAAATGGAAAACCTGTGGATGGCCACGCTTCCGCCCAGAATGATCATCAGATAGAAATGAAATTTGGCTCTGGTAAATATACGGTCATTAAAATGATGGGGAGATAGATTTAACCGATAAAATCAACTGTATGTAATCAAAGACTATGTGCCAGCTCAAAAAATTGAATAATAGAACGATAAGAATATACCGATGAAAAGAATGATGCTATTGCTATCCTTAACGTTGCTCTGCTGGATAGCAAGGGGACAGACATCGACTGTCTCTGACGAGGAAATGAAAAGAATTTATGAAGAAGTAAAGACTCCTTATAAGTATGGGTTGGTATTGGTTCCGCAAAACAGCGGTGAGTTGATGGACTGTCCAACCTTATACAAAGAAGGGAAGTATTGGTATATGACCTATATTGTTTTCGATGGAAACGGCTATGAGACCTGGTTGGCACAAAGTACAGATTTATTAAATTGGAAAATCCTAGGTAAGCAAATGGCGACAGGCAAGGATGGCAGCTGGGATGCGAGACAGCGGGCGGGCTATAATGCACTTGTTGATACAGAATGGGGTGGCAAATATAGGCTCAAAAAATATGCTGGAAAATACTGGATGTCTTATTTCGGTGGTTCGACAGCGGGCTATGAACCAGAACCTTTGGCCATCGGAATGGCCTATACCAGTGAAAAGCCGGTCCAGCCTGTCCTGTGGCGACGCCTACCGGCACCTGTTTTGAGTAGCAGGGATTCCGACGCCTCCTGGTGGGAAAACAGGAACAAGTTATTCAAAAGTTATGTCATTGAGGACAGCGATAAAAACACGGGACATCGTTTTGTAATGTATTACAATGCCGTGGGCGATTCTTTAGCGAACAATAAGCCTACACGGTGGTACGAGCGGATCGGTATGGCGGTATCAGATGATATGAAGAACTGGAAGCGATTCAAGGTGGATCCTGTTGTGCATCATCCGGTGGGCATCACTGGCGACCCGATGATTCAGCGTATCAACAATACATGGGTGATGTTCTATTTTGGTGCATTCTGGAAAGACCGTAAAGGCGCGTTCAACCGCTTCGCCGCGTCTAAAGATTTGATCCACTGGACCGACTGGGAAGGAGATAATCTGATTGAATCCAGTAAAGATTTTGATCAGCAATATGCGCATAAGTCGTTTGTGCTCAAAGCGCAGGGTGTTGTTTATCATTTTTATTGTGCAGTGGATAGCAAGGGCAATCGCGGTATCGCTTTAGCAACCTCCCGAGATCTGGGGCGGAGTACTGTACATTTTTAAGCTATTAAAACATAAGTCATGAATTTACATTATTTTGTTTCCGTTCTTTTTTTGCTGCAGCTGCACCTTGGCTTTGGACAGGGACGTACCAAAGTCCGTTTTAACGAGAATTGGCATTTTACATTACACGACCAGTTGGAATATCGACTGAATGATAAAGATGCGCAAGACTGGGAGCTTGTCGAATTACCCCACGATTGGAGTATTAAAGCTGATTTTGGTGCAGCGTATCCTGCTGGAAACGCCGGTGGCGCATTACCCGGGGGGATCGGCTGGTATAGTAGGGAATTTCAATTGCCGACAAGCGATAAAGGAAAGTGCATTCAGCTACACTTCGGCGGAATCTATCGCTATGCCGAACTTTGGATCAACGGAGTTTATTTGGGGAAAATACCCAATGGCTATCTGTCATTTACAGTAGATCTGACTCCCCACCTGAAATATGGAAATCAAAACAATCGAATTGCTGTCCGTGTGGATAACAGTAAGCAGCCCAACTCCAGGTGGTATACGGGCTCGGGCATTTACCGTGATGTATATCTGATCAAAACAAGTCCGGTATACCTGAATGAGAGCGAGACATTTATCAGTACACCGGAAGTTCGCGGTACACTTGGGGCATTAAAGGTGCAATCCAAATTGGCCAGCATACCGGCTGCTAAAGGAAGTTCCTATGCTAAAAAATATCAGCTAACCGTTTGGGATCCACACGGAAATCTCCTCCTAAAAAAAACAGGAACAGCACAGGACGGAAACATCGATGAAACAGTGTCGGTGGACAAGCTGATGCACTGGAGTCCCGAGGCGCCTAATTTATATCGTGTTCAATTGGCTCTTTTGAACAGAAATAATACGGTGGATGATCATATTGAGAAGAAAATCGGCTTTCGGACGTTCCGGTTTGATGCAAAAATGGGTTTTTATCTCAACGGAAAACCATTAAAAATCCTGGGCGTGTGTATGCACCACGATCTGGGGGCCCTGGGAGCCGCATTCAATAAATCAGCAGCAAAGCGACAACTCCTGATGATGAAGGAAATGGGCGCCAATGCCATTCGCACGGCACACAATCCGCCGGCGGAGGAGCTGCTTGATCTCTGTGACGAAATGGGGATACTGGTATATAATGAAGCTTTTGATATGTGGAAAAAACGAAAAAATAAGTTTGACTACCACATTGACTTTCCAACGGCACATCTGAGCGATTTAGAGGCTTTTGTACGCAGGGATCGCAATCATACTTCAGTAATTCTGTGGAGTATCGGAAATGAGATCAGGGAGCAATTTGATTCTACAGGCATAGCCCTTACGCAGGAGATGGCTAGATTGGTCAGGTTCCTGGATCCTACAAGGCCCGTCACTGCGGCCCTGACAGAAAATAATTATGCGAAGAATTTTATTGCTCAGGCCCAGGCTTTGGATGTGTTGGGCTTCAATTATAAGCATGAAGATTACGACAAACTACCAGTAGAATTTAAAGATAAGCCTTTGTTAGCTTCGGAGACTGTATCGGCCTTGCAGACTCGAGCTGTCTATGACAAGTTGCAGGACACGATCCAGTTCTGGCCAGCCTCTTCCAAAGACAAATATGTTGTCCATGGCAACCCAGATTTTACGGTATCCGCATACGATAACGTGGCTGCCTATTGGGGTACCAGCCATGAAAAGGCCTGGCTTGCGGTCAAGAACCGTCCTTTCTTGGCCGGAACTTTTGTCTGGACCGGATTTGATTATCTGGGGGAACCGGTGCCCTATCCCTATCCTGCACGGAGTTCCTATTACGGCATTGTGGATCTCGCCGGTATTCCAAAAGATGTCTACTATATGTATCAGTCAGAATGGACCGACAAAGATGTGCTCCATCTTTTGCCGCACTGGAACTGGAAAGAAGGAGATACGGTGGATGTATGGGCCTACTATAATCGGGCAGACGATGTAGAGCTTTTTCTCAACGGAAAAAGCCTGGGGACTTCAATGAAAACAGCGGACCAGTTGCATGCTGCCTGGAAAGTACCGTTTCAAAAAGGTGAGCTGAAAGCAGTAAAAAGACGAAATGGCCATATTGTACAAGAAGCAACCGTCCGAACGGCAACTGATGCCCATCGGGTAGAGATTGTGTTGGAACATGAAAAATATGCTACTGGAGAATCCCGTGATCTTTACTTCGTGACAGCGACTCTGGTTGACAAGATGGGACAGCACGTGTTGCGCAATGACCAAGAAATTGAGTTTATTGTCAAGGGAAATGGGAAAGTGCTCGGAACGGACAATGGTTTTCAGGCAGATTTACGGGGTTTACATCATCCCAAAAGGAAAACATTCAAGGGAAAGGCTTTAGGCATTATTCAAAAAACAGACAGTGCACCTTGCACGGTCATTATCCGTTCGGCTTTGGGGGAGCAAACGATAACCATCTAACCATTGGTCCTTCAAGTTCTGGAAGGACCATCTAATTCAAAAAACAACCACATTACTCAATAAATCTAATATTCAATATGAACATGAACCAGGTTAATATCGGAAAAATGACTTTAGGAGTCGCGACTCCCGTTGTAAAATATCCGATGTTAATACTCTTTTGCAGTAGCTTTGCACTCGGAAGCCCGTTGATTTCCAATGCTACAATAAATGCCGCCGCTCTTCAAGCTATTACGGTAGACCAGATAAAAGAACTAAAAGGTAAGATAATAGATGAACAGGGAAACCCTGTTGTTGGTGCCACAGTTTCGCTGGTTAATTCATCGTTGTCCACCTCCTCCAATGTGAAAGGAGAATTTACATTGCGTATGACGAGCGAGCTTGGTACTATCAAAGTCACTTCACTAGGCTTTTCAGAAACGGTCCTGGCAGTAAACGCTGGCGCCAACGTCAATATCGCCTTAAAAAAAGACGATCAGGCACTGGAGGAGGTTGTAGTGATCGGTTATGGTACTGCCAAGCGACGGGATCTTACAGGAGCAGTGGCTTCGGTGAAATCAGACGAGATTATGATGACACCAACAGCCAATGTCATGGACGCCCTACAAGGAAAAGTTTCGGGCCTGGATATAACTAAATCGTCTGGACGGGCAGGAGCTAACGTAAGTGCGAGTTTGCGCGGTAATCGGTCCATCAATGGCGACAATAACCCGCTTTATATTATCGATGGTATTCCTGGAGATTTTACCAGCTTAAATCCCAGTGATATTGAATCCATAGACATTCTGAAAGATGCTTCATCCACAGCAATTTATGGGTCTGCTGGGTCCAACGGTGTAATCATCATTACGACCAAACAAGGCAAGGGCGGTAAGGCCATTGTGAATTTTGACGCTTACTTTGGCTATAATGGTTTTCCCAAATATCCACATGGCCTGGTCGGTGAGGAGTATATGAAATTGAAAAGGGAGGCCTATCGCGGAGAGCATGGCAACTATCCCGAGTTCGCAAATAATATTTTTAAGAATCCCGCACAGTTAGCAGCTTTTGAAAGCGGTAAATGGGTAGACTGGGTGGACTTGGTCCTGAAAGATGGGATACAACAGAATTATAGCTTTTCGGTCAATGGCGGTAATGAAAAAACAAGAGCTTTCCTGTCGCTCAACTACAATGATGAAGAAGGCCTGATCAAGAACGATAACAGCAAAAAGTATGCGGTGAGGGCGAATATAGACCACAGGCTTTCAGCACTATTTAAAGTGGGGACCAATCTGCAATATACGTATAAGGATAATAACCAGGCCGCTCAAAATATATTCGGTAATAGCCTGACCTTTTTGCCCTTAGGTGATGCCTTCGATGCGAATGGCAATATCAACCATATTCCGGTGGATGGCGTCACCAATCCATTGTCGGATCAGATCAAAGATCAATATAAAAATAATATACTGAATAACTATTTTGCCGGTAACGCCTACATCGATTTTACCCCTGTTAAAGGGCTGTCTTTTCGTTCCATCTTCGGGGCCACTATGATGTCACAACGTACTGGCCGCTATTTTGGTACACAATCCATCGCCAATCCGGAGGCAGGTTTCAAGTTACCGGCCGCAGTGATTATCAATGACAGAAATTACAACTATCGTTGGGAAAATATTCTGAATTACGAATTCAGTTTGCATGAAGATCATCATTTTGCGGTGACTGGTGTGACCTCCTGGTCGAAAAATCAGGCAGAGCAGGCCTATGCCGGTGGGTCTGGCTTTGATTTGGATTCATATTCTTTCCATAATCTGAGTGCTGCAACGACTTCAGTTATCCGTTCGTCATACATCGGGTCGCAGTCCATGTCTTATGTGGGACGTGTTAACTATAACTATCAAGGACGGTATTTGCTATCGCTCTCGAGTCGCTGGGATGGCGTTTCCAGACTTTCAGAAGGGAATAAGTGGGATGTATTCCCTGCGGGCGCTTTTGCGTGGCGCCTAAGCGATGAACAGTTTTTCGCTTCTTTAAAAAATAAGGTATCGGAATTGAAACTACGGGCAGGTTATGGTATTACGGGCAATTCAGGGGGTGTTGGGGCCTACGGTACACAAGCTGGCGGATTTAATGCCCCTAAGCCTGTGGGCTTTGGTGAAAGTACGCCGGGGCCTGCTTTTATTTTAAATCAGCAATTGGCCAACAAAGATCTGGGCTGGGAAAAATCGTATAGTACCAATATTGGTCTGGATGCCGAGTTTTTAAACCGCAGGGCCAACCTGACCATAGACTGGTATCATACCGAAACCAAAGACCTGCTCTTTTTGCGGGATATGCCAGCATCGTTGGGTGGATCCTGGGGGGCACCATTTAAGATGTGGCAAAATATCGGGGCGACCAATAATAGAGGCTTTGAATTGGCTCTAAATACCAAGAACATTCAGGGCGATAACTTTAGCTGGCATTCAACATTGACTTTTTCAACCAATAAAGAACGCGTGACCTCATTACCCGGTGGGAAGGACCTGATTTCCAGTGGTCTTTTTCTAAATCATCCGATCAGGACCTTTTATGATTACCAGTATCTCGGCATCTGGCAGGAAAATGAAGCTGAGCAGGCCACATTATTCAATTCGAAACCTGGCGATATCAAATTGGCCACCGATGGTACCGTAAGCGAAGATGGTACGCACGCGTATGGAGCGAATGACAAAAGAATTCTTGGTTCGGCCGTTCCGAAATGGACGGGGGGATTCCAGAATAACTTTAAATACCAAAACTGGGATCTGTCCGTATTTTTGACAGCCAGGTGGGGGCAGATGCTATCTAGCAATTTGATTACCCGGTACGATCCGACGACCGGAGTTGGAAATAGCCCGGACGACATCGACTACTGGACGCCTGAAAACCCCGGGGCTTATCTACCTCGACCAGGTTTGCACTCATCGACAAGTGGCTATATTGGATTTGACGCATTGAAATATGTGGATGGGTCCTATTTTAAAATACGGAATATTACCTTGGGCTACAGCTTGCCAAAGAACTTCATCAAGCGTCTTTCCATGGAGCGTTTCCGTTTTTATGCCACGGCCAACAATCCATTCATCTTTACGAAAAGCAAGCTGTTAAAGTATCAGGATCCTGAATCCAATGGATCGGATAACTTTCCGTTGACCAAGCAATTTGTAATAGGACTTAATGTGACCTTTTAATGAAGTTATTTATGAAGATAAACTATTTTAAGATTCTTTTCTGTACTGGGCTGTTTTTGAGCTCCTGTTCTTTAGAAGAATACAATCCTTCGGGTGTCACCGTCGATAAAGTAGCGGAAAACAAGGCTGGTTTCGACAAGCTGGTCAATAGCTGTTATTTCGATTTGCCGCGTTATTTTTACGGTCGGAACTTCCTGCTCGTCACCGAGGGGGGGACAGACTTGTGGACTGCCGACCTCAATTCGAATAATAATCAAAACTATTTGAAATATGCTTCTGGTGGATCTATGTCCATTGATATGGCCAAGGATTACTGGAATGGAGCCTATGATGCCATCAATTACTGCAATATCGTCATCGGACGTGCTGATCAGGTAAAGGATTTTTCAAGCGAGGAGGAGAAACTTGCGAAAGTTTCAGAAGCCCATTTCTTGAGGGCCTTGTATTATTTCCATTTGGTTGAACAGTTTGGCCCCTGTCCGCTCAACCTCACAGAGACCTCCGCTGCGAATACTGCTGCCGTGCGCACCCCAGTGTTGGAAATTTATGAGAAATGTATTCTGCCGGACCTCAGGTTTGCCGCCGAGCACTTGCCTCTGGGGCCTACGGAAGCGGGCAGACCAAGCCAGAAAGCAGCATTGGGGCTACTGGCTAAAGCCTGTCTGCAGACAAAAGAGTATAATACCAACCAATATATGGAGGAGGCCCTGCAGGCAGCAAAACAAGTGATCGAGAATCAGGCGCGTTATAATACGCGTCTTTACTCCGCCTTTATCGACAATTTCAATGCGGCTAACAACAAAAAGAATGCTGAGGCACTTTATCAAATCCCGTATTCTCAAGAATATGGCTCAACTAATGTATACGATCATAACAATGATTTTAAACGCTTTTACTGCACGCCAACAGCTTTCGGAGCAATACAGTTGGCCGGTTTTCAGACGGAAATAGGACGTTGGTCGGGAGGAACATTTATGCCGACCAAATATCTGCTTGACGTCTTTAAAAACAAGGACAATACCCTCGATCCACGATATGCTATTTCATTTCAGACACAGTGGCTTTCGAATGTTGATTACAGCTGGAGTAGGGATGCTATTGTTCAGTTTGACCGCGAAGAGGACGCCGTGACTACAGGTACGCATCTATCTAAAGGTGCAGTCGCCATAAAAATCGCCCGGCAAGGTGAGGTTGGGTATGAAGAGGAGAAAAAGACACAATTCCAACAAAAATATCTTTGGCTTGATTTGGAAGATGTATATGGAGCTGATCAAAAAGTGAAGATGAAATACAACCGGACAAACCAGCTACCGGGGCAGGTGGACAATCCATTCATTAGCTTTTATCCGTCCTTGGTGAAATTTAATTCAGGCTCGTTGATCAGTCCAAAGGCCAACAATTTTACGAGTGATGCCTATGCAACGGTCATGCGCTTGGGAGAGCTTTACCTCATTGCCGCTGAAGCGTCGTTCCACTTGAACGGTGCGAATGCTATAGCAGCCAATTACATAAATGTCTTACGTGATCGGGTAGGTGCCCCGCGAGTTATTGCTTCGGACCTTTCCGCCCAATTTATACTCGATGAGCGCGCTCGTGAGCTATGCGGGGAATATACGCGTTGGTATGACCTGAAACGGATGGGTAAATTGAATAGATCTTATTTGATGAACACCAATCCGGATGTTGGACAATTTTTTAAAGATGGCGTACATGGCCTTAGACCTATCCCCCAAGGACAGATGGATGCAGTTAGTAACCCTAATGAATTTCTTCAGAACAATGGCTATTAAAAAGACGGTTTTTGTATGGTTCTTCAGTTTTTTGTCGCTCTGCACATTCGCACAGACAGGTGAAATATACGTCGGTAAGCAGAGCAACAAGGCGCAACGGGATGGCAGTGCTGGAGCGCCATTTTTGACGCTGGAAGATGCATTGCGACAGGCACGGGAATGGCGACGTATTCAGGATCCGCGGATGCAAAAAGGGATTACGATCTGGGTCGGAGACGGTGTGTACGTCCCCACACAGACGATTTTGATTCGCCCTGAAGACAGCGGGACTGCCGAAAGTCCAACATGGATCAAAGCTCTGGGTCAGCAAGCGATCTTTTCGGGCGGCGTTACCATTGCTGCTTGGCGACCGCTGAAAGGCGAAAAGAGATTGGACGCTGCCATTGCCAAGCATGTTATGGTGGCTGAGGCCCCCCGGGTCGGCGGAAAGTATTTTCCTTTTCGGCAATTATGGGTGGGTTCACGGAAAGCAATTCGCGCAGAGAGCCATGACGATGCCCATTTACCCCGAATCATCAATTGGGATTTTAGCAGGCAGGCGGCTATCGTCCCCAATGTATTTCCAAAATTTACATACAAAGCTGGTATGGAGTTTTTTATCCACCAATGGTGGGCCATAGCTCAGCTACGGATCCGTGAAGCGGTCGTTACAAAAGATAGTATTACCCTTCTCTTCCATGAACCCGAAGGAAAAATACAGAACGAACACCCATGGCCTAAGCCCTGGCTATCCAAAGAGCACGGCAACTCGGCCTTTCGCCTTGTCAATGCCCTCGAATTTTTGGATCAGCCCGGGGAGTGGTTTCTGGATGAAGATCAGCATAAAGTCTATTATTATAAAAGGCCTGATGAACAGCTGAATCAGCTAAATGTCGTCGTGCCTTATCTTGAAACGATCCTGCGGATGCAAGGCACTTTGGAGTCGCCTGTACGCCATGTATATATAGAAGGCCTACAATTTCAGCATAGCTCTTGGTTGAGACCACATGATTACGGTCATGTTGCGCTACAGGCAGGGATGTATTTTTTGGATGCATATAAACTGACGCCGCCCGGCACTGCAGATAAAACGGGGCTAGAAAATCAAGCTTGGCTAGGCCGGCCGGAGGCAGCTGTTGTCTTGAGCCATACAGCCCATACTAAAATTTCGGCCTGCCGCTTTTCCCACTTGGCAGCCACAGGAATTGACTATAGAGAGGCTAATTTGCAAGATACCTTAATCGCCAACTTATTTCAGGATATCGGCGGTTCCGGTATATTGCTGGGGCAGTTTTCGGATGAACAGGTGGAAGCTCATTTACCTTTCCAGCCAAGCGATCAACGTATATTAACGGATGGTCTGGTAGTCCAAAATAATCTGGTACAGGATATCGGCAATGAGGACTGGGGCACCGTAGGTATTGGGGCTGGTTTTGTCCGTAATGTGTCTATCGAGCACAATGAACTGCTGGACCTGCCTTATACAGGCATCAGCTTGGGCTGGGGCTGGACACCGACGGTTAATAGTATGCGCAATAATCGGGTGCTTTACAACAGAATAACGCGTTATGGCAGATACATGTATGATGTGGCTGGGATTTATACGCTTTCGGCCCAACCCGGAACAAAAATTCAATATAATGTGATTGACAGTATTTATCGGTCACCCTATGCACATATTCCGGATCATTGGTTTTACCTGTATACCGATGAAGGATCTGCTTACATGAACGTGAGCAACAACTGGTTCCCTTCCAATAAGATTCTTAAGAACGCGAATGGGCCAAGTGTGGAATGGACCAATAACGGACCCGACGTAGATCCTAAAGTGGTTAAACAAGCGGGTATTCAGGAGACGTATGCTGACCTGTTGAGTGCAAAGAGGCCAATAGCGGCTGCCACGGAGATCAATACATACGTCCCTTTTACAAAACCGGTCTTTTTTCAGATCTACGACCCGCAGCAGCAATTATCCGCAGCAGCAATCAAAAACTTTTTTGTCAGACAGGACGCGGATACCAGCCAGATTTTTCATTGGAAGCACTATACCGTATTGATGACGAGTGATGAGATGGGTAAGAAACTCGCGAGTGCGTGGGTCGCCAGCTATCCCGCAATAGCATATAAGCTATTCAACGATCTGTTCTATACCTTCGATCGTAGCGACTTTGGGGGAGAGAAGCCCAAGGAGACCGATTTTGTCCTACTAACGGCACAGCTACTGGATGATCGGAATAAACAGGAAGCTTACTATCGGGCGCATAAAGAACAATTTAAAAAATGGCCTGAAGTCGCTTCGGGATTTTGTCGCGCAGGCTTCGATGAAGTACTCGTCTATCGAAACGGCCGACAGCTGATGCTCTATATCTCATTTCCAAAAGGACAGGATTTTAAGAGGATTGATCAGCTGACGACCAAGGATAACCCGAAAGTGGTGGAATGGAATCGGCTCATGGGCAGTTATCAGGAAGGCATTCCAGGAACGGGCAAAGATGAAACGTGGATTTTTTATAAACAATAAAATGGAAAGTATTCAAAAGTTAAAATTAGGAATTTTAGGACTTGGGGAAGGGCGCAGCACCATGTCTGCAGCCCTGCAGAGCTCCTCTATCGAATTGGTGCAAATCTGCGACCTGAATGAAGAATTGGGACGTAATCGGATGAAAGAGTTTGATTTTCATGCGTATACCAACAATTATCAGGACATGCTCCATGATAAAAATATTGAAGCCATCGCAATTTATACCCCTGATCATCTTCATGCGAAACATATTCAGCTGGCTTTAGAGCACGATAAACATGTGATCTGTACCAAGCCGTTTATCGACAATCTCGCGGATGCCAATGGTCTGCTCGAACTTGCGGCGAAGAAAAACCGGCGCGTATTTGTCGGGCAAAGCTCCCGTTTTTTTGAGCCAGTGAAAAAACAAAGGGAAGATTTTGAAGCTGGTCTTATTGGCGAGTTGATCACGATTGAGGGCTATTACCATGCCGATCACCGGTGGTTTTTGGAGAAACCCTGGTCCTTGCAATCTACCTTCAAATGGCTGTATGGTGGGCTTAGCCATCCGGTTGACTTCATTCGCTGGTACCTGCCGAATATTGACGAGGTGATGGGCTATGGCATGCTGAGTGCCAATGGAAAGAAAGGCGGTCTTCAAAATGTGGATACCATGCACTTTATTTTTAAAGCCGAAGACGGCCGGGTAGCGCGCGTCAGTGGCGCATATACAGGTCCCGTTCAGCCAGTCACGCGGGATAGTGAGATGAGCTGTATTTTACGGGGTACTGAGGGAGCCAGTCAGGCGGATTATATGGATCTTCGTTATGCGATTACGGATAAAAATGGTGAAGAGCGTATGTTGACCTGGGAGCACAAGCTCAAGCACTATTTCCGCTTTGAAGGAAAAAGCCACCATGCCGGCGAATACCAAAATTATCTGGAATATTTTGCAAAGGCCATACGCACAGGCGAAGAGGCCTTCCCTGATATGAAAGAAGGCATTGGTACGATTGCCCTATTGCAAGCGATGGATGAGTCATTGACAACCGGCAAGCCCGTACGTCCAAAAGAACTGTTGGAAAGATATGCTGTTGATTTGAGCTTGGGAAGATGAATACGATTTTAGACAAATTAACCGTATATGATTATTGCATCGTTGTCACCTATCTGCTGGTGTTGCTGACAATCGGCTTTCTGTCATCCCGCAAAAAAGCTGAGGGCTCGGCGCATTTTTTGGCGGGGAAATCTTTAAGCTGGTACAGCATCGGATTCAACATGTGGGCAACCAATGTTGGCCCCTCGATGTTGCTTGCTTTTGCAACCGTCGGGTATACCACAGGCATTGTTGCTGTCAACTTTGACTGGTATGCATTCGTTTATTTGTTTTTATTGGCCATGGTGTTTGCACCACGCTATATTGCGACGGGTGTACGGACCTTGCCTGAATTTATGGGTAAACGGTTTGGAGCAAAGACACAGACGATCTTAGCGTGGTATTCTTTGGTGAAAATGTTGATTTCCTGGCTTTCTCTCGGCTTGTTTGCCGGCGGATTTTTGGTACGGCAGATCGTAGGTATCCCGATGTGGCAATCTGTCACCGTACTTGTTGCCCTGGCAGGCCTGTTTGCCTATACAGGCGGCCTGAAAACGGTAGCGAAGATCAATATCTTTCAAATGATTTTGCTGATTGCCGTGTCGGCTTTTTTGACTTTCTTGGGACTTGTTAAAATCGGTGGCATAAGTACACTGCTGCAACAGACTCCCGCGAATTATTGGTCGTTGATCAGGCCTGCCAGCGACCCTGATTATCCTTGGTATGCCATCGCTTTAGGATATCCTGTGGCGGCAATCGCGTTCTTCTGTACAGATCAGGCTATGGTACAGTCGGTTTTGGGAGCGAAAAACCTTGAACAAGGACAATTGGGTGTTAATTTTATCGCCTGGCTGAAGATTCTATCCCTACCATTGTTTATCCTAACTGGGATTATTTGTTCCGTTTTATATCCTGGACTCCGTGATCCCTCGTTAGCTTATATGACGATGGTGACGAACCTGTTCCCTACCGGACTGAATGGATTGGTCATTGTGGTCCTGATTGCTGTACTGGTCGGAACGATCGGTTCGTCGCTCAATTCGCTAAGCACAGTTTTTACGATGGACATCTACTTGAAGCAGATACGACCGGACGCAACGGATCAGCAGATTACGCGAATTGGCCGATATACGGTTATCGTAGGTTGTGTAATATCGGTGTTTATGGCCCTGGCCATTGACCAGATCAAAGGGCTCAATCTATTTGATATTTTTCAGTCTATACTGGGCTTTATAGCGCCCCCTCTTGCGGTAGCTTTTTTAATGGCTGTATTATGGAAACGGACTAACCGGGCCTGTATAAATACGCTGTTGACTTTGGGTGCGGCGCTAAGTCTGGGGACAGGTATATGTTATCTCTGGATTTTTCCCAAAGATACATATCCGTTTTGGCCACATTACCTAATGCTTTCATTTAGCTTATTCGCTCTCCTGCTCGTTATCGGTATTGGGATAGCATGGTGTATGCCGAAATCAGCTTACGAACTGGAGCATAGCGAAAGCTTAAAGATCAAAATGGAAAAGCCAAGCTCCTCGGTGAAGGCTGCGTGGATAGCATTGTTTCTGGTTATGTTCTTGCTTTATGTCGTTTTTAAATAGCTGGTTAGCTCAGGCCAAGATTCGCTTCAATGCGCGATCGGCATTTTTCCAAACTGGCGACAATATCTTCCGTTGACATATTTAGTCCGATTTGACGGCGGATAAGCTTGGAAGCGGTGAGGCAGGCGATAATGCCTGTTTCACGGGTTCCGATAGGAACAGAAATATCAATGATGCCTTCGGCATAAGCACTAGGCATCTCGTAAAAGCCCTTACGTTTGATCTCGTCCAGGTCGGTGTCGAATTGTTGACGGTCTGCTTTTTTCAGACTACGATAATACGGGTCAGCTTCTAGAATAGCTCTTTTTTTCTCTTCATCGGAAAAACTCAGGAGCAGCTTTCCAGATGCCGTTTGTGATGTATTGTATAGGTTGCCTTCTTCAATAACGATCCGGATAGGAGATGAGCCTCTGGCGTAGGCAATGACCATGACCTGATTGTCGTAGATCACACAGAGGTGGCAAGGATCTTTAATTTCGTTGGAAGCATCTTGCATCGGCAGCAAAGAGGTTGCCCGAAGCTTTTCCACGAAAGAATGCCGGTGCGAAAGATAATAGAGCTTCAGTGAAAGCGAGTACTTTGACGAAATTGGATCGCGGTGGATATAGCCTTTGGATTCTAAAGATGCAAGCATGCGATAGATCTCATTGGGACTTCGGTGAAGACCTATGGCGATCTCGGCCTGGGATTGAGCAGACGGCTGTAGGGCCAGAAATTCAATGATCTCTAATCCCTTTTCGAGCGCTGGTGCTTTATATTTATCGGAGCTATTTGATGGCATAATATGTTTTACTGTCAATGATTGAACTAAGATATAAAAACTATTTGATGTGCAATTTAGGAAGCTAAAAAAGCATCTTTAATTTTTATATTCAAATATTGTATTTATATTTGAATATAACAAATGGCTTTTTGTTCGGCAAAAAGCACGAGATGGGAAAAGATTATAAACAGATTTGATACCAACAACAAACCTATTCAACTCGGATTGAGAAATTGTGCGCGAATGGTATGTGTAACAAGGTAATATCCGAAACGAATCACTATGCTAAATAATAACTGAAATATAGAATGACAGCGAAAATCCAATTGAGAGGGATTACTTGGGGGCACACCAGAGGCTTGGTGCCTATGATTGCGACCGCACAACGTTATGAGGAATTACACCCCGAAGTCGAAATTGTCTGGAAGAAACGTACATTGCAGGAGTTCGCTGATAAGTCAGTGACGGACCTGGCAAAAGAATATGATTTATTGGTGATCGACCACCCTTGGACAGGACATGCTGCGGCAAAAGGTATGCTTGCGCCATTCGACGATTACTTGCCAGCCGAATTTCTAACTGACCAACGCGTGAATAGCGTAGGGAAATCATACGAAAGCTATAATTTTCTGGGTAAGCAGTGGGCATTGGCCACGGATGCAGCGACGCCAGTGGCGGCAAGTCGCATGGATCTTTTGCAGGCATGGGGGCTGGCAGTCCCCCGGACATTTGACGATGTGTTAGCCTTGGCTAAAAAAGGAAGAGTTGGCTTCTCCTTGTTGCCGATAGATGTTTTGATGAGCTTCTACATGTTCTGCTGTTCTTTGGGAGAAGAGCCTTGTCAGCATCAAAATAAGATGATCAGTGATGACATCGGCGTACAGGTGTTGAAATTATTCAAGTCCCTTGCAGACGTACTTGATCCAGCGTTTTACGAAAAGAATCCCTTCCAGGTGTTTGAGGCAATGACACAGGATGATGAGATTGCTTATTGTCCTTTTGCCTATGGTTATTCCAACTACGCCCGAGCAGGTTATGCCCGAAAGATATTGCATTTTCATGATCTGGTATCCCTGAATGGTGTACCAATGATCAGCACCCTAGGCGGCGCTGGTCTGGCGGTGTCATCACAAAGCCGACATATTGCTGTTGCCATGGACTATGCACGATTTGTAGCGTCACCTGAGATTCAGGAAACGCTGTATGCGGAAAATGGTGGTCAGCCGGGTCATCTGCGTGCCTGGAAAAGTGAACGGGTGAATGCTTGCACGACAAATTATTTTGCCAGCACACTGCCTGCTTTGGAGCGTGCCTACCTACGTCCCCGTTATGACGGTCACTTGTATTTTCAGGATCATGCCGGAGATATGGTCGTGGAATATTTACGGCAGGGTGGAAATGAGATGACTGTATTGGAGAAGATGAATGCAATGTACCGGAGATCATTAGTAGTAGATAGTGAAGAGAATGGATAACAAACCTTTGGAAGGCCTATTGGTCCTTGAATTTTCTCAATTTATGGCAGGTCCAACCGCGGGCTTGCGGTTAGCTGATCTCGGTGCCCGGGTTATCAAAATTGAACGTCCGGGGACAGGTGAGGGCGGACGGCAGATTGCGATAAAAAATATTTTTGTAGACGAGAGTAGCCTGGTGTTTCACACCATCAATCGAAATAAAGAGTCGTATGCAGCCAACTTGAAGGATGAGAACAATCTGGAAGACATTAAGAAATTGATTCGCCAGGCGGATGTACTGACGCATAACTTCCGGCCCGGTGTCATGGAAAAAGTCGGACTGGATTATGAAAATGTCCGGAAAATTAATCCGAAGATCATCTATGCGACAGTAACAGGTTATGGAAATGAAGGTCCATGGGCGACAAAGCCAGGACAGGATTTGCTTGTACAGTCCTTGTCGGGGCTTTCTTGGTTATCGGGTTGTGAGCAGGATGGGCCAGTTCCTTTTGGACTGGCCGTAGTCGACATGTATTGTGCCACGCATCTGACTCAGGGCATACTGGCGGCACTGTTGAAGCGGGCCCGTACCCAGAAGGGTGGACTTGTAGAAGTGAGCTTGCTCGAGTCGGCATTGGATATGCAGTTTGAGGTGCTGACAACACATGTCAATGATGGCCGGAAGTTGCCGCAGCGGTCTACTGCGCGGGGAGCCGGACATGCTTATCTAAGTGCGCCCTATGGATTGTATAAAACCCGCGATGGCTATATGGCTCTGGCCATGGGAAATGTGGCGGATATAGCAGAGACGATCGGTTTGTCGGGCCAGTCTTATCAGGACGCTTCAGCCTGGTTTTCGCGGCGAGACAAAATTCTGGAAGAATTTGCAAGTATGCTGTGTGAAAAGACAACCGCCGAATGGCTTGCCCTTCTGGAGCCTAAAGGTATCTGGTGCGGACCAGTTAATGATTATCATCGCTTCTTTCAGGAAGATGGATTCATTGGGACAGGTATGTTGCAGCAAGTTGTTCTGCAGGATGGTACTTCACTGACTACTACGCGGAGTGTATACCAAATTGACGGTGAACACCTCTATGCCGATAGACCTGCGCCTAAAGTAGGGCAACACAATACGTCAATTGTTCATGATTATTTAGAAAATTAATATGTTACCATTAGCAGGGTATACCGTCGTTGACTTTAGCCAATTTTTATCCGGCCCTTTGGCCAGCCTACGTTTGGCAGATTTAGGCGCGCGGGTGATTAAAATAGAAAAGCCGGGAACGGGTGATATTTGTAGGCAACTTTATACTTCCAACACGGTATTGAACGGTAGCTCGACGGTGTTTCACGCGATTAATCGTAACAAAGAAAGTATCGTATTGGATCTGAAAGATGAAGCCGATGCTCAAGTGGTCTGGGATTTACTGGCTGGGGCTGATGTGGTGCTACACAATTTTCGTCCCGGAGTTATGGAACGGTTGGGATTTGATTACGCAAGCGTGCGGGAGATCAATCCAACGGTAATCTACGGCGAAATTTCGGGCTATGGAAAGGAAGGACCTTGGGTAGAACGTCCTGGACAGGATTTATTATTGCAGTCGCTTACGGGGATGACCTGGTTGAGTGGTGACGCAGCGCAGGGCCCGGTAGCGATGGGGCTCTCCATCGTGGACATGTTTGCGGGATCAAATTTATGCAGCGCCATATTGGCCTGCCTATATCGTCGTGCATTACAGCAGGTGGGGGCACATGTGCATGTGAGTATGCTGGATTCCGCTGTAGACATACAGTTTGAAGCGGTGACGACCTATTTTCGGGACGGCCAATTGTTGCCACAGCGTAGTACAATAAGCAATGCGCACGCTTATCTGGCAGCACCCTATGGGTTATACCGCACACAGGATGGTTTTCTTGCTTTGGCGATGGGCTCTATTCCCGTCCTGGGAAAATTGTTGGGTTGTGCAGCATTGGAAACCTTTGCAGATGGTGAACAGGCCTTTCGGGAACGAGATAGCATCAAAACCATTTTGGGCGCACATTTGTTAACCGAACCCACTGCGCACTGGTTGGAAATACTGGAAGCAGCAGATATCTGGTGCGCTGATGTGCTGGACTGGAGAAGCCTGACCGCGCACGATGCTTTTAAAGTCCTGGATATGTTGCAGGAGGTTTCGATGGGCGATGGATTTGGTTATGAAACAACCCGCTGTCCGATTCGTATCGATGGCGAGCGGTTGGTGTCAGCAAAAGGCTCACCTAAGTTAGGCGAGCATAACAAAAAGATAATGGAGGAATTGTATGGCTAAATTACGTTTTGCCGTCCGGAAGTTCGAACCTTTTGAACGTGCCATGGAGAAATGTTGGGCGGCTTATCAGGCTTTGTATCCGTCGGATCTGGAGATGGAGTTCGTTCCCCTTGATTTGGAGCAGCTGACGGAAGCATTCTTCGAAAAAAAAGGACTTTATAGCGGTGAGTGGGATATCATCCATATCAATACCGATTGGATTACACGTGCCTACGAAACTAGGGGGGTAGCTGCGATGGACAGTATGCTGCTGCAGAATCCTCCAGAAGATGAAGAGCATGCTTGGTGTGAAAGCTTGCGGGCTCTGCAACGTTTTGATGGGCGGGTATTCGGTTTACCCTTTCATGATGGTCCGGAATGTCTGGTGATTCGAAAGGATCTATTTGACGACCCAGAAGAGCAGAACCGTTTTAAGGAATGTTACGGGAGGCCTTTGTCCGTGCCAACAACATGGGACGATTTTTTGGATGTGGCGACATTTTTTACAAGGCCGGCTGATAATTTATACGGGACAGTGTTCGCAGGTTATCCTGATGGGCATAATGCCGTGTTTGACTTCTGCATACAACTGTGGTCCCGTGGGGGCGACTTGCAACAGGGCGAGACTTCCGTTAAGCTAGATCAGCCATTGGCAGTGGAAGCGCTGGATTTTTATCGCCATTTATTTAAGGCGGAGCTGGGTTTGCATCCACAATCGGCGAGCTATGACTCGGTGCAGGCGGGAGCGGCATTTGCCCGTGGGGAGGTGGCGATGATGGTCAATTGGTTTGGATTTGCCTCCTGGGCACAGATTGACCATACTTCGGCAGTCCAAGGTCAGGTAGATGTGGCGCCTATTCCTTCGGGTGAAGGTGGTGTGTCGTCATCTCTAAACGTATACTGGCTATACGCGATTCCCGAAGGAAGCCAACATAAACAATTGGCGTATGATTTTATTCGTTTTGCTGTAAGCCGCCAGCAGGATAAAACGCTCACGCTCGCAGGTGGGGTAGGTTGTCGTTATTCTACCTGGTGTGATGCCGAAATCAACCGCATGATCCCCTTTTATAATAAGCTCGCGGAGCTGCATGAGACGGCGCGGACCTTACCGCGCCTGGCCAACTGGCCACAGATTGCGCATATCATCGATGAGGCTGTCACGGCGGCGATTAGAACCAATGAAAATAGCCTCTCGTTGCTAGAGAAGGCACAGAAAAAAATAAATGTATGGTTATGATAGACATTAAGTATAAAACGATTTTACCCCAAACTCCTCTTCCTATCATTATTATTGGCGCTGGAGGAATCGTAAAAGATGCACATTTACCTGCCTATCGTAAGGCTGGTTTTCAGGTACATGGTATTGTTAACCGGACGAAAGAAAAAGCTGTCGCATTAGCTGCAGAATTTGATATTCCAAATGTGTATGACACCTTGGAGGACGCTGTGGCGCAGGCACCCAGAGATGCGGTATATGACGTGACTATCATGCCCAATACATTTATCGAGACGTTGGAAGCACTGCCCAACGGTGCCGCCGTATTGATTCAGAAGCCTATGGGGGACTATTATGTGGACAGTCAGGCTATCCTGCAGGTCTGCCAGCGAAAAGGGCTGGTCGCAGCGATCAATTGCCAGCTCCGTCAGGCACCCTTTGTGAATGCAGCCCGCTGGCTCATTGAACAGGGCCATATCGGGGAGTTATATGATCTGGAAGTGCGGGTGTCTGTGCATACACCTTGGCAATTGTTTCCGCATGTGATGGTGCATCCTCGCCTGGAAATTCTGTATCATAGTGTGCATTATATTGATTTGATCCGTTCATTTCTGGGCAATCCACGATCGGTGTATGCGAAAACATTGAAGCATCCTGCCAAGGATTTATCATCGAGCCGGACAACCCTGCTGTTTGATTATGGAGATACCATGCATGCAGTGGTTAATACAAACCATGACCACGAATTTGGCCAACGGCATGAAGAGAGCTATATCAAGTGGGAAGGCACTAAAGGTGCTATCAAAGCGACAATGGGCCTGTTGATGGACTATCCACATGGAGTGCCGGACGTGTTTGAATATTGTATCAAGCCGCAAGATGGAAGCAAGCCAGAGTGGGTCACTTATCCGATTGAAGGTACATGGTTCCCCGATGCTTTTATCGGCAGTATGGGGAGTCTGATGCGCTTCAAATTAGGAGAGATAGATGTGTTACCGGCAGCTGTGGAGGATGTCATCCATACGATGGCGGTAGTAGAAGCAGCTTATCGCAGCAGCGAAAGAGGCGGAGAACCAATAGGGAAGGAATAAGAATATTAAAACTAACCAACGACTAAAATGCATTTTGAATCTATTTTTTTTGAAGACTATAAACTAAACGATAAACGGACGACATTAGGACGGACGATTACCGAAACCGACTTTGTTGTCCATGCCGGGCATACGGGTGACTTTTTCCCACATCATCTGGACGCGGAATGGTGCAAAACACAGCCTTTCGGCCAGCGAATTGCTCATGGTACCATGATATTTGCGATCGGTATTGGGCTGACCGCTTCGGTCATCAATCCTGAAGCGTTTTCGAAAGGATACGATCGCCTACGGTTTGTCAAACCCGTTTTTATTGGTGATACTATACATGCTGAAATAACTATTTCCGAGAAGTCGGCTGCTAAAAATCCGGAATTCGGAACAGTAGTGGAGCATGTGGAAATTATTAACCAGCGTGACGAGGTCGTGCTGGTCGCTGACCATATTTTGCTGGCGAAACGGAAGGAATCCTCCATTTAACCGATCTATCGTATGGAAATTGGCACAAATACAACAATTAAATTAAGCAATACGGAATCTTCGAAAGCATATCTGTTTCCGTTTATACTGATTGTCAGCTTGTTTTTTTTATGGGGCATGGCACATAACTTAAACGGCATACTAATTCCTCACCTGAAAAAGGCCTGTCAATTGACGAATAGCCAGTCAGCGCTTGTGGACACCTCGGTGTTCTTTGCCTATTTCATTATGGCACTACCAGCAGGCTATGCGTTGCGTAGGTGGGGGTACAAGCGATCTATTATGCTAGGGTTGATTATTTTCTCTTTTGGAGCCTTTTTATTTATACCCGCAGCAGACCTTCGTATGTACGAGCTTTTTTTATCGGCCTTATTTATCATAGGCTGTGGGCTAGCGCTGCTGGAAACAGCCGCGAATCCTTACGCTGCAGTATTAGGCCGGCCTGAGGCCGCGACGCATCGGCTCAATTTGGCGGCCTCATTTAACGGCTTGGCGGCCATGGTCGCACCTGTTATCGGAACGGTATTCATTTTGTCGGGGACGAGTTATTCTGAAGCCGAACTTGCGGCGATGACAGATACCAGTCGCATGGAATACTTTTTACAGGAGGCTTCGTCCGTAAAAATGCCCTATCTAATCCTAGGTTTGGCCCTTTTGGCTGTAGCCGTGATTTTTGCTTTTGTAAAATTGCCGGAGCTACAAGGAGAAAAGAAACTTGAGAAAAACGAACAAAAGTCAGGATTGTTTGCCGTCCTTCGACACCGGCATTTAAGCTTTTCGGTGGTTGCACAGTTTTTCTATGTTGGCGCACAAGTTTGTGTGACCAGTTTTTTTATTCGGATGGCGCAGCAGGGCGCAGGTGTCGACGAAAAGACGGCTGGTTATTTTCTAGGGGTATATGGTCTGCTTTTTATGGGAGGACGCTTTGTGGGAACTTTTTTACTACGTTATACGACAGCCCAGCGCTTATTAGCGATATACGCCCTGTGCTGTGCTGTTTTGGCCGGGCTGGCCATTTCGGGTACGGGAATGGTGATATTATATGCACTTGGAGGCTTGGGGTTTTTTATGTCAATTATGTTCCCGACTATTTTTTCCTTGGGCATTGTTGGTCTCGGAGACGAAACCAAACAAGCTTCTTCCTGGTTGATCATGTCAATCGTTGGCGGAGCAGTTTTTCCTTTCCTGACCGGAAGTATAATTGACGCGGCACATGATAATACACAAATCGGCTACAGCATTCCTTTGCTGTGTTACCTGGTTATCCTGTGGTTTGCGTTAAAAGGGTATAAACCGGCGAGCACATAAAGTTGTCGAGGGAATGCGAAAAAACATAAATATTATAGCATACAGAAATATTCACTATGTCTGTTAAAAACACATTATTGCATATGAATAAAATTAGTTTGATAGTCGCGTTTTTCTTTGCGGTAACAACGTCGTTCGCACAGCATAAGAGTACGTGGATCTGGTATCCCGGCGATTATGAAGTCTGGCTAAGCAACGACATGCAAAATCGCCGTACAGAAAGAGGTACCTTTTTCCCACCATTCTGGAAAATGGACAGTCATTACGTACTTGTTGAGTTTAACAAAGAATTTGACTTACCCGCCGACGAAGAGATCAGTATTTATGCCGAAGGCAAATACAATGTGAAGATCAATGGCAAGATGCTGCCCGGAGCACCAGCGAAGGTACAGCTTCAGAAAGGAAAGCAAAAGATCAATATCAAGGTGTACAATCAGGCCAACGTTCCTGCCTTATATATTTCAGGGAAAAATGTGTATACTGACCATACCTGGAAAGCAACTTATGAGGATAAAGAGTGGATCGATGAAACAGGTAAAGCCTCCGATCAATCAGGAACGACTTATGTCAGTGCCGGTTCCTGGAATTTTGATAGCGGCGCTGCCAAGCCTTCCACATTCAGGCTGCCTACCAGGCCACAGCAGGCGGTCGCTCAGGGCAGGCAGGGAAAAGGCTTTCTCGTAGATTTCGGAAAAAATACGTTCGGATATCTGACTTTTCAAAAGCTTGTCGGGCAAGGGAAATTAAAAATTTACTACGGGGAATCGAAGGAAGAGGCATTGGCGGCAGACCGATGTGAGACCCTGGATCTGCTGGATGTTAGTCTGAAGGCGCCGACAGACAGTACTCTTGAGCTTTCTAAAGCATTTCGTTTTGTTTATGTGGAGCCTGAGGGTACAGTACGCTTCGGTCAGGTAGGGATGTTATATGAGTACTTACCGGTGGAAGACCGTGGTGCTTTCCGAAGTTCGGATCAGGAATTGAACCGCATATGGGAGGTGGCCAAATATACGATGGAGCTTACCTCCAGGGAATTCTATATTGACGGTATCAAACGTGACCGCTGGATATGGAGTGGTGACGCATATCAGTCATATGCCATGAACTATTACCTCGGATTTGATGCCGAGACAGTAAAGCGGACTATTTTGGCTTTACGCGGAAAAGAACCTACCGTGAGCCATATCAATACAATTATGGACTATACCTTTTACTGGTTTTTAAGTATCTACGATTACTATCGATATACTGGCGATAAAGAGTTCATTACGGCAATTTACCCGCGGATGAAAACGTTGATGCAGTTCTGTCTTGACAGACGCAATACGGAGGGATTGATGCAGGGGCTGGCTGGAGACTGGGTATTTATTGACTGGGCTGAGGGACTGAGTAAACAGGGAGAAGTCAGCTTTGAGCAGTTGCTGCTCTGCCGCAGCCTCGAAACAATGGCCCTATGCGCCCATCTGGTCGGTCAGCCGCAGGACAATCAAATGTACCAAAAGGAGGCCGCCATACTGAAAGATAAATTGTTTGCCTACTATTGGAATAAGCAGAAAAATGCTTTTGCACATAGCCTCATAGCAGGACAACAAACAGAAAATATTACCCGGTATACCAATATGTTTGCCATCTTCTTTGATTATCTCAATCAAGAGCAACGTGCCGGTATTAAATCCAACGTACTGCTCAATGATGAAGTACAGAAGATTACGACACCTTACATGCGGTATTATGAGCTCGAGGCACTCTGTGAACTGGGAGAAAAGGACTTCGTAATGAAGGAGCTAAAAGACTATTGGGGCGGAATGTTGAAGCTGGGTGCGACAACCTTCTGGGAAGAATACAACCCGGCAAAAAAAGGAGCGGAGCACTATGCAATGTATGGACGGGATTTTGGCAAAAGCCTATGCCATTCCTGGGGAGCTAGTCCAATTTACTTGCTCGGTAAATATTATTTAGGAGTAAAACCTATTGAAGCCGGATATAGCCGCTACGAAATCTCCCCTTATCTGGCATCTCAGGAGTGGATGGAAGGTAAAGTACCGACACCGAAAGGAGAAATTGAGTTGTATGTCTCGAAAAGAAAAATCAAAGTGATTTCGCCGGTAGGCACTGGGGTATTGAAATTTTCCAGCAAAACCTTACCTCGGGTCAACCGTGGTCAGGTAAAACATGTTACTGATCATCACTATGAGCTCCTATTGGAGCCGGGCCTGCTATACGAAGTAGACTATACCGATGCAGGTAAATAAGCGTAAGACCATGAAAATAAACCGATATACTATATTTTGCGCGCTGAGCAGCTTGGTGTTGCTTCTGGCGGGTACAGTTAAAGGACAGACGGTCGACGGCAAGCCCGCTGTTATCCCTCCTGTACCTGATGGAAGAATTCCGGAAGCGTGGGAAAATCCGATGATTACCTCGATCAACCGAGATCCCTCACGAGCGACAGCTTATTCCTATGCGACGGTGGAAGAGGCATTAAAAAATGATCGGACGAACAATAAACGGATGCTGTTTTTAAATGGTGACTGGGACTTTAAATTCGTATATAAACCCGCTGATGCTCCTCAAAATTTTCATCTGGAAGAAGTAAAAGGCTGGGATAAGATCCATGTCCCTTCCAATTGGGAAATGCAAGGTTACGATATTCCGATTTACCGTTCGGCAGTCTACCCGTTTACACCTATTGATCCACCACGGATTCCGAAAGACTATAACGGCGTTGGTTCCTACCAAAAGACTTTCGAACTTCCGTCGTCCTGGGAAGGCATGAATATTACCTTGCATTTCGGCGGTGTCACTTCAGCCTATCAACTGTGGGTCAATGACAAATATGTTGGCTATGCCGAAGATTCGTGTTTACCCTCCGAATTCAATGTTACGCCTTACCTTAGAAAAGGTAAAAACCGTGTCTCGGTTCAAGTGCTGCGCTGGAGCGATGCGTCTTATCTTGAAGACCAGGATCATTGGCGTATGAGTGGCATCCATCGGGAAGTATTCCTAATGGCCGAACCGAAGGTGCGCATTGCGGATTTCCATTGGCAGGCAACGTTGGATGCGGCTTATCGGGACGCCAAATTCTCCCTTCGCCCAAAGATTGATAATTTCTCGGGCGACAGCATCAGTGGCTTCACGTTGAAAGCACAGCTTTATGATGCCAACAATCAAGCTGTCCTGTCCAAACCATTGGAAAAGGATGCTGCAGCAATCTTCGATGAAATCTATCCAAGGTTGGATAATGTCAAATTTGGCTTATTGGAGACGACTCTTCAAAACCCGAAGAAATGGTCGCCGGATGAACCGAACCTCTACCGCTTGGTGTTGACCTTATATGATAAGGACAATCGTCTGCTGGAGGCCAAGACCTGTCAGGTCGGGTTTCGTACGATTGCTTTTTCGCCACAGGATGGTAAGCTATTGATTAACGGTCGGACAACTTATCTGTACGGTGTAAATCGCCATGATCATCACCCCGAACGGGGGAAAGCGCTGACGCGCGAAGATATGGAAGCAGATATTCGTCAGATCAAACAATTCAACTTTAACGCGATCAGAACTTCACATTATCCGAATGACCCCTACATCTATGAGCTGTGCGACCGTTACGGTATTATGGTGATGGACGAAGCCAACATGGAAACGCATGGCCTCGGGGGGAAATTGATGAACGATCCAGCTTGGCTCGCAGCCCTGAATGAACGCGTTGTACGTATGGTACAAAGAGATAAAAATCACCCCTCTATCATCATCTGGTCACTGGGGAATGAATCGGGTAGAGGGCCGAATACAGCCGCAATGGCCGCGTGGATACATGATTTTGATATTACGCGTCCAGTACACTACGAACCGGCAATGGGAAGTCATCAGCTACCCGGATACATTGACCCTTCGGATCCGCGCTATCCAAAGTCCAATGATCATTCGCATCGTCTTCAAAATAGCAAAGATCAATATTATGTTGATATCGTATCCCGTTTTTATCCGGGGATTTTCACGCCATCACTTTTATTAAATCAGGATAATGGTGATCATCGGCCCATTCTGTTTGTCGAATACACGCATTCTATGGGTAACTCAACGGGTAATATCTACGATTTTTGGGAGATCTTTCGTTCCAGGCCGCGTCTGATAGGAGGTTTTATATGGGACTATAAAGATCAAGCACTGGTTCGGAATGACTCCATTTATGGGAAGGTACTGGCCTATGGTGGTGACTTTGGTGAAAAAGTACATAATGGTGCATTTAGCCTTAATGGTATCGTAGATGCATGGAATAAACCCAAAGCGGCTATGTATGAAAATAAACGGATCTATCAGCCCGCAGAGGTTACCTTGGCGGACGCTGAAAAGATCAGCCTGAACATTAAAAACAGATCGGCTGTACTGAACCTAAATCATTACGATGCAGTCCTGTTGTTCCAGAGAAATGGTCAACTTCTGAAAGAAGTGCCCATACCCGCCATTGATCTGGCCGCAGGAGATTCTATGCAGCTCGCTTTTGCTCGCTATCTACCGTTTAAACGAACTGCAGATCACGAATATCAGCTTGATATCCAATTCCGTTTGCGCGAGGCGACCGCTTGGGCACCGAGAGGTTTTGTGGTTTCCTCTTCCCAGGTTAGATTGCAGGAGCGACCCAATATGTTGCGTAAGCTGCCAAATACCGGAAGTGCATTGAAGAAAACCGAAACCACAGAAGACATTCAGGTCGCCGGCAAAGAATTTCAGGTAATCTTTGACAAATCAACCGGAAGTCTGTCTTCCTTTATTTACGGGGGACAGGAGGTCATTAAGGAAGCTGTACGACCTAACTTCACAAGACCGGCTACCGACAACGACCGTCGCGGATGGAAGCCGGAGAAAAAGCTAAAATATTGGTATAGCGAACCCAAATTGGTATCGCTAACTGCGCAGCCAAAAGGTCCAGATTACGAATTCCGGGCCCAGTATGCATTACCGGGAGATTCGGCGAAGGTACAGGTCGTGTATATGGTCAAAAGTTCGGGAATTGTATCCGTTGATTATCAACTGCATGTAAAAGCTGGTCTGTCTAACCTGCCAAAAGTCGGTCTCCAAATGGGAATCAATCCCACATTTGAGGATATACAGTACTATGGCTTAGGACCAATGGAGAACTATCCCGACCGTGCCTATGGTTTTGACCTTGGGGTTTACCATATGAACATCGATCAATTGATGGAGCATTATCTTTATCCACAAGAAAACGGCAACCGCATGGATGTACGCTGGATGCATCTTAAGGGTAAAAATGCGGGTTTACTGGTGGTTGGCCAACAACCTTTATCTATGAGCGCATGGCCGTATTCACAGCAGGCTATTGTTGCTGCGAAACATTGGTTTAAATTGAAAAAGGAAGATAAGATCACTTTAAATGTGGATCTCAAGCAAATGGGCGTTGGTGGAAATGATACTTGGACAGATGTGTCGCAGCCGCTGGCAAAATATCAAATTCCAGCAAAAGACTACAGCTATTCATTTCATTTGATTCCAACGGATCAGAAGCGTTCTATACAACAATTTGTTGAAAATTAATCGGTAGGTATGATGAAGCGGGACCAGATAAAGCGTCTTAAACATGAAGGATAACAGTTCCAAAATAATTTTTACAGATCGTCGGACAAAAAAGATGGGTATGACGAGGATTAAACTGCTACTGGGGACAAGTCTTCTTTTGGGTTATCTGAACAGTAATGCACAGATCAAAGGTATTCCGGCGGAATTAGTGCCGTTGGACCAGCGTTCGTTCGAACAGGCAAAACCATGGGTGTTTTGGTATTTTATGCACGCGAGCTATTCCAAAGAAGGCATTGCTGCGGATCTCAAAGCGATGGCCGAAAACAATATTGCGGGTGCTTACCTTGCCCCCATTAAAGGGAAGACCAATCCACCGCTTTTCGAGCCACCTACAGAATCGTTGACTCCCGAATGGTGGGACATGTTCAAATACATTGTGTCCGAGGCAAAAAAGTATGGTCTTAAAATCGCTCTATTGCCCAATGACGGTTTTGCAACAGCAGGTGGACCATGGGTCACCCCAGAAAAATCCATGCAAAAAGTTGTTCACGCGGACACATTGGTCAATAGCCATGGTGAAGAACTGCAGCACTTGAAGTTACCTCAGCCACCTACGGAGCAGGGGTATTATCAGGATATCGCTTTATTTGCCATGCCGCTGGAGAATTTTGCCAGAACGAGTTTTACGGAAAAAGTGGAGGTAACCAATAGCTATGGCGAAGATTTGCAACGCCTGGCCGACCGGGATAATAGCCGGCAGTTTGCCACGGCCGCTCCGGGCTGGATACAGTTTGCCTTTACAGAGCCATTCCCCTGCAATTCGTTAAAAATTGAATGGACGGCATCCAACTATCAGGCGAATAGATTGCAGGTCTGGGTCAGCGACGACGGCATCACTTTTCGAAAGGTTACACAACTGGAATCTCCAAGGATGGGATGGTTAGATTGGGATAATGGTGTAACGCATTTGATTCCCTATACCAAGGCCCGGTATTTCCGTTTCGTTTACGATCCTGCTGGCAGCGAGCCGGGAGGCGAGGACCTGGATTCGGGTAAATGGAAGCCCTCATTAAAGCTTACCGGCATTCGCCTATTTGAAGAAGCGCACGTGAATCAGATCGAAGGTAAGACCGGTGAAATATGGCGTGTAGGCAAGAGCTCTGATCCAGCATCTGTCGCCAAAGAGTCTATATGGAGAGCACAGAAGCTGATTCAGCTGCCCAAGCCCGATGGCACAGGCCGTGTTGATCTGTCGCTACCTCAAGGAAAATGGAAAATACTGCGGATCGGACATACATCTACAGGGCATAAAAACGAGACTGCAGGAGCTGGGAAAGGCTTGGAATGTGATAAGTTGGATGCGAGCACTGTGGCCTTTCAATTTGACCAATGGTTTGGCGCTGCCAAAAAAAAGGTAGACCCCGACCTTTCCAAGGAGGTGCTGACGGTATTCCATATTGATTCCTGGGAGTGTGGCAGCCAGAATTGGACTCATAATTTCCCAGCTGAATTTTTGAAACGACGGGGGTATGATTTAACGACCTATTTGCCTGTTTTGGCTGGGTATTTTGTCAATAGTGTCGCAGATTCGGAAGGCTTTTTGCAGGACTATAGACAGACCATTAGCGAGCTGCTGCAGGAGAATAGTTATGGAACACTGCGCAGAAAATCCGACGAATACGGCGTAGAGTTTACGGCGGAAGCCACAGCGCCAGTCATGACGGGTGACGGCCTGGCGCATTTTGCAGCAACGGATCGTCCGATGGGTGAATTTTGGCTGCGAAGCCCATCACACGACAAACCTACAGATATCCTGGATGCTGTTTCGGGAAGCCATATTTATGGCAAACAAGTAACCATGGCAGAGGCTTTCACGCAGATCAGGGCCCAATGGGATGAGCATCCCCGATTATTGAAAAGTTTACAAGACCGGAATTATGCCTTGGGCATCAATAATCTAGTCTACCACGTGTATGTGCATAACCCCTGGATGGACCGCAAGCCGGGGATGACCATGGATGGTATCGGAACCTATTTTCAGCGAGACCAAACCTGGTGGAGACCGGGAATAGAATGGGTTAATTACGCCATCCGATCCCAGCAGCTTTTGCAATACGGTGTGCCAGTTCGGGATGTAGCAGTGTTTATCGGCGAAGAGATCCCAAGACGGTCCGTGCTGCCCAGTAACTTGGTTGACGTCCTTCCCGGCGTCATTGGTAAGGCCCGCGTACTACGGACAGATTCGCTGTTGACCAATACAGGTCTACCATTACAAAAAGTGGCAGGCGTGACTACGAGTGCCAATATGTATAGGCCTGAAGACTGGGTCGACCCCTTGCGGGGATATGCTTACGACTCGTTTAATCCGGACGCTCTCTGGAATCAAACTAAGGTGCAGGATGGTCAGGTTATTTTTGCAAATCATATCGCTTACTCTTTATTGGTAATGCCTGGCAAAACAGCCTTAAACCCCAACGGTAGCCAATATTCATGGCGAACGCTGGACCGGCTACGGACCTTGATCCGTCAAGGCGCTACGGTGCTATTTCAAGATATTCCCCATACATGGCGAGGTAAGCTCACAGATGTGAAAATACGGGAATATACAGACTTAGTGGAAGAGCTATTTGAGGGGCTGAAGCCCTTTCCGAATACGGCCTTACAATTTAAGCAAATCGGAAAGGGACGTGTACTCGTCGGTCGCTACCAAGCCAACGATTTTACTCCATTGGGTATAGACCCTGATGTCGTGATCAATCGGGGGGTAAATTCCCATATCTCGTGGAACCACCGCCGTTTTGAAGGAGGTCATTTGTTCTTCGTGGCCAATCAGGACAGTTTGATGCGAAAGGCCCCGCTATCGCTTCGGACAAAAAATACGCATGCATATCATTATGATCCGGTACTTGACCGGCTCAGCAACTTGCCTTTTAAGCTACAGAATGACAGAATGGTCATTGAATTAACCTTAGATGCCTACCAGTCCGGTTTTGTTTTGACAAGCGATAAGGCACTTAATCTCCCCAAGTATCAAATTTTAGACACCCTGCCCCTTAGCGGACCTTGGCTGTTTACGCCGGATGGTTTGCCTGATAAAAACTCCTTCAAACAACAGGAGCCTCAATTTTGGACAGAAAGTGCCGACAACGAGATTAAATACCTTGCTGGCTCGGGTAGCTATGAAACGCAGTTGAATGTAGTACATATTAGTAAAAAACAACGGGCATATTTGCAATTTTCGACGATTGAATCCCTCGCCGAAGTTTTTGTCAATGGTCAGTATGCGGGTGTCGTTTGGACTAAGCCTTATCAGATTGACGTGACCGATTTCATTCGAAAGGGCAACAATAAGGTCGTAGTCAAAGTGTATAATACTTGGGGCAATCGCTTCTTGTATGAAAAAGAAAATCCAACGGTAGAAAAGAGAATAAAATCCACAGCATCAGACAAGTTTCTTAAAGGTCTGCTACCTTCGGGCCTGCAGGGGAGAGTCGAGTTACTGTGGCTAGATGCAAAATGAAAAGAATTATGAATACGAAGTGTAAATTGCTGATGCTCACCTTTTCTGTCGCCATGTTTGCGCAAGCCGGAGCACAGGAAAAGTCGATTACCAATACCGGAGCAAGCCCATATGCCGTTCAGACGGCGGTTGATATGGGGGAGGTGAAATGGACCAAGGGATTTTGGGCCGATCGTACAAAATCCTGCTATGAACAAATGGTCCCTCAGCTGTGGAATGTATACACGGATGCTTCCATTAGTCACGCTTATCGCAATTTTGAGATTGCGGCGGGGCTGAAAAAAGGGGAACATAAGGGGCCATCATTTCATGATGGCGATTTCTATAAAACATTGGAAGCCGTCTGCGCGATTTATGCGCAAACGAAAGATAAAAAATTACTTCGCATGCTGGACGAAGTAATCCCTGTGATCCGCAAAGCGCAACGTGCTGACGGATATATTTATACCAAGGCAACAATTGATCAGCAGCAATCGGGAAAAAATATTGAATTTCAGGACCGTCTAAGTTTTGAGTCTTACAATATTGGACACTTAATGACAGCAGGCTGCATACATTATCGGGTGACAGGGCAACGTCCACTGTTGGATATCGCGATAAAAGCCGCCGACTATCTATATGGCTTTTATAAAAAATCTAATCCTACGCTGGCTAGAAATGCAATTTGTCCGTCGCATTATATGGGTACTGTTGAGCTCTATCGGACAACCAAAGACCCCAAATATCTGGAACTGGCCAAGCACTTGATCGACATCAAAGGTGAGATCGAAGACGGTACGGATGATAACCAGGACCGTATTCCTTTTCGTAAGCAGCATAAGGCTACCGGACATGCCGTACGGGCCAGCTATCTCTACGCAGGCGTCGCCGATTTATGCGCTGAAATTGCAGATACCACGCTGAGCAATCGTCTTTTTGAGATCTGGGATGATGTCACGCAGCACAAGATGTACATCACTGGCGGTTTGGGTGCCTTGTATGATGGAACCTCACCAGATGGTACTTCATATGATCCCACGGAAGTGCAAAAAATCCATCAGGCATTTGGCCGGGATTATCAGTTGCCAAACTTGACCGCGCATAATGAGAGCTGCGCGAATATTGGTAATTTGTTGTGGAATTGGCGCATGGCGAATTTTACAGGTGATGCGAAGTATATTGATATTCTGGAATTGGCACTGTACAACAGCGTGCTTTCTGGTATCAGCCTCGACGGCGACAAATTTCTATATACCAACCCGTTGAGTTACTCCTCTGATTTGCCTTTTCAGCAGCGCTGGTCCAAAAAACGCGTTCCTTACATTTCTTTGTCCAATTGTTGTCCACCCAATATCGTTCGTACCGTTGCTGAGGTAGCTAATTATGCTTATGGTCTATCTTCAGATGCCGTGCTGGTAAATCTATATGGAGGAAATGAATTGAACACAACTTATCGCGGAAAGCAGATCAACATTGTGCAGCAGTCCAACTATCCTTGGGAAGGCACTGCCTTGTTTACCCTACAGGAATTTCCCGCCGGTTATGCTTTGAAGCTACGTATCCCCGGCTGGGCTGGAAAAGCCGAAATATGGCGAAATGACGAGCGGATCGAAGCGCGCGTAGAAAAAGGGTATGCTGTTCTATCGGGCGCCCTAAAAAAAGGAGATCGCATTGCAATCAAATTGCCGATGGAGGTTTCTTTTATGGAATCAAATCCATTGGTTGAGGAGACACGCAATCAAATTGCCGTCATGCGGGGACCGATCGTCTACTGTCTGGAAAAGCAGGATGTAGCTACAGATGTGAACATCTTTGACTTGAAGATGAAGCAAGCCGAACATTTTACGCCCAGACATGAATATATATTGGGGCAGGATATCGTGCTACTGGAAGGAAACGCTTACCGCACCAGCAATGCGAAATGGGATTCGCTTTATCGCAGAGCGTCCAATAACAATCAAGAAGCCATCCCTGTACGTTTGGTGCCCTATTTTGCGTGGGGAAACCGTACATTTGGTGATATGGCCGTGTGGCTGCCCGTGTTTTGATGAGCTCTCAGTTACAGGATGTTTGTATGCTGATTAATTAGCTGGAACAGTGATAAATGCATAATTTATAAAAATGAAAACTTATTTACTTGCTATATTTCTAATTATCGGGCAGTTGGGGGCTCATGCAAAAGTCCGCTTGTCTGCCCTTTTTACGGACGGAATGGTCTTGCAGCAGCAGAGTAGGGTACCTCTCTGGGGCTGGGCAGATCCACAGGCAACGGTTACCGTGCAGACCTCCTGGAACGGACGAAAGTACCAAGTGAAGGCTGACCAACTGGGACAATGGAAAATTGTTGTGCAAACACCTGTGGCGGGAGGACCTTATCGGATTACAATTGCCGAACAGCAGGCCATCGAGCTTCGTGATATTCTGATTGGCGAGGTGTGGCTATGCTCTGGGCAATCGAACATGGAAATGCCGCTGAAGGGGTACCCCGGACAGCCTATTCTAGGCAGCACGGAAGCGATTATGAATTCGAAAGATGATCTGCTGCGTATCTATACGGTACCTCGAAACCCATCTTTGCAGCCTGTGGCCGATAGTAAGCCCAGTGTTTGGAAGAAAGCTGAGCCAGCGTCAGTAGTTGGTTTTAGTGCAACGGCCTATTTCTTTGGCCGACAATTGCGTAAAACTTTGGGGGTACCCGTGGGGCTCATTCACAGTAGTTATGGTGGTTCGAACATCGAAGCGTGGATGGAAGCGTCCTGGCTGGCTGATCAAAAAGATATCGAGATCCCCAGACAGGAGTCGGGACTGAAAGACAAAAACCGCGTTCCAACCATGCTTTATAATGGTATGATCCATCCTATTGCCGGATATGGCATCCGTGGGTTTATTTGGTATCAGGGTGAGTCCAACTACGAACGCGCAGACCAGTATGAGATACTCTTCCCGCGAATGGTTGAAAAATTCCGTGAATTATGGGGGAACTCAGCGCTTCCATTTTATTTCACACAGATTGCACCCTTTGATTATGCATCATTGCCACCTTATCATAAGGGAGGGAAATTCAATTCGGCCTACCTGCGGGATGCACAACGAAGATCTCTGGATAAAATCCCTTATTCGGGCATGGCAGTAACATTGGATCTGGGCGAGCAAAATTGTATACATCCGTCCCATAAACGTGAAGGTGGTGAACGATTGGCTTATCTGGCTTTACATGATGTCTACGGCTTTGAATCCATCCATCTAAAAAGTCCGGTTTATGATAAGCTTGAAATCAAGGGCAGTACCGCTATACTTTCATTCCGGGACGCTCCTTTGGGTTTGACATCATATGGTAAAGAAGTAACAACTTTTGAAATTGCGGGCAAAGATAAAGTGTTTTATCCGGCACAAGCCGCGTTGAGAGGGAAGATGATTGTCATTGCCTCACCCAAGGTAGATGAGCCGGTGGCTGTGCGCTACGCTTTTCAAGACTTTGTTATAGGAGACGTCTTCGGCGCCAACGGAATGCCGTTGAGCTCATTTCGAACAGACGATTGGTAGATAAACGTTATGACCAAAAAATTTATCTTTAGTATTATATTCTTTCTTGTTACTGTTTTGAGTCCCGTGGTGGCCCAGGATATCCGATGGAAAGATTATTACGTGTCCTGGACGACACAAAGTAAGAATTCATCCGAATCCATGCCGATGGGTGGGGGCGACATTGGTTTGAATGTGTGGGTTGAAGACGGTGAATTGTTGTTGTATTTAGGTAAAACAGGCGCATTTGACGAGAACAATACCTTGCTTAAGCTCGGCCGTATCCGTGTGCATCTTTATCCCAATCCGTTTGAAGGGGATAAATTTCTGCAAGAATTGCAGCTGGACAAAGGACATATCCTTGTAAAAGGTGAACATCAAGGTGTCAAAGCAGAAATTTTGGTGTGGGTAGATGTGTTCAGCCCAAACGTCCATCTCGAAATCAAAGCAAATCAGAACGTCAATGTGCAAGCTGCATATGAAAACTGGCGTTTTCAGGACCTTTTTCCGAAGAAGAAAGAAAATAATGCAAATTCGTGGAAATGGGCTCCTCCTGGACCTGTGGTCACATACAAAGATCAGGTTGAAGCCGCAGCAAATAAGATTTTCTTTTATCATCAAAATCAGGACAGCACAGCGTTTGATATCGTGGTGAATCAACAAGGCCTGTCGGCCATTAAGGATTCCTTGTACAACCCACTCAAGAAGCTAACCTCGGGCGGCCTTTTTCAAGGGCATGATTTTATATATGCCGGCCAGCTTAGCGGGCGCTACATGCATACTCCGTATCAGTCCTGGATACTCAAAAGCCAGCGCGCGAAGCGGAATCATGCGCTTCAGGTGACGTTGCATGTGGACCAGTCAATGCAACTTTCGCGCTGGAAAACAGATGTAAATACTTTGGCAAAGCCCAAAGTGTCTGTATTGGCGACCAAGCGCGCAACAGAATCTTGGTGGGAAGCGTTTTGGAATAGAAGTTATATTGTCATCCTACCCGAACAGAAAGATCCAGAAAATGAGGCTTGGCAAGTGGGCCGAAATTATCAGTTGTTTCGATTTATGCTGGCTTGTAATGCCTATGGGAACTACCCAACGAAATTTAACGGCGGTTTATTTACCTATGACCCTGTCGCCGTCGATAGCAGCTTCCATTTTACGCCAGATTTCCGGAATTGGGGTGGAGGCACACATACCGCACAGAATCAGCGATTGGTCTATTGGCCCATGCTGAAAAGCGGGGACTTTGACATGCTGCCTGCACAATTTAAATTTTACCAGCGTATATTAAAAAATGCGGAGTGGCGGTCACGTGTGTATTGGGGACACGGAGGAGCCAGTTTTACCGAGCAGATTGAAAATTTTGGTCTTCCCAACCCAGCGGAATATAATTGGAAACGGCCAAAAGATTTTGATAAAGGCCTTGAATACAATGCCTGGCTTGAGTACCAATGGGATACCGTCCTTGAGTTTTGTATGATGATGCTCGAAACGGACCGGTATCAGGGAGCTGATATTCGGAGTTATATCCCATTTATCGAGAGCTGCCTGCGTTTTTTTGACGAGCATTATCACTATCGGGCCCGACAATTGGGCAGTAAGCTGCTGGATGACAAGGGGCATCTGGTGTTGTATCCCGGATCCTCCGCAGAGACCTACAAAATGGCTTATAATGCCTCGACGACAATTGCAGCGTTGCAGCAGGTAACCCAACGGATGCTTACCCTGCCAGAAACTTTGGTCAGCCCGGGGCTGAGAAAGTATCTACAGGGCTTTTTATCCCGAATCCCACCATTGCCGCTAAGGGAGCTGAATGGAAAAACGTTATTGGCTCCAGCACAACAATGGGCCCGGATCAACAATACAGAGTCGCCACAGCTTTACGGCGTATATCCTTGGGGAATTTATGGTATTGGCCGGCCTGATATCGATATCGCAATCAATACGTACAGGTATGATCCCGATGTGCGTAAATTCAGAAGCCATGTCGGCTGGAAACAGCATAATATATTTGCTGCACGCCTAGGATTGACGGATGAAGCGAAAGAATTGACGACGCTAAAACTCAAGAACGCAGATCGCCGGTTTCCGACATTCTGGGGACCCGGGTTTGATTGGGTACCGGACCACAATTGGGGGGGCTCAGGAATGATCGGCTTACAAGAGATGCTGCTGCAGGCCACTGATGATAAGATCTATCTTTTTCCGGCGTGGCCCAAGGATTGGGATGTGGATTTTAAATTACATGCCCCGGACCAGACCACCATCGAAGGGCGATTAAAAAGTGGAAAATTATCTGATCTTAAAGTTTCTCCCCAAGAAAGAGAAGCAGATATTGTGAATCTTTTGCAATAGTCGCAGGCAGGTCGTACCTGTCCGATACAAAAAAAGGAATAAAAATGGCTGTACCGCTTTTTGTGGTCAGCCTTTTTTTGCACATCATAACAGTGCATAACAGTTCACAAAAATCAAACAATTAACTTAGTTGCAAAGAACCTAAATAAAGTATATATGAATGCAGTCTTCGGAGTTATATTTCATTTCATTGGCGGATTCGCCTCGGGAAGTTTTTATGTGCCGTATAAGAAAGTGAAAAATTGGTCATGGGAATCCATGTGGATTCTAGGCGGACTTTTTTCATGGATTATCGTACCGCCAATAGCGGCGATGCTGACTATACCTAATTTTGTTGATATTATTAAAGAGACCGATAATTCTATTTTAGGATATACATTTCTATTTGGCTTGCTTTGGGGAGTCGGAGGCTTGACTTACGGCCTAGGTGTTCGATATCTCGGTGTATCCTTGGGAAGCAGTATCATTCTGGGCCTGAGTATGGTATTTGGTTCCCTGATGCCGAGTATTTACTATTTCTTTAATAAGGCCAGTGGTAAGCATGGGATAGATTATTTTTTCACCACAAATTCTGGGATCTGTATTCTGATCGGGCTCTTGGTCTGTATACTTGGTGTATACCTCTGCGGTAAGGCAGGTGTTTCTAAAGAGCGACATTTATCCACCTTAGCTGTTGAAAACAAGGCGGATTACAATTTTGGCTTGGGCATCGTTGTCGCTATCATTTCAGGAATACTGAGTGCCTGTTTCAATTTTGGAATAGAGGCGGGTAAGCCCATGGCGGACGTCGCAAATGCGCTGTGGAAAGCTGCTAACCCCGATCAAGGGGAATTTCTTTATCAAAATAATGTGACCTACATCGTGATTCTTTGGGGTGGCTTTGCAACGAATTTTCTCTGGTGCCTGTATTTGTTGATCAAGAACAAAACGTATGGGGATTATGTGAAGTCGGAAACACCTAAAGGTAAAAATCTGCTTTTGTGTGCGATGGCCGGAACGACCTGGTATCTGCAATTTTTCTTTTATGGTATGGGAGAAAGTCGGTTGGGGAATGGGGCTAGCTCGTGGATATTGCACATGGCATTTATCATCCTGATTTCAAACGCTTGGGGTGTCGTGCTTAAAGAATGGAAGGGCGTTGACCGATCGACCTATCGTTCCATCATTGGAGGGATCGTAACAATTATTATTTCCATTTGCATTGTGGGATTTGCAAAGACATTAGAAAATTAATATTTAAATAAATATAGAAGAAGTGAAAACGTACAAACATGTCAATTATTTATGGGACGACGAAAAAGCTCAGGCACTACAAGGTGATGAAGTGGCTTTACTCTTATATCGTTCGAATATTTTAGGTGCTGATTTAAGGATTACAAATTATGGTGGAGGCAATACGTCCTGCAAAGTTTGGGAAAAAGACCCCTTGACCGGTGAGCAAGTGGAGGTCATGTGGATTAAAGGGTCAGGAGGAGATATCGGAACACTGAAGAAATCAGGCTTGGCGGCATTATATCTCAAGCGCTTACGTAACCTGGAAAATGTGTACCGTGGTCTGGAACATGAAGATGAAATGGTCGAGCTGTTTAACCATTGTATTTATGACCTGGCGTCAAAAGCGCCATCAATTGATACACCATTGCATGGCTTCCTGCCTTTTAAACATATTGACCATTTGCACCCCGACGCAGCTATTGCGATCGCTGCGGCCAAGGATGGTAAAAAAATCACTCAAGAGTTGTTCAACGGTACCATTGGCTGGGTAGATTGGCAACGTCCGGGTTTTGATTTAGGCTTACAGCTCAGAGCTTGTCTAGAAGAAAATCCTGGCATCCGTGGTATTATGCTAGGATCGCATGGACTATTTACCTGGGGCGATACAGCCTATGAATGTTATATAAACTCATTGGATGTGATCGAAGCATGTGCCTCCTATCTCGAAGATAACTTTGGAAAAAAACGGCCTGTATTTGGTGGTCAAAAAGAAACGAGTCTACCTCAAGACGAACGGGCATCACAAGCCGCCAAATTAGCACCGATATTGAGAGGATTCTGCTCCAGCGAACGTCATATGATCGGGCATTTTACCGATGATGAGCGGGTGTTAGAGTTTATCAACTCCAATGATCTGGAACGTTTGGCACCATTGGGGACGAGCTGTCCGGATCATTTTTTGAGAACTAAAATTCAGCCATTGGTATTGAATCTCGACAAGTCTGAGAATTTGGATGATGTCGAAGGGCTTAAAGTCAAATTGTCGCCTCTATTTGAAGAATATCGGGGGATGTATACGCAGTACTATGAAAGCTGCAAACACGACAATAGCCCTGCTATCCGTGATAAGAATCCGGTAATCGTCTTATATCCCGGAGTGGGCATGTTCTCTTTCGCAAAAGATAAACAGACAGCACGTGTGGCAGCCGAATTCTATATTAATGCCATCAATGTCATGAAAGGCGCTGAAGCCGTGAGTGAATATACCGCATTACCGCGTCAGGAAGCGTTCGATATCGAATACTGGTTGCTCGAGGAGGCGAAGTTACAGCGTATGCCAAAACCAAAAGCCTTGTCGGGTAAGATTGCTTTGGTCACTGGCAGCGGTGGCGGCATTGGTAAAGCAATAGCAAAGAAGATGGCGCAGGAAGGTGCTGTGGTAGTTCTTAATGACATTAACGCAGAGCGTTTGGCGGAATGTGAACAGGAGTTTGTTACGTACTTTGGTAAAGATGCCGTTATCTCCACTTTATTGGATGTAACCGACGAAGCTCAGATACGTGAAGCATTGAAGACTGCTTCGCTCGCATTTGGTGGAATCGATATCGTGGTTAACAACGCAGGGCTGTCAATTTCCAAATCCATCGAAGACCATACCCAAAAAGATTGGAATCTTCTATATGATGTTTTGGTAAAGGGACAGTTTTTGGTGACTCAGGCAGTAACGCCCATTTTAAAAGGACAACATATTGGCGGAGATATCCTGAATATCGTGAGTAAGAATGCATTGGTAAGCGGGCCTAACAATATAGGTTACGGAAGTGCAAAGGCTGCACAGCTGCATCTGAGTAGGTTGTGTGCTGCCGAACTTGGACCTTTTAAGGTGCGGGTCAATGTTGTAAACCCAGATGCGGTGATCTCTGATAGTAATATATGGGCTGGCGGATGGGCTGAAGGCCGCGCAAAGGCTTATGGCGTAACAGTGGAGGAACTGCCGGCTTACTATGCCAAGAGAACATTGCTGAATGAAATTATTCTTCCCGAAGATATCGCAAATGCCTGTTTTGCCTTTGTGGGAGGTCTTCTGCATAAGTCCACAGGAAACGTTCTGAACGTAGACGGAGGCGTAGCGATGGCGTTTGTACGTTAATTTTTATATCTTAGGTGTCGCGTTCGGAAAGGGAAAAAATGTACGCGACACCTAACATTTTCACACGATAACCATTACATTATGATTCTGGATAAACAAATTATAGATCAACACAATAACCAATTAAAGGATAAACACGAGCGAGCGTTTAACTATTTATCTTCGGATATTGTGAACGTAGAAGGCATTTTGGATAAACTTCAAAAATTTCAGATTGCCATTCCAAGCTGGGCATTGGGTACAGGCGGAACACGTTTTGGGCGCTTTTCCGGGGCAGGTGAGCCGGGCACGCTAGAGCAGAAGCTCGAGGATGTAGCTCTATTACATACGCTGAATAAATCAAGTGGAGCAATTTCTCTACATATCCCATGGGATATTCCGAAAGATGCGGAGAAAATCAAGGCATTGGCCGCTTCGCTAGGCATTGGTTTTGATGCCGTCAATTCAAATACTTTTCAGGATCAAGCAGGGCAGGAACACAGTTACAAGTTCGGATCCCTCCATCATGTAGACCCTAAGGTCCGTGAACAGGCAATTGCTCATAACATTGAGGTAATCAATTATGGAAAAGCCTTGGGGTCGAAGTCGTTAACGGTTTGGTTGGCAGACGGTTCGTCTTTCCCCGGGCAGCTGAATTTTAGGGAGGCCTTCCAAAATACATTATCCAGCCTAAGTGAGATTTACAAACATTTACCCGACGACTGGAAACTTTTTGTTGAATACAAAGCCTTTGAACCTTACTTCTATTCGACCACCATCGGCGATTGGGGACAGTCATTGCTATTGGCCAATAAACTGGGGCCCAAAGCCTATACATTGGTGGATCTGGGACACCATTTGCCAAATGCAAACATCGAGCAAATCGTTTCGTTGTTGCTGATGGAGGGTAAATTGGGTGGATTTCATTTTAACGATAGTAAGTATGCGGATGATGACCTCACAGCCGGAAGTATCAAGCCTTACCAGTTATTCTTGATCTTCAACGAACTGGTTGACGGTATGGACCTGAACGGAATTGATCATGCTACCGGGCTTGGCTGGATGATTGATGCGTCTCATAACTTGAAGGATCCGCTGGTCGACCTGCTGCAGTCGGTTGAAGCAATTAAAATCGCCTATGCGCAGGCCTTGTTGGTCGACCGCAAGGCACTGAAACAGGCCCAGCAAGGTAACGATATTGTAAGGGCACAGGAAATCCTGCAAGATGCATTCCGTACCGATGTCAGGCCGCTTGTCGCTGAGGCTAGGCTAAGAAGCGGGGCAGCCTTGCAGCCAGTACAATTATTCAACGAACAAAACTTACGGGCAAAACTCATTGAGGAACGCGGAATCAATTCTGTCGCTACAGGTTTGTAATAGGGAAGAAGAATGAAGGGGAAACCAATACCAGTAGTGGCCATCTTTGACGTTGGGAAGACCAATAAAAAATTATTTCTCTTTAATGAACAGTATCAGATAGTTTTTGAACGATCTGCTCGTTTTTTAGAGACTAACGACGAGGATGGGGATAGCTGTGAAAACCTAGAGAGTCTGCGTTTATCAGTTTTTGACTCATTGCATGAGGTGTTCCGGAAGGGAGAGTTTGAAATCAAAGCGATTAACTTTACTTCTTATGGAGCGAGTTTCGTCTACATTGACAAAGATGGCCGGCCGTTAACACCATTATACAACTATTTGAAGGATTATCCGAAGAAATTACTGGAATCCTTTTACGCGCAGTATGGAGGAAAAGATAGGTTTTCCTTGGAGACATCGTCTCCGAGTTTAGGAAGTCTGAATTCAGGATTGCAGATTTACCGTCTTTTGAAGTTAAGGCCCGAGCTATTCAAGGAAGTGAAATGGGCCCTGCACCTTCCGCAATACTTGAGTTATCTGATTTCAGGGCAGCCTTATTCGGATATGACGAGTATTGGTTGTCATACAGCGCTTTGGGATTTCAGCAAAAATAATTACCATCGGTGGGTGAATGATACCGGTATTATCCAAAAAATGGCGCCAATTGTCCAGGGGGATCAGCTGTTTCGGGCAACTTTTCCCGGCAGTGGCTATCTTGTGGGCAGCGGTTTGCATGACAGTTCCTCAGCTTTGATCCCGTATCTGTTGAATTTTCATGAACCCTTTGTTCTGATCTCAACAGGTACTTGGTGTATTTCTTTTAATCCTTTTAATACCGAATCATTGACAAAAGAAGAACTGAACCAGGATTGCCTCATGTATATGACGTACACAGGCCGCCCTGTAAAGGCATCTCGGTTGTTTGCGGGATATACACATGAAGAGCAGATCAAACGCATTGCGCAGTTTTTTCAGGTGTCCACAGGCAAGTTTAAACAGATTAATCTCGATTGGGATATTATTGAAAAGTATCAGGTCATGGATATTTCCGATGAGCTGGACGCTTTCTCATCAATTGATTTGAATCATTTCAAAACCTATATCGAGGCGTATCATGTGCTGATGATGTATCTGGTCAAAGCTCAGATTAAATCAACCTCGCTGATTCTTCAAAATAATGGTGTTCAGCGGATATTTGTGGATGGAGGATTTAGCCGTAATGTGATTTATATGACCTTACTGGCGCAGGCATTCCCACATAGCGAGGTGTTTGGGGCTTCAATGGCTCAGGCAACCGCGCTTGGTGCCGCGTTGGTCATCCATGACCATTGGAATAAACAGCCTATTCCCAACGATATTATTGAACTACGTTATTTTAGGGCGAAGCAGCGGTGGTACTAACGATGAGCGGAGTTAAGAATTTAGTTTTTTTATTAGTTATCAGTAAAGGTCAGCCAATTATCGGCTGGCCTTTTTAGTTTTTGATGACAAGCATGATCACGCTTCTACAAGGTACCAAAATAAAAAGGTTTCCAAACGGGCGTAAGGAAACCTTTTATAAAAAACCTAAAATTATGAATAATTATACCAATTATTATATGATGGCTAAAGATGCTCAAAATTCCTGGATTAGCTGTCCTGAACTGTCGACTGCAGCAAGCCCAGCATAATATGCAGGAAAGCGCAGGGTGGTCGGCTCGCCAACAAGAATTATATTTACTGGATACGAATTATACAACTTAAAAATGAAACGATTCATCTTAACGGTCGGCCTTTTTATCATCTCCAGATCTGTAGCCATATCTGCCGAGCAGATCTTGCGGGAGTTTACTTTTGGCGAAGGCAAGACCGGAACATCAACGGTCTTAAAAGAAGCAATGCCGTATGCAGACTCACGTGGATATGGCTTTGAGTTTTTGACAGAACGGAATGTCTCTATCGATCAAAAAAGGAAACGCCTTTTTAGCGAAAAGCCCTTTTATTTTTCGGTAAAACTCCCAGAAGGAAATTATCGGATCACCGTAAGCTATCGAGGATTACAGAACGGCATTTACCACAGTACAGTACGGTCCGAATCTCGGAGGCTGCAGATAGAAAACCAACAGGTGTTGCCGCAAGAATCTTTGGAGAAAGCTTTTATAGTACATGTGAAAGATCCCAAGATTGTTTCGGGTGGCCGCGTGGCATTGAAGAGCCGTGAGCTGCAAAAACTGGACTGGGATAACAGGTTGACTTTGGAGTTTCAACAGACGAACTGTATCGCTGCAATCCGGGTCGAGACGGTAAATGACGTTACCACTGTATTTTTAGCTGGTAATTCAACGGTAGTAAACCAGGAGGAGGAGCCTTGGGCTTCTTGGGGGCAGATGATCCCCCGATTTTTTGATGCCCACATAGCGGTAGCCAACCACGCCGAATCAGGATTGTCATTGCGCACGTTTATTTCCTCCAAAAGACTGGAAAAAATCCTTTCCATTGCTAAGCCCCGAGACTACTTATTTATTGAATTCGGACACAACGATCAAAAGGAAAAAGACGATCAGGCAGGTGCATATAGGGGCTATAGCCAACGACTACAGTATTTTGTCCATGCATTTAGAGCAAAAGGTGGTATCCCCGTGATCCTGACATCAACCGCACGGCGCGCATTTGATACCCATGGACAGCTGATACAGACGCTAGGAGATTTTCCCGATGCGGCAAGAAAAATCGCAGCGGAACTTCAGGTTCCGCTAATCGACTTAAATAAACTGACAAGTTTGTTTTACGAGGCATTGGGCGTCGAAGGATCCAAACGGGCATTGGTACATTACCCCGCGCATACTTTTCCGAATCAGCAAAGCGATCTAAGCGACAATACACATTTTAACCCTTATGGAGCTTACGAAATTGCAAAAATGGTCCTGACCGGCATAAGCGATAACCAGTTGCCACTCAAAGAGCATATCGTGGACTTTCAGCAATTTGATCCACAGCATCCAGATCAGGTCGATACTTGGTATTGGCCACCGAGTGTGATCAACAGTGTGATAAAACCGGACGGGAATTAGTTGCACGGAAACGAATATAAACCTGCCTTCGATAAAACCAGCCTACAGCTGTAAGGGCTAAAAGCAGTTCATTCATTTGATAATGAGGTTTGTGTTTTATAATTGTATTTTTTACATTTATAAATAAATTCTGATTAATTATAACCAATGGAAAGACATATTTTCAAATTAAGGGCCTACATTCTTTTTCTGGTAAGAGCAGTTTGCTTTTTCGGTCTTATTTGGGTTTTTGACGTCAATGCCAGTACGGTTCGGACCGCTACTGCTGATCCTGATTCCGCCCAATTATTTGCTTATGCAAAAGAAAAAAATGCCGGCCGCGAAGGGTTGCTATATGCATGGAGTTTGGACGGTAAACAATGGAACTCCATCGGAACAGCACTTGCTTTCGTAAAATCAGATTATGGTCGTTGGGGAGAGGAAAAACGGATGATAAATCCGGTAATAATCCCCAAGAAAGAAGGCGGGTGGGCCGCTATATGGCAGCTGAGTCCATCCAGCGAAGGACCGTATGCTTATACACACACGAGTGATTTTTATACCTGGGGCAGGCAAGAATATTTTATAAAGCTTAACAATATGGATCATTCCATAGTCTCTGAAGTAAAAAACAGTTTATCTGCTCAGCACCAGGTCATGCTCAACGGCGAGACTGTGAAGGGAACAAAGCTGAAAGTTTCCTGGACCGTTATTAAAGAACTGATCAAACACTATGATCTTGCCGTGCTGAAACAAAAGCAATGGTCCGAAAGAAGTGTCGAGGACGCGGCTCGCTTTCTAGGTCTACAGCCATTGGATGTTAGGTTGACACCACGGACAGCCCTCAGCAAACCGATCAGTGATATGTTGGTAGGTGTGTTTTTTGAAGATATCAACTATGCTGCGGATGGAGGTCTCTATGCGGAGCTGATTCAAAATAGAGATTTTGAATATAAATTGAGTGATAAGCAGGGGCATGACAAAAATTGGAACCAGAAAACAGCCTGGTCCGTGGATGGTGCTGGGCAATTTCATATTGATAGTATACGTCCCATTCATTCCAATAATAAATATTATGCGAGCTTAAGTGGTTCAGGGGTATTCAGAAATATAGGGTATGATGGAATTGCTTTGCATAAGCAGGAACGCTATGACCTCTCGTTTTTTGGAAGAGTTCCGGCAGGTAAAAAAGCTCGGCTAAACATCCGAATCAGTACGAAAGAAGGAAAGGTACTGGATGAATCATCGTTAACCGTTGCTGATAAAGACTGGAAGAAATACCAATTCGTGCTGACCCCCAGTTCGGCCTGTAAAGACGCTGTATTGGAGTTTGCATTTACAGATGTGCAGCAACTGGATCTCGACCTGATCTCGTTGTTTCCCCAAAATACGTTTAAGGGACGCAAAAACGGAATGCGAAAGGATCTGGCCGAGGCGATTGCGGCATTAAATCCACGCTTTGTACGTTTTCCGGGAGGTTGTCTGGCGCATGGAGATGGCATTGAAAATATTTACCATTGGTCCAGGACAGTAGGGCCATTGGAAAGCCGCGTGCCACAGCGGAATATGTGGGGATATCATCAGACCGTAGGTTTGGGATATTATGAATATTTTCAGTTTTGTGAAGATATTGGGGCTTATGCCGTTCCGGTCGTAGCAGCGGGTGTGCCTTGTCAAAATTCGGGCTCACATGGCCATCCACTAGGAGGACAACAGTGCGGTATCCCCATGGAAGATATGGATGACTATGTCCAGGAAGTACTGAACCTGATCGAATGGGCCAACGGGGACAAAAATAGTACCTGGGGAAAAGTTCGAGCTGCTGCAGGCCATCCGGAACCGTTTCATCTAAAATATATTGGCGTGGGGAACGAAGATCTGATATCAGATGTATTTGAGGAACGTTTTACGATGATTTATAATGCTATCCGCGAGAAATATCCTGAAATACAGGTCATCGGAACAGCTGGCCCATTTTTCCAGGGCACTGATTATGTGGAAGGCTGGAAAATTGCGGATAAATTACGTATACCTATTATGGATGAACATTACTATCAGACACCGGGCTGGTTTATTCATAACCAGGATTTCTACGATAAATACGATCGAAGTAAATCGCAGGTGTATTTAGGAGAATATGCGGCGCATATTGATGGTCGGGCGAGTACATTGGAAGTTGCATTGGCGGAAGCGGCCTATCTCACGGCATTGGAAAGAAATGGCGATATTGTTAAGATGGCGTCTTACGCGCCATTGTTAGCCAAAGACGGTTATACACAATGGCGACCTGACCTTATTTATTTTACCAATACTGATGTGAGATTAACACCATCCTACTATGTACAACAATTATTTGGGCGTAATAGCGGAACCGAATATGTTCCAGTCGAAGCAGTTTATTCTAATGCTGCCGTTGAGATACAGAAGCGTGTGGCATTTTCTATTGTTAAAGATCCAAAGGATCAATCGCTCATTGTAAAACTGGTTAATATATTACCCGTTGCGGTCAACATACAAATGGAATTGGATCAACTCCATGTGAAGGGTAATACAGCCCTTGTTTCTCAGTTGACGGGAAAATTGGAAAGTAAAACGGTAAAACCCGAAGAAAAGACCGTGACCGTTGACAAGCTCAAAAACCAGCAATTGCCGCCTTATTCGTTAACCATCATCCGAATTCAATCGGATGCGAAATAGTCTCATTCAACTCATATGATATATCCAGCTTTGCAAAAGAAGTCTATTTTAGTTTTTATAAATCTCTGTTTGGCCATTGTGCCCTTGTTTGCCAATTCAGGATTCAATCTGATCAAAAATAATCAGGCTGCGAATGTCTATTATGGAGGTAGTAACCCTGTGGTTGAAACTGCATCGGAAATTTTGGATGCTGATGCAAAGCAGGTTGGCCAATGTGCTTTTAAACGAATAGACAGTGCAGATGCTGGTGCAATTATAATTGGGGAAATAAATGATCCCATTATTAGCAAATTGATAAAAGATCATCACCTTTCTCTTGCTGATATAAACGCTAAATGGGAAGCTTTTTATTTGAAAGTGATTCAAATGGAAAAAATACCAACACTTTTAGTGGTAGGATCTGATGCTAGAGGAACGGCAGGAAATATTGCGCATCAAAGCACTTGATGAGGGGGTAGTGGTTGATGAAGTAACCGTATATTTGGATTAAGGTATTCGTTTCCAGCGATGTAGTGGAAACTCATGATTAAAGATATAAAAATGAAAAAACAATTTCTAGTCACGCTCTTCGTTATTTTAACTTGCCTCGTTAAGGCACAATCTCCCGTATATCTTTTCTCCTATTTTATAGGTAATGGTGCTGATGGATTGCATTTAGCTTATAGTTTGGATGGTTTGAAATGGGAACCATTGAATCAGGGAAAATCGCTCTTAACACCAACGGTAGGAAAAGATAAACTGATGCGTGACCCCAGTATTTGCCAGGGCCCTGATGGTACCTTTCACCTGGTGTGGACAACGGGTTGGTGGGACAAAATTATCGGATATTCCTCTTCCAAAGATCTGATGGAATGGACCGAACAAAAAGCAATACCGGTCATGGTAGATGAACCTGATGCAAAAAATGCATGGGCTCCGGAACTTTTTTACGACAAAGCAACGAAGGAATATTATATCCTTTGGGCCACGACGATCCCCGGTCGACATAAAGAGGTACAGACCAGTGACAGTGAGAAAGGTTTAAACCACCGGATGTATAGCGTGACGACAAAGGATTTTAAACGTTTCTCAAAAACCAAGTTATTTTTTAATTCCGAATTTAGTGTCATTGATGCGGCTATTATACAGCAATCCAATCAGGAATATATGATGGTGTTGAAAAATGAGAATTCTAATCCGCCTGAGAAAAATATTCGAATCACCAAAACAAAGCGTTTATCGCAGGGATTCCCGACTACTGTCTCGAAGCCGATTACAGGTGATTATTGGGCGGAAGGTCCCGCACCATTGCAAGTTGGGGAATATATATACGTTTATTTCGATAAATACCGCGACCACAAATATGGAGCTGTACGAAGCAAAGACGGCATCAACTGGGAAGATGTCTCCGATCTGGTGACATTTCCGAAAGGTGCCCGTCATGGAACAGCTTTTACAGTCAGTCAAACCGTTCTGTCAAATCTATTAAAAGCAAACTGATTCCTCGTAAGTAGTTTCTGACACGTTATCGCAGTGTCTTCTATTTGGAAAACAGTGAAGTACAGGTTGCATATGGATAAATAGATGCTTAATTTCATTGCATAAGTTTGATATTTAATACGACTACAGTAGATATACATAAATAAGAATCAAGAGAATATTCAAGACTGTCTTTGCCAGCACGTAAAGCCACTTATTGCAGGTTCTTCTTGATTTTAACAATAGACAATTCAATCAAAATAGCATGAAGCGAATTCTTTTTTCCTTTTTTTGGGCAGCTATTGCGCTGAGTGCGCAGGCTAAGGTCACATTACCTCGCGTTTTTGGGTCGAATATGGTGCTTCAGCAAGGTAAGCCAGTGGTTATTTGGGGACATGCAGATCCTCGGGAGAAGATTGAAATCAAATTGAAGGGGTTGACAAGAAAAACGGTGGCAGATCAAAAAGGAGCATGGAGTACAACCTTTACAGCTCAAAAAGCCAGTTTCGATCCCTTTACTATTGAAGTAAAAGGCGATAATACAATCTTGTTGGAGAATGTTGTTGTTGGTGAAGTCTGGTTATGTTCTGGGCAGTCCAATATGGAGTATACGATGCAGTTACGTAAAGGTTATAAGAAACCTGCTGTAGGCGTTGATCGTGCGGAGGAAGAGTTGCGACAACCTGAAAATCCAAAAATTCGCTTATTCCTTGTCGCCAAGAAGAAAGGCCAACAGGAAGATGTGGAGACTAAGGGATGGGAAATAGCCGATCCGAATTCACTCGCGCCATTTTCGGCTCCCGGTTATTTCTTTGGGAAGACCCTACAACAGCAGTTGAATGTCCCCGTTGGATTGATTAGTTCGTCCTGGGGAGGCAGTAGGATAGAGCCGTGGACACCTTTGGAGGCCTATCAAAACTCCAGCACCTTTCGGCAGGAAACGCAAAATGGTGAAACGAAAATTGAAAACGCTATCGCTGGGGAAATGTACGAAGCGATGATCCGACCATTGGCACCTTTTGCGATGAAAGGCTTTATCTGGTATCAAGGTGAAAGCAATCTGATGTTTGAGGATGCACGTTATTATGCAAAACAGAAATTATTGATCGATACCTGGCGGAAGCGCTGGAAGGACAAAAATATGCCGTTTTATTATGTTCAGATTGCCCCTTATTTCTATAGTAAGAGAAGCGATAAAATAAAACATAAGGCTGAGGCATTGCCTTGGTTTTGGGAGATCCAGGCAAAATGCATGAACATTAAAAATTCGGGAATGGCTGTAGTCACTGATTTGGTCGATGATCTTTCGGATATACACCCCTCCTACAAATGGGAAGTAGGAAGACGTTTGGCATTATGGCCCCTGGCATTAGATTATGGTCAAAAAGATATTGTTTTTTCAGGACCGCAATATAAAAACAAAAAGATAGTCAATAATAGCATAGTACTGAATTTTAACTATGTGGGCGGCGGATTACAATGCAAAGGAGATCAACTGTCCTGGTTTGAGATTGCTGGTTCAGATGGCAAATTTGTGCCTGCCGAAGCAAAGATCGAGGGCGAGCATGTCATTGTATCCGCAGCATCCGTAAGGTCCCCAAAACAGGTTCGTTTTGCTTGGCACGAAACAGCGCGTCCCAATTTTTTCAATAAGGACGGATTACCGGCATTGCCTTTTAGAACGGAATAGTGTTATTTGTGAGACCTTTCTTTTGAACTATTTAAGATGCTGTAATGATCAAATAGTCACGTTGTTGTCCTCATAATCCAAGTGATTGTCATAAAAAAAAGGTTTTCAAACGGAGAGGATGAAAACCTTTAAAATAACCAATTAATCCTAAATTTATGATAAAAAATATAATGCTTTTTCATTGGCTTTCCTGTGATACAATTCGCATAGTTTCATCTAAACCATCACATAGATACTCACCATCTAAATGGCGAAATCACCAAATAATACTACAAGTTTAGGAATCTCAAATGAATTTGTCATCCTGTGCTGTGCTGTATCGGCAGTACGGTATGTTTAGCGATACATGTTGCCAGCAAAAACCATTCAGGTGAGTTCAGGACACTAAAGTGGCCTGAACTTTTTATTTTAGGAGATTGCTAATACAATAAAAAAACCTATGCTTAAAATTCGAACTGTCTTCTTTGCTCTGATATACGTTATGATGGCACATCCTGCCTCCGCGCAGACAGTGAAGGAAATACAATATCTTTCGGGAACGGACAATGCTCATACGGTCAATTGGGACTTCTGGGTGACAGGAGGACGTAAAGCGGGAAAATGGGCTAAGATCGCCGTTCCCAGTCATTGGGAGCAACAGGGATTTGGGGCTTACAATTATGGTCGGGATTATGTGACCTATGGTAAAAATTTCATCTTTCACGATGAAAAAGGTTTGTATCGTCATCAGTTTACTGTTCCAAAAAATTGGAAAGGTAAAAAAATAAGCCTTGTTTTTGAAGGTTCAATGACCGACACCGAAGTTAAAATCAACGGGAAGCCGGCTGGCGATATCCATCAGGGTGCTTTCTATCAGTTTAAGTACGATGTTACTGACAAGATTACCTTTGACAAGGTCAATATACTGGAAGCTACTGTATCGAAAATGTCTTCCGATAAATCTGTCAACAATGCGGAGCGTCTTGCGGATTATTGGATTTTAGGGGGGATTTATAGACCCGTATACTTGGAGGCGACACCACAGCAGCATATCAGCTGGACGGCCATTGATGCCAAGGCAGACGGAACCTTTCGCAGCAATGTGCATTTGGAAGGTCTCTCTAAGGCCAACAATCTATCGGTAGAGATCAAAGATCTGAAGGGTAACGTAATCTCGACTCAGAAATTTCCGATTAGTGCTAAAGATTCCGTGAAATTGGTCGAAATGAAAGTAGAAAAACCTTTATTATGGACCGCCGAGACACCAAACCTATATCAGGTAACCTATACCCTATGGAATGGGAAGAATAAAGGATATCAATATCAAGATCGTTTTGGGTTCAGAACAATTGAAGTTCGTCAGGGCGATGGTATCTATGTCAATGGCGTAAAAGTGAAGATGAAAGGTGTCAACCGCCATGTATGGTGGCCCGAAACGGGACGTTCGGTGAATGCACAATTGGATCTGAATGATGTCAAGCTGATCAAGGAAATGAATATGAATGCGGTACGATGTTCGCATTACCCGCCAGATCGTTCGTTTTTGGCGTATTGCGATTCATTGGGACTATATGTTTTGGATGAATTGGCCGGCTGGCAAAAGGCATACAGCACCGTTGTGGGTAAAAAACTGGTGCGAGAAATGGTTATTCGGGATGCCAACCATCCTTCCATTATACTATGGAGCAACGGCAATGAAGGAGGACACAATAAAGAGCTTGTAGATGAGTACAAGAAATATGATCTTTCGGCGAGAACAGTAATTCATGCACACCATAGACCGGGAAATGCTATCAACGGAATCGACTGTAACCATTATGAAGATTTTTATTCGACAAAAAAAATTCTGGAAGGACCAAATATTTATATGCCGACCGAATTTCTCCATGCACAGGATGATGGCGGTGCTGCGGCGGGATTGGCGGATATCTGGGAGCTGCATTGGAATGCCAAATTAGGTGCAGGCGGATTTATTTGGGATTTTGCAGATGAGGGCATTGTGCGTACAGATTTCAACAATGTGATTGATGTCAACCGCGTAAATGCTCCTGATGGAATCCTTGGCCCACATCGCGAGAAAGAGGGAAGTTTCTATGCCATTCGGGAAATCTATGCACCTGTGCATATTACGATGAAGAAATTACCTGCTGACTTCAACGGATCCATTCCGGTGGAAAACCGTTATCATTTTACTGATCTAAAAGATTGCCGGTTTGAGAGTAAACTGATTACCTATCAACAGCCCTATGCGGAAAAAGCTGGTGTGGATACGGTGTTGTATCTAAAGATAAGTAGTCCCATTGTGGCTCCGACGCAAAAAGGAAATTTGCAATTGAATTTGCCTAACGACTGGAAACGGTATGATGCGCTGGTATTGACTGCGATTGATCCCCATGGAGAGGAAATTTATACCTGGACCTGGCGTGTAAAATCCAATCAGATGCTTACTGCTGAGATTCTGCCGTTGAAATCTTCAACCGATGTTGAAGCGAAAGAAGACAGTGCCCATTATATCCTTAAGGCAAATGGAATAACAGCTTTCATTTCTAGAAAAACAGGATTATTAGCTGATCTGGCCAATGAGTATAGCATGAAATTAGCTTTCAATAATGGCCCGGTGCTTATCGATGGACAGTCGGAGCTGAAAAGTGCTAAACGTTGGCAGGATGGAAAAAATGAAGTTGTTGAGTTTGCGTTTGATGGTCATCTAAGTTTTATCCGTTGGACAATGCGACCTGACGGTTGGTTAAAACTTGATTATGCTTATAATATGAAGAAATCAGTACCTTATGCGGGCGTCAGCTTTAACTTTCCTGAAAACTATATTATCGGGGCTAAATGGCTCGGCAATGGGCCTTATCGCGTATGGAAGAATAGAATGCAAGGTGTCACACTAAATACATGGGAAAAAATGTACAATAATGGCAACGCCGGTATTGGCCCATGGACATTTCCTGAATTTAAAGGGTATTTTTCGGATGTTAGTTGGGTACAATTCAATACCGTGCAAGGGAAGTTTTTGGTCGCAACAGATCAGGAAGATTTATTTGTGCGATTATTCGAGTTTTATGGGATATCCGGCCCTAAAGGCTATCCGCAGCTGCCGACCGGAGATATCTCCTTTTTGGATGCTATTCCTCCTATTGGTACAAAACTGGCTTTGGGAATCAATGGAAATGCTGCCGTGAATGGCCCCGCAGGTGAGCTTAATCAAATGGATAAAAAGATTAACCGGACACTCTATTTTTATTTTGGTACACCGAAAGGCGAAAAAGAAAATACACAATTTGTCATGCCTAAGGTCAATGTATTGACAGATTAAAAGAATAGGATAAAAAAATGGGCTTTTCTCTGTTAATAGAAAAGCCCATTTTTTATGGGTGTAGTCTTAATGACATGCATTCTTTTCAGTAATGCTTATTCAGGTTTCTTGAAAAAAAGTTTCTGCTCTATTCAGTTTTATTGTTATTTGCTGTAGGAAAAATCATTGACATATTTATTTTGGATAGCAGTTGATGTTGTTTCTTTAAGTTGCACGTCCTTCAATTGAACTGTTTGAATGGGAAGTTCCGGATTACCGTTGATCTTGGATACAAACTGACCTACTTCCGCTTGAATGTGGGAAAGATAGATATTCGTTATTGGTGTTAGTTTTTTTACTTTGGTTGGTACCAGGTTGCGCCATTGATAGAGCACATCGGTATCCATTCCGAGTATACCTTCTTTAAGGTTTTTGGCTTTGATATTTGAAAAATAAATGTTTTTGACATAACCGCCCATCCGTTCATTGGTTTTAATGAAAAGTAGGTGCATGAGTTTCTCATTAGGCAGTACCGTGCAATTGTTTAGGTAAATATTTTCAATACCACCCGAGAGTTCACTCCCTATCGCGAGGAGTTGATGACCGTCTCTGATCTCGCAATCGCGGATCACAATATTTTTTGTGGGTGTTTTCAATCTCCAGCCTTCGGGATTTCTACCTGACTTCAATGCGATGGCATCATCCCCTTGATCAAATACGCAATTTTCAATCAATACATTCTGACTCATTTCCGGGTCAATTCCATCATTGTTATGCCCATGCGCGTAAATGTCAACACCACGTATAAGTGCATCTTTCGTTAAATAGAGATGTAAAGTCCAAAAAGGACTGTTTCGGATCTTGATATCTTCGACCCGGACATGTTGGCAACGGTTAAATTGAATAAACTGAGGTCTAAGGTTGGATGTGTCGTTGACCATAAGCCGTTGTTCGACAGGTAGCCCTTCTTGCGCCCAGTTATAGAGATTTTTGATGCTTTCCATATGCGGCTTTGGTCTCGGAAACCATTTCTCCCACACAGTCAAGTCTGCTTTTAGGGTTCCCTTACCAGTAATGGCCACATTTGTCGCTTCGTATGCGTAGATCAGTGGGGAGTAGTTATAGCATTCTAGTCCTTCCCAGCTACTGTGAACAGCAGGTAAATAGTCTTTCGGATCGCCCGAAAATAATAAGGTTGCCTCTGCACTGACATGTAAGTTGACATTGCTCTTTAAGTGTATCGCCTTGGTTTGCCACTCTCCTGGGGGGATGATGATATTGCCTCCAGATGTTGTGGCTAGATCGATCGCCGTGGCGATTGCTGTAGAGGTACTTTCCTTGTCTCCCTGACGCGCACCGAAATCACGAATGTCATAGTTTTTACAATGTTCGAAATTTGGGATTCTAAGCGTTGGCATTTCAAAAGGTGCTTGGATGTTGATCTGTTCTTGTTTGATCTTGCCTGTTTGTGCAATGCTCAAGCGAGTGACAACAATTGAGCATAAAATGAGGGAAAATATTAATTTATATCTCATGATTGACAGTTATGTGTTTCGTAGGCAACCCTACTGTTAAGTCGTTAAAAACAATAATTGTTAAAAATAACGAACGATCCAAGTGCAACCTAATTTTGCCGGGCAGGACAGTACAAGTCGGTTGTGGTGGAACAGGGCAGGTATTATAATTCTGGTCATCTCTGAGGGGCTTTCTTAAGAACAGGTTATGACCAAATCCATACCAACTCCTGACTGCAAGCTACTTGTAAAAACGGTGTCAGCATGGTGACTTAACAATTAAAAGGTGGACTCAAGGTGGACTCACAGTATACTCAAGGTAGTCGCAGTAGGGAGTTGGCCATAAGTTGGTACGGAGTTGGTGTTAGGATATTTCAATGTTCTCAGAACAGTTTTCTTGATAACAAATATATTACGAAAAGCTCTCAATCTTTGCTGGCGGTGTCATTATCGATGAATATGAGTATTTTGTGACTAGCTCCTCAAGTTGGTCAGGATACTACAGGACGGCTCTTCTTAAAAATGTTGATACTTTTAAAGTAGCTACTTATTTAAGCGTCCTTAAATATGCTGATCAATTCGAAGCTGTCTTTATCTTTTTTAATAAGAGGTAGAGAAGCGGGAAAACTAAACTTAATAAAAACCAATATTATGAAAAAAATCTTTCGATTTTTACATGTACTCGCATCAATAGCGATTCTATCCTGCGCACAGGCACAAGAAAAGTTTCCGGATGGAACAGCAATCTCAAAATGGTTTGAGACGGTAAAATCGACTGAGATAGCAACGCTCGGCAAGAAATTTCTGATTACGGATTTTGGTGTTACGAAGGATAGTACCCTGGTACAAACAGCTAAGATCCAACAAGCGATTGATAAAGCATATGCAAGTGGTGGTGGAGTCGTCGTCGTGCCTAAAGGTATCTATTTGAGCGGATCTTTATTCTTTAAGCCAAAGACACATTTATACTTAGAAGAAGGGGCAGTATTGAAGGGAAGCGACGATATTGCAGACTTTGCATTGGCGGAGACCCGAATGGAAGGTCAAACCGTAAAATATTTTTTGGCGCTCGTCAACGCCGATCAGGTGGATGGATTTACAATCTCAGGCAAGGGTACACTCGATGGAAATGGCTTACGCTATTGGCGATCCTTCTGGCTCAGAAGACAGTTTAACCCTCAATGTACAAATATGGACGAGATGCGTCCACGCTTACTTTATGTCTCTAATAGCAAAGATGTACAGATTTCAGGTATTCGCTTGATCAATTCACCTTTTTGGACCTCTCATTATTATAAGTGTGAAAATCTCAAATTGATCGGCTTACATATTTCAGCGCCAAAGGAACCCGTCAAGGCGCCTAGTTCCGATGCAATCGATTTGGATGTCTGTCGCAACGTACTGATTAAGGATTGCTACTTATCTGTCAACGATGATGCAATTGCGTTAAAAGGTGGCAAAGGACCCAAGTCCGATAAAGATCCGAACAACGGCCCCAATTCAAATATTATTATCGAAAATTGTTTTTTTGGATTTTGTCATAGTGCGCTGACATGTGGAAGCGAATCCATTCATAGTTACAATGTGATTTTTAGAAATAATACATTGGATAAGGCGCGTAAATTATTGCAATTAAAGATGCGTCCCGACACACCACAAGAATATGAAAATATATTGATCGAAAATATAAAGGGAAATGTCAATAGCATGCTGTTTATCAAACCTTGGACCCAGTTTTTCGATTTAAAAGGCGAGAAAGATATCAAAATGTCGTATGCAAGAAATATAGTGCTGCGCAACATTGATCTAGATTGCGACATCGTATTTGACGTCCTCAATTCAACGCAATATATGCTATCGGATTTTACATTTCAGAATATGCATGTTCGTGCCGCCAAAGATCCTGTCATTCACAAGGAATATATTAAAAACTTTGTCCTAAATAATGTAACTGTTAATAATAAAAAGCAATAATATGGGCCAGTCTACTGTGATTTACACCTTTGAATGATGAAGACAAAACTTATTCTTTTGACAGGAGCACTGATCGGTTCTCTTGCTGTTTCCGCCCAACGTAAAATGGAGTTTTTGGATCGGGGGATGGTCGGTATAAAAACGACGGACAACTCTGTTTTTTTGAGCTGGCGTTTGCTTGGTACTGACGATTTTGACACGGCCTTCGCAATCTATAGAAAGGAGGGGAATGGCCAGCAGAAAAAGCTGAATACTTCACCGTTGACCAAAGGGACTAACTTTTTGGACGATGATGTCGATTTGAATCAAGATGTAACTTATATTCTGGATATGGTGGCCGGAGGAAAAGAAACAGAAGTCGCTAAGCTCACCTTGCCGAAGGAACAAAAAGTACAGCAATACCTGAATATTCAATTACGTACCCCCGAAGGCTACACGCCGGGGGATGTTTCTGTGGGCGACCTGGATGGAGATGGAACCTATGAACTTATCGTTCACCAGACTGGAGTTGGACATGACAATGCGCACAATGGAATTACTTCAGCACCTATATTACAAGCGTATAAACTTGATGGTACTTTTCTGTGGGAAATCAATTTGGGCAAGAATATCCGGGAAGGGGCACATTATACCCAATTTATGGTGTATGATCTCGACAGTGATGGCCGCGCAGAGCTGGTCTGTAAAACCGCCGACGGTACAAAAGATGGACTGGGAAATGTTATTGGTAATGCAAAGGCCGATTGGCGCGATACCGTATCAAACTCGCCTACTGTCGGTCGTATATTGAAAGGACCCGAATATTTAACCGTATTTGATGGATTGACGGGCAAAGCCCTGAGCACGGTAGATTATCTGCCTGAGCGTGGCGATTTACGTTCATGGGGAGATACCAATGCCAATCGCAGTGATCGATTTTTAGCTTGTGTAGCCTATTTGGATGGCGTACACCCCAGTGTTGTCATGACCAGAGGATATTATGAGCGTACAGCCCTGGCAGCATGGGACTTCAAGGATAAAAAATTGGTAAGGCGTTGGGTATTCGATAGTAAATTTCGTAAAGATCCTTATTCTGGTCAGGGATATCACAATCTCACGGTTGCGGATGTCGATCAGGATGGCAAGGATGAAATTGTCTTTGGTTCGATGGTTATTGATGATGATGGTAAAGGTTTATACAGTACGGGTCTGGGGCATGGTGATGCGCTGCATGTCGGTGATTTGGATCCGGAAAGACCCGGTCTGGAGATTTTTGGAATTCATGAATTAAAAGGTGGGCGAAAAGGAACTGGTGTGGCCATGTTGGATGCTAAAACAGGAGCCATATTATTTAAAAATGCCATGGATCAAGACGTCCCCCGCGGTGTTGCGGGAAATATTGACCCCGATCATAAAGGGGCATACCTGTGGTGGCTGGGATCTAGAGATATGTATGATGCCAAAGGAAATAAGGTAGGTCCGGCACCGAGATCGACCAATTTTTTGATCTGGTGGGATGCTGATTTAAGTCGGGAACTTTTAAACAGCAATTATATTGAAAAATATAAAAACGGGAAAACGCAACGGATCTTTACGGCAATGGGTGCATCATCGATCAATGGCACTAAAAGTACACCCAATCTAAGTGCAGATATCTTTGGCGACTGGCGTGAAGAGCTGATCCTGCGTGCCGAAGACAACCAGAGTCTACGCGTATATACGTCCACCATTCCCACAGAACAGCGCCTGTATACCCTAATGCACGATCCGCAATATCGCTTGAGCATAGCTTGGCAAAATGTAGGCTATAACCAGCCGCCACATACTGGATATTATCTCGGCGTGGGGATGGATCGCCCGGTTAAACCAAACATTCGGTTGATCAGGACGGCGGACAAAAAGTAAAAAGATGGAAGCACAATTTGGGTTTTATTTGATTGAAATAATAGCTAAGTAACAAATGAAGCATACAATAAAATGGATAGGAATGGCATTGGTAGCGATTCTTTTAATATCCTTTACAAAGCAGCAAGATCGGCCAACGATTTATCTTATCGGTGATTCGACAGTTAAAAATAGCAATAAAGAATATTGGGGCTGGGGTACCCTGCTTCCTGAATTTTTGGATACGACACGCGTCCGTGTAGACAATCATGCGATGGCTGGACGGAGTACACGTACCTTTGTCAAAGAGGGAAGATGGGCTAGAGTTGATTCTTTGTTCAAGCCTGGAGACTTTTTATTGATTCAGTTTGGCCATAACGAGGGCAGTAAGCCCGATACCAGCAAACAGGGATATCGAGGTGTCCTGCGCGGTATCGGTAAAGATTCAGTTGTGCTGGATTGGGGCAATGGGAAAAAAGAGACCGTACGCACGTATGGTGAAAATCTACGTCGATTTGTGATGGAAGCAAAGAAAAAGGGAGTGACCCCGATTGTATTGTCCATGATTCCGCGGAACCAATGGGATGACAAAGGTAGAGTGAAACGGGCCGACAAAGACTTTGGTTTGTGGGCTAAGAAGATTGCAGTAGAGCAGGGAGTCGCTTTTTTGGATCTGAACAGTATTACCGCAGATAAATATGACCAGCTTGGTGCTGATATCGTAAAATCCAGTTATTTTCCGGGTGACCATACCCATACGAATAAAGCCGGAGCGCGAGAAAATGCATTGTCTGTTATTGAAGGATTCCGTAGGATTAAAAGCCAGTTAGTTCAATATATTAAATAATAGTGAAGATGAAATTGAAATTGTTGCCATGGGCTGCGGTCCTTTTTGCTGTAATCAGCATGTCGTTTTTGGAACAGAGTCGTAAACCGACCTTGTTTATTATTGGCGATTCCACCGTAAAAAATGGACAGGGAAATGGTTCAAACAGACAATGGGGATGGGGGAGCTTTATTGGTCAGTATTTTAAAGCGGATAAGATCGAAGTGAAGAACCGTGCACTGGGAGGTACGAGCACGCGGACTTTTTATAATAATCCCAAGCTTTGGCAGAAGGTTCTGGATAGTATACAGCCCGGGGACTTTGTACTCATGCAGTTTGGACATAATGATTCAAGTCCCATTGTGGATACGTTGCGTGCCCGTGGGACGATAAAGGGAAATGGCGACGATTATCAGGACGTGTATAACCCGTTGTTGAAGCAACACGAAGTTGTCTATAGTTATGGTTTTTACTTACGTCGATTTGTGAAAAATATTCAAGATAAGGGCGCCACAGCAATTATCTGTTCGCCAATCCCACGTAACGCCTGGGAGGGTAACCAGGTGCGCAGATCGGATTATGCTGTATGGGCCAAGGAGGCTGCAGAGCAAACCGGTGCGTTCTTTATACCCCTGCAGGATCTAGTGATCGCGCAGTATGAAGCTCTCGGGAAAAGCACAGTAGAAGCTGAATTTTTTGGTTCCACAGATGCGACACATACCAATAAGGCCGGCGCTTTACTCAATGCCAAATTGCTAGCGGAACAACTGAAAGCGCAAAGCAAAATTGGCTTAAAGAAATTTATGTAATATGAAAAAGCCGACATTCCTCCCATGGATATTTCTCCTTTGTGCGCTGGTTGAAGCCCATGCGCAGAAGCGGCCCAATATCGTATTGATTTTGGCGGATGATATGGGGTATGCAGATTTAGGCTGTTTTGGCTCTGAGGTTGAAACACCAAATTTGGATAAGATGGCAAGTGAGGGTATCAAAATGACTAATTTTTATAATGCTTCACGTTGTTGTCCATCGCGCGCTTCCCTGCTGACGGGGCTATATCCTCATCAGGCCGGCATCGGCGATATGATGAATAAGCGGCCATTTCCTGCCTATCAGGGATATTTGAGCAGGGACGCTATTACATTGGCCGAACTCCTGAAAACCGCTGGATATGGAACATATATGGCAGGAAAGTGGCATGTGGGACAAGAGAAGGAAAATTGGCCGCTACAGCGTGGATTTCAGCGCTACTATGGGCTAATTGATGGAGCAAACAGCTACTTTGAAAACCGACCTTATCGACCCAAGCAAACGTTGACGATAGCTTTGGACAATGAAACGATCGTTCCGCCAAAAGAATACTATAGCTCGGATGCCTACACCGATTATGCAATGACTTTCATTGGTGAGCATTTGCAAACGAAAAAAAAGGATCCTTTTTTTCTATACCTCGCTTTTCAGGCTCCCCATTGGCCTTTACATGCCAAGCCGCAGGATATTGCAAAGTATCGGGGTAAATATATGGAAGGTTGGGAGGCTATCCGTGAAAAGCGTTTTCAAAAACAGCAGCGGTTAGGAATATTGCCACCAACAACGAAGTTGTCAGAAATGGATACCACCTTACGAGATTGGAATGACTGCAGCTGGGAAGAAAAAGTAAAATGGGATGAAAAGATGGCTGTGTATGCGGCGATGGTAGACGAATTGGATCAGAATGTGGGCAGACTGGTTGATTATCTCCAGTCGAAAGGGCAATTGGACAACACTGTTTTTATCTTTCTCTCTGATAACGGGGCGAGCAATGAGACCATAAGCAATGCTGGATTTACAGCAGAAATTAGAGCTGCCAATGAATTTCCTGCCAGTCATCCACGTTCTTTCACAGCTTATGGAGCCGAAGGTGCTGCAGTGAGCAATACGCCTTTCAAAAAGTTTAAGCATTGGGAGTTTGAGGGGGGCAATGCGACCGGATTTATTGCCTATGGACCCAAGTACCTACAAGGGGGCAAGCAGTTTGATATGCCTGCCCATTTGATCGATATCATGCCAACTTTAGCACAATGGTCAGGAGCGAGCTATCCTAAGAACTATGCCGGTAATATGATTAAACCCATGGAAGGATTGTCCTTGGTTCCGCTATGGACAGGGAAACAGCAGGATATTGACAGGGAGATTTGTTTTGAGCATGAAGGCAACAAAGCTGTGCGCAAAGGAAAATGGAAACTTGTCTCTTCCTATCCTGAAAATAGATGGTATCTATATGATATAGAAAAAGATAGGAGTGAAACAGTAGACTTATCAGCCACTTTTCCAAAAGTATATCGTGAAATGGTTCAGCGCTATGAAAATTGGGCTAAAAGAGTTGGTGTGATACCCTACGAACAACTTGCACAAAAAAAAGGGAATACCCGTTATGAATAAATTGAAAAGCAGACAAAGCATGAAACTATCTACTATTTATACAGTCATTTTACTGATTACTGTTGGTCTTTCGGCCTGTTCGTCGACAAAAAAAGTCGTCGAACACAAAAAGGAACTAACTGCTGAGGACGTCCTTCAGTCGCTGCAGCTAACCAATCGTTATTTCATGAATAAATGGACGGATACAGGGAAACCGATCTATACCAATCGCTGGAGACCGAGCAATATCTGGACCCGCGCCGTGTATTACGAAGGGCTCATGGCACTTTATCAGATTGATAAAAACAGGGCATACTACGATTATGCTGTGGATTGGGGAAATAAACATGATTGGGGAATGCGGAATGGTTTGGAAACCCGAAATGCCGATGACCAGGCTTGTGGGCAAACCTATCTGGATCTCTATGAGATTGAACAGAAGCCTGAGCGTATCCAAAAAATTAAAGCAAATATAGATTACATTATCAAATCGGGAAAAGTAGACGATTGGACCTGGATCGATGCCATACAAATGGCCATGCCAATTTACGCTAAATTGGGTGTAATGACCAAAGATCAAACTTACTTTGATTACATGTATAAAATGTATCATCATTCAAAAACACAAGAAGGTGGAGGTCTGTATAATAAGGCCGATAAACTTTGGTGGCGCGATAAGGATTTTGTTCCGCCCTACAAAGAACCGAATGGTGAGGATTGCTATTGGTCACGCGGTAATGGATGGGTCGTGGCTGCTTTAGTCCGGGTACTTTCTTTAATTCCGGAAAACGAAGTCCATCGGGCGGAATATATGGCCGATTATAAAGCGCTGATGGAAGCACTTGTCCCGATTCAAAGGCCGGATGGATTTTGGAATGTTAGTCTGCATGACCCTAGTAATTTTGGCGGGCGCGAGACCTCAGGGACGTCATTGTTTGTCTATGGTATGGCTTGGGGCATTAATAATGGATTTCTAGACGCTAAAATATATCGGCCTGTTGTCGAAAAAGCATGGAAAGCAATGATCGCAGAAGCGGTACACCCTTCCGGTTTTTTAGGCTATTTACAAGGAACGGGAAAAGAACCAAAGGATGGTCAGCCCGTCAGTTTTTCAAGCCAGCCGGATTTTGAAGATTATGGTTTGGGTTGTTTCTTATTAGGGGGCACAGAGGTTTATAAGATGTTGTCAAAATAAGCTGTCTTCTTCCGGTTGTTGATAGCAACCTGATCAATTCGTATTCATGATGGAATGGAGTCAGTTATGCTGTTACTAAAAATTGCGCGTTCTTATTAGCCTTAAAAAAGTAAACGATGGAAAAGTTATTCTTTATTTTTTGTTGCCTGCTGCTTTCATTCGGCGCGTATGCTCAAGCAGGCCGGAAGACTTTTAGTTTTAATGCTGACTGGCGTTACCACATCGGCGATGTCAACAATGCTTCTGCCACAGAATTTGATGATCGTGCATGGAAACAAGTTGTCTTGCCTCAGGCATGGAATGAGGATGAGGCTTTCGCGAAAGCGATTCATGACCTTTCAACGAATATTGTCTGGTATCGAAAAAAGTTTACTGTCCCCAAGGGAGTAACTTCTGATAAGGTCTTTTTGGAATTTGAAGGAATTCGCTTTGGGGGAGAATTTTATCTCAACGGAAGATTTATTGGTCGCCATGAAAATGGCGTAATGGCTGTAGGATTTGATATTTCGGACCTGATTGATCGCGATCACGAAAATACCCTGGCTATACGGATAGACAATAGCTGGAGCTATCGTGAAAAAGCAACAAACAGCACGTATCAATGGAACGATAAAAACTTTAATGCAAACTATGGTGGAATTCCAAAAAATGTGTGGATCCACTTTGCTTCAAAAATTTATCAGACCCTACCCTTATACTCCAATTTGAAGACTACGGGTGTTTATGTGTATGCGAAGAATATGAACATCCCTAAAAAAACAATGTATCTTTTTGTTTCATCTGAGGTGAAAAATGAAACCGGGCAATCGCGTCTGGTCGACTTTGTTGCCGAAGTACGTAATGCTGATGGGAAGTTGGTCAAAACTTTTTCAAAAAAGTTCAATCTTCCTGCCAATCAAACACAACAATTGACCATGAGCGCGGCCTTGAGTCAAGTGAACTTTTGGAGCTGGGGTTATGGCTATCTCTATACGGTGACGACAAAAATCGTACAGGGCAACACAACTATAGACGCTGTACAAACGAAAGCAGGGTTTCGAAAAACGGCTTTCAAGAATGGAATGGTGTACCTCAATGGCCAAGTTTTGATGATGAAGGGCTATGCGCAGCGTACCAGTAATGAATGGCCCGCCGTTGGCCTATCTGTAGCACCTTGGTTAAGTGATTTTAGCAATGGGCTGATAGTCAAGGGTAATGCTAATCTTGTCCGCTGGATGCACGTAGCCCCCTGGAAACAGGATGTCGAATCCTGCGACCGGGTAGGACTTATGCAAATGTTGCCGGCAGGGGACGCTGAAAAAGATGTTCAGGGAAGACGCTGGGAACACCGGGTCGAACTGATGCGCGATGTAATCATATATTATCGCAATAATCCCAGTGTACTGTTTTATGAATGTGGAAACGAATCCATATCGGAAGAGCATATGGCAGAGATGAAAGCTATACGGGATCAATTCGATCCTGCCGGCGGCCGGGCAATCGGTTCACGTGAGATGTTAGACAGTAAATTAGCGGAATATGGTGGTGAAATGCTGTACATTAATAAAAGCGCCCGTTACCCGATGATTGCCACGGAATATATGCGGGATGAGGCATTACGTAAATACTGGGATGAATGGAGTTATCCATTTCACAAGGATGGGGAAGGACCACTTTATAAAGGTGTAGATGCCAGTGATTATAATAGAAATCAGGATAGTTATGTCGTTGAGGCTGTACATCGCTGGTGGGAATATTGGAAAATGCGTCCAGGGACCGGTGATCGGGTCAATTCGGGGGGTGTGAATATTATATTCTCCGATTCGAATACGCACTTCAGGGGAAAGGAGAACTACAGAAGAAGCGGTGAGGTAGATGCTATGCGCATTCCAAAAGATGCTTACTTCGCCCATCAGGTGATGTGGGATGGTTGGATTGCCGCAGATCCAAAAGGTTTATATCTTGTAGGGCACTGGAACTATCCTGCTGGAACGAAAAAAGATGTCTTGGTCGTTTCCGCTGCTGACCGGGTAGAATTATCGGTGAACGGTAAAGTACAGGCAGAAGCAGAAAAGCTGTATGATTTCCTGTTCCGTTTTCCTGCTGTTGATTTCGAAGCGGGCGTATTGACGGCGAAATCATTCAGCAAAGATGGCAAATTATTGAATACAAGGGAGCTCAGAACCACAGGCGAACCTTATAAAATCCGTTTAACGGCACAACATGGAAAAAATGGCCTTTTTGCAGATGGAAACGATATGGTATTGGCCGAAGTTGAAGTGCTTGATAAAAATGGGTTGCGGTGCCCACTTGCTTCAAATAAGATTGATTTCAAACTAGACGGACCGATGGATTGGCGTGGTGGAATTGCACAGGGGCCCGACAATTACATTTTGGCCAGATCGCTTCCGGTCGAGGCTGGCGTAAATCGTGTTTTACTTCGTACACAGTACGATAAATCAGGTAAGGTTGTATTGAAAGCAGTGTCTGAAGGCCTTTTATCCGATTCGGTCACCTGGCAGGTGCAACCTATCAGAACGATGGCGAATTATTTTGTCAAAGAATCCAATGAAAATTTGCCTTCATTTTTAGAGCGGGGACCAAGTCCAACGAAACCCTCTTTGCTGCAGCTGAAAAAAAGTCTTAAAATCCGTACAGCGACAGCTGGAGCTAACCAAGCGAAGGCCACACAGTCTTACGATGATAATGAGCTCTCGGATTGGGTCAATGATGGCCAGCTAGCTACAGCTTGGATAACATATACTTTACAGGAAAAATCCGATATGGATGAGATCGATCTGAAACTGAATAATTTTAGATCAAGATCCTACCCATTGCAGGTTTTTGTGGACGACAAGCTTGTTTTTGACGGCAATACGGATCTGACGTTGGGCTACTGTACACTTTCATTTCCGCGTACGAAAGGCGAAAAGGTGACGATAAAACTTAAAAATGCGCCTTTTACCACAAAGGAAAATAATCAGGTAGAAATGGGCGGCAAGAAACTGGATGACGGTGTCGCACGCAATGATGCCAACGCCAAAGGCACATTGAGTATTATCGAAGCCGATATACATCAGCTACTGGCTAATTAACAAGCAACGTAAGAATAAAGGAATTGAATACTTAGACGATATGGAAAAAATAGCATTCAAGATGAAATTGAAACCAGGTATGGCAGCGGAATATCAGCGTCGGCATGACGCGATTTGGCCAGACTTAATAGCTTTGTTGCGTGAAAATGGCGTGTCTGATTATAGTATTTTTTTGGATGAAGAGACGAATACGTTATTTGCTGTTCAATACTTGGCAGGACATTCATCACAAGAATTGGGAAAGGAAGCCATAGTTCAGCAATGGTGGGATTATATGCTGGATATTATGGAAGTAAATGCTGATCATTCTCCGGTATCGATAAACTTGAAGAAGGTATTTCATATGGATTAGACCAATTTTGACATGAAAAAAATTTATATATCATTATTGCTTGCGTGTAATCTGTTGGCTTCCGGTGGAAGTACTGCACAGGATCTATGGCCAGCAGTGACCAAAGAAATGAAACCTTGGACACGTTGGTGGTGGCTCGGCTCGGCTGTGGACAGAGCGAACCTCGAACGTGAATTAACCTTATTTGATAAAAGTGGATTTGGCGGTGTCGAAGTGACGCCAATTTATGGCGCGAAAGGATTTGAATCCAAGTATCTGAGCTTTCTTTCACCACCTTGGATGAATATGTTGGCTGTAACGACCGATAAGGCCGGAAGACTGGGAATGGGAGTAGACATCAACCTGGGGACAGGCTGGCCTTTCGGTGGACCACAGATCAGGGAAAAAGATGCGGCCACCAAACTGATCCTGGAGGACTTTGAATTAAAAAAAGGCGAGAAAATTCAGTTCCCCCTAAAACCGAAGGATCCTAAACAACATTATTACATGCTGCAGGCTCTGCGTGCGTTTAGATCAGACCATAGCGAGATTAATCTGGATGATTATCGTGCACATACCAGTGGAACGTGGGAAGCGCCTGCGGATATCCGTTTATTGGCTGTATTTTCAGGCAGGACAGGCCAAAAAGTGAAGCGTGCTGCGCCCGGAGGTGAAGGATATACTCTGGATCATCTCGGACAGACTTCAGTAGCATCTTATTTTAATAGATTTGCCGAAGTTTTCAATGCAAAGCAGCTGCATGTACGTGCATTTTTTAATGATAGTTACGAGGTATACGGTGCGAACTGGACAGATGAATTTTTAACGTCTTTTGAACGACTTAAAGGGTATCGCTTACAGGATAATCTTTTGGATTTTGCGGGAATGGGTAAAGATAAAACCAAAACAGCACGCCTAAAATCCGATTACCGTGAAGTTGTGGATGCACTCCTTGCCCAGAATTTTTTGGTCCCATTTACGGACTTCGCCCACCGCTATAAAGCGATTTCGAAAAATCAGGCCCATGGATCTCCGGGAAATCTGATCGATTTGTATGCTGATACAGATATTCCTGAGTGTGAAACCTTTGGCTCCAGTAGTTTCAATATCCCCGGTTTAAGGCGCGATACTGCTGATATTCGTAATGTGGACCCGGATCCCATGATGGCCAAATTTGCGACATCAGCGACAAACGTCTATGGAAGAAAATATACTTCTTCGGAAACATTCACCTGGCTGACCGAACATTTTAAAACCTCCTTGTCACAAACGAAACCGGAAGTTGAACAATTGTTTCTAGCAGGGGTGAACCATGTGTTCTACCACGGCACAACCTATTCACCAAAAAATGTACCCTTTCCGGGGTGGTTATTCTATGCTTCAGTAAACTTTGTGCCGCAAAATTCATTTTGGGACCATCTCAGTGGTCTAAATCAATATATTACACGTGTCCAGTCTATTCTTCAATCTAGCCGTGCTGATAACGAATTGTTAATTTACTGGCCTATTTATGATATTTGGAACGATGCGAAGGGAATGGATAAGGCATTGAAAGTTCATGATGTTGACGAATGGTTGCACCCAACGCAATTTTATAAACAAAGCGTGCAACTGCAGAAAAGAGGCTATAGCTTTGATTTTGCAACGGATAAAATTTTAGCTGGAACAACAGTTAAGGACGGCAGATTACAAACAGCTAAGGATGCGATCCCATATCGGGCAATTTATATTCCTGCCTGCCATTATTTTTCTGAAGCGACACTCCAGAAAATTCTGCAAATGGCGCGCGAGGGAGCAACAGTCATCTTCCAACAATTGCCGCAAGAGGTTGCTGGGTACAGCCGGTTGGACGAACGTCGTGCGCAGTTCAATACTTTGATTGCGTCCCTGGGTTTCGAGAGGGATAAAGCGAATCAGTATACAGCTTTTGGAAAAGGTAAGATCTATTTGACGGCGGATGTCAGTTCAGCACTCGAAACAGAACAGATCGCTCCCGAACGGATTAGCCAGACAGGACTAAAGTTTTCAAGGAGAGTCGCTGGTAAGGACACCTACTATTATCTGGTTAATCACAGCCGACAGATGGTCGACCGCAGTATCATGTTAAATACACAAGCTAAACAGTATACTTTATTGGATCCTCAGACTGGGCGGACATTTCAGCTGCCATCGATCGATGGCAAAATACGCGTGCAGATTCCGTCAGGCTATTCTTGGATCATTTTGGCTTCGGATCAAAAGGCCAAGGAAACGTTTCGTTATCAGGACGAATTAAGCCAAGTGGCCCAACTGGATCGTGACTGGAAAGTCAGTTTTATTGCTGGAGGGCCGGTGTTACCAAAGCCGCAAAAGCTAGATCGACTTTCTTCCTGGACCGAATGGGGCGATAAAGACGCCGTTAATTTTTCAGGTACAGCGGCCTATGAGAAAACATTTTCTATCCATAAGGATCAATCAAAATCCTATCTTCTGAAGCTTGGAAGGGTTGCAGAAAGCGCCCGGGTATTTATTAATGGGCAGGATGCAGGTATATTGTGGTCTATACCTTTTCAACAGGATGTCACCAAATGGTTGGTCGATGGAGAAAATAAAATCCGCATCGAAGTAGCCAACCTGATGGCCAACCGAATCCGTCACCTGGATCAGCAAAAAGTTGCGTGGCGTAATTATCACGAAATCAATTTTGTGAATATCAACTATAAAAACTTTGATGCCGGTGGTTGGAAACCCATGGAAAGCGGTTTGATCGGTCCTGTGACTTTGTGGAGTTATTAAGTGAAAACGATTGGATGTGTCCGCCGTAGCTCCTACTTGGCTGGTCAATTTTTCACCACGGCAGGAAGTTTATATTGACGTTTAACAGGATTCAAAAGAGAGTAATTTGTTACATTAATAAATATAAATAGCAACAAAAAGCCCTAAAATGGGGCTTTTTGCTTTCTGTAACAGACTAGATACATGCGAACCTGTAAGTTCAGGATAGTTAGTTTCAAGGGATACTATAACTTCCAGTTACCAATATAAATCACAAATAACAATTTAAACTTCAACCCATGAAAAATATCTTACGATATGGTACCGTAGTAATGACCCAGTTGGCTTTGACTCAGGTATTATATGCTCAAGAACTGCTGAAGGGGAAAGTTGTTGACGACAAAAGTCAGCCTATCAGCGGAGTGACTATCCATGTGAACGGCAAAGGTAGTGGGACAACAAATCAAAATGGTGAATTTGGCATTATTGCCAAGCCGGGGGATAAGGTTACCTTCACTTCGATAGAATACGTTACGAAAACGTTAAACGTATCCAACCTCTCTTTTTTGCAAGTGAACCTGGCAGCCAAGCAAGAATCACTCGACGAAGTCGTTGTCATTGGCTATGGATCTCAGAAACGGACTAATCTTATTGCTCCAGTTTCAAAATTTAATGCCGAAAATCTCGATGAGCGTCCTATTGCGCGTGTTGATCAAGCCTTGATCGGACAGATGTCTGGAGTAAGGGTCAAGCAATCCACAGGTGTTCCCGGAAAAGGGTTAAGTGTTCAGGTCAGGGGATCGGGTTCTATCACTGCCGGCAGTGAACCCTTGTACGTTATTGATGGTTTCCCTTTATCAACGGCAGCACAGAACGGTTCGGGAAACTATGCCTCAGGAAATCCTTTGGACAATATGAATCCCAACGATATTGAATCTGTGGAGGTGTTAAAAGATGCATCTGCAGCTGCAATTTATGGATCCCGGGCGGCAAATGGTGTTGTTCTGATCACCACAAAACGTGGAAAGAGCGGTCAGGCCAAAGTGAGCCTCAATTCATACGTCGGCATTTCCGAGGCTTATAAGAAATTGGATATGTTGAATGGTGAAGAATGGATAGATAGAGCGGTGGAGATGATCAATGCGCAATGGGAAGCCTCCGGGACAGGAAGGCTGGCAAGCCAAAGCAATGCCGAACGACGGAAAATATTGGGGCTCGCCGAGGGGAAATATAACACATCTTATATGTTTGATGACCGTTGGCTGGAACCTGGACATCCGGGGCTTTACCTCATTAATTGGCAAGACGAAGCGTATCGAAAAGGCGTGGTCCAAAATTATCAGGTAGCAGCCTCGGGAGCGACAGAATTTGTCAATTATTATGTCTCGGGAAATTATCTCAATCAACAAGGTATTGTAAAAGGATTGGACTATAAAAATTATACTGCCAGGGCTAACGTCGAAGTGAAACCGAATAAGAAATTTGCATTCGGCTTAAACCTAGCACCCACTTATTCTATCGGAAATGATCCGGGGGTGGAAGGAAAGGATAATATTATGCATCAGATTTATTCGATGTCACCGGTTCAGGACCATCCTGCGGGAACAGTGAATGTTTTTGACAATGAAAAATACCCTTGGAGCACATCGACAAACGATCCAATAGCAAAATTGAACTATTATATCGGGGAAAACAAAATTTCACGTTTATTGGGGACAGTTTACGGACAGTACAATATCCTGGAGAACTTAAATTTTAAGACCACGGTCAATCTGGATCAGACCGATAGTCGAAGCAATAGATTTCAGCCCTATACCGTAGGCGGAACTTTGGCTAATCGAACCAACAACCCGAATCAAGCGACCTATGGATCCAATAGCGTATATCGAAAGCAAACTTTTGTCAATGAAAACACCCTAAACTATCATCTCAATATCGACAAACATGATATTACTGCTTTATTGGGGCAAGCCTATAATTTTGATAAACTTGAAACTTCTTCCATCACTTCACAGGGAGGTTATACCAATAGTTCCATCACAACTTTGAATGGCGCAGTCGCTACGGTGGCTTCAACCGGCGCAACACAAAGCGTCTTGCTGTCTTATTTTGGACGGGTTCAATATGCCTATGACGGAAAATACCTTCTTTCGGGAAGTATTCGACGTGACGGCTCATCGCGTTTTGGGTCCAATACAAAATGGGGCTGGTTTCCATCACTGTCCATAGGTTGGCGTTTGTCGCAGGAGAGTTTTATGAAACCCATCACCTTTATCAATGAGCTGAAACTGCGTGGAAGTTATGGTGAATCTGGAAATAACAATATCGGAGATTACAGCAGCATTGCCTTATTGGGCTTTTATAATTATTCGTCAAATGGTCTTTCGACATCCGGGCAGGCACCAAGCAATATCATCAATCCGGACCTAAAATGGGAAAAATCCCGGACCTACGATGTTGGATTGGACTTTGGCCTTTTGGGATCCCGTATCACAGGATCGTTTGATTGGTATATGCGTAAGAGCAGTGATCTATTGTTGAATGTGCCGTCCATGTTGGCGACAGGTTTTTCTTCCTACTTGGATAATGCCGGTGAGGTAAAAAGTAAAGGCTGGGATTTCGAGATCACTTCCCATCAGATCAGAAAATCGGATTTTTCATGGTCTACCTCTTTTAATATCAGTCATAATTCCAATGAGGTAACAAAACTTGCTGGTGAGCAAAAGGAAATCTTAATTCCATCTTCGTTCGATATTCAACATAGCCTTTTACGGGTTGGTGAACCGATGTATAGCATTTACGTCGTTAAACAAGATGGTATATTGAGTCAGGCAGACATTGACGCCGGTGCCGCATTGTATGGTAGCCAAAAGGCAGGCGACCCAAGGTATGTGGATGCCAATGGTGACGGCGTGATCGACGCGAATGACCGCGTAATTGTTGGACACCCAAACCCCAGTTATGTATGGGGAATAACCAACAACTTTAAATATAAAAATTTTGATTTGAGTTTCATGTTTCAAGGCCAAAATGGAGGCCATATCTATTCCCTTCTAGGACGGGCATTGGGGCGTACTGGTCAAGGATCATCGGACAATGCACTTGGATTTTATAGGGATAGATGGCGTTCAGAAGAGGATCCCGGGGAAGGTCGCGTGGGAAAAGCGTATTCAACATTCGGACGGATCAAAAATACAGATTGGTTGTATTCTTCAGATTATTGGCGCCTGCGTAACGTCACACTTGGTTATAATATAAAAGACCTAAAATTGGGGAGTCAGTCCAAACTTAGTTTAGTCCGTTTATTCGTGACATTGGAAAATTTTTGGGGAAAGGATAAATATGACGGTGGTGTAAATCCAGAATCTTCCAATACAAACTTAAGCGGAAGCGCTGATTATCCCGAAGCCGGTGATTATGGGGGCTTAGCGATTCCAAAAACAGTAACATTTGGTTTGAACGTAAATTTTTAAAATAATGAAAAAGTTGAGTATATTTTTGTTGATGGCAGGTCTATTAGGATCTTGCAAAATGGATCTGGACCAGCAGCCAATTTCGAGTGCGACATCTGACACCTACTTTAAGACTACGAATGATTTTGTGCAAGGATTGAACGCCATCTATAACAGTACACGAGGATATCCAGACCGTTTGATGAATCTTTCGGAGACACGATCGGACAATTTGTACGCTGTGTCCGATGGCGGGGTACGTGATTGGGAAGGGATCAACAGTTTTCATAAAACGATTGCCAGTAACCCCTATGTGATAGAAGCTTGGCAAACAAATTTTAACGGCATCTTTCGTGTAAACAATTATTTGGAACAACTTGCGACGAATGGTGCTACAGCCATCCCGGATGCGACTCTTCGCAATAGAATGGAAGGTGAAGCTCGATTTTTGCGTGCATTTTTTTATTTTGATTTGATTCGATACTTCGGAAAAGTGCCACTGATCGACAAGGTTGTGTCTGCTAGCCAAGCCAAAAGTATTGGGCGGAGCAACGTGGAGGAGTTGTATGCCTTGATTATTGAAGATCTGAACAAGGCCATTAATGCCCTTCCAGCCCCCAGTGCCTATGCGGTGGTAGATAAAGGTCGTGTCAATAAATACGCTGCAAAAATGTTGCTGGGATTGGTTTATATGACGCGATCAGGACCCACTTTGGGTGTTGAAGGAGCGGGCTTGAACAGCAATGAATGGGCGAAAGCCGTGGAGCAGTTCAACGATGTAATCAATAGCAATGAATTTAGTTTGTTGGCCAGTTATAATAGCGTTTTTGATTATGGAAATGAGCGCAACAAGGAAGTGGTCTTCAATATAGAATATTCCAGTGGGGCGAACCCTGTCGTAGGGGCTACTTTTCCTTGGGTACTCGTGCCTGACAATTGGTTCAATTCACTCGGGCTAGCCACACAAGGGGGCCTTACGATTAGACCTGTATCTGAAGACTTGCTTAAATTGTATGATGCAAGTGATGGTAGGAAAACATTCAGTATTCAGCAAGGATATACCTATGGCAATGTTGTTGAAACAAGATCCTTTGTTAAAAAATTCGTCGATGTGACCAAAGTGCCGGCGAGTCGCATGGATTGGCCGATCAATTATATTGTGTTTCGTTATAGCGATTTGCTGTTGTTGAAGGCAGAGTGCATTCTGAACGGGGCTGTTGGGTCTCAAACCGATGTGGATGCGATCGTCAATCAAATCCGAAAACGTGCTGGTTTGACGGCCGAGCTGACCAATGTGACTAAAACGCAACTGATGGACGAACGACGACGGGAATTCATTGGTGAAGGCTTGCGTTGGTTTGATCTTATCCGTAGCGGGACGGTCGAATCTGTCATGAAGACTTGGATCACAAAAGAAGACGTCGCAAAACAGATGTCGGATTTCCAAGCCAATTATGTGTTATATCCGGTGCCACAGTCAGAACTAGATAATAGTCCCGGATTATATACGCAGAATCCCGGATATTAATATTTTGATTAATTTAACCGCCCTTAGTATTTAAGGGCGTTTTTTTTATTTTTTGGCGCCAGCTAATGACAGGATTGAACAGGATGGTTATTATAAATCATCCTGTTATTTTTAGCCTATATTATAAGCCTGAGAGGAGTTCTGATTATCTTTTTTAGCCAGTCATCCTTTAAAGCAATAAGTAAAGATCATACAACTTTTTCATTATCTCGTGTAATGAAAATGGATTTTCACTGCCGAACATCAACAAGGGAAAGAATAAAATAATACCTAAATAATACTTTAATGATAAACTATTTAACAATTAGGTTTGATCATCATGTAAAGAAGTACACATTTTTGCTGTTTATGGCGATGCTGTGTACATTAAATTTATTTGCTCAAACTACGAGGACTGGAAAGGTAAATGATGAAAAGGGTTCACCTATCCAAGGGGTGACGGTACAGGTAAAAGGCAAAGTGATGACGGCAAAGACTAATGCAGACGGTTCATTTACCATCAATGCGCTGCCATCAGATGTATTAACCTTCAGAAGCCTTGGTTTTGAATCCCAAGAAGTTACTGTTGGTCGTCAAAATACCTTAAATATCGTGCTGGCGCAAAAGGTCGATGTGATGGATGAAGTCGTTGTGGTGGGTTATGGCACCATGAAAAAGAAAGATGTGACGGGTTCGATAGCGAGTGTGGGCGAAAAAGAACTGAAGGCAATGCCTGTAAAAGATGCCTTGCAGGCCATGCAAGGTAAGGTTGCCGGGGTTGATATTACGTCGAATCAACGTCCAGGAACAACTGGTAGTATAACAATAAGAGGCGTCCGATCGATCACAGCAGATCAGGGGCCTCTTTATGTAGTTGATGGTATGGTATTGCAGGCCGGTGGCATTGATAATATTAACCCAAGCGATATAGAGACTATTGATGTCTTAAAAGATGCTTCTGCAACCGCTGTGTATGGTTCGCGTGGTGCTAACGGTGTGGTTTTGGTGACAACCAAACAAGGGAAGAAGGGGCGTTTGATGCTGAATTATGCCGGTACAGCGACATTTGAAAAGATGTATGACGTCACCGAGTATATGGATGCTGCGGAATGGTTGGAGTATGCACGTTTGGCTAAATTCGGAACAACAACACCTGATTATGCAAAAGATTTTTCTAGATGGGGTTCTGTAGCAGCCTCCTGGTCAAATATTGCCAAAGGTTGGACCAATAATAATACCGTCTGGGATCCAAGTTTGGTAGGGAACTATGATTGGGCTGATCTCGGACGTAAAAATGCCTTATCGACAGAACATACCCTAAGCGTCTCTGGTGGTGGAGAGAATTCAAAAGGCTATGGTTCATTTGGCTATTTAAAACAAGATGCCACACAGCCAGGGCAAAAATTTAATCGCTATACCTCGAAGGTAAGCTTTGAAGCGACTCCGACCAAATGGTTTACCATGGGAGCTTCTCTCAATACTTTTTTCTCTGATCAAGATTACGGTTATAATTTTTCCAAATCGGTTACTGGAGCAGGCGATTATTACAGCGCTTTACGGGGAATGCTGCCTTGGACAGTACCCTATGATGATAATGGGAAATACTTAAGGAACCCGGCTGCTGGAGATATCAATATCATCAACCCTATTAACGAATTGGAATACAATACCAATCAACGCCAGACCTTTGGCGCAAATGGCAGTTTCTTTAGCCAGTTGGATTTTGGAGAGATTTACAAGCCATTGAAAGGATTGAAATATCGTGTGCAATTTGGGCCGGAGTTTAGATATTACCGTTTGGGCTTGGCGAATGCCGCCGAAGGAATTAATGGTGATGGCAATAATGCGGTGACGTACTCGACCAGCCGCAATTTAGCTTGGACATTAGACAACTTGATTTATTATGATCGCGATTTTGGAGCGGATCACCACCTTGGCGTTACCTTGTTGCAGAGTTCTTCCAAGTATAATTCCGAATCGAGTAATATGAAGGCGACGGATGTATATAGTGCTAGAGAATTGTGGTATAATATTAATTCTGGCGGTTTTATCGGTAGTTGGGGAACTGGCCTCACCGAGCGACAAATGGAGTCTTATATGGCTCGTGTGAATTACAGTTATAAGGACCGTTATATGTTAACTGCTTTTGTGCGTTGGGACGGATCATCAGTATTGGCACCAGGACACCAATGGAGTTCATTTCCTTCTGTTGCAGCATCATGGCGTATTGATCAGGAAGATTTCATGAAAGATGCCCGTTTTATCAATATCTTAAAACTACGTTTGGGAGCTGGTATTGTTGGTAATGCCGCAATTGGACCTTATCAAACGAAAGGATTATTGACGCAAAACTTTTACAACTGGAGTGCAACGAATTCAACGCCAGGATACGTGGCCTCAGATCCTTCTGCTGCCAACCCGCAAAAAATGGCCAATCCCGAATTGGGCTGGGAACGTACAACCCAATATAACTTGGGAATAGATTACGGCTTTCTAAATAATAGGATCAGCGGAGCGTTAGATTTGTATAAAACAAAGACCAATGATTTGTTATTAGCGATGACGTTAAACTCTGTTTTAGGATATGGAGCTACCATGGCAAATGTGGGGAAGACTTCAGGCTGGGGTATTGATCTTCAGATCAATACAGTCAATGTGAAGAATGACAACTTCCAATGGAATACGACGTTGACCTGGTCCAAAGACAAGAACAAAATACTCGAATTGAACAATGGAAGGAAAGAAGATCTAACCAATAATTGGATTGTCGGTCAAGAAATTCAAGTTCCTTATGATATGGTTTACGATGGTATTTGGAAGACCTCAGAAGAAGAGGAAGCTAAAAAGTATGGTGCAAAGCCCGGACAAATCCGTGTAAAGGATATTAGTGGTCCTGATGGTGTGCCTGATGGTAAAGTGGATCGCAATTATGATCGACAAGTTTTGGGATCCTATCGTCCCAAATGGTCTGGTGGGATTATGAATACATTCACCTACAAAAACTTTGATCTATCTTTCTTTATTTTCTCACGGTGGGGACAGACCATTAACGCCGGAGCCGCGACATTGGATGGTCGTTACATGCAACGCAAATTGGACTACTTTATTCCAGGAATTCATGAAGATGCTGAATATTATCAGCCGGGCTCGAATGGCGAAGCGGCAGATCCTTGGAATTCTTCCATGAACTACCGTGATGGATCATTTATTAAGCTAAGAAATGTAAGTTTAGGTTATAATTTTCCGAAAACAAAATTACAAAAACTAGGCATCAGTAATTTTAAGGTTTATGCACAGCTCATGAACCCCGCGATGTTGTATTCAAAAGTAGATTTCTTGGATCCAGACTTAGCAAGTTATGATAATAATAGGACACAGGCCGGTTCGTCAATTACGACAAGAGGCGCAGTGATCGGTGTAAACATAGGGTTTTAAGAAGCAAAAAGACTTAAAAAGATGATTCTCATGAAAAATTATAAAATATTAATTGCTTCCATTTTTGGTGCTGCTGGATTGCTGGTATTGAATGGATGTAGTAAAGACTTTTTAAAAGAGGAGCAAATTACCATCCCCGATACGGAATATTTTAAAACACAGGCAGGGCTGGATGACCTGGCAACTGGTGTTTACTCCAAATTGAAATTTAAATATAATTATACTTGGGGGATGGCCTTGTTCAACCTAGGGGTAGATGAGTTTACGGATGCAAATAATGCTTCCCCTAGCTTCAATAGTTATAGTATGGATCTAAATCCTGCTGAGTCAACTTATGGTGGAGGAAATATACAGCCCGTGTTTGACAATATGTATAGTGGTATCGAATCGGCCAATACCTTGATTCGGAATGTACCGCTATATTATGATAAATCCAATGCCAACTATAATACACGCTTAGGCGAGGGTTACTTTATGCGGGGCTATTTCTATTTGCAGTTGATTGTACAGTTTGGTGGGGTGCCCTTGAAATTGATTCCGACGGAAAAGGTTGAATCCTATTTTACCCGTGCATCAGAAGAAGAATGCTTTGCGCAGGCTATTTCAGACCTTGAGCAGGCCTATACGCTCCTACCTGCTTCGGCGACAGAATTTGGACGAGTGACCAAATCAGCTGCGGCACATTACATTGCGAAAGCTAGATTGACCCGTGCGAGCGAGTTATATGCTCCCTGGAATTCAAAATATACAGCAGAAGATTTGGATGCGGTTATCAAATACGGAACGGAAGTCGTTGCGGCGCATCCGCTGGTTGATGACTATGTAAAACTATGGGATTATCAAAAGGCGAATAGTGCAAACGAAAAAGTATCGGAGGTGGTTTTGTCGGCACAATTCTCGGATGATCAGGCGACTTGGGGACGTTACGGAAACCAAATTCACCTCTATTACCCAGCCGTATACCAAGATTTAGCGGGAACAAGCCGCGATATCTCTGGTGACCGTGAATTCTCCTATGCGCGTACCACAAATTATACTTTAGATGTCTTTGACCGTGTAAACGATTCCCGTTTTTGGAAATCTTTTATTACCATGTACGGCGCCAATAATACCGCCAATGCACCGGTATGGACTGCGGCTAATGCTTCACTTGGACCGACAGGAACAGTTGTTGGGGCTAAAAGATTCAAAGGTGGTGAGCTTGGTATTAAGTATATTGTGAATAATGCTGGCGATACACGCTATCAAGCGGTAGCGGGTGATGCAACCGGTGTATTGAAAAACGGTGTGATGCAAAATACGCATACTTTTGTTCGTTATTTCGAGTCAGAGCCACAAGCATGGGTCGGGAAGCATGGGAACTATGGTTACTATGGCGTGCAATCCCGATATGTGGCGCTTTCAAAATTCAGAGACGGTTATCGCGTCAGTATAGCCTCTGCCAACGGTACCCGCGACGTTATTATGGCGCGCTCGGCGGAAGACGTATTGATGATTGCTGAAGCTTATATTAGAAAAGGCGAAGGACAATATGCGAACGCGATCCAGTGGATCAACAAATTGCGTAGCCGTGCAAGCTATAAAAATGGCGAAGACCGTTCGAAGCATGTGGACGGCGGACAGGCCTATAAAAATAATTCGTATGCCGTCGGCAAAGGAGGTGGTTTTTCTGCTGAGGGGGCGATCTATTGGGAAGGAAACTCTTATTACGAATCCAATAACGATATGGCTAAAACCACGGCGTCTTCGGAAGCACAGATGCTGATTAACTCTGTCACTGATATTTATAACTCAGCAGTTGATGCTCCAATCTACGAGAAATTGGGTGCAACAAGTAATGCGCAAAAAATGATGGCATTCTTGTTGAATGAACGCACACGCGAATTGTGCGGTGAACTCTATCGCTGGGAAGATCTGGCGCGCACCAAAACGTTGGAAGCGAGATGGAAAGCATTTAATGACGGGTATGTACGTGGAAATACAGTCTTTAGTCCAAATACGCACTATTACCGACCTATTCCGCAATCTTTCTTGGATGCGACAACCAATGCGAACGGTGCTGCCTTAACGCCGGCGGAAAAGCAGGCTATGCAGAATCCGGGATATTAAGCTATTCATTTAAATTTTAAAAACCTGAGCCTACCTGTTCCGAAATCGGACGGGTAGGTTTTTTTATTGAGAAAAAGTAGTGGTCTGCAGCAAATTCGTAAGCTGTCGCAGGACAGGGCAGGATAGGCAGTTTCGTTGCTTTTCTTATCTTAAGGACTTATTCGTCGAAGTTACGGATACCGGAACCAAATTGTAAATCAATCGCCAGAAAATGTCTGATATGGATAGGAGGATCTTCTTAAAATCAAATGCATTTTTGTTAATCGCTGCACTGTCTCCGGGAGGTGCCATTACCAAAAATAAGCAGGAGGTGTCACCGTATTTTAGCTTGAAGCCCATCGGGCGTTCATTACAGTTGGACGATTATTTTATCTGGTGTTCATCTCCGATCTGGGGCGATGATGGGAAAGTTCATCTTTTTTATTCCCGATGGCGCAAAGATAAGGGAATGGGCGGATGGATCAAGGGCTCCGAGATTGCCCATGCGGTGGCGGAATCCCCGTATGAGAGCTTTCAGCACAAAGAGGTCGTATTGCGGCCAAGAGATGGATGTTGGGATAGTACCACCTGCCATAATCCCCTAATCAAAAAAGTGGGAGACATGTATTATCTCTTTTATATGGGTAACTGCAATGGCAAGACTGATACGAAGAGAATTGGTGTGGCGACAGCAAAAACGTTGGATGGTCCTTGGAAAAGGAGCGACAGTCCTATTTTGCTGCCGGGAGAAGAGGGCGCTTGGGATGATCACTGTACGACGAACCCCGCATTTTTACAGGGCGACGATGGTAAGTTTTGGCTCTATTACAAATCTTGGAATACAGCGGAATACCTGCGTGATACGGGGCCCGTCAGGGGGAATCGAAAATATGGGCTGGCTAAGGCGGATCATCCTCTGGGGCCCTACCACAAGGTCTCGGAACGGCCAGTAATTGATTTTTCCGGTCGGCCGAACAATGCGCAGCTCGAAGACGCTTTCGTTTGGCAGCAAGACGGTCAGTACTGCTTGATCGCCAGGGATATGGGTTTTTATAACCATGAATATGGGCTGATCCTTATGTCAAAGAATGGCATTCAATGGTCTGAACCGCAAGTAGCCTATCTAAATCTGGCTGAGTATGTACACGAAGCAACGCCCCCGGCCAATTTAAAACGTTTTGGACGGCTGGAGCGCCCCATGATACTCATGGACAGGCTGACCAACGAACCACGTTTCTTATTCGGTGCCACCCAAGGCGGGAAGGCAGATACTTCCACGACCTTCATTTTTGAAATCATATAAGTAAAACAACAATACCTGATGAAAGCGATTTTTAGTATTCTTATTACCGTCCTTGGTTTTGTCAACAGTTATGGACAGCAGACTGTCTGGACGACGGCCCAGCAGCCGTTAAAAGAAATCGATCAGCTGAAAAAGCTGATTGTAGCGCCAAAATTTAAAAACAAAGATTATGTGATCACTGACTTTGGAGCCGTTGGGGACCGCCGGACAAAAAATACGGCAGCCATCAAACAGGCGATCGAAGCGTGCAGCAGGCAGGGCGGGGGGCGCGTCGTCGTCCCTGAAGGCGTGTACCTAACCGGAGCGATTTATCTCAAAAGTAATGTTAATCTTCATATCAAGGAAGGAGCCACGGTACTGTTTAGTCGAGATAGCGCTGACTATCCGATGGTATTTACCCGATGGGAGGGAATGGAGTGCATCAATTTCTCTCCATTCATTTACGCATATAAAGAGGAAAATATTGCTATCACCGGTAAAGGCCTGCTGGATGGCAATGCGGACAATGATCACTGGTGGTACTGGTGCGGCGCGCGTAAATACGGATGGCACGAGGGACGCCCGGGAGAGCAGAAACCTGCCCGTGCGATTTTACATAAGCAGATGGCCGAAGAGCTAGACCCTCAAAAGAGACTGTTTGGGCACGGCAATTTCCTTCGACCTAATTTTGTTCAACCCTACTTATGTAAGAATGTCTGGATTGCTGATGTCAAGCTTGTCAATTCGCCAATGTGGAACCTGAATCCTGTCTTATGTGAGAATGTATTGATTGAGGGGGTAAAGGTGGTTAGCCATGGTCCTAATAACGATGGCTGCGATCCGGAAGCGAGTAAGAACGTCTGGATCAGAAACTGCTATTTTGATACCGGCGACGACTGTATTGCGATTAAGTCGGGTCGCGACGAGGACGGCCGCAACATAGGACGTCCTGCCGAAAACCATATCATCGAAAATTGTGTGATGAAAGACGGACACGGCGGTGTTGTCATCGGCAGTGAAATAGCGGGCGGAGCCAAAAATATTTATGCCCTCAACAATGTCATGGATAGCCCTAATCTTGATCGGGCATTGCGCATTAAAACCAGTTCCAGCAGGGGCGGTATCATCGAGAATGTATTCTTCTATAATACAGAGGTCGGTCAGTATAAAGAAGCTGCAATACGCTTCAACATGTTTTATGAAAAGCCCGGAAAACATATTCCGACCATCCGTAACATCTGGGTGGAAAATCTTCAGGTAAAGGGAGGCGGCAAATATGCGGTATTGTCGACGGCCTATGAATCTTCACCTGTGACCGATTTTACGATGGTCAACTGTAAAATCGAAGGTGTAAAGGAAATGTATAAAGTGGACCACCTTAAGAATGTGACGTTAAAGAATGTTGTGGTAAATGGAAAAGAACTAACGTCATTTGACTGATTATGAAAAGAAGGAGCCTGTTTTCTTTCTGGATTTTATTGTCCTTATCCATACAGCAGTCTTTTGCTCAGGCTAAGCAGGTACCCGGCAAAGCACGGGCGTTACATTATACAGAAGATAATGGCGATTTTCTGCTCGTCAACGGACGGTACCGATTTAACAGGGCACTATATGGCGATCATCGGGCTTCTCGTGTGGAGGCAGGGGATCTCCCTGAATTTGCTTTGTATCTGCCCGGTATGGGGGGCAATCTGCAATTTGTTCTACGCAATAAGCAGAAATATAAGAAGATGATTGACGCTGACCGCATCGAGACACGATATAGGCCAGGTTCCATGGTCTATCGCATTTGGGACACCTTTCTGGGGGAAGGGCATGTTGATATCGTCGTCATGGCACAAGCCGGTGCCGAAGGAATGATCGTAAAACTGCAGGCGACCGATGTCAGCCCTGAAGCGCAGCTTTATGCCATATATGGCGGTGCTAGCGGAGCAACATTCAGCAGGAATGGTGATGTGGGGGCGGATCCGGAATCAGGGTTTTACCTGCTACCGGCCTATTGTGAAAATAACCGGTATGTCATAGAAAAAGAACGGTTTGAATTAGTTTATCAAAATAAGAAAAAAGAAGCCCAATTTGTGTATGGCCGTTTTTCAGAAGATGCTCGAGTATGGCTTACGGATGCGTCAGCATTGACAGAGCTACCAAATTTGACGGCTGTTAAACCTGTAGACAGCCCTATTGTGGTGGCAGAATGTCAGCTAAAAGCGGAGCCCTACTATGTGCAGATCTCCAAAGGAAGGCTCATACGGGGGAAAAGTGAAGAGCCAGCTTTGGCAGTAATTTTTGAACAGGCGCAGCAGGCAAGGCTGGCTTTGGCTAATCGCATCAAATTAAACACGCCGGATAGATATATTAATAATTTCGGAGCAGCTTTGGCAGTTGCTGCGGATGGTATTTGGGAGAGTCCTACCTTTTTGCATGGTGCTGTTGCATGGCGCATGCGCCTGAATGCATGGCGGGGTGCTTATGCTGCAGATGCTTTGGGCTGGCATGACCGGGCGAAGGAACACTTTTCGAGTTATGCCCGTTCGCAGGTAACCAGTCCTGCCGCCGCTCCCGTAGTCATGGATACAGCCTTGCATTTAGCACGGCATCTGGAAAAAATGGGCACTGCCATGTTCTCCAGTGGATATATCAGCAGGAATCCCAACAATAATACTGTGCCACATCATTACGACATGAATCTGGTATTTATTGATCAGCTATTGTCGCATTTTAATTATACCGGTGACACCGTTTACCTCAGACAAATGTGGCCGACGCTCCAACGGCACCTTGATTGGGAAAAGCGCAATTTCGACCGCGACAACGACGGTTTATACGATGCCTATTGCGCGATCTGGGCTAGCGATGGACTACAATATTCGGGGGGCGGGGTAACCCATACCACAGCTTATAATTACCGTGCCAATCGGATGATGGGCAAGTTGGCAGGCTTAATCGGACAGAATCCAGATCCTTATATACGTGAAGCAGATAAAATTCAGAAGGCATTGAAAAATAGGCTCTGGCTTAAGGGAAAGGGGTACTTTGCCGAGTTTCAGGACGCTTTGGGCCATCAGCTTGTACACGAAAGGCCGGGCTTATGGACGATTTACCATGTGGCTGATGCCGATGTCCTGGATGATTTTGAAAATTACCAAAACCTGCAATACGTGGCCAATAGTTTGCCCCGGATTCCTGTTGCAGTAAAAGGGCAGGAGCAGGCCGGCCTCTATACGCTCCCGACGACTACCTGGCAGCCTTACACCTGGTCGGTCAACAATGTGGCTTTGGCTGAGAATTTACAGACAGCACTTGCCTACTGGCAGGCCGGAAGGCCGGATGAGGCGTATCAGCTGTGGAAAAGTAACCTGACGGAAAGCATGTATCACGGCATCAGCCCCGGCAATTTTCAGCAGCTTTCCCATTATGATGCTTTCCGTGGCGAATTATATCGGGACTTTGCAGATCCCATAGGTGTGGCTTCGCGCACATTGGTCGAGGGGTTGTTTGGCGTTCACCCGCGCTTATTGGACAACAAGCTACTTATTAAGCCGGGATTTCCCACAACTTGGGAATTTGCAGAGATCGAACTGCCTGAATGGAGCTACAGTTATAAAAAGACTGCTCACACCACAACGTTTCGAATCAAAACCCGTTATGCGCAGTCTTTAAAGCTTATCTTGGAAATTCCCGTTGATTTTGAGCGGGTCAGCTCAGTTAAAATTAATGGAAAAGATATGAAATGGTCGGTAAAAGCTTCGTCCATCAATAAACCGTTCCTTATTATAGAATCGGATCCCGGTCGTGATTTTGAAGTTCAGATAACCGGGGCGGGAAAAGTAAAGAATATGGCTACGGGCGACCTACAACAGGTATTTACTGATCCATGGTCGATTCCCTTGGATAAGAGAACACAAGTGTTGGATCTCCGGGATCCGCAGGGAATTATTCAAAAAAGGTCGGGACAGCAGTTGTGGTTTATTCACAAGGAGCATCAAGGAACCTTTTTTATAAAACTTCAGCAAGGTGAAATGACCTGGTGGCAAGCAGTGAATATCAGGTTGCGAAGCCCTTTACAATCAAATTTGCTGAAAAAAGATAGCAAGTACTATCTTTCGCTAACGAACCGTTCGGAACAGATACAGCATGTGGCCATCGACCATGACCGTTTTCGGCGGACGCTTCGTTTAAAACCGAAGGAAATACGTGCACTGCAGCTTCCTGCAGAAATTTTTTCTAAAGGAACCAACAGCCTCTATCTCGTCTTGGGTGATTACCGTGAAAAAGTCGATTATATAGATTGGAAGATAACCGATAGTGGGCATTTTGAGGAACAAAATTTAACAAGCAAGTATAACGCCCGTCTGAATGATATCTTTCAGCAAAAATACCTGTCACCACGACCAGAAGGACCGACCTTGCAGCTGCCCTGGCAGGGAATAGGCAACTGGTGTTACCCACTGACTACCGCCAGTATTGATGATAGTGGATTAATGGCCCGAAGTAGACAAAACAAGCTGAGCTATTTGGGTATTCCCTTCCAGATAAAACATGAAAACAGAAACGTTCTATTTGTCAGTCAATGGGATAATTACCCTAGCCGTGCTACAATACCTTTGGAAGGACGTGCACGTAAAATGTATCTACTGATGGCTGGTTCAACAAATCCCATGCAGTCCCAGCTGACCAATGCTAAGATCAAGGTCAATTATACCGATGGCACAACTAGCATCCTTGACTTGATCAATCCAGTCAACTGGTGGCCGATAGAACAGGACTACCTCGACGACAATCGTGCTTTTGATATCCCGGATGACCAGATTCCCTATCGGGTCAGTCTCAAGTCCGGCGAACTTTATAAAGGTGGTGCGTGGAATCGCTATACGGAAATTAAAGGTTATAGCAACCGTGCTATTGATGGTGGGGCGGCCACGCTATTGGATTTACCACTCGACAGTAGCAAGCAGCTTCAGTCCGTGGAACTTATTGCTGTGGCAAACGATGCTGTCATTGGCTTGATCAGTCTCACGCTGTTGCGGTAGCAGATCACGGAAAACCGGCTGGTTCGGCATAAAGCCTTGATAATGACGCGTCCATGGTGGAGCGTCTAGCCGGAGTATCGGCCAGTCGATAAAGATCGGCATAAAAAAATGTGTCAAAAACAATTGTATTCAGATGAAAATAAATTCGAAAATTACTGCGACTGTTATGATGACCTTGCTGTACCCGATGCTGTGTCTAGCACAGCGTATCGGCAAAATTGACCGTGAGCAGGTAGTCAAAAGGCATAATGTACGTAACCTGATGATGGATACGCTGGCGTCCCTCACCGTGGGTAACGGGGCCTTTGCATACACTGTTGATGCAACAGGCATGCAGTCTTTCCCCCTATACTACAGACATGGGGTGTCATTAGGCACTCAGTCCGAATGGGGCTGGGATTCCTTTCCCAACACAGAGAACTATGCTTTTGAGGAAACATTAAAATCATATGATTTCAACAATGAAGGGCGCGATGCTAAATACAGTGTTCAGCTTAAAGAACCGCCGCGGAATGCTGCAGCCGTAAATTATTTCAGGGAAAATAAACACCGTCTGCAACTGGGCAACGTGGGGCTGGAATTTTACTGCAAAGATGGCCGACGGGCAGCGATAAATGACATTAAAAACATTCGTCAGGAACTGGATCTGTGGACGGGGATGATAATAAGTGAGTTTAGCGTTGACGGGGATCCCGTAGTTGTGAAAACGGCATCTTATCAGACACAGGACGCCGTAGCTGTACATGTGCGCTCCCCGTTGATCGCCAAGCAGCGGCTGAGAGTATTTATCCAATATCCCTATCCCAGTGGTCAATTTTTAGATGAGGGGACCAACTATACGCAGGTCAATGATCACAAAACGCTTATTGTCAGTAGTTCGTCTCGGGGGGCTGTCATCAGCCACCAGCTGCAGGGTACGGATTATTTTACGGAACTGCAGTTTTCGCAAGGGACTTTCCAAAATACCGCGCCGCATTATTTTGTTTATCAACCGGCAGCGGATCTGAAGGCTTTCGAATTTTCTTTTGCGTTTGCTGCCACGAGTAAAGCTGGACACAACGGTCGAAATTACCAAGACGCGGCGCGCGAAAGTACACAGCAGTGGAAGCTTTTTTGGGAGAGTGGAGCTGCGGTTGATTTTGCAGGCAGTACAGATCCACGGGCAAATGAACTGGAAAGAAGAGTGGTGCTTTCCCAATATTTAACAAAGGTACAATGTGGAGGTAGCAATCCACCACAAGAGACAGGGCTCACCTTCAACAGCTGGTACGGTAAGCCTCATACCGAGATGCATTGGTGGCATGCTGTCCATTTTGCCCTCTGGGGGCGCCCGGAGCTTATGGAGAAAACCCTGGATTATTATTTCCGGACATTTGAAAAAGCACGGGCCCTGGCAAAACGGCAGGGATATCAAGGGGTAAGATGGATAAAGATGTCCGACAATGAAGGAAACGAAAGCCCTTCATCTGTAGCGGCCTTTTTGGTATGGCAGCAGCCACATATTATTTATATGACTGAGTTGGCTTACCGTGATAAAGAGCGTTTGGCTGTCTTAAAAAAATATAAAGACCTCGTGTTTGCAACCGCCGAATTTATGGCAGACTTTGCACATTACGATAGCCTGACAGGTCGGTACAATATTGGTAAAGGAGTGATCCCGGCGCAGGAAGTATTTAAGGCTTCGGAAACCATGAATCCGACTTATGAGGTGGCGTATTGGGATTGGGCACTTCGTACGGCTCAGAAGTGGAAAGAACGATTAGGCGAACCCCGGGTAGCAAAATGGGATGATGTGATCGAAAAATTAGCGCCCTTACCTATCGGAGATCAGGTATATCTGGCTACCCAGACAGCTCCGGACTCTTACACTTTTGATCGATGGATGACAGACCATCCTGCGGTCCTCGGTGCCTTGGGAATGGTGCCAGAGTCACCGAAACTGGATAAAGCAGTCATGAAAAATACCTTAGACCTCGTGCTGTCGAAATGGCATTGGGAGAAAACATGGGGTTGGGATTTTCCAATGACTGCCATGAATGCTGCACGGCTGAACCTGCCACATAAAGCGCTGGACGCTTTATTCATGAATGTCCAGACCAATACATACCTCAAAAACGGGCATAACTATCAGGATGGGCGCCTGCGTATATATTTACCCGGCAATGGTGGTGTACTGACTACTGTGGCGATGATGCTTGAAGGCTGGGATGCATCTTCCGGTGATTTGCCGGGGTTTCCGAAAGATGGGAGATGGGTCATAAAAAAAGAAGGGTTTAAAAAGATGCCCTAGAAGCTGCACAATATAAAGCCATCGCATGCCTAGGAGCAAGATGACGGCATTGCTTGATGATCTGATCGTTAATTGTCGGCCATTCATCAGAAGATGACATGAGGAATACGATCCTCTAAAGTGCACTGTCAAGCAGTGCGCTTTTTTTTGCAACCGGTTGTTACGGATCACTGTCCTGAACTGTCCTGCAAACGTTGCCGGCATCGATTGCGTAATTTTAATTCCTGTTTTATAGCATAGAGACCCTGTTTTCATGTATTATTGTTATTACGAACGCAGGAAAATAACCAATATAATCTTTGCTGGACAATTTTATTGAATCTTTTAAGCCTTTTCCGGGACGGAATCGTATGATTCAAAAATTTTGTCAAGCGTGCTTAAGTAATAACCAATTCAAAATTATAGCTTAATATGAGAAAACTCAAAACTTTACTGTTTCTGATGTCCGTTGCACAACTCGGTTTGGCTCAGGAAAAGAAAATTGTGGGTACAGTCTACGGTCCGGATACTCAGCCCCTCTCGGGTGTAACGGTGAGTATCAAAGGGAAAAGCAAACAGGCTAGTACCAACAAAGACGGGCGATATACGATCTTGGTCGAATCGCTGCGCGATACCTTGGTTTTTTCGTCCGTAGGTTTTATTCGCACGGAAAAGCCTGTCCCGCCGGGCGACCAGCTGATCGTCACGTTGCAGGAGGACGCTAAAGGACTGGATGAGGTGGTCGTTATTGGCTATGGTACTGTGTCGCGTAAAGATCTTGCCGGAGCTGTGAGCTCGATCAAAGGCAAGGAGCTGGAGAAAGCTCCGGTTGTCAACGTTGCCGAAGCACTGACCGGTAGACTTCCGGGGGTACAGGTGACGACCGTTGATGGTGCCCCCGGCGCCGAAATCGTCATCCGGGTCAGAGGTGGTGGTTCCATTACGCAGGACAACGCTCCCTTATATATTGTGGACGGTTTTATCGTCAATAATCTCAATGATATCTCGGCCTCGGATATCGAATCCATTGATGTACTAAAGGATGCTTCCTCCACAGCGATTTACGGCTCAAAAGGAGCCAACGGGGTTGTGATCGTGACCACCAAGAGCCCAAAGGCCGGCAAGACCAGCATCAGCTACAACAATTTCTTCCAGAGTAAATACATGCCAAAAGAGCTCGGGGTGCTTTCTCCCTACGAATTTGCGCTGTTGCATTACGAATATGGAATGATCCGCGGGACAAATTCCAATGAGTATAGCAATTTTAAGAAGTTTTTTGGCGAGTATGATGATCTTGAACTGTACAAGTATCAGGCGGGTACCAACTGGCAGGACGAATTGTTTGGCGGAGCAGTCCGTTCCAGCCAGCACAACCTATCCATCTCTGGCGGGACCGAAAAAACGAAATGGGGTTTTAACAATACCTACAACAAAGATGAGGGCCTGATGCTCAACTCAGGGCAAAAGCGTTATTATTTTAATTTCAAATTGAATCATGAACTCTATAAAAATCTAAAATTGGATCTGTCGGCGCGCTACACGCATAATGTGATTGACGGGGCCGGAACCTCCGGCACATCAAGCGTACGCATCTCCGATGGTATCCAGACTAGACCGATCAATGGGCTGGTGGACCACATGGTCATTGATCCTACCACCATTGTCGATGGGGAAGATGATTACGATAATTTTCTACGGAGCTTGATCAATCCGATTGAACTCGCCAAACAGGATTATAGACAACGCAAAACAAGAGATTTAAGCTTGGGAGCTGCAATTACCTATAATCCAGTACGCAATCTTGCATTGCGCTCTGAAGCGGCAATTTCGCTCCGCGACGGAAATAATAAACGGTATTGGGGGCCGTTGACCGGCGAATCACGTAATGTGGGGTTAAACTTGCCGCTGGGACAGATCGATCTTTCCTCGGCAAGTGTCTACCGATTTGTGAATACGGCCAACTACACTGCGTTGAAAAATGAAAAGCATAACCTCAATTTCCTGCTCGGACATGAACTGAGTTTTACCAATGGCAACAGCAGCCTGAACCGGGCAAAATATTTTGATGAAAATATAACACCGGATGTGTTGTTTGCCAACATGGCTTTGGGTACTCCAGAACGTATGGAAACTTACGAAGCGCGTGGGGAAGATTTTGTCTCATTTTTTGGACGTGTCAATTACGCTTATCTGGATAAATATATCCTGTATGCCACTCTGCGGGCGGATGGAAGTAGCAAATTTGCTCCAGGCAAGCGCTGGGGTTATTTTCCATCGGCCTCGTTTGCCTGGAAAATTAAAGAAGAAGGCTTCATGAAGGAGGTCGACTTTGTCAATGACCTGAAATTGCGTTTGAGTTATGGCCAGGCTGGGAATAACCGGATAGCAAACGATGCCTGGAGGCTGTTGTACGGGCCCAGCCAAAACCGCCCTTACGGCGCAGGCGACATCAACCAGACCTACTATAACATTTTAAATTCTTCTTTACCAAACCCCAATTTACGCTGGGAAACTACTGTATCGCGCAACCTGGGTTTGGATTTCAGCCTATTCAACAATAAGCTTTCTGCCATTATCGACATCTATAAAAATACGACCAAAGACTTGATCATTGACAATGAGATACCAGCATACAATGGTTTTACCAAACAGCTTATTAACCTTGGCCAGACGAGCAACAAAGGGATAGAAATAGGACTGACCGCGCCCCTGATCGAGAAGCCGGATTATGGATTGACCCTATCGTTTAACATAGGCCGCAATATTCCGACGATTGATAAACTGGATGGCAACAACAGGCGTATCCTACAGTCCAATTGGGCCGGAACTGACCTCAAGACTCAGGACGACTATCTTTTTAATGTCGGCGAAACCATTGGGCAGATCTATGGTTACGTTGCAGATGGCTTTTATACCTCAAATGATTTTGACTCTTACAATGGCGGCAGTTCTTACACCCTCAAGGAAGGAATCGCTTCGTCACAGGGCATTCTCGGGGGGACGCTGGGGATCAGGCCGGGCACAATGAAACTAAAGGATCTTAATGGCGACGGACAGATCACAGCCGAGGGAGATCGTATTGTCATCGGGAATGCTCTGGCCAAACACTCGGGCGGCTTCGGGTTCAATGGCAGGTATAAGAATTTTGACTTAAGCACATTCTTCAACTGGGTCTATGGGAACGATATTTATAACACGGGCAGAATTCAGTATAATATGCTATATCGGACTACTTTTGGCAATATATCGGATCGCATGAATTCTCAGGACCGATATAAGTATATCAACGAAGCTGGGGAGCTGGTTACTGGTCTGGACGAACTGGCTGCCTTAAACAAAGATGCCAAGGTTTGGTCGCCCTTTTCTATGGGGACGGCCTCACCAGTGTTGACTTCAGATGCGATCGAAGATGGATCCTTTCTGCGCTTGTCCTATGTGACCTTGGGCTATACTTTACCCAAACAGCTGACCTCCCGTATGGGTATCTCCTCTCTGCGTCTGTTCGCTACGGTGTACAACGCCTTTGTCTGGAGCAGCTATTCGGGCTATGACCCTGAAGTGTCAACCACGCGGAGCAGTGCGTACGCCGCCCTGACGCCCGGAGTGGATTATTCGGCTTATCCCAAGAGTAGAACATTTACGTTCGGTCTGAATGTCAATTTTAAATAGTAAACACATGAGAAAGTATTTTATAAAATCCAGCTATATCGCGGTCATCTTTTCACTGGCCTTTGTTTCCTGTGAAAAGTTTTTGGACACCGACTCGCCTTCCAATTTTACACAGGAGATAATTTATGCAAATGTCAGCGATGCCACCAAAGGTGTAAGCAGCATCTATGCGTTGTTTAACCAGGATGCTTTCACCTCACGGCTGTCAAACGCATTCATCCCCAACACGGATATAGAAGTGGGGGGTGTGGGAGCTGCTCCGGAAAACTCGAGGCGCGATATCTGGTCATTGGAAGCGACAGACGGTAACGGTGACATCAGGACGGTCTGGAACAACGCCTATAGTGCTATAAATCGGGCCAATCTGGCGATCGAGGGTATTGAGCAGTCACCTATGGCCGATCATGCGGATATGAAACAGCTCCTTGGAGAGGCCAAGACACTACGAGCTATGTGGTATTACTGGTTAGTGAATTACTGGGGCGACGTGCCCTTTAAATTAAAGCCGACTCAGGGCGGTGATAATCTGTATCTAGCACGCACTGGAAGGGATACGATTTTAAGTACCTTGATCGCGGATCTGATCAGTATTGTCCCCCATATGAAACCAGCCGCTCAGCTGACCTATGGTGTGGAGACTGTCAACCGTGAGTTTACCCAAGGATTTATCGCCCGGCTCGCCTTATGTCGCGCCGGATATTGGCTGTATCCGGATATGACCATGCGACGAAAAGAGGATTATCTCGACTACTATAAAATCGCCAGGGAATACAGTAAAAAGGTAATGGATGAATCGGGGCATCAGCTGCACCCCAAATTTGGCGATGTATTTGACAACCAGAGTAAGTGGATTGTAGACAGCAAAACCGATGTGCTCTACGAAGTGGCCTTTGCGCCGGGTTTCGGAGATGTGGGGTGGAATATAGGCGTCGCTGTAGACGCAGGTGAACACCCATATGGCTCTGGCTCAAGTTATATGCCCTATAATCCGGCCTATGTCTACAGTTTTGATACGCTAGATACACGACTGTTCAAGACCGCTTCATTCATCAAATATAACAACAAACTCGAGCAGGCTACGATCTCGGCAACAGGGATCGGTATAGGTAAGTGGAACAGATTATTGATGCCGACGCCTTCCGGTGCAAATTCGGCGAAAGGTACAGGGATCAACTGGCCGATCATGCGTCTTTCGGATGTTATCCTGATGTATGCGGAAAGTGAAAATGAGCTCAATGGCCCAACTTTGGAAGCTCAGGAGGCATTAAAACTAGTGCGGAAACGTGCTTTTCAGGAAACCGCCTGGGCGAGCAAAGTTGATCAGTATGTAAATCAGGTCGCAGGCAGTAAGCGTACTTTCTTTGATGCTATCGTGAACGAAAGAGCCTGGGAACTGGGAGGCGAATGTATTCGTCATTATGATTTAATTCGGTGGAATCTCTTTGGTAAAAAAATTGCTGAAAATCGCAAGATCCTTGCCGAAATAGGAGAAAACACCTTTAATGGAGCCGGCCCCTATGCTACTCTACCGGGTACACTCTATTATCGACTGAAAGCAGATAAGACCATCGAATGGTATGGTGGATTGTTTAAACAGGTCGTTGTGCCGCCTAAGTTAAAAGATAGTCCTTCAAAGGGGGATAATCCGGACGGATATACCAGTCTGACTTGGCTCAAGGCCTTATACAATGATAAAGAGCAGCGTCCTGCCGACTATATTTTACGTTCATGGCGCGGATATAAGGATGATACCGGACTGTCTCCTGTTCCCTATATATTGCCGTTGCATAGTTCGACGGTAACCAGCAGCCTGGGAACATTAAAAAATGAAGGCTATAATTTCTGATCAGGTGAAAACACAGCAGATTGATGGAAACAAAAATATAACAAGATGAAACGTATTTCAGCTATATTAAATTCAATCGTCCTTTGTGGAATGGTTATGCTATTCCTGACAGGATGTAAAAAAGAGTGGACTGCCGAGCTTCAGGGGGATGCTCCCCGTTTATTCAGGCCTGCCATCAAAGGTTCTTTGCAGGCCTCCGGCAATTATATTGATGTAGCCTGGCAACAGACTGAAGGTGCCGCCGGATATACCATAGAGGTCAGTGTGGATACCTTTAAGACCGTGGCGAAGTCAATAGAGGTCGTGGACACTACCGGAGGGACCGTGGACGACCTGCTGTGGCAGCAGCTTTATCAGGTTCGGGTCACCGCTTTACATCCTTCGGATCCGGCAAAGAACTCGAGACCAGCGGATTTTGGCGAAGTAAAAACACCGCGATTTCCCACAATCGTCCACCTTCCGGTTCCGTCGGATGTCGGTATGAACCGTATTCTTTTTAAATGGAAAAACGAAGGTGAGGCCGTGACAACAGTAAAGGTCTTCCAGGTAGTTGCTGAGTCTGCTCAGGAAACACTCGTGCAGACCATCCCGCTTACAGCCCAGAATATAGCGGATGGCTGGTTATTGATTGAAAATCTAACAGCGGCTACAGCCTATCGTGTGGCACTGTATAGCGGTGAGAAGTTTAGGGGTGAAAATAGTTACACAACAAAAGAACCTTTGAGCGGAGAGATAATAGATTTAAGCAAAGAAGATCCTGCAACTGTTAATTTGGGCGACGCCATCGCCAAAGCGAATGCCGGGGCGACCATCTTGCTGAAAAAAGGGGCAACATATGAAATATCAGGTGCGGTTAACTTTAGTAAATCGATAACCATAATGTCTGAAGATAATCCATTGGTGAGCGCCAAAGCAAGATTGTCCTTAAGTGGAATATCCAATTTTGGCATTACAGCGAATAGTAATATGGCCAAGCTGGCATTTGTTGACCTCGAATTGTTTAGCAATGATGCCGCTGGTAAATACATTTTCAACGCAAATACAATGGCAACTATCGATTTGTTGGCATTTGAAAACTGTATCATACACGATGTGCGCGGAGTGACCAGGTACAGAGGCGGCATCACTGTCGGGCAACAGACTTTTTCCAATTGTATCATTTATAACATTGGGGGCTATGCTGTATTAACAGTCGATGACAATAAGTCGGCGGTCAATAATTTTTCATTGGAAAATTCAACAGTCTATAACGCGGATGCATTCCTCGCCAGTAAAAACAATGCCAGCGGCCTTTACAAGATTGAACACGTCACATTTTATCGTGCCCCGCTTTCGGGAAGAAACTTTATAGATTTTGATGGAACAAAAAATACCATTGCTGGTGGACTCACAATCGCAGGCTTGATATTCGGTGATCCGAAGTCCGCAGATCCTAATGCGACAAACAAGACCCTTGGAGGGATAAGGATCAACCCAAGTACACAGATTACAGCCAGCAGAAATTACCGTACGGCCGATTTTACCTGGAAAGAAGCGTCTGATCTAGTTCCTCTGCCCACACTTGATTATACCAAGAAAAGCACGGATTTATTTACAGATCCAGCTGTGGGCAATTTCCGGATTAAGGATAACGGATTTGCAGGTAAAGATGATGCCGGAGATCCTCGTTGGAGACTATAAAAATAACCGATTCCTATATAGCTGAGTGATCGGCTATATAGGAATAACTATACCCAATTTAAACCTTACTTAACATGATGAAATTATCAACAGTACTACTGTTAACTACGGTTGGCATGTATGCCGCATGCTCAAAATCCATTGTACAGCAGCCTGACAACGGGGGAGTTTTGGCAGATCCTTCAAACCTAAATGTGCAGGTCGAAGGAACAAAGGTAAATTTTAGCTGGACAAAGGATCCGCTGGCAGATGGCTATTTTCTGCAATTGGCAGAAGGAACATCTTTCGGTAAGGTGGTTTACTCCAGCGATACCATTCAAAATGAGCAATATGCCTTAGCTGATTTAAAACCCAAGACAGATTATACCTTACGGATTCGGGCGATACATCAGGATAATCCGGCATTTACATCGCGGAGCATATACAAGTCCTTTCAGACAGGAGCTGTTGCTGTGGAGCAGGTATATGCTTTTCCCGGGGCCGAAGGTTTTGCGCGGCAGATTACCGGAGGCCGTGGAGGAAAGGTCATCAAGGTGACCAACCTGCAGGATTCTGGTCCCGGAAGCTTAAGAGATGCCCTGAATCAAACTGGTCCCCGTATCGTTGTCTTTGAGGTATCTGGCAATATTACGCTCAGGAGCAATCTGGATATCAAGAATGGCGATCTGACCATTGCCGGACAGTCAGCGCCCGGAGATGGTATCTGCCTGCAGGATTATCCCGTGAGCATAAAGGCAGATAATGTCGTGATCCGCTTTATGCGTTTCCGAATGGGAAACCGACAGCAGGTGGAAGGGGATGCTATCGGCGGCTTCGAACGTAAAGATATCTTAATAGACCATTGCTCTATGAGCTGGTCTACCGATGAATGCGCATCATTCTATAACAATGAAAATTTCACCATGCAATGGTGTATCATTGCCGAAAGCTTGCGCTTATCGGCGCATGCAAAAGGAGCCCACGGCTATGGAGCAATATGGGGGGGAAGGAAGGCTACGTTTCATCACAACCTCATCGCGCATCATGATAGCCGAAACCCACGACTTGGCGAACGGGAAGGAACATCCTACGCGTTGACGGATCTTGTGGATATCCGGAATAATGTTTTTTACAATTGGGCGAGCAACAGTGGGTATGGGGGGGAAGCGATGAACGTCAATATAGTCAATAATTATTATAAATCCGGCCCCGCAACCCGCTCGGGTGTGCGCGGAAGAATAGTGTCCATTGACAAATACGAAAAAAATGAGGCTTCGCCAATTTACAATGTCTGGGGGAAATTTTATGTACATGGAAATGTAATCGAGGGTTATGAACAGGTAAATGCCGATAATTGGAGCTATGGAGTAGCCAACCAGTTTAACGCCAAATATGGCATACTGGATCAGGCTACACTAAGTGCCATTCGGTTGTCAGCAGCTTTGCCTATCGAAGATAATGTGGAAACCGAATTGGCTGAACAAGCTTATCAAGACGTTCTGGAAAAAGTGGGTGCCTCACTCGTACGGGATGATGCTGACGTCCGGATAATAAATACAGTTAAGAATGGAAATTTTACGGCGGACGGATCTAGTGGTGATGATCGGAGCCGGAATGGCATAATTGACTCACAAGATGATGTGGGTGGATGGCCTCAGCTCAAACAAGGAACAATACCAAAAGACAGCGATGGGGACGGCATGCCAGATGCGTGGGAGATCGCCAATAAGTTGGATCCGGGCAAACCAAATGCAAATGATAGGGATTTGAGCTCGGGCTATGATAACGTTGAGGTATATCTGAATAGTTTGGTAAAACATTTATATTAAACTTTAAGTTCGATGAAAAATCAAATCTTACATTGGATCAATGGTGCGGTCCATTTCAATTGTATCTTATTCCTGCTTTCCTGCAAAAATGAAATGCTGTATAATCAACAAATGCTTTCTGAGCTAGAAGGCCCCCAGGATATATATATTGAAAGCCTGCATAATCAAGCAACCGTCAGCTGGAATCCCATTGCCGGTGCTGACGGATATTTTGCTGAACTTTCAGCAGGACCTTCTTTTGCATCAACTTTGAGGCAGTCCGATACGATAGAGGATACCAAATATACTTTTGAGGAGTTGGAAGCAAATACAGCTTATACAGTCAGACTGCGGAGTATAAGCCTTACATCGCCATCTCTCACCTCCAAAAAACAGGTGAAAACATTCACTACTGCAGCGATGCCCAAAGAAGATTTCGTGCCGGATATTGTTGTAGCAAAAGATGGTACAGGAGATTATGTTTCTGTACAGAAAGCCATTGATGCAGCTCCTGTCAATGGAGCACAACCCTTTTATATCTATATCAAATCCGGAACTTATAAAGAAGTCGTTGAAATACCACAAAATAAACCCCTTATTCACCTGATAGGTGAAGATAAAGAAACGACCATCTTGACATTTGACAATTACAGTGGTAAAACTAAACCTGATGGTGGTACATATGGAACGGCAGATTCCCGCTCCGTATATATAAAAGGAGATCAGTTTGTTGGTGAAAGACTGACCTTTGCCAATTCTGCGGGTATGGATGCCGGGCAAGCGGTCGCTTTATATATAGACGCACCCAGGTCCGCCTTCAATGATTGTAAAATATTGGGCTATCAGGATACGTGGTACGGACACAATGGAACAAAGTCGCTGTTGGAAAATTGCTATATAGAAGGCTCTGTGGATTTTATGTTCGGAGGTTCGTCGACTTTATTTTCCAAATGCCAGGTTCATAGTAACCGTACCGGAGGCTATATTACCGCTGCCTCTACTCCAGCTGAGCAACAATATGGTTATGTCTTTGTCGACTGTAAATTAACCGCTGCAAACAATGTCTCAGAGGTGTGGTTGGGCCGACCTTGGCGCCCATATGCAAAAGTTGTCTTTATGAATACTGAAATGGGAAAACATATTCGGCCGCAGGGCTGGCACAATTGGGGAAATCCGGAGAATGAAAAGACAGTGTATTATGCGGAATATAAGAGTAGTGGCGAAGGAGCTGATATAAACAGCCGTGTTAGCTGGTCACATCAGCTGACCGATGCCGAAGCAGAGCGATATACAAAAGAGAAGGTGTTGGATGGCTGGAAACCGGCCTTTTTACCGGAAAACGCGCGGATAGTAACAAAGCACAAAAAATAGGAGAAAACAAGCTACGATACCCTGGTGTCCTTTTGACATACAACAGTACAGTGCAGGATGATGAAACCGGTTGCATTGGGTAATATTGTGTAAACCAATATATATAACAATTATAAACCTCAAGCCGGCACCGGTTGGCTTGAAAATTTCATCATTATGAAAAGACAGAATCTATTTTCTTTTGGCGCTTTGGCCATGATTCTTCTTTCTTGTTCCAAGGATCCACTTGTCTCCAGATTGGCATGGATTGAATGGGCGGAAAGTAATGCTACAACTGAAGACGGAAGGCTACTTGCTTTTCCTGGGGCAGAAGGCTTTGGCCGTTTTGCCACAGGGGCCAGAGGTGCAGCTGCGCCGTCTGTTTATGTTGTTTCCAATTTGGATGACAGCGGTCCGGGCTCGTTCCGTGATGCCGTGAGCAAGCCTGGACGTTTTGTATTGTTTAACGTCTCCGGAATCATTAAATTAAAATCCAATCTAGCCGTTGCTGCAAACACCACCATTGCCGGGCATACGGCGCCAGGCGATGGTGTGGTCTTGTATGGAAGGAAAGTTTCTTTTTCTGGCTCAAACGGGACGATTGCACGTTTTCTTAGGATCAGGCTCGGTGCCAATGCGGGTGCCGGGAAAAGTGACGATGCGTCCGGTATTGCCAACGGAAAAAATATCATGCTCGACCATATGTCCTTTACTTGGGGCTTGGATGAGGTATTTTCCATAAATTGGGATAACAAGGGGAATGAGCCAGATAGTATCACCATCCAGAATTCAATCATCGGGCAGGGGCTACATCGTCACAATCACTCTGCTGGCGGATTGATACAAACAGGTGGAAAAATATCTATTATCAGATCATTATATCATAGCAACAAGACCAGAAATCCGAAAGTAAAAGGCATTAACGAATTTGTCAATAATGTTGTGTATAACTTTGGAAATGCCAATACGACCTATCCTAATCATAGTGTATCTGCGGATGCTTACATTCTTGGTGGTGAATCCTCCGGAGAGTCGAACGTGACCATATTAAATAATTATTTTGTGGGAGGGCCCTCAACTCCAAAGACGAAAGGAACTCCATTTTCTAGAGGAAACGGCAACTTTAATCTCTATCAGTCTGGTAATTATTTTGACAATAATCAGAATGGTAAGCTGGATGGAGAATTAATTGAGGCTACAGAAGCCTGGTATCCTGGTATCGCCGCCAATAATTTTAAGACCGCCGATTTTTACGAGACTTACCCAACCCTGAGACCCAAAATGAGTGCCAAAAAAGCCTATGCCTATTTGATTGACCATGTCGGTGCCACATTACCCAAAAGAGACCAGGTAGATTCTTTTTTAATCAATGAGCTGCAAAGTAAAGGAACTCTGGGATTTTATACCTATCGGGAATCTGACCTCCCTTTGGAAAACGGAGGGTTGGGACGGTTTGAATCGACTAAACTTCCGATAGATTCGGACGGTGATGGAATACCCGATGAATGGGAAGAAAAGTTGAAGCTTGATAAAAATAATAGTGCTGATGCCTTGCAGGCAAGTAATCATACGTTGTTCAAAGGTTATCTCAATTTGGAAGCCTATTTGATCCTGCTAGCACAAAAATAAGCTGGTTTAGCTTGCTATCATCCAACTTCATTTGTAAACCAATGCCAGTATCACAAATTGGCGCATTTTAATTTTTTATGAAAAGACTATTCATCTATGCTATTAGTGTCTTTTTAGCCTGTTCGTATTCCTGTTCCAAAAAGGAACTTATATCGCACTACGAGAGACCAGATTGGCTGAAGGGCAATGTGTGGGAGGTTTTGGATAACCGAAAAGAATTCTCCATTTTCTTAGATGGAGTCGAGCGTGCCGGTTTTAAAGAAATATTGAATGGTAAGACGATCGTATCGGTTTTTGCACCCAAGGACCAAGTGTTTTTAACCTATTTGAAAAATAGAAACCTGACCTCAATCGAGCAAATCCCCTTCGATGAGCTAAAAAAAATTATTGGTTACCATCTGATCTATTATTCGTACGATAAAAGTCGGCTGATGAATTATCAACCGCAGGGGAGTCAAAATGTGCAACCGGCTTTTGCAGGTCTGTATTACAAGCATCGCAGCAGAAGTCAAGATTCTATCAGCGAAGAAATCGATGTCACAGATGGAAAACGGAAAAAAGTCTATCACAAGGACAGGTTTGTACCCATTCTTTCTGCGACACATTTTCAAACGAAAGGAATTGATGCGAAGCAGAATTATGAATACTTTTTTGGGCCCGATAGCTGGGCCGGAGAAAATGGTTTCGCTGTCTCTAATGCAGGGGTTACAGAATATGATATTCCTGCAGATAACGGCTATGTGTATGTGGTCGATCGGGTAATCGCGCCATTGCCGACTGTTTATGAGCGTTTGGCACATAGCAGAAGCTATAAAGATTTTTTGTCTGTTTATGATCGTTTTCGAAATTTTACTTATGATGAACAAGCTAGTTTTAATTATGCTGCGCCGGGCGACTCCTTATATTTAGTCAACCATGGGGCCCTCCCCGCAATAGCGTCAGAATGGTCTTACAACGGTGAGGCTGGTATCCCTGACTATGCCGACCTTGGGAGTCTCTCATATAAAGCGTTTAATGTATTTGCCCCTAGCAATCAAGCATTGTCAACCTTCTTTAATCAATATTTTAAATCCTATTATCCGTCGATAAAAGATGTAGACATGTTGCCTTTGGCAATGATGCTACGAAACCATGTGTATGCAGGAAATATCGTTTTTCCTGCTGAGATCGGTAAGAATCCGGAAATCAAAACCGTTGATGGAATTCCTATTGTTTTCAATACGCAGTCGGATGTAGGAGAAAAAGCAATAGCCTCCAATGGGACATTCTATGGCTTAAATAAAGTATTAATTCCCGAAGCTTTTAATAGTGTGACTGGCCCCGTATTGGTCAATCCGAAATACAAAATTTTCATGTATATGCTTTATAACTCAGGTATGTACAAAACATTGGCGAGTAGAGATATACGTTACACACTGTTGATTCCGTCCGATGAAGAAATTCTCAATACGCTTTACGGTGATAGTTATATCTTTTGGAATGAGGGTAGCCCGTTGGTCTTTGGAGATGAAGAGGTACAGATTCAAAATAACGATGGTGTTAAAGTGGCGATGTCGCAACGTCAACAGGAGCTTTTTGTTTCCGATCACATTGTGTATGATGATATAACGAGTTTGGCCGGCACCAAGGTTTACCGGACCCGAAATCCATATAACTATATATTTACGAAAAATGGAAACTTGTATTCGACGGCTACCTATAATAGTAATGAGTCTATATCCATGTTGCCGCTTGTCGGAAATTGGTACAACGGAAAGAGTTATGAAGTAGCTCAAACACTGTTGGGCGAAACGCGGACAATCAAGTTTACGCTGATTGGCGCTGAAACAAGCAGTAATCCCCTAAATAAATACGCCGAATTCTCGAAGTTATTGGCTAAAGCAGGTATGATTGATGCAGGGAGTTCACTCTCCTTTCTTTTTGGGAATCGTTTTATTTTGTTCGCACCGGATAATGCAACCGTTTTATCTGGTTTGGCGGCAGGTCTCATCCCCACGGATAAGGCAGCCCTGGCTGAATATCTTAAATCTTATTTTGTTTCTGTTCCTGACAATTCTATTGGCGACTATCCATTCCCTGGTTTTGCTGTTCAAGGAACCTGGAATACAACACGGAGGACAGGTTATAACATTTATCGGCAACTCACATTGGTGGATCAAGGGAATAGTTTGCTTCTAGAAGATTCGGACGGCACGCGCATTCCGATTGTGGACTATTTTCCACAAGTATTTAATGATGGGGCAGTTTATCATATCAACAAACTTTTGAAGCAATAGGCATGATTTCATTCGCTCTGATTTCATTACCATAATCTAAAATTCATGAAGCTAAATATATTTTTAATGATGACCTGCATTGCTTTTGTACTACCCGTTTTTGGGCAACGGGCCAAAGTCTTGACAGGTAGAGTTCAAAGTGGGCAAAACGTGCCTTTGGCAGGGGCCTCCGTTTACATCGAAAACAAGGATAATCGGAGTCTGATGGGGGCTTCAACAGACAATTTAGGCCAATTCACCATAGCGGTTCCCTCTGGTGAAGGTCTAACTGTTGTTGCTGCCTGTATTGGCTATAAGACAACAAAAATACCATATAAGGGACAGGGCAGTGTGATTATCAAACTCGTTAAGGATGATCGTATGATTGACGAAGTCGTGGTTACAAAAGAGAAGTCCAATACTAAAAACAGCATGGGGATCAATTATAGGAACCAGGTTTCGGCGACGGAACGTTTTGATATGAAAGAGCTGGAAGCTCTGCCTTTTGCGTCCATTGAAAGTGGATTGCAAGGCCGCTTGGCGAATGTCGATATCGTGTCCAGTGCCGACCCGGGGGCGCGGAGTTCCATCCGGATAAGGGGTACATCTTCGTTGAACGGTAATTCTGAACCGCTGATTGTAGTGGACGGCGTTCCTTATCCAACCTCTATTGGCAGCGATTTCAACTTCTCCACAGCCAATGATGAGGATTTTGGCGCCTTGGTAAATATTTCTCCCAACGATATCGAATCCATAGAAGTATTAAAAGATGCTGCTGCGACCGCAATCTGGGGATCTAAAGGTGCCAACGGTGTTTTACTATTTACCACCAAGAAGGGCAGAAAAGGTAAAACCCAATTCGCGTTGTCCAGTAAATTAGACGTTAAGCGGGAAGCACAGACTATTCCAATGCTGAATGGCAGCCAGTATGTCGCGATGGTCCAAGATGCGGTATGGAACTCCGTGAATGATCTTGGTTATAATAACGCACTTCCCTACCTCAACCTACTTTATAATACCAACGAAATCAAATATGATCCATCGTGGGTGTATTTTAATGAATATAATCAAAATACCAATTGGCTTGATCAGGTAACACAAGTGGGACATTTCGAAGATAATTCACTGTCTATAAGTGGTGGTGGAGATAAAGCGACCTACAGGCTGTCACTTGGTTTCTTAAATGATGTGGGCACGACAAAGGGTACCAAACTGAATCGTTATAATTCACTGTTGAGCCTCAATTATAAATTTTCCAACAAATTCAATGTCAATGCCGATATGTCTTATTCCATTAGCGACCGGAAGAACTTTTGGACGGGTGGAGATGTCGGTACGCCAAGAGGTATGGCCATGACAAAAATGCCGAATATGAGCCCCTTTGTTATCGGAGAGGACGGACAGTATACAGACCAATATTTTACGCCACGGATTAACTTTCAGGGGTCATTTGGCGATAACCAAATGTTCAACCCTGTCGCGATGGTGAACGAATCCGTCAACAATACTATTGGTGAACAGGCAAGGGTTATCTTCCGTGGGATATATCAAATTATTCCTGAACTGCAATATATGGGTACCGTAGGTTTTGATACGAGATCAACGAAAAATCGAAAATATTTGCCACAAGCAGTTACGGGGGTGATCTGGACCGACCCGTTCTTTAACAGGGGATCAGATATGTTATCGGATGAATTATATCTGAACACGGAGAATAAATTTATTTTCAATAAAAAAATAAAAGACCACAACATCGTTGCTACGGGCTTACTGCAGACGAATGAAGCACGTAAGTTTAGCTATGCCAGTGAGACATCAGGAAATGCTTCGTCATCATTAAGTGACCCGACTGCTGGTGGAGCCATTGTGAATATGGGATCTGGAAATTCTAAGACACGGAATATCGGCGCAATCTCCAGTTTACATTACGCCTATAAGGATCGTTATATCGTCAGTGGTACATACCGTTGGGAGGCCAATTCCAGCCTATCGGCAAAACATCGCTGGAAAGGATTTCCTTCCATCGGTGTTGCCTGGCATCTTGGTGATGAAGATTTTATAAAAAAATTGGGGCTTATTAGTACAGCAAAGCTCCGTTTTAGCTGGGGGAAGAGTGGTAATGCACCTTCAGGTGCTTTTACCTATTTAGGTACTTTTCAGCCGCTTACTCCGGGCTATATTGATATGACTGCAGTGGGGCCTGTATCCATTCAATTGGATAATCTTAAATGGGAGACCATAACCCAAACTGATTTTGGTGTAGATCTCTCTTTCTTTAAAAACAGGCTGCAATTTACGGGTGAGCTATACAATCGGGTTACGACAGACCTCCTGCAAAAAGACGTGACATTACCTTCATCCACTGGTTTTGGTAAAATGCGGTATTACAACTCCGGAAAGTTAGCCAATAAAGGTTGGGAATTGATTTTCAATGCTGAGGCAATCCGTTCCAATGATTTTGGTCTCTCTGTTAACTTGAATGTGTCGCGTAATAGAAACGAAGTCATTGTACTACCCGATAATATGCAATTTGAAAATTACAATTTCGGTAATGGCAAATACGCTCATAAGATTATTGAAGGAAATCCGGTGGGCTCATTTTATGGATACCATTATATCGGTGTATATCAGAATGAACAAGATACCTATGCAAAAGATCTGGACGGTCAGGTGATTTATGATTTACAGGGACAGCCTGTATTTATGATGAATGGCAACAGGCGGGTTTTTGCGGGCGATGCCAAATATCAGGATATCGATGGCAATGGTGTGATCAATCAATATGACATTGTTTATTTAGGAAATGCAATGCCCTTATTTACGATGGGAGGGGGGATAAATCTGCGATACAAAGCATTTGCGCTGAGTACATTTTTGCACGGTAGGTTTGGCCAGAAAGTCGTTAATCAAGTGCGGATCAATACGGAGAATATGTATGGAACAGCTAACCAAAGTACCGCAGTACTTGGGCGTTGGCGGCAAGAGGGCGATGTTACAGATATACCACGGGCGCTATATGGTGAAGGGTATAACTACCTGGGTTCTGACCGCTTTGTAGAGGATGCTTCTTTTGTGAGGTTGAAGATGGTGTCGCTGAAATATACGCTTCCTAAAAAGTTAATTGAACGATGGGGATTGACGCGCTGTGAAATATTTACTACGGTTCAAGATGTTTTTACCTGGACCGATTACTCGGGACAAGATCCAGAAGTCTCTCTATCAAGTAACATCTATATGTTGAGTCAGGATAATGCAAGCACGCCCCGGCCACGACGTTTTGCTTTGGGCGTAAATGTAAACTTTTAAAAAGTAAGCGGATGAAAATATGCTATAAATTAATGATGTTGTTGCTATTATTGTCGGCAACATCTTGTCAAAAATGGCTTGATCTCAAGCCTCAGAATGAACAGGTCAGTGATGCTTATTGGACGAATAAGGAGGAGGTTGAGGCCGTATTGGGGGCAGCTTACGTTAAATTACAAGCTAGCGTAAAAACCATGTTGGCGTGGGGCGAGGGCAGGGGTAATACGTTGAGTCTGGGTGGCTACATTGACGGCGACCTGCAGCGATTAAAAAATTTTTCGCTTTTGCCGACAAACAGTTATGCTAAGTGGGGCGAGTTTTACCAGATTATCAATTATGCCAATATGGTTATAAAATATTCACCGGCCGTGGTCGATAGAGACCCTTCTTTCAATCAGGCGACGATGTCCTCATTTTTATCTGAGGCCTATTTTTTACGGGCACTCAGTTATTTCTATATCGTCAGGAGCTTTGGAGAGGCTCCATTGATCCTAGAACCCTATATGGATGATCAGCAGGCTTACGAGTTGCCAAAATCATCCAAACAGCAGCTATTTGAACAAATCGTCCAAGATCTTACTACCGCTCTTACCAATGGCAAAGAAATCTGGCCCACAGTGTGGGAAACCAAAGGTCGCTCTACCAAATGGGCGATACATGCCGTGCTGGCTGATGTTTATCTATGGCTTGGCAGATACGATGAAGCCATTATTTCATGTAATGCAATACTGCAATCAGGAAAATACGGACTCTTGCAGGGAACAGTCAATAATAAAAATAATTGGTTCAGTATTTTCAGCCCCGGCAATTCCAATGAGGGAATTTTTGAAGTCCAATTTGACTATACAAAAGGACAGACGAATAACTTGATGGACATATTTGGAGCTAACTACAATTGGATCATATCCAATTACTGTGTGTCATTATTTACAGAAAATGCCGAAGATATTCGTGGAGCAGGAGCATCTTACGAAACGGTTACCTACAAGCTTTGGAAATATTTAGGAGCCGAGGGAAATACAACAATTCCTAGACCCTACAGTGATCAAAACTGGATCATCTACCGTATGGCGGATATTTATCTGATGAAGGCTGAGGCATTAATCATGAAAGGGGAAAGTTATTACCCACAGGCGATGGAATTGATCACGGCAATCCGTTCACGGGCAGCTATTTCCCGCCCGCTGGAAGCTGGCAGTACCGAACTGGATTTATTAAAAGCCTTAATGGATGAGCGTGCCCGGGAGTTTGTTGGAGAAGGAAAACGCTGGTTTGATTTGTTGCGCATAGCGCAAAGAGATCAATATAAATATAAGGAATATTTGATCGAACAGGTATTACTAGGTGTATCAGGCGCTTCAACGCCAGTCATTAGATCCTTATTGCTCAATGAAAATGCACATTATTTGCCAATCCATGCCGATGAATTGAAGTATAATAAGTTGCTCGTGCAGAACCCGTATTATGAAAACCTAAATTAATGCAAAAATGAAAAAGAATCTTATTCCTCTTTCTAAAATCGTGTTGCTTTTTATTGGACTTTTTTCAATCATACTTAAATCCTGTAAGGATGATTTTGAACATAATACTTATTCAGCCTATGAAGACTTGCCAATGGCCGTATATCTCAAAAATCAGCCCGAAAAATACAGCCTATGGGTAAAGGTTCTTGAAAAGGCGGATTTGTACAATACTTTAAATATCAATACAATATATACGCATTTTGTTCCGATCAATGAAGGTGTCGAGCGATATCTAAAGAAAATAAATCTGACTTCGGTAGATCAGATGACAAAAGAGGATGCGAATTATTTGGTGCGTTATCATCTTATCCCAAACGTTGCAATTGACCTTGGTCAGTTTCAGAGTGGCGCAATCTCAGATTTAAACGCGACTGATGACAATCTTTTTGTTGAATTTAAAGAAGGTGGTTTAGATCAGATCTATTTGAATGGACTGTCTAGATTCAATGCTTTCGATATTAAGGTGACCAACGGTATTATCCATGGTATTGACGACGTTTTGGAGCCACTTACAGCGACGGTCTTGGATCGATTGAAGGATAAAAAATATAGCATATTTTATGATTTGGCGGTTGCTACCGGGTATGATGAACGATTAAATACCGTGTATACTGCAGGCACAGATCCTGATGGAAACCCAATTCAGCAACGCTTCAAGTATACGGCATTTGCAGTACCCGATGATGTTTATATGAAAGAAGGTATTCATACGTTAGCAGAGCTGTTGAATGAACTGGGCGCATCAAGTTCGGACCTAAAATCGACAAATCATCCTGCCAACCGTTATATGGCGTATCACTTATTGGCCCAACAGCGTTCATTCGCTGATTTGGGAAAATTTCCTGCTGGCGCAACAAAAATGAATATCGAGACAATGGCGCAGTACCAATTGATCAAAATTAGCGAAGGGGGGAATGGCTTGGTTATTAATTCGGATGAGCGTAGCGGCGGTTCTATTCATTTTAATGAAATCAATATTCCTTGTAAAAATGGGGTAATGCATGAAGTTGATCATTGGATGCCAATTTTTGTTCCTGAGCAGGTAAAAGTGGTATGGGAGTTTACAGATTACCCGGATATCGCTGCCAATGTCACACAATATAGAAATCCAAGTCTAGGGGCTCAATATAATAAGACCTTCGTGGCGGGCGATTTAACGAGTATTGTATGGCAGGCACAGCCGGAGACAAAGTCAAATGTCCTAATTTACCGTAACAACAGGAGCGCGGACGGTATTTGGTACACCGGTTCTCTGAATTACGATCATTTACGTGTGGAATTGGGAGAGTCAGGTTGGATTCAGATGCAAAGCCCAACCCTTATAAAAGGAAAATATAAAGTCAAATTGACATGGCCGAGTACAAAGTATGCTTCAAATACGGGAATCTGTGCTTTTATATTAGATAACGAAATGCTCTATCCCCGATTGGTGATGTCCAATACGAGCTCCGACAAGATCATGTCAAACGATTTAGGGACTGTAGAGTTTAATGAAACAACAAACCATACGCTACGCATATTATCGCTGGATGGTAAGCTGTTGACCTTAGATTACATCCAATTCGAACCAATTGATTGACCAAATAAATGAAATCTAATTATTTACAGATGAAAAAAATTGTAGGAATTCTCCTGTTGATACTTGTTGTAGCAACAGGGTGTAAGAAGAATTGGAACGACCATTATGAGGAACAAGGATCCGTATCCAGTTTGGATTTATTAGCTTATCTTAAAACTCAACCCCAATATAGCCTATTTGTCTCCAAGCTGGAGGAGTATGGGATTGCTGAGGAGCTGACACGCGATCAAGAATTAACAATCTGGGCGGTACCTAATGATCAGATGGTAGCCTTGGAAGCATCTACAGAAGATAAAGCCTCGATTTTGAAGTATCATATCAATAACCTGAAATATGACAGTGGAAAACTCAAGGATGGTTTAAAGCTAATTACATTAAATGGTAAGTATCTGACGATTTCCCGTAAAGATGCTCATGTGTATGTTGGTGATGCTGCCCTTATAAAAGCCAATCAATTTTGTAAAAATGGGGTGGTTCATGAAATTGACCTATTGCTAAAGCCGGATGTCAGTATCTATGATTATCTCCGTGGTCTTGGAAACGACTATTCGATTATTAGAGATAGTGTTCTTGCCATGAACGATACAATTTTCGATTTATCAAATAGTGTTCCTATTGGCGTAGACCCAACTGGAAATACCTTATACGATTCCGTATTTACAATCACAAATCCAATTTTTGATAAGGCAAACATCCGTTCCGAATTTGCAAATGTGACAATGTTTTTGCCAGCTAATACTGTCATTAAAAACTGTTTTGCGGATCTACAGAGCCTCTATGATCAATTTGGAAAGAAGTTTTTGAAAGAAGATTCCTTAATAGCCTATACTTGGATCAAAGAGGCCATTTTTTATAATGAAATTATAGAAGATTATGGTACAAAGGATCTGACGTCCGCATTTAATCGACTATGGAAGCCAAGTGTACAGCTGGTGGATCCACAATATAAGCGCATGAGTAACGGCCGAATTTTTAACGTTACGAAATTAAAAATTCCTAATAATGTTCATATAAAAATGATAAAACAGCTGTTTCATTACTATGAATATGTGCCGGAAAATGAAAAAGCAAATCTATTTAGCCTAGCCAATGTGACCAATATAGAACCCAAGGATAGGGATAAGGTGAGCTTCCCCACATTGGGTATAGAGTTAACCTATAGGACTTTGCTAATTCGAGGAGACATCGCAGATAACAAGCCAGCATCGATCGATTTTACTCCCATTATGTTGGAACGGAAACCTGATGGCTCAACCGGTTATAAAATTGTAGAAGTGCCACCGGGAGAATATAACTTATATATGGGATTTTTGGCCAAAAATCATCCATTTGTGAATATTTATGTAGATGATAAGCTTGTGGCAAAATCATTAAATGTAGAGCCTGCTACTCCGTGGAATTACGATCGCGCAACAAATACCGTACCTGGAACGAAGTACAATGGTTGGGGAGGGCTGGTTGGACCCGTCGTTATTGAAGGGGATGAAATTCGATCCTTTAAAATAAAGGTTGAATTTGCAGGATTGGGTAAAGGAACGGTAGAAAATATAGAACCTTATCACTGGGCGCTAATTCCAACGGCAAATAATTATTAACTAAATGAAATTGTAGAGACCTCATGTATAGAAAAAATAAACTTGTTTGGAAGTTGTCAATGGCTTTGTCATTCTCCTTGTTCTGCATGAATAGTTATGCTCAGCAAAATATTAGCGGAAAAGTCGTGAATTCATATGATAAAGCTCCTGTAGAAGGGGCCATTGTTACTATTTTGAACTCGACACATACAACCAAGACAAAAGCGGATGGAACATTCGTATTTGATAAAATAATAGATAAGTCCCCAGTTATTCGTATTTGGAGTCCAGGATTCTTCGAATCACGTATTGAAGTGTTGGGCCGAAATGAAATTGAAATAACGTTGATTTCGGAGGGACGCGAGCATTATGAAAATGTGGTTTCTGGATCCTTTTCTGCAGCTAATTCCACCGTGTTGACCGCTAATCATTACCCTAAAGGAGCTGCTACAGTTGAGCAGGTACTCACAGGGCAAATTGCTGGTTTACGTGTTACCAACAAAAGTGGGATGCCTTCCGAAGGAGGAGCTCTGAATTTTAGGGGCGTTCGGTCATTTGAAGCAAATAACAACCCGCTGGTTGTCATCGATAATGTACCCTATTTACCAGATATGGATAATTCTCCGATTATTGGCGGATACTCAAGAAGTGTCTTCGCTCCATTTAATGTGCACGACATTAAGAGTATTCGATTTTTAAAGGGTGCTGAAACAGCACGTTATGGCTCTTTAGGCTCCAATGGTGTACTGAAATTAGAAACGTCTGCATCTGATGATATGGAAACGGTCATTGAGTACCGAGGTAATTTTGGGGTAGCGCATCAATTCAGAACGTTGCCTTTACTAAATGATAGTCAATACAAGAGTTATCTTGGTGCAGTTGGTATGACTCATTATGAAGACATGGGTGAGCTCTTGACACAATTTCCTTTCCTGAAAGATGACCCGAATTATTATTATAACTATCTGTACAACAATAAAACAGATTGGCAGGATCAGATTTATAGGAATGCTTTTGTAACAGATCAGCATTTAAGGATCAAAGGTGGAGATGCCATCGCAAAATATGACCTCTCTCTTGGTGTTTTAAACCAACAGGGCGTATTGGATAATACGAACAATACGCGATACAGCACACGTTTGAATTCGAATATTGCTTTAGGACAGAAATTTGACCTGAATGCAATTATGGCATTGACCTATAGCACAGGAAGGCTGCAGGAGCAGGGTATGCTAAAAGCCACCAATCCTATGTTGGCCGCGATGTATAGAGCGCCTATTCTTAGTGCCTTTACGAAAGATAAAGACAATAATCTATTAACTGATCTGGATGGTGTGAGACAATTTGGTGTATCTAATCCCTTAGCACTTTTACAAACTGGCGATTTTACCTCAGATATCTATGATGTTTTTGCGCAGGCAAATTTGCGTTACAGGGCGACTAAAGATCTTCAATTTAATGCTTTGCTCGGCTTCTATACAAATTATAATAGACAGACAACATTTGTTCCGGGGCTTTCAAGTGGTACAATTGTACCGCTTGAAAATGGGATAGCGTTAAATACGGCACGATCGGGGGCCGGAAAAACTTCCAATATTTCATGGAATTTTTATGGAAGTTATGCGAAGCAATTGGGCAGAGACCAATTGGACGCTGGTGCCGGAATACAAGGGCTGCTCAATAGTCAGGAATATGATGCAGGTGCGGGGAGGAATACGAGTTCAGATTTTTACCGTACACTTAATTATGTGAGCAATGCGGGCCGTAAGTTTTGGGGATATGATGAAGACTGGAATTGGATGAACGTTTATGGTTATGTTAATTACAACTGGCGTAGCTTGTTGAAGTTGGATGTCAATCTTAGTGTTGACGGTACTTCGGTTACTGGCGCAAATGCCAAGAGGTTTGGACTGTTGCCGGCCGCGGACTTATCAATTTTGCTCTCTAATATGTCTTTTCTCAAAGAACATGAATCGATGAACAATCTGATATTAAAATTTGGCTACGCGAAGACTGGTAACAGCCGTTTTTCATCCAAGATGGGACAGTCGTATTACAGTAGCCAATTATATCGACAATTGGCTGGAATTGTCGTAGGCAATATTTCTAGCAATGAAATTAGATGGGAAGATAACCAAAACCTTCAAGGTAATTTGATCTTTTCTGGGCTAAATCAACGTTTAAATGTCAACCTGGGGTATTATTACAATAAAGCGAGTCATCTTTTGAATGGTTTTTCGGTGTCGCCGATAGCTGGTATCGACAGGATATTCTTAAACGGAGGGCAAATCGACAATCATGGTTTGGAAGTTGATGCTAATTTCGTTTTCGTTGATAAGAAAGATTGGTCTTTCACACTTGTAGGTAATTTATCGACATTAAATAGTTCTGTGAAAAAACTATTGAGCGTGAACCCAATATTGTTACAACAGGAAGATGATGTTGTTCGCATCCATGCGGTGGAGAAATCACCCTTTTCTTTTTATGGATATCAATCCAATGGAGTTATCGCCAGCTCCAAAGAAGCTGAACAATTGAATTTGTATGATTACAAAAATAGAATGTTTGCAGCGGGCGATATTCAATTTAAAGATGTGAATAATGATGGTATAATAGACGCTGAAGATCAGGTCGATTTAGGGAATAGTTTGCCGAAATTATTTGGGGGAGCATATTTCTCTTTGCGTTATAAGAAGCTTCAACTGCAAGGAATTATGAGTTTTACCCAGGGCAACAAGGTCTACAATGCTGTACGGAGAAGTCTTGAGGATCTCGCTGGTTACAGCAATCAATCCATTGCAGCTTTACGTCGTTGGCAAACTGATGGTCAGCAAACCGATGTCCCGCAGGCGCAATACGGCGACCCTATGGAGAACGCACGATTTTCTAGCCGCTGGATTGAAGATGCCTCTTACATGCGTTTAGAGAATTTGTCGTTGTCGTATAGATTTGGCAATCATAGGCTTAAGATTCTTTCCAATTCGGAATGGTATATCGTTGCTGAAAATTTGTTTACATGGAGTAAGTATTTAGGGCTAGATCCCGTAACAGCATACAGCAATAGCGTTGGTTATACAGGCATAGATTATGGGAAAATCCCATTACCTCGAACTTTTAAATTAGGCGTCAATTTTAAACTCTAGAAAAAGTATGAAAAGTTATCATATCCACCATGGCATAATAGTCCTGTGCTTGTTTTTGACCAGTTGCTCCAAATACTTTGAAGTGAATACCAATGATATATTGACGGACAAGGAATATGGGCAAGAAAAGAACGAATTGTATTCGGGCTATATGGGCGTAGCTGCAAAAATGCAGGCCTTGGCTGATCAGACCGTGTTTTTAAGTGATTTGCGCACAGACCTCCTTGAACCTACTGCCAATGCACCACAGGATTTGTGGGATTTGTACAATTATAAAGAAAAGAAGGGCAATACCTTTGCCAATCCGCGTACGTATTATGATCTTATTGTCAACGCCAATGCCTATTTGGAAAAGATCATAACCTATCGAAAAGCAAACCCAAAAGCATTGGAAGATGAGCACTATAAAGCATTAATTTCGGGGACGATTCGTTTTAAAGTATGGACGTATTTGACGCTAGGAAAATTATATGGACAGGTAGCCTATTTTGATAATTCTAAAATTGATCTAGACAATCTGTCATCCATACCTGTAATTTCATTAAATGAACTATTGCCCAAACTTGTTTCATTGATGGAAGTAGGTATGGACGGGGTTGATGGCAAGTATGTTGCAAACTGGGGTAATATTTTGTTCCCTGGGGTCAACACCAATCAACAGGATCTCACCTGGAATATGATTTGTCCTTCACCAGAACCATTGTTGATGGAATTGTATTTGTGGACAAAGCAGTATACAAAAGTGGTCGATATTGGTATTCGCTTTATTTATGATAATGGAAGTAATAAGTTTAAGATTAGTAATGACGATTATAATGGAGAGTGGGTGCAGGTATTTACCAGAGATCCAATAACACGGACAAGGGTATTGATTAATATTGTTCCTTATGACTTTGAAAGAAATCAGACAAATCGATTGATTCAGTTTTTTTCGAATCAAAATCCGTCCTTATATTATTTAAAGCCAACCCAAGTGGCTATGCAGCGATATCAGGATCAAATTAGATATGATGGTCATACTTTGGGTGACCAATATCGAGGCGAGAATTACACCTATTCTCTACAGAATGGCGAATGGGTTATCCGCAAATTTTCGAGAGATCGGGAGAGCCCTTCAGAGATTTATAAGAACAATGTGCATATAGTGATTTACAGAGATGCTGATGTACATTTTTTTATGATTGAGGCACTGAATAATCTGGGGATGTTTGATCAGGCCGAAGCATTGTTGAACGATGGTATTGAACTGTATCTATCAAGGCATGCAGGGAATCTGCAGTACCCATTTGATGATGCGGTGATGAATGTCAGTCTTGCCAGAAACTGGGGGATTAGGCGGCGGGTAAATCTTGCGCCTGTTTACCCGGAAGGTGTTAGCAAAGATGATTTGTCAACTGTCGAAAAAATGGATGCGTATAAGAAAGCATTTGATAAATTGGTTGTTAAAGAGACCTTGATGGAAAGTGCAGGAGAAGCAAAGGCATATTTTGCCATGATGAGGATTGCTGATCGTTGGAACGATCCTGCAATTTTAGCCGATGTGGTCGCACAAAAATATGCTTCCGGGCAAGCTAATCAGATTCATCAATATTTGTTGAATCGAAAAAATTGGTTTGTTCAGTATCCATTGGAGTAATTACGAAATATATTAACAGTTTAGTTTGCTTGAAATGCAGGATGGGTGATTACTATGGTTGAATGAAATCAATTATGCTCATTGAAATCCAGTCTGTGGAGCCGGTCAGATTGAAAGGAAAAGTCTTGGTTTCATATTCCTTTCGATCGATTTTGCCCTCTGTTTGCGGGAATTTGCGCTGTATTTGCTCAATTTTTCCACCTGTCGAATTCATTTCGACAGGTGGAAGTTTGATTTCCCCCTATGGGAAAATGTCACTGACGTTGGTCTAATTGAAAAAGTCCCCCGACTTCTTTGTTTAGTTAAATGACTTTTTCGTTCTGCCACTCGGCGAAATGAAAAAGTCGGGTGTCTGAACGATTTTTCCACAAGGGTAAATGAAAATTCCCTGTGGGAAAACAAACGAGTCACTGGTCGGAGTGACTGTTTCATGTGACGAAATCAATATTTTACAGCGCGGAATCGTTCAGACAGCATGCGAAATCAAGATAGTTCAGGACGGTTAATGTTTTTTTTTGTAATATTTTTAGTATTACTGACTGATGTACATGCTTATTACCTACTCGTTAGGTAAACCCATGATAATAATTATATGCCAGTATTAAAAGATAACTAATGACATTATCTATTAGCTCCAGAAAGTCTTAACTCTTTATAAGTACTATAATAATTGTAACATATTTATTTTAATCATACAGGACAACATATGGTCTTAAAAAAAATAATTGTTCTCCTATGCTTACTGGGAGTAGTATCTACGCTGACAGCACAATCGATGTATCAACATTTTGCAGATTCGGAGATGAAACGTTTCCCTGAGGCTTGGCAATTGGATCACGGCAAACGGCTTTATTTCGGTTATGCGCAAGGCTTAGGTTGTCTTGCCATGTTAAAAGTTTTCGAAAAGACAGGAGATGAAAAATACTTCAACTATGTGGAAAAATGGGCCGATACCTTAATCAATGAGAAGGGGCAAATCCACTTATATGAGCTCAGCACGTATAACGTGGACTATATCAACCCGGGAAAAATATTATTTGAACTTTATGAAAAGACCAAAAAGGAAAAATATAGGCTGGCTATAGAATCATTGGCGCATCAACTGAAGTATCAGCCGACTACGCTTGAGGGCGCTTACTGGCACAAATTGATTTACCCCCATCAGGTCTGGCTCGACGGCGTTTATATGACTGCACCATTTTTGACAAAGTACGCTAAAATGGTTGGCGATGACCGCTATTACGATAAGGCTGTCGACGAGATTCTGATTACGGCCAAACATACCTTTGATGCGGCGACCGGATTATATTACCACGCGTGGGATGAAAGTAAGAAGCAGGCCTGGGCAAATCCGCAGACGGGGCAGTCTCCCAATTTTTGGGGAAGAAGCATCGGCTGGTATTATATGGCGGTCATTGATGTGCTGGATGATCTCCCCGCGCGTCATCCAAGAAGACCTGCGCTAATTCAATTGGTGCAGTCCCTGGCGGAGAGTCTGGCGAGATATCAAGATCAAGAGGGCCTGTGGTGGCAGGTCATTGACCAGCCGCAGCGCGAGAGAAATTATCAGGAGGCGTCGGTAAACAGCATGTTGCTATACGCTTACGCCAAAGGTATCCATAAAAAGTATCTGCAGGAGAGCTACCGTACTCTGGTGGATCGATTATATCGTGGTATTCGAAAAAAATTATTGAAACGTGAAAATGGAGCTTGGTCATTGATCCAATGTAACGCTGTGGCTGGATTGGGCGGAAGTCCCTACCGTGATGGTAGCTATGACTACTATGTCGGTGAGCGGGTCCGGAAGAATGATACCAAGGCAACCGGTCCATTTATCATGGGCTGTATAGAAGCGGGTTTTTGATGGAGGATTCAGGTCTTTTATTTAAATATTTATAAACAAATCATTAATTTTATAATTATTAAAATCTAACAATGACCAGTTCCGTAAATCAATTTTTAAAAACCCTGGAAATTAGTGACTTCTCTGCTACTCCAAAGTATTTGCAGCTGGCAAATACAATTATTGATGCTGTAAAAAATGAAACATTGGTTCGGAATGACATGCTGCCCTCCATTAACGAACTGAGTGCATACCTTGAGATATCCCGCGATACGGTCGAAAAGGCTTACCGTTATCTAAAGAAAAATGAGATTATTGCTTCAAATCCGGGGAAGGGCTATTATGTGAATAAGACCGACGTCCAGTCAAAACTTAAGATTGCGCTTTTCCTCAACAAACTGAGTGCCCATAAAAAAATAGTTTACGACTCTTTTGCGAGGGAACTGGGTGATTTTGCCAACCTGGATCTTTTTGTTTATAATTCGGATCTATCATATCTGAATAACCTTTTGGGCAGCCTGACCAAAACTTATGATTACTACGTGCTGTTTCCACATTTTAAAGAAGGAAGGGATAAAGCTCCGGACATCATCCGCAAGATCCCAGCAGAAAAATTGATGCTATTGGGTAAATTTATCGAGGATGTGCCCGGCGATTTTCCAGCAGTATATGAAAATTATGAACGGGATATTTACAATGCTCTGGAGGAGGCAAACGAGGTGCTGAGTAAGTATAAAAGCTTAAAACTGGTATTTCCCGACTATAGTGATTTCCCAAAAGCTATTATCAAAGGCTTTTATAAGTTTTGCCAGCAATTTGCTTTTGAACATGAGTTAGTATCGGACATCGATGAGGAAAAAGTGGAGAAAGGCACCTGTTATATCAATATTATTGAAGACGATCTGGTGAAGCTGCTGAATAAGGTGATTCAAAATAAATTGGTCATCGGCAAGGATGTAGGGATCATCTCCTACAATGAAACCCCCTTGAAGAAATTCATATTAAATGGTATTACGACGATATCTACTGATTTTGAGATGATGGGGAGGCTAGCTGCAGAATTGATTATGAACAAATCGAAAGAACGGGTCGAGGTACCATTCTACCTAAAGTTAAGACCTTCAGTCTGATTCTAATAGAAAAAGACTGGTTGCATCACAACCAGTCTTTTTTTGATCTATAGCAATAAGATTATCGGCTATCCGAGAATCTTACTTTCTTAGCTGAATTTATTTCTTTAATGTTTTTACAGGGAAAAGATCAATCACGCCGGTTGCTACTTTACTGATGTTATTGATGGCTTTTTCTGGGTTATCAACATCTCCCGAGCCACGGGCCTGCCAGATCACGGAATTGGTCTTGCGGTCTATGGCTTCGATGATCAGGTGGCCATAGCGGTAGCGTTCTTTTGCCACAGGGTAATATCCGCCGCCATAAAAATAAGGTGAAAACCATGGCCGGTACCAACCCCAGGGGCCGCCCCATCCGTAATATGCACTTCCGTATACAAGACGGCTTTTGTTGTTGACAATAGCAATGTAACGGAATAGAAGGTCCGGATTATCTTTTGTATACTGAAGTCCCTTCGCCTCTAAAGCAGCGTTGGCCGCATCCAAAATATTCGTTTTGGCAATATCATTGTCAAAATAGGATTTTGAAAGCGAGTCAACAGGAGGTAACCAGGCATACGTTTTGAACGGTGTAAAATCCATCTTTTCTACCCGCGTAGTATTGTATTGGTAAGATGAACATGATGCCAGTGCAACGCAGAGCACCAAAAATAAAAGAATCTTCTTCATGGCCTATATGGAACTTAATATTTTATTTAACTAATTTTTTGTTCGTATTTTTTCGCCGCTAAGATTGTACGAGCCCAGCAGCTTGTTATGGCATTATCCCTTTATAACTTCATAGCGTAGGGACTGCATTTTAAATTTATTAATATTAGACAAAAAACAGCACACATGGTTTAACCTCTATTGTAAAATTAATACGGATATTTTGCCACTAAGGGGATTTGTCTTCCCGTACCAAATGCTTTTGGGCTAACTCGCAGAATTGGGGGCGCCTGAAAGCGCTTAAACTCCGCATTATTAACAAGCTTGCTTACTCTTTCTACTAACGATTTTTCAAATCCCATTGCTACAACTTCTGATCCTGTCTTCTCATTTTCAATCAATTCAAATAAGATGCTGTCGAGCAATTCATATTCGGGCAGCGAGTCCGAGTCCTTTTGGTCGGGACGCAATTCCGCCGAAGGTGCTTTTTCAATCGTATTGACGGGGATGATGATACGTTCCCGGTTGATATAACGGGCTAATTCGTAGGCCTTGGATTTGTAAACATCGCCAATGACAGCAATGGAACCGGCCATATCGCCGTAAAGGGTGCCGTATCCCACGGCGGCTTCGCTTTTATTCGATGTATTGAGCAGAATATGGCCAAACTTGTTGGAGATGGCCATCAGGATCACAGCCCTAGCACGGGCCTGAATATTTTCTTCCGTTGTGTCAGGCTTCAGCCCCTCAAAAAGAGGAGACAGGCTGTCTTCGTATGCCGCTGCAATAGCTTTGATAGGGACAATATGATGTTGGCAGCCTGTATTATTAACCAGATCCAGCGCATCTTTGATCGAATGATCCGAAGAATATACGGAGGGCATCAGAACGGCCAGGACGTTGTCCGCACCAAGGGCTTCACAGGCCAGTGCAGCGACCAAGGCAGAATCCAGCCCTCCCGACAATCCCAGCACGGCTCGTCTGAATCCGGATTTTTGAAAATAATCCCGAAGTCCCAAAATCAGGGCATCATGGATCAGTGCAATATCGGATACCGCATCCTTGACCGAAGCTGTTGTCGACGTAATATTGCGCTGATGATAAGTGACGTATTGAAGATCTTCTTCAAATCGTTTTAGTTCAGCTATTTTTCCTCCTTCGTTATTCAGGGCCATTGAGCGGCCATCAAAAATAATATCCATATGTGCCCCCACCTGATTAACATAAATCAGGGGCCGTTTAGACTTTTTAACCTGTTGCGCGAGTACTGTCACCCGTTTATCAAAATGTGTATAGGAAAATGGGGAGGCCGCAATATTGATCAGCAGATCGGGGTTTTCCTGCTGTAGTTCGGCCATGGGATTGCCAACATAGGAATTGCCGCCCTCATCGTCATCCCAAAGGTCCTCGCAAACAGTCAACGCAATCTTTACGCCTTTCAGTTCGATACAGTGGAAGCGCTTGTTTGGCTCGAAGTAGCGATATTCATCAAAAACATCGTAGTCTGGGAGAAGCCCCTTTTTAACAATATTTCGGACGGCACCATCTTCAATAAAAATGGCAGTATTGTACAGTTCCTTACCTTCAGGATCGCTATTTTTAACGGGAGCACCAATGATGCAGGCTATATCCTGACAGTGGCTGGCGATGTGCTGGATAGCTTCATCACATTGACGTCTAAATACCTTACTTCTTAAGAGATCCTTGGCAGGATATCCGCCGATCGCCAGTTCGGCAAATATGATCAGATCGGCGGCTGCTGATCTGGCCTGTTCGATAGCATGTATGATGTTTGCGGTATTTGCTTCAAAATTGCCAATGTGGTAATTTAATTGTGCTAAAGCTATTTTCATGTATATGTATATTAGTCATCGGGATCTAATCACAAATTTATTTCTTTTTGTCGAAAGTATTTCTTTTATTCTAGCTTTTCTGGCCTATAATTGTGACTTTTGAGAACGCGATGTTATCCGTTTCGTTATGGTTAAATACCATCCTGTGCCTTGCTCCTCTAATTGTAACATGGATGTTGCTAAAATGTTTTAACATAATTTTAACAACGTTAAATGCTGTTAAATTTCTTGACAGCGGGCGGAATCTGTGCTATCTTTGATCTATCAAAACAGAAGAAATAGATAAAGTAAGAAATAAAGGTCTTTTCATAATTTAGGTTAATAATTGGTTAGGTAAAGCTCGGAGTTCCCCACTTCGAGCTTTTTTATTTGACAACGCTCCTAAAGTGTATGGCTTTAGGAGCGTTGTTTTTACTAAATATTCTTATAAAGAGAACGCAAATTATTTGATATCGACGACTTCAATAACGAAATCCAAGGGAGAATTTGCTGGTATCTTTCCATTTGAACGATTTCCGTAACCCCATCGTGAGGGGACCATAATATGTATCTTGGCTCCTTTCTGAAGTCCTTTCTCAGTTAGCCCACCCATCTTCATGTCGCCGATCTTGTTTGGTGCAAACGCAAATGTCCATGCAGGAATAATTGTACTGTCAAAGGGGTAATAATAACCTGTGTTGGTCAAGATTTCAAACGTAGCGGTTTTATCAGCTTCGGTTTGGTCAAAGATGCTTCCATTTAATAATCTACCTGTGTATTTTACGGTAGGCCTAAATTTAAGGAGCTTTGCGTTCAGTGTATCTACAATCTTATATACGTAATTGCCTTCTCCCTGGACTAAAATTTCATACCAGATGCCTTTTTCTGAGTCATATTGAGCATCCGGATACTTACTGGCTACATAATCCTTGAGTAGAATAGAATCGGCTTTAAATTGAGCAGCCTCATCAAAGATTGGAGCGTCCTCGCTTTTGTTGCAGCTCGTAATAAAAAATGCGATCGCTGCAATTCCTAAAAGTAATGGTGTAATAAACTTTTTCATTGTGTTGATAATAATCAAAATGTTGTCCTAGACATCGCTAAAGATATACAGAATCTTTGATTACATAGTATTATGATTTATAATAATCTCAGACAATTGTATTGCGTATGCTTATTTTTTATTTTCTGATGATCTTTGATCATACAAGGTTAAAAACAAAAAACCATCCTCGGTTAGAAAATGGTTTTTGTTTTTAACAAGCTATAAAGAGTTAATTTGTAATATTTTTAATATCTTTTACATCGATAGTATAATCTAAAATAGACTTGCCAGGGATTGTGTTGCCAGTCGATTCAGCTTTTTGATCGCTATCGCCATATCCCCAAGGAGAAGGTGTTATGATGCGAATTTTAGAGCCTTTTTTCATGCCAGTGGTTGTAATACCCCCTACAGCAATTTCTTGCTGACCGTACTTTATTTTCTGTGGTAAAAATGCTCTGTGCCATACTACCGGACGTGACGCTAGATTCTTAGTCTCCGTTTTTCCCTCTTCGGTCTTTTCAAATACAGTTCCTTCGGGTTTATATTGTGAACCTGTCTGCACATACTTACCAATATATTCAACTGTTACATTTGGTGCAACGATTTGTCCATTGCTATTGAATGAATAAGTATATGAACTCTCATCTCCCGTAGCCAAGATCTGATATGCGATGCCCAAAGAATCTATATATTGCACATTTTGAAGTTGGTTGTCAGCGACATATTTCTTGATCGTCGGATACTGTTCTTCGACTCTTTTTTTATTAATGGAATCCTGAATACGTTGTTTTTCAGCCTGTTCCTTGTAAAAAGCGTCCCAGTCAAAATCGTCTTTGTTACAAGCTGAGAAAATCATCCCCAGGCACAAAAACGCCATCAAAAATTTCGTGATATTTTTCATAATTTCTTAAAGTGTGTATTAATTATAAATACTCAAACGCATCGGTCATTGGTTTCGCTACACAAATATGTTAAATTATTCTAAAAAATCATTCAACTGTTTTGAATTCAGGTATTTTTGTTGTAAACATTTTAAACGGAAGTCGCGGTCAAACCGAAATAAGCTGGGAAAGACCATCTTTCGCCCGTGTAATAATTGTAATGCTAGGGGATGATATTGTCCTTTTCTTTTCCTATTCCATGTCGGCTTCCAGATACTCTGATCAAAAGTGATATGCTGTGTGGATTCCGCGTCGAGCTTTACGGCATAGTACAAGCTATTGATACGCGATACGATCTCTGTTTTTGTAAATACCTCCTGCTCCATTTTCCTGCAGTAACTACACCAGTCTGTATGTATAAAAAGAAGAGTCTCGCGTGGTGCAACAGCCATTAAAGAGTCCAGCTGTTCAAAGCTGACCCAATTTATCCGCTCCTGACCAAAGTGCAGGAGCGGATAAAACAACATGATCAGCAGGAAGCTGCCTTTCCACGTATGTTTCATAGCAATTGTTATTTAATGAAAGTGGCCTACCCGAAGGCCGAATGTAAAGGTACGCGGGCGCGTAGGTCCGTATATGTAATCGGAGTCGCGTAATGGGCCTTTGTCAAAATCCTTTTGAAAAGCGTTGAACATGTTCTGCACGCCGCCAAAGATCTCGATACTGAAATGCTTGTGTATGGGCATGGTATACCCGAGACGCAGATTCAGTTCAACAAAATCACGCGCGTCTTTGAGCGTCATGATGTCATCCTGGATATGTGGGACGATCATTTTACCGGTATATACTCCGGTGAGATCCACTGCCAGGCGTTTGGTGGCTTTAAGATTGCTGTTCATATAGCCATAGATATTGGGGGTGCGGACATATTTCTTAGTCCAGATATCCTGGGATTCTGTTTTGCCTTCATAGATAAGTTGCTCGCGCTTATAACGCGAGCGTTGTACGGTACCGCCAGCCTGAAAGGAGATCCAGGACGAGGGAGCCACATTGATTTCGATATTCGAGCCATATACGCATGCGCCTTCGCCGTTCTGCATTTCCTGAATAATCAGGCCGTCTTTCTCTGAAGCCATGACACTCACAAATTGGTTGTTGAGATCGGTATAGAAACCCTCGACCAGCATACTGGTCTGTACATTTCCGAAGTTTTTGTTGTAACTGAAAGATCCGGTATAAGCGTTGGAGTATTCTGTTTTCAGGTTTTCCCCAATCAGCACAAATACCTGGTTACCGCCGATGGAGGTGACGTGCATATCTTCGTTAAATGCCTGTGGAGCACGGAAGCCGCGGGCATAACCTCCTCTGAACTGCAGATCTTTGCTGATGTCGTAGAGTATGGTCAGGCGTGGACTGAATGTTCCAAAGCGTTGATCTGAATTGCGGTTTATTCCTGCCAGACTATATTTACCATCGACGTAGGTATAGTCATAGCGGGCACCGATCAAGGTCTTTAATGTCGCGAAGGGCTTCCACTCGTATTGAGCATAGCTGCCCAGCCCTTTGCTCCGCTGGTCGATGGTTCTGTTGTAGCCAGCGATTTCATCCTGTGTGTCGTTGTAGGAAAACTCGATGCCTGCTGTGAATACGTCCCGTTCGAAATTATACGTGTACTGGCTTCCAGCAACAAGGGCTATGTCGTCCGTTTTACCATAAGCATTTGAAGCCAGGGTGCTGTCTGCCAACGTTGTGCCACCGCCTAGTCCGCCGTAATAACTGTCGCGCACGGTCTTCTGTACAGATCCATATGCGGACAGTTTATGCTTATAATCTTCGGAATAATGATCATAGGTGATACCACCTACGACAGAACTAGTCTGTAACTGTTCGGTAATCTGCGTAAGGTGGGGGACTTTGTCCAGCTGATCACCGCCCCGGCGGAACTCGTTGACTGTGCTAAAATCAACTGTGATTTTATCCAGATCACTGGGTTTATAGAATACTTTGGTACCAAAAGTCGTGTTACGCAGTTTGGTAATCTCTGAGAAGCCATCTCCATTGGCGTCATAGGATTGCCTATTACGGTGCATACCATAAAATGTGGCGCCGGTTTTGAGGTCCTCCGCCACCAGTGAGGTGTTGAAGTCCACGGTGTTGTCCCAGCTTTTTCCGTCGATCAGGGAGTTGGTGGATTTTACCTGCCAGTCATTCTCGACAGGATCTTTGGTGATGATATTGATGGTTCCCGCAATAGCGTTGGCACCGAACAGGGCCGAGCCACCGCTTCGAACCACTTCAATCCGGTCAATCATGCTGGTCGGTATTTGATCTAAGCCGTATACACTATTCAAGGCCGAGAACACAGCTCTGCTATTGATCAGAATCTGTGAATAAGGACCTTCCAGGCCATTTAGCCGCACTTGTGAAAATCCGCAGTTCTGACAGTTGTTTTCCACCCGTACACCGGGCTGGTAGTTCAAGGTTTCGGACATGGCGACAGACTGTGTCGCGTTGAATAGCTTAGGACCGATCACGTTTACCACCACAGGGGCGTCTTTACGTTTGACACCGTAGCGGGTAGCCGAAACGACGACCTCATCCAGGTTCAGGTTGTCTTCTTCCAACTGGATCTGTACCGGTGATTTTATGGTGTCCATGGCAATGACCTTCGTCAATGACCGGTAACCTACCGCCGAGATGTTTAACGTGATTTTCGCGCCTGTAATCGCATTAAATTTAAAGTGTCCCGCGGTATCTGATGACGTGACGGATTTGCTATTTTTGACCGTCACAGTGCCCGATGGAATGGGCTCACGACTTCTGTTGAATAGATGGCCTTCTAGGGGTGTTTGTGCATATATTGTGGATGTACCAGCCAGTAAGCTAGCGAGTAACGTGTATTGCTTTAACATAGTTGTGTTGTGATGTATATTAAAATAATAGATGCCGATCTTCGGTCACTCGAATAATAGCTACAATCCTGCATGTGCTTTTTCAGAAGCATAGTCAGTACCTGCCTAACGATCAGATAAGAAGGCGGATATGCCATTCCGAAGGTCCATAAGACCTGCTGTTGCAACCTGATCATGGGCAGTCTTTCCAAAGCTGTTATCTTAGCGTTGACCGGAAGAACACATATTAATGTAAATAAAGCCAGACCCTATATAGACTCTATTAGCATACAATGTTTGAATGCCACTTGGTTTTAATCGCGTGAAAACATGTCTTGCTCACTGTCCGTAATGAAAGTCAGTAGGCTGGTTAATATAAAGTAAAATGCTGGTTAAGCGACGCAGGGTGGGCCTCTCAGGTAATAGTGGTCGATTGTGATACCGAACACATCCGGACAGATCGTACGATAATCCGTCTTAGGGATTTCCCTTGGGATGGGAAGTTCCAGAACGGTAAATTCTGTCTGAACGTATGTATTTTGGTAAATAACGTTCAGATAGTCGATCTGATCGTCGGTTTCTTGGGGCTTTTCTTTCTTTGTAAAATCGTAAGGGTGAGTGTGCATGACAATTTCACCGGTGGATTTTACTTCCTTGTGCATAAAGACAACACCTGAAATGATAATCAGGGACATCAATACCAATTGGAATGATGCAATAAACTGACGAATATTTCCTGTTGCTTTGGACTGCATAAAAAAAGCGTTACTTTGCATGTAACGCTTCAAAAATACGATATAACTTAACGAAGTTAAAATTAAAAATAAAAAAATTCAATACTGAATATTATCTAATTAAGTGGTTGTTGTCGTCCGGAAATACAACGGAGGGCTTAAATTGCTTGGCCTCCTCAAAATCCATTGTAGCGTAGGAAATGATGATAACGATATCGCCGACTTGAACCAGGCGCGCTGCTGCTCCATTGAGGCAGATGATTCCCGACCCACGTTGTCCGGGGATCACATACGTTTCCAGACGGGCGCCGTTGTTATTGTTCACAATCTGAACCTTTTCATTGGCGATGATATTTGCGGCATCCATCAAATCTTCATCTATTGTGATACTACCCACATAATTCAATTCCGCTTGGGTGACCTTCACGCGGTGAATCTTGGATTTCATTACTTCTATAACCATGGCGCAAAGGTAAAGCTTTTTTGGTATTTTATAGTGGGCCTTTCATCATTCTACAATCATATTATCGATTAGCCGTACCCCCTCTACCCAGGCTGTAACGAGAACTACATGTTGCTTGCTAAAATCAATCTGATTGACTTCTTTTAAAGAAGAGCTTTCACAGATAGCAAAGTATTCGACCGTAATGCCAGGTGTTGAAGTTAGAATTGCTAAGGCTTGTGCCTTAATGTCTTTGAGGTCTGTCTGATCCTTGACATGGTCTTTAACATATTGCAGCGCGCGGGAAAGCGCGAGGGCGGTTGTCTTTCCAGTTTCACTCAAGCGCATATTACGGGAGCTTAGCGCCAAACCATTTTTATCCCGGACAGTCGGGCAAATGGCCAGCTGCACCGGTAGATGTTTGATTTCGATCATCCGTTTGATGACCATGACTTGCTGAAAGTCTTTCTGACCAAAACAGGCGATATCGGGCTGTACAAGTGTGAATAATTTGTACACCACCTGCGTGACTCCCTGAAAATGGCCGGGACGTTTTTCTCCTTCCCAGATCTGGTCCAGTTCGCCGAGGTCAAGATGCCATTGTTCATTGCTGTCAGGGTACATTTCTGTTACATCGGGCATGAACAGAATGTCACAAGCTACCGATTCGAGCAATTTGATGTCGTTTTCAATTGGCCGGGGATATTTTTCCAGGTCTTTGGGATCATTGAACTGAGTAGGGTTTACAAAGATGGTGCAGATCCGGATGTCACTGATCGGTCTGGCATAGTCCAACAGGGAGAGATGACCTTCGTGTAGCGCGCCCATTGTCGGGATCAGGGCGATTTTTTTATGGGATGAGCGTGCTTTCTGTAGATATACCTGGAGAGATGCTTTCGTTTTGAAAATTTCCACAATGATAAATAGTTTTTTGTTGGCAAAGTTGCATATTATTTTGGGAATATAAAACGATGATTGATAGTAAATTGCATGGTAAGTATTTTTTTTGTACCTTTGTAGACCGATTTTACTGTTCGAAAATAATAAATAAAAATAACTGGAGATGGCAAAAACGAAGATATTGTTTATTACTCACGAGATGTCGCCTTTCCTCGAATTAACCAAAATTTCTGAAATTACACGTCAACTGCCTCAAGCGATGCAAGAGAAGGGATTTGAAATCCGTATCTTGATGCCTCGTTTTGGCAATATCAACGAGCGTAGAAATAGATTGCATGAGGTAATTCGTCTTTCAGGCTTGAACATTGTTGTGGATAATAATGATAATCCGCTAATTATTAAGGTAGCTTCATTGCCTGCAGCCCGGATGCAGGTATATTTCTTGGATAATGAGGACTACTTTCAGCGTAAAAAAGTTTTTAGTGATGAGCATGGCGAATTCTTTGCAGACAATAATGAGCGTTCGGTGTTCTTCTGTAAAGGAGCGTTGGAAACTGTTAAAAAATTAGGCTGGTCGCCAGATGTAGTACACTGTCATGGATGGTTCTCTGCTTTGGTACCTGCGTATGTGAAGACAACGTACAAAGATGACCCGACATTTAAAGATGCTAAGGTGATGTATTCGTTGTTTAATGAAGAGTTTAAAGGTACATTAGGTACGAAATATGCGGAAATGGCACCTGAAGGCGCGTTTAAGGCCGAAGATGCGAAGGTTTATGGCGATGGTAGCTACGAAGCGATCTATAAAGGGGCTCTGCACTTTACAGATATGGTTGTGGTAGCCGATCAGCAGGTCAATCCAGCGATTGTCGACTTTGCAAGGTCCAAAGATATCCAGGTTTTTGAACCTAATGGTGATCAGGACTACGATGCTTTTGGTGAAGTATATGATCAATTTGCGCCCGAAGAAGTGGAAGCATAAATAGGTAAGGATAACCTAGTGAAACAAACACACAATAAAGTTAAAGAGGCTATTTCACCAGAAATAGCCTCTTTAATTTTAGGAAAGGCTCTCATACAAACGGTGGTGTGGCTACAATGATCTACCATGCGACAGCTCGGCGAGTATTCCGAATATCGTGGACAAAGTGTTATCTTCGCGGAAAACAAAGCCAAAGAGGCTTGATAGAACTAAAAGAAATAATCAGCCAACGCAAGTCGATGGCTATGTACACCAGATAGTAATGAAAATTAAAGTTGGATTTGGATTCGATGTCCATCAGATCAGAGAAGGACATCCATTTATTGTTGGTGGTGTTCAGTTGGAACATCACGCGGGCGCTTTTGGACATTCGGATGCGGATGTGCTGGTACATGCGATTTGTGATGCCATCTTAGGAGCAGCCAATTTAGAAGATATCGGTTATCACTTTCCGAATACCGATATGCGCTGGAAGGGAATCAGTAGCCTGATATTATTGAAAGAATGCATGGCTCTGATTCAGGCCAAAGGCTATCGGCTGGGCAATATCGATGCCATGTTGTGCCTCGAAGCACCGAAAATCAAGCCTTATATCCCACAGATGAAAGTGAAGCTGGCAGAAGCAACAGGCCTTGATATCGATGATATTTCAATCAAAGCGACTACCAACGAAACAATGGGGTTTATTGGACGAAAAGAAGGTGTCGTAGCGTATGCAGTCTGCCTCATCGAACGGGTATAGACAACTAGACCAGCAAACATGTGGACTTTTGATTTAATTGTAATACCTTTGTTCTGGTAAAAGCATTGTTTGGCACGTTATCTGATAACGTGGAAATAAAACCATATCGAAGTCTGTAGGAAAAAGTATAATGTCCGTCTTTGGATATGACAAACACAAATGCCGACAAAGACAAACAATGAACGTTCATGCAAGCTCCGATAAGACTTCGATAGACCGGAAAAATGGATCATAACGCATCGTATTTTGTCTAGAAAACAACAGCATAATAGCAGACGCTGGGCTTTTCGACTGCAATTGAAAATATACAAAGATGAGTTATTAATAACATCTGAAACTTAAGTAAATAGATGAAGCGAGTATCAAAAAAAAATCAGCTTACTGAAGGCGATATAAAGCGGTATACGTTTAATTTTTGGAAGATTGTCATCGGCATAGTTGCCTTGGGCTTTTTGTTCATATTGAGTGTACGGCTGGGGCTGTTTGGGAAATTACCTTCATTCAGCGATCTAGAAAACCCAAAGAGTAATCTGGCATCTGAGGTCATCACAGAGGACCATAAGGTACTGGGGACCTACTATGTGCAGAATCGATCGAATGTCAAATATAGCGAGCTTTCTCCCTATTTGGTCAAAGCATTGGTATCTACTGAGGATAAACGCTTTTATGACCACTCCGGTATCGATTATTCGCGGACCATTACGGTGATTTTCCATACGTTGACGGGCAACAAACAGGGGGGAAGTACCATTACCCAGCAGTTGGCGCTGAACCTTTTTTCCGACGGCCGTCAAAGAAACTTTTTAAAACGGGTGATCCAAAAATTTCAGGAATGGATCACTGCAGTCCGGCTGGAAAGAAATTATACCAAAGATGAAATTATCACCATGTATTTTAATACGGTTGATTTTGGTGCTTACAACACCTATGGGATTAAATCTGCGGCAAGAACGTATTTCAATACCACTCCGGATAAGCTGACGGCAGATCAGGCAGCTTTATTGGTGGGTATGTTGAAAGGTCCGGGAGCCTACTCGCCGGTGAGATATCCCGAGCGGTCAAGAATGCGCCGCAATACTGTCCTGAACAACATGGTGGCCGCCAACTTCATTTCAGCGGAGGAAGCTGCCAAAGCAAAGGAAAAACCGCTTGGATTGGAACTGAAGATAGCCAACTACGGTGAAGGTCTAGCGCCTTATTTTAGAGCGGTGCTGAAGGACGAGATTAAGAAGGAGTTTGCCAAACTGTCCATTACCAGACCGGACGGTACACCCTACGATCTAGACCGTGACGGACTGAAGATCTATACGACCATCAATATGTCCATGCAGCAATACGCGGAAGATGCGCAGAAAGAATGGATGAAGCAGCTGCAATCTAAATTTGCAGCGCAATGGAAAAACCGCGATCCTTTCAAAGGCGATAAATCAAAGCTGTTGGTCAGCGGTATGAAACGTTCTGACCGTTACCGGATCTTGAAGGAAGAAGGTTGGAGTGAGGATCAGATCAAAAAGGCTTTCAATGTTAAAGTTCCGATGAATATCTTCACTTGGAGAGGAAGTGTCGACACCCTGATGACGCCAATGGATTCGATCAAGTACAACAAATTGATGCTACGCAACGCCATGATGTCCATGGAGCCCAAAACCGGCCATATCAAAGCCTGGGTGGGCGGTATTGACTTTGAGCATTTTAAATATGACCAGGTGAAGATGGGAACCCGTCAGGTGGGTTCCACGGCCAAACCTTTTACTTATGCGGTAGCGATAGACAATGGTTACTCACCTTGTTATAGCATTCCAAACTACCAGCAGACATACAATGGCTGGACTCCAAGGGGAAATGCACAAGGCGGAAACCCAATAACCTTGGCCAAAGCGCTTGCATACTCGCAAAACTATGCCACAGCATACTTGATCCATGAGGTCGGGGCAGCAGAGGTGGCAGCACTTACCAAACGTATGGGAATCACCAGCGACGTGCCCAATTATCCTTCTATCTCGCTGGGAGCTTATGAGGCATCCGTCTTTGACATGGTAGGAGCATATTCGGCATTTGTGAATCACGGAACCTGGATCGAACCGACGGCCATTCTGCGTATTGAAGATAAAAATGGTACTCCCATTTACGATAAAGCGCCTAAAGTGGTTAAAGCACTGAACAGTGAGTCGGCATATATTATCGTGGACATGCTGAAGAAAGTTGTTTCGCAGGGAACAGCACGTCGTATCCAATGGAAATACAAGCTGACCAACCCTATCGGAGGTAAAACCGGTACCACCAACGGTAATGCCGATGCTTGGTTTATAGGTGTTACTCCCGAATTGGTCACGGGGGTATGGACAGGAGCTGAAGATCGCGAAATCAGCTTTGACAGGATGGAATATGGACAGGGGGCAGCTGCTGCTATGCCTGTCTTTGCCTACTTCATGCAACGGGTGTATAAAGATTCGAACTTAAAATACACCAAAGGGGACTTTGAACAACCACAAGGAGGACTGACGCGCGTTATTGACTGTAACCAGTACTGGGGCGGGGGTGGTTCTGATGTAGAAGATGGATCGACCGACTCCAGTATACGTGATGACGCTAAATTAAAAGATGATCGGTTAGGGTTTTAATCATAGTGAGTATTGAGGAGTGAGTATTGGGTTTTAATTTCAAGGTTTTGGCATTCGATTATAGAGAAGAACTAAAGAAAATACCGCATCGGCCTGGAGTCTATCAATATTTTGACAAGAACGATGAACTTATCTATATCGGTAAAGCGAAGGACCTTCGCAACCGGGTGGGGTCGTATTTTGTCAATGAAAGCCAGCTAAACGGCAAGACCCGGGTGCTGGTGCGAAAGATCAACCGGATTTCATTTACTATCGTCGATACGGAAATTGATGCCTGGCTACTTGAAAACTCACTGATCAAGAAACATAAACCAAGGTATAATGTTCTACTGAAAGACGACAAAACATATCCGTGGATTGTCATTAAAAACGAGCCTTTTCCTCGAGTATTTTGGACGCGGCAATATGTGAAAGATGGGTCACGTTATTATGGGCCTTACCCTTCTGTCGGGATGATGCACATTGTACTCGATTTGATCCGCGAGCTTTTTCCGCTTCGAACATGCAATCTGGCGCTCACACAGGAGAATATCCGAAAGGGCAAGTTTAAGATCTGTCTCGAATATCAGATCGGTAATTGCAAAGGGCCCTGCGAAGGCTACCAGTCTGAAGATGACTATGATCAGAATCTGCGGGATATCAAGGATATTCTGAACGGCAAAATCGCTATCGTGACCAACCGCCTGAAAGAAAGCATTTCGGCTGCTGTGGTCGCATTGGATTTTGAGCGTGCGCAGGCAATCAAGGCTAAATTGGATAAGTTGGACAATTACCAAAGCAAGTCAACTGTGGTCAACTCCTCCATCACGAATGTAGATGTCTTTAGCATTGCCTCCGACGATGGTTACGCCTTTGTCAACTACCTAAAGGTGATGAACGGTGTCATTATTCAGACGCAGACCCTAGAAATGAGGCGACGATTGGATGAAACGGAGCAGGAACTGCTGTCGCTGGCCATCCCTGAAATTCGTGAACGCTTCAAGAGCCTGTCCCGGGAGATTATTGTGCCATTTGAGCTTGATATCGAGGAGAATGAGCGTATACGCTTTACCGTTCCCAAACTGGGAGAGAAAAAGAAACTTTTGGAATTGTCGCAGAAAAATGTGGTCTTTTTCCGGAAAGAACGCTTGCTACAATACGAAAAACTCAATCCTGATGTCAGGACAGAACGTATTTTAAAGCAAATGCAAAAGGATCTCCGAATGAACGTACTGCCGCAGCATATCGAGTGTTTTGATAACTCCAATATACAGGGAAATTATCCCGTGTCGGCCATCGTCGTGTTTAAAGATGCCAAGCCGTCCAAAAAGGATTATCGGCATTTTAATGTAAAAACTGTAGAAGGGCCCAACGATTTCGCGACGATGGAAGAAGCTGTATTTAGACGCTATAGGAGGTTGCTGGACGAAGGGCAGTCTCTGCCACAGTTGATTATCATCGACGGTGGTAAAGGCCAGCTGGGAGCAGCGCTCAAGAGCTTGCGCTTGCTCGGTATCGAACGACAGGTTACCGTGATCGGTATCGCAAAAAGACTGGAGGAACTATTCTATCCCGGCGATCAATATCCGCTCTATCTGGATAAGAAATCAGAGACCCTAAAAGTGATCCAGCATCTTCGCGATGAAGCCCACCGCTTTGGCATCACCTTTCATCGTAACCAGCGGAGCCGCAAGACCTTTGTATCCGAACTGGAGAACATCCCCGGTATTGGTAAGACAACAGTAGAAAAGCTGCTGAAGGAATTTAAATCGGTAAAAAAAGTCAAAGAGCTTTCAGACGAAGAGCTAAAAAAAGTGCTTAATCTTAAACAGATTAAAGCACTTCGTGACTACTTTTCAAAGTAAAGTCAAAGTTAAGAAAGCTACCCCTAGCTCTGCACTAATTAGTCGTCATAGCCGAAACGTTTGAGGTAGTTCTTTTTGCTTCTCCAGTCGGGGATGACTTTGACAAACAATTCCAGGAATACTTTGCCTCCAATAAACTCTTCAATGTCCTGGCGAGCATAAGTGCCGACTTTTTTGATCATGGCTCCGCCTTTGCCTATAATAATATTCTTTTGGGAATCGCGTTCGACGATAATTTCTGCGGCGATACGGGTGATGTTTGCTTCCTCTTTATACGATGTAACAATTACTTCCGTGCTGTACGGGATTTCTTTGTCGTACAGTTTGAATACCTTTTCACGGATCATTTCGGAGACAAAGAAGCGCATCGATTTATCAGTCAGCTCGTCTTTTTCGTAGTATGCTTCATGCACTGGCAATTTATCCTTGATGTACTGCATGACAGCAGATACGTTATGGTTCAGTTTTGCGGATATGGCAAAGATGGTGTCGGGATTCAGTTTTTCCTGCCAGAATTCAATTTTAGCTTTTACCTCCTCTTCGGAAGATTTATCGATTTTATTGATGAGAACAGCGACGGGCGAGTTTGTTTTGCGTAATTTTTCCAAAACGTCGTTCTCGTCATATTTTTCATGGATATCCGTCACAAATAAAATAATGTCTGCATCAATAAGTGATCCTTGAACAAAATTCATCATGGATTCCTGTAGCGAGTAGTTTGGTTTGATGACACCCGGAGTATCCGAAAAGACAATCTGATGGTCTTCATCATTTACAATACCGATAATGCGGTGTCTTGTCGTTTGCGCTTTAGGGGTGATGATGGACATCTTTTCACCTACTAAAGCGTTCATTAGGGTGGACTTACCAGCATTTGGCTTTCCGATGATACTTACGAATCCTGCTTTATGTGACATTTTTCTAAATTTTATTAGGATTACAAAGAAACAAAATATATCTTTGTACTCCAATTCGAAGGGATCATAATCTTGTTTTTTCAAAAGAAAAGGCAATTTTGTTCAAAAAATATATTGCGGGGTGGAGCAGTTGGTAGCTCGTCGGGCTCATAACCCGAAGGTCACTAGTTCGAGTCTGGTCCCCGCTACTAAATGAAAAAGCCGAGGTGCCACCTTGGCTTTTTGTTTTTAAATATCCTCGTACCTTTTCTATATGAGGATCAGTTTAACGCCCCTCCTTATTGTTTGTCAATATAGATCGTTCAAAGCGACTTCATTTCAGCGTATACGTGGACCGAAATGCATGTTTTGATAAACCGGCTATGTTTAGTTGCAAATGTAGTTTATGCAATCGTTTGTGTAATTGGCGCAATCGATTTCGTTATGTGTGCATTTTGATAAGCCTGTATCTTCTTATAGCTTTAGCATTCATGTACCTAAATTTTGATTAGCATGCTAATCAATGTTTAAACTAACTATTAAATATTATGATTTCAAAGATTCTCGGCAATCACAGGTTGAGTCTGTTATCGTTAGCTTTACTTATCACAAGTACACATGGCGAAGCTAACGCTAATGGTCTTAGATTTGCAAGCCACAATGTTCTGTCGAATAAAGATGTTTTTCAGCAGAAAGTCACCGGAAAAGTGCAGTCAGCAGACGGCCCTCTGGCGGGTGCGACTATTAGTGTGCGTGGTACTTCACGCTCTACATCCGCGGGGATGGATGGGAGCTTTAGCATTGAAGCCAAAAACGGAGATGTACTGGTCGTCAACAGTATTGGATATAAAGGCCAAGAAGTGACTGTGACAAGTCCAGTTATCAATATTAATCTTGTTCTTGATGATGAGGCGCTTGATGAAGTCGTTGTAACAGGATATTCGCGTCAAAAGAAAACAGAAGTTTCAGCTTCTGTTGTTTCTATCGATCAAAAAACATTAAAGGATGTAAAATCACCTAATGTTTCCACTTTATTACAAAGTAAAATTGCCGGGGTTGACGTTGTTTCTGGTTCGGGTAGACCTGGTTCAAATGCTAATATTCGAGTTAGGGGACGAAATTCAATCAATTCAAATATTAGTCCACTATGGGTTGTTGACGGTGTAATTATGCACGGAACACCAAATATAAATCCAAATGATATCGAAACAGTTTCGGTATTGAAAGATGCTGCAGCAACGACACAGTATGGCTCAAGGGGAGCTAGTGGTGTCATTGTTGTTACGACTAAAAGAGCATTAAAACCTGGTGAACATCTCTTTGCATTTAACTTATCTTCTGGAGCTGCAAAATTCAATCCTGGGAAATTTAAGGTAATGAATTCTCAACAAATGTGGGATTTATACCAATCATTTAACAATCAAGAAGCGATACCGAATAATGTAACTTCAGATGTTTTGAAGACTAATTATGACTGGTTAGCGAATGGCACTCAAAGTGGAGCAATAAATGATTTTAGTGCAAACTATTTGGGGAAGACGGAAGAAACATCAATTTATGCAAGTGGAAACTATTACGATGAAAAAGGATCTGTAAAAGGGTACGATTATAATAGACTTACCGGGAGATTGAATATTGAACATAAATTGACGAAGAATCTAACCTTTAAGCCAAGGATAAATGCTTCTTATACTAGTTATGAGGATCGTCAACATTCGCTCTATGATATGTATCTGAATATGCCTTGGGATACTCCTTTTAATGCAGATGGCTCATTGATAAATCCTAAAGTGGGTGATGTATTGTGGTATGGTAGGGATAATAATAATTATTTGTATGATTTACAGTATAATTATGGAGAAGGACAAACATTCGATATACAATCAAATTTAGATTTTTCTTTGAAAATCTCAGATCGGTTTACATTTGAATCAATGAATAGTTTGGCTTATTACAATCAAACTACGATGTCATATACGGATCCTAAATCAAATTCTGGTTTAGAGAATAAAGGCTCTGTATCTCAATTTGCCGACAAACGTATTACGAGATTTTTTAACCAAATGTTAAAATATAAAGAAAATTTTGGTAAACATGAGGTTTCAGCGCTTGCTGCGTATGAATATTCTGATTATGTGTACACCAGCGTTGGGGCTTCAGGTAAAGGTATATCCGGGGGATCAACGATAGTTGATAATGCGGCCAATTTCTTGTCACAATCAGGTACAAAAAATGATTATGCATTCCAATCTGGTCTTGTCCAAGTAAATTATAAATATGATGAGCGTTATAATTTCCAGGGTTCATATCGATTGGATGGTGCTTCACGCTTTGGGGCTGATAATCGTTATGGTGGTTTCTTCGCAGTGAGTGGAGCTTGGAATATTTATAAAGAGAATTTCTTTAATGTCGATCAGATCAATTTATTGCGGTTGAGAGCCTCATATGGAGAAGTCGGCAATACACCTACCTCACTTTACGCATCATATTCGCTTTATGGATTGAATGGGCAGTATAATGGTGCGCCAGCAGCTATTCCTAACCAATATAATAATAGAAATGTAAGCTGGGAAAAATCGAGAGATGTCAATTTAGGATTGGAATTAGGCCTGTTTAATCGAATAGATTTAACTGTCGATGCTTATAATAAAAATACGGATGGTCTATTGTCTTATGTTAAATTTCCTGCGACTGCAGGATGGGATGGCTATTGGTATAACATTGGCTCTATCAATAATAAAGGCTTAGAGCTGGCAGTGAATGCTCGGGTACTTGATCCACAAAGTCCATTACAGTGGAATATTGGTGCCAATTGGGCTGCAAATAAAAATCGAATCAAAAATCTAAAAGATGGTGTTGATGTGCCAGCTGGAAATAAGCGTTACTCAGAAGGACGTGATATTGACTCTTGGTATATGCGTCATTGGGCTGGTGTTAATCAAAATAATGGTGCGCCATTATGGGAGGTTGTAAACCCTGAGACTGGTGAAGTTTCAACCACTTCAGACTATAATAAAGCAACTTTACAATTTGTGGGTACTTCAACACCTAAATACCAGGGCGGTATAAACACAAGTTTCCTATATAAAGGGATATCATTGACAGCGACATTCTCTTATTTGCACGGTGCTTATGCCTACAATGGAGGTCGTGAATTATTTGATTCAGATGGGGCATATCCGTCATATAATCAGATGATTTTAGCAGATGGATGGTCAAGATGGTCGCCGACTAATGCTAATGCAACACATCCGATAGCTTCCTATAATAATAATAGCGCTTCTAATAAGACATCATCTAGATATTTGGAGGATGCATCTTTCTTTAGGTTAAGAAACGTGACATTGGCTTATGATTTTAATCCACAATTATTAAGTAAACTTAAGTTGAAAAGTGTGAACGTTTTTATTGCTGCAGATAATTTATGGTTGTCAACTAAATTTACAGGACTTGATCCCGAGGCGGCCTTATTTGGAGATTCGACTTCCCAATATCCATCTCCAAAGCGTGTTACAGCAGGTGTTAATTTCACATTCTAAATTCAATCACATGAAAAATAAACTTTTATATTCATCAATTATATTTTTTTTATTGAGCTCCTGTTCGCTCAATAAAGAACCTTATACAGATTTGACCAATGAGTCTATAACAAATACCGAAGGAGCGGTCGACGCATTAAACCTTGGGAATTATCATACGTTGAAAAGCTGGGTGGAGAATTGGCATCGCGTCACTGAATATCCTTCCGACGAGGTGTCGTTGAGTGGGGTTACTACTGATGCTTTTTTTTATAATTATAACTATAACCGTATTGTTAATAATGGTCGTGTAAATAGTTATTGGGAAAATTCATACAAAATTATTGCAGGAACGAATAATATCTTAGGTCAATTAGAGGAAGGGACTTCAGATACAAACGATCAGATTATCGCTGAAAATCTATATTTACGAAGCTTAATGTATTTTTATTTAGCCAATGTTTTTGGACGTCCTTATAATCAAAATCCAGATGTAAATTTAGCTGTTCCGCTTAAACTTAATGACGACCCTTTTGAAGTATTGCCTCGTAATACAGTAAAAGAGGTATATCAACAAATCGTATCTGATTTGTTAAAGGCAGAGACACTTTTTAAGTCATATAAAGGGAATATATATGCAAGTTTATATTCCGCACAAGCTTTATTAGCACGTGTGTATCTGTTTATGGGTGAAAATGAAAAGGCGATAAGTTATGCTGATAAAGTAATTAATTCAGGTAAGTTTACACTATTGTCAAGAGATAAATATACGGATATTGCGAAAGCAGCGCCGGAAAATAATCCGGAGACTATTTTTGCAATCAAGTTTTTGAAAGATGTTGACTATTCTGATAATGGATGGTATACAATAGGATCTATGTATGCAACGATCAATGGTGCTGGTTGGGGGGAAATGTATGCGTCAAGATCCTATTTAGAAGAGATCCGTAAATATCCGGAGGATATTCGTTACAGTTTTGTTGAGCCGGTTGTTTCTAACAACAATGAACTACATGCCTATTATGTAAATGATAATTACAAATACGGTAGCGTCATTGTTAAACGAGAAGGTTCGGATTATACATATACTTCTGATGGCAATAAAAATAAATTAATTAAAGAGTCGAATGGTGCCGGTTCGTTTCAATATTTTATCGAAATTGCAGGCAAAAAAAGAACAGTGTTGATTGATAAAAAATTAGAAGATCGGAATGGCTATCTGAAATATTTTATTCTTAAATGTTCGGGACAGGAAGGTCAAGGCCATCTTTGGTCCCCAGTAATATCTAGACTGGCTGAAATATATTTAATACGTGCCGAAGCAAATGCAAAATTAGGGCGTATACAGTCATCCTTGGATGATGTGAATGTCATTCGAAAAAGAGCTGGGATTCCGACGACTGGATTATGGACTACTGCTAATCTTGGTGAAAAATCTGTACTTGATGTTGTATTAACTGAACGTAAGCTTGAACTTGCTTGGGAAGGGCATAGGAAGTTCGATGTATTTAGAAATGGATATACTTTGGATAGGAAATACCCTGGTACACACATCTCAAATTCAAATTCTTTTTTAACGGTCGATGCGAAATCAAATGAAGTCATTGATTATATTCCGGAGCAACAAATCACATTAACAAATGGTGTTTTAAAACAAAATCCGTGATTATTGCTGGTTAATCATAAACGAAAGGCATTACTTCTGAGGAGGTAATGCTTTTTTTGTTTTATCCTATATAATCCCTTTTGAATCTGTATCTTTGTACCCTTAACTGTAATTTAGCATAAAAGTGCCGTCTGCTGTGAGAGCGGGCGGATCAAATACATTAAATATGGCAAATATTGTTGCAATTGTCGGGCGTCCGAATGTAGGTAAATCTACTTTATTTAATCGCCTGACAGAAAGTAGAAAAGCGATTGTTGATGACTTTAGCGGTGTGACCCGCGACCGTCATTATGAAACAGCCGAGTGGATCGGAAAAAAATTTACAGTCATCGACACCGGTGGTTTTGTACATGGTTCGGATGATATCTTCGAAGAAGCTATCCGCGACCAAGTGTACATTGCTATTGAAGAGGCTTCTGTCGTATTATTCATGGTGGATGTGACCACTGGTATCACCGACTTAGATGATGAGATTGCGGATATCCTCAGAAGAAGTTCTAAACCTGTCTATGTAGTGGCCAATAAAGTGGACCACGCTAAATTGCACCATGAATCGGCCGAATTCTACGCGTTCGGATTAGGGGAAGTATTTAATATCTCAGCTGCCACAGGTTCGGGGACGGGTGAATTATTAGATGCTGTAGTGTCGCACTTCGAAGAGGAGCAAAAGGAGGAAGAAAGCCTGCCTAAATACACCATCGTCGGCCGTCCAAATGTGGGTAAATCGTCATTGACCAACGCACTGATCGGCAAGGACCGGAATATTGTAACTCCTATGGCCGGCACTACCCGCGATTCTATCCGCATTCATTATAACCAGTATGGCCACAACTTCCTGCTGATCGACACCGCTGGCCTTCGCCGCAAATCCAAAGTGAATGAGGACATCGAGTTTTACTCTGTCATGCGCACAATAAAAGCATTGGAAGATTCTGATGTCACGATCCTGATGTTGGACGCACAGGATGGACTGGAGGCACAGGATGTTAATATTTTCAATCTCGCTGAAAAAAACAGGAAGGGAATCGTCATCGTAGTCAACAAATGGGATTTGATCCAGAAGGATAATAAGACGATGAAAGCCTTTGAAGACCGTATCCGTGAAAAAATTGCCCCATTTACGGATGTCCCTATTGTCTTTACTTCGGTGACCGAAAAACAGCGTGTGCTGAAGGTCTTGGAAGTTGCAGATAAGGTCTACGCCAACAAAACCAAAAAGATTCCGACATCAAAACTAAACGAGGTGATGCTGGATATTATTGAGCATTACCCACCGCCCTCCCTGAAAGGAAAATATATCAAAATTAAATACGTTACGCAGCTTCCGGGACGCACACCGATGTTTGCGTTTTTCTGTAATCTGCCACAGTATATCAAAGATCCGTACAAACGCTTTATCGAAAATAAATTACGCGAAAACTTTGACTTTACAGGTGTGCCTATTCAAATATATTTCAGACAAAAATAGATTTCCCAAGAGCTTTAAGAAAAATGGACCATAATCTCTTCTTATATAATACGCTTTCAAGAACAAAAGAAAAATTCGAACCGATCCATCCCAATCTTGTGGGGATGTATGTCTGCGGACCTACTGTTTACAGCGATGTACATCTGGGCAACTGTCGTACGTTTGTATCTTTTGATTTGATTTTTAGGTATCTGCGTCACCTGGGATATAAGGTGCGTTATGTACGCAACATTACTGATGCAGGACATTTGGAGGGCGATCGTGACGAAGGAGATGATAAATTTGCAAAAAAGGCCAAATTGGAACAGCTGGAGCCCATGGAAATCGTGCAGAAGTATACCATCGGTTTTCATGATGTGTTGCGTCTTTTCAACACCTTGCCGCCCAGCATTGAGCCTACAGCTACTGGACATATTTCTGAGCAGATCGAAATGATCCAGCAGATTATCGCTAATGGGTACGCCTACGAAGTCAATGGGACCGTCTACTTTGACGTTGAGAAGTATGTTCAGCAGTATGATTATACAATCTTGACCAACCGCAAATTGGAAGATATGCTAAACAATACCCGCGAATTGAGCGGTCAGGATGAGAAAAAAGGACGCTTGGATTTTGCCCTTTGGATCAAAGCTAAGCCCGAAACTATTATGCGCTGGCCTGCGCCATGGAGTGTAGGGTTTCCGGGCTGGCATATCGAGTGTTCGGCCATGAGCCGCAAATACCTCGGTGACCAGTTTGATATTCATGGTGGGGGAATGGATCTGGCTGCAACACATCATACCAATGAAATCGCGCAATCCGAGGCATGTAACAATACAAGTCCCGCAAAATACTGGATGCATACCAATATGCTGACCGTCAATGGCGCGCGGATGTCCAAGTCTGCCGGCAACGGATTCTTGCCGGGTGAATTGTTTACAGGTAACCACCCTTTGTTAAACAGAGGCTATTCACCAATGGCCGTGCGCTTCTTTATGCTGCAGGCACATTACCGTAGCACATTGGACTTCTCCAATGAAGCTCTGGATGCAGCGGACAAAGGCTATAAACGGTTAATGACAGCGATGGGCCTCCTTGATAAGCTGAAGGTATCCAAGGGAACTGATTCATTCAATCTGGACGAAATCCGCAATAAATGTTATGCCGCGATGGACGATGACTTCAATAGTCCGGTACTTATTGCAGAGCTATTTGAAGTCGTACGTCTGATCAATTCCATTTATGATGGCAAAGCGAAGGTATCGGAGGAAGGACTTGAAAAACTCAAAATTTTCATGAAAGAGTTTGTTGAAGATATCCTCGGATTGCGGAATGATCAGGCCTCAGGTACCGATGATATCGATGATGTGATGAACCTGGTGATTAAACTTCGAAACGAAGCCAAAGCCAACAAGGACTTTGTCACATCGGATCGGATTCGCGATGAACTCAGTGCAATTGGTATTCAGTTGAAAGATAGCAAGGAAGGCACACTTTGGAATAAGATTTGATAGATAAAAAATCGAATTTAAAACAAACTAATTGGAATATCCATAGGTCGGTGACATCATCGTTTCCAGAAGTCAATGGATATTCCGTAAAGCCTTCGCCGGCAAACTGAGTATAACACGTTCATTTTATGTCGATGAAAATGAACATTTATAAATAATCATTTGTATATGAATTTTTGGAACAGGTTATCCGTTGTTGCATTGATGAGTACGGTCGGTACAACATTGTATGCGCAGATACCCGAAAAAGTTGGAAGTTTGATACAGGCGGATAAAGACGCCGCAGCATTGGCTAAAGCAACCACACCACATCAGGCGTTTTTGTCGATTATCGATAAAGAATCTACATTCTATGTTCCCTCCGCGGTAAACGCATTCAATTACCTTAATAATAGACCCAATATTCCAGATGTCATAGACTGGGCGCCGACATTTGCATTGGTTGCGAAGAGTCAGGAGTTTGGCGTCACTTCAGGATCGATGGACTTTCAAAAAGTTGGAGCACGGTTGCGACACGGAGAATACCTCACTGTTTGGAAGCGCAATAAAAAAGGGAAATGGCTTGTCGATATCCGTGCTGAAGTAGAAAATAACGGCAACGACAACAACTTTGATCTTGAATATATCGAACCAACAGATTCCTGGTATTTAAAACATCGTTCTAAAGTAAGGCTTAATCAACGGGAAGATATTGTCATGGAAACCGATAAGCTGATGTCTACTGTGCTCAAGGCCGATAATGCCACGGCCTATAAGGAGTTTTTAAGTGAGGACGTTCGGTTTCTTTTCCCCTGGACAAGTCCGTTAGAGGGTAAGGATAAAATGATGGCATATTTAAAGAAGCAGCGTATGACGATCGAAACAGTGCCGGAAGAGGTGAAACGTTCGTATAGTGGGGACTTTGCCTACACCAAAGGAACGGCAACTGTTCGGCAAAAAGATAAGGTGGTCAAATATAATTATATACGGGTGTGGCAATTGAGTGAGCTGGCAAAAGATGACGTAAAAAAGGCCAACTGGAACATCCTGATAGAAATGATGTTTGAGAGGTAAGACAAAAAAAAGACTTGAATGATCCATTCAAGTCTTTTTTTTGTCTTACCTTACTTCTTCCATTTTTTTAGTTCGTCGCAGTTCCCAAAGTCCTCGCTGATTTCAATGAAGGTGCTTTTCGCTTTATCATCAAACCACTTGCTGAGATTCCGGTTAATTTTATCTTGCCGGGCTGCTTCCTTGATCTTGGTGAAGTCCTGATCCAGATTGGCTTTATGCGGTGGGATACGTGTCTTGAGGTAATTGAAACGGTAGCCTACATCCCCTGTTTTGTCAGTGAATTGTTCCGGTTTCGAATATTCGCCGGGTTTCAGCGGATCAATCGCTGTAAAGACAGCCTTTTCGAGCCCGTCCATCGGAATTAAGGTTGTACGGTTGGATCCCTGTGGATTGAGGACCATACCGCCGTTGAATTTGCTCTCTTCGGCATCTGAGAAGTTGGTCGCAGCGTTATAAAAATCTAATTTCTTATCTACGACAAGTTTATAAATACTGTCCAATTTATTCTTTGTTCGCTCCAATGCTGCAGCGCCTGGATTGATCTTCATTAAGATATGGCGGCTATGTACCTCTTCGCCCCGTCTTTCTAATACCTGGATGATATGAAAGCCAAATTTCGATTCGACGACAGGCGATATTTCTCCCGGTTTTAATTTAAACGCCATCGCCGAAAACTCTTTTACATAATTGTCGCGGGTACCAAAGCCCAAGTCGCCACCGTATGGAGCAGATCCCGGATCCTGTGAGTACAACCGGGCCATTGTCCCAAAATCCGAACCGTCGACAATTTGTTTACGGATGTTTTCTATTTTTTCCCGTTGTTCTTTTTTCTCTTCGTCAGTCAATTTAGGCATTAGGACGATTTCACCAATTTCTACCTCAGTGTTAAAATAAGGTAAACTGTCCGGATTCAATCCTTCGAAATAGCGCTTTACCTCCAATGGCGTGACATCCACCTTGGATACGATATTTTGCTGCATTTTATTTGCTTTCAGCTGTTCGAAGACACTTGCCCGCATTTCTTCTTTATATTGTAATAACGACCGGTTGAGAAACTTCTCAAGACGTTCCTGGCCGCCTGCCTGTTGCGACATATGCCGCAGACGGGCATTCAGGTTATCATCGACCTCTGTTTCGGTCACATCGATGGAGTCAATTACAGCCTGTTGTGAAAGTAGCTTCTGAATGATTAGCTGCTCGAGCACCCCACATTTAAATGTTTCGTTGGGCTTATTTCCCTGCGCTAGCCACTGTGCATACTGCATGTCTACATCCGACTGTAGGATAATTCCTGAGCCCACAGTTGCAACTACCCGGTCAATAACTTGTCCCCTTTGCGCAAAGTTGGCCTGAATGGAAACAAACAGCAACAAAAACAATATATATATGTTTTTTTTCATCTAAATTATTTAAAATCAACCTTTCGATTACGTCGTTCCATATGGTGAAATTTTGAACAACAGCACAAAATTATCAGATTATATGAATTATTCGTATTTTTATTTAACAATATTTTTATAATCTCGGTATTTCAGATGGAGATTGATGACTTGTTAATATTGATTCGCTAAAATACGCATTTGCCTATTAGCAAGGGCGGTTTTAACCTAATTTAACAAGTTTATTGACGATATTGCGGGCAGACGAAATGATATAAAAAGCAATGCGCAGGTAACGGTTTATTGAAGCCGTTAAAACAAGTAATATGGATAAATAATTTGAACAGATGAAAAAAGCTTTTATTTACTTAATGACTATACTTCCCTTGACTACATTAGCCCAGCAGATACCCATGTTTGTCGGAACCTATACCAATAGGACCGAAAGCAAAGGGATCTATGTTTACAATTTCGACACAAAAACGGGAGAAGCCTCGTTGCTTAGCACACAGGAAAGCAAAGACCCCTCGTTTTTGGCACGTTATAATAATTTTGTTTACGCGGCCAATGAACTCCCGGGCGAGGAGGGGACGGTATCAGCCTATTCATTTAAGGATGGAAAGCTGACCCTGCTAAATTCACTTCCTTCAGGTGGTGAATCACCCTGTTTTGTCGAGGTGCACCCGAAAGGCAGCTTATTGGCGGTGGCTAATTATTCCGGTGGTTCGGCAGCTTTGTTTGATCTAGAGAGCAATGGTGTGTTAAGCAAAAGAAGCCGTCTCATCCAGCATGAGGGTAAGGGTGTGGATCCGGTGCGCCAGGAAAAGCCGCATGTGCATTCTGCTTTTTTTTCGAAAAAGGGCGATAGACTATTTCTTCAGGATCTCGGTTTAGATCAGATCTCTGTATTCTCTATCAGCAAATCAGGAAATACGTTTAGTGCAGCCGAAGAGTCAGAGGACTTCTTTACACCGGCTGGTGGCGGGCCGCGCCATATTGCTTTTGATAAAAAAGAGAAATATCTCTATGCAATATTAGAAATGACGGGCCAGATTGCATCCTATAAAAAAGAAGGCAATGATTGGATGTACCAAAATACCTATGACATAAATTCCGAAGGTTTCCGTGGACAAAATGGTGGGGCAGACATCAAAACCTCTCCTGATGGCAAGTTCTTGTACGCGACAAATAGGGGGGATGCCAATACCATTGCCACATTTGCAATAGGAAAAGATGGTGAATTAAAGAAGCTCGCCAATACATCCGTCAAAGGCAAGGGACCACGCAATTTTAACTTTTCGCCAGATGGAAATTTTGTTCTGGTGGCCAATCAAAATACCAACAATATTGTGTTATTCAGCCGTGACGCGAAAACAGGGCTGCTGACCGATACTGGTAAGGAAATTAGTGTTCCGGCGCCTGTATGTATACTATTTTAGTCCACTCGGGCTCGGCTCATAAAACGATATCAGGGCATCGAATTCAGTTTGGTACCCTGATACGGTTTTGAAGGTCAGTTTACCTCCGTTGGAGGCTAGCAGGAGCAATTAGAAGTCTTCTTTCCTGCAGTCCAGCTTGCCTTCCTTTTCAAGGTCGTTGAGCGTGGTTCCTTTCCAGGTTTTTACTCGTTGGATATAAGCGGCACGGCCGATCATATGCGCTGCTACAGGAGCGGTGAGGATAAGGAAAAAGCCAATTGCTATGGCTTTGGTGGTCACCGACACATCAGGGAAGGTCATGGCCGCGCAGATCAGTAATAACCCCACGCCGAGGGTTGCCGCCTTTACCGTAACCGAAAGACGTAAGTAAAAATCCGGCATCCGCAATATGCCGATTGATGCAAATAGAATGGCAAGGGCTCCTATGGTGCTTAGAATAGCTAATGTAATATCAATCATCGTTGTTTTGTTTTTCTAAGTAAAATGAAAAGGCTATCGTACCGAGAAAGGCGATCAGTGCCAGGATCATGGCGATATCCAAAAATACTTCCTGCGCACTGCGGATACTATAAACCGTGATAATACCAATTCCAATCGTGATGATGAGGTCCAGTGCGATGACACGGTCAAAGATCTGCGGACCTTTGTATAACCGGATAAATGCCAGAATGACCGACAATGTTAATATCGGAAGAATTACATAGTCGAAATAACTGTTTAAACTCATCGTAAGATTTCTAAAAGTCTTCGTTCAACATTGTTTTTGAGCGTGGAAACAAACTGCTCCTTGCTCTTCATATACATGACATGGATAAAAAGCGTTCTCTTGTCCTCGCTGACATCCAATATCAATGTGCCGGGGGTGAGTGAAATAAAGGTCGACAGCAGGTTGATTTCCAGATCGGTCTTCGCATCCATGGGGTATTTCACAATTGCCGGCTTCATAAAAAATTTGGGTGTTATGACGTCATAAGCAACCTGAGCATTGGCGACGATCATTTCCCACAGGAAAAAGAGTATAAAGCTGACGGTCTTTGGAACCCGAAAGAAATAGCGCTGGTCAGCTTCGTTTCTGTTCATGACCCAGAGGATGGCGAAACCAAGTAGGAAGCCGAACAGAAAATTGGTGTAATATAGGGATCCTGTAAGTGCTACCCAGATAAAGGACAGCATCAGATTCATTAAAAACTGTTTGATCATATTAATTCTGCCCTCCTAATACAGCGTTTATATAAGGTGAAGTATCCAATAATTGTACAGCGATCTGATCCGCGACGCGAATGATGGCTTCCGCGTTGAAGCCGATATAGAGAGATGCTGCTGCCAGCAGCATGACAGGCAGCAACAGCATGGTTCTTTTGTAGCCGACCATGTTTGCAAATTTGTCCTCAATCACTGCCGGTTCCGGTACGTCTTTCCAAAAGACCTGTGCCCACATTTTGGCGATGACCAATAAAGTAATGAAGCTACCGATAATCGGTGCCGCGGCAAAGACATATTTCTCCAGCTGAAAGGTATCTCTGAAAAGATAGATCTTAGGCCAGAAGCCTGATAATGGTGGAATGCCGACCAGCGAGAACAGCACTACAGCAAATAGCAAGGAGATCTTCGGATACTGAGCATAGAGACCACCCAGCCTGTTCATATCCATCGTACCCCTAAGCTGCCGGATAACGCCTGCGATTAAAAACAGATTGGTCTTTACCATAATATCATGGATCAGGTAAAACACCGCCCCCAGCAGTGCCCATTTGCTATATAACCCAAGGCCGCCGATCATAAAACCAATATGGCAAACGATCAGGTAGGAAAATAATCTACGGATATTTGTTTTGATCAGGGCACCAAAGGCACCAGTCAATATCGTTAGTATGGCCAGGATGACCAATAATTCTTTTGTAAATTCATTAGGGATAAAGAGTAGGGAGAAAACGCGAAACAGGGCATAGATACCCACTTTGGTCAATAATCCGCCAAAAGTCGCAGCAACGGCAGATGGTGGTGTGTGATAAGAAGAGGGCAGCCAAAAATAGAGTGGAAAAACCGCTGATTTGATGCCAAATCCGATCAGGAAAAACGTTGCGGAGATCTCCACGAGCGCCTGGTTCTGTATTTTGGGAATCCGCAGCGCCAGGTCGGCCATGTTTAGCGAACCAGAAATGCCATAGAGAATACCGATGCCCGTCAGGAAGAATGTGGAGGCGAGAATATTCATGGCCATGTATTTGACAGCTCCTTCAAGCTGAGATTTGCGGCCTCCAAGTGTCATCAGCACGAATGAAGAGATGATAATGACCTCAAACCAGACGTAGAGATTGAAAATATCGCCGGTCAGGAAGGCTCCGTTGAGCCCCATCATCAAAAAGTGGAAAATTGGAAAGTAGCCATAGAGGATCCGTTGACGTCCGACCCCTACGCAGGAAAATATCGATACCGCCAGTCCGGCGATGGAGGTGAGCACCACCAGTGTACTGCTGAACAGGTCTGCTACAAAGACAATTCCGAAAGGCGCTTTCCAGTTGGCTGCATTCATGGTTAAAATGCCGCTGTCCTCCACTTTGAAAAATAACTTAAATGCAAGTATCAGTGCCAGTATACTTCCACCTACACTCAAATAGCGTTGTGCGGTGGATTTTCGCCAGAACATCAACTGGACAATGGCAATGAATAGGTGCACGATGACCGTAGCGATAAGCTGGTTGTCTATCATATATCTTCTTCCTCAGGCGTGTTTAAATCATCCAAATCATCTGTGCCCAGTAGTGCATAGACACGTTTGAGCAGTACAATGGCAAAAGATGTCAGCCCAAAGCTGATCACAATTGCCGTTAATATCAAAGCTTGCGGGATGGGATCTGCATATATATCCGTAAATACCTTTAAGTCGGGGCCGATAATGGGAGGCTTGCCCTTAATGATGTTGCCCAGTAGAAAGATGAGGATATTGGTACCATTGCCCAATAGCATAATTCCCAATAGCAGTTTGACCATGCTCCGTCGCAAGATAAGATAGATTCCTGCTGCGTATAGGATCCCGATCAACAATACAAGAACCAGTTCCATTATTCTTCCTCCGTATTTAGTGCGATGGTAAACAAAATGGTGAGTACAACCCCGATCACGACAAAATAGACACCCAAGTCAAAGAATAGGGCGGTTCCAATCATTCCGATGACAGGAATCTTTTCTTCCAGCCAAAGTCCCGTCATGACTGGGTATCCAAAGAAAGCCGGCAGAAACATACTTGCTGCAGCGATCCCGAGACCGATGGGAATAAGGGATAGGGGCTTGTACTGAATCAGCTTCATCGTGTTTTGCGGTCCGAATGCAAAACTATGTAGGACAAAGGCGATGGAGGCGACCAGGCCACCAACAAAACCGCCTCCGGGATAGTAGTGACCGCGCAATAAAAGAAATACCGAAAAAAGCAAAAGTATCGGTAGAAGATAACGCGTTGCGGTCTGTAATATGGTACTATTCATCTATTCTAGTATTTAAATATTCGTAGCGAGTATGGAGATTCTGAGGAGATCATCAACACTTCCCTAACTTGTATTATTCTTTATCAGACGATTTTAAACGTAATTTCAATAAACTGTACACCCCTAAAGCAGCTATACTCAGTACCACAATTTCAAACATGGTATCGAATCCTCTAAAGTCGACGAGCAGGACGTTGACGACATTTTTTCCTTTCGCCAATACATAAGCGTAGTTCCCATAGAAGTCACTGATGTCAGTGCTTGTCGGTTCATGTAGTACACGCAGGGCGACCATGGATAACATGACACCAAAAACGATAGCGACGATCGCATCCCTGATGATGGTCCGGCGGTTGGCCAGGTTCAAAAACGATGGCAGTTTAAACAGTACCAGTACAAACAGTACGACAGTCAGCGTATCGATGGTAAACTGGGTCATCGCGAGATCCGGAGCGCTATAGAACACGAAGATCAGGCAGATTGCGTAGCCTACGACACTTGTAGCGACGACTGCCGTCAGGCGCGAGGAGGTGCGGATGGTCAAAATGATGGCGCCGACCAAGATACATACGGTGGTGACCTCGTAAAAGCTGACAGGAGACAAGGTTTCCCATTTGATATGCAGCGGCCCGCCCAAGAAGAGCTGATAGCCGATCAGCAGTTCGGCAAACAAGATAATTTTCAGTAAATAAGAACGCAGATAGCCATTATGCATTTTACTGGTGAAGAAGACGGAGAAGAGCATAAATTCACGGGAAATCACGCGCATGATATTTTCCGGAGCGAAGGCATTAAATCTTCCTATCCAGGCCAGCTTGCCGGCACTGGGTTTATTTGAAACAAACAGAATTGTACCCGCGACAATGGTAATGGCACTCAGCAGCAGCACAAGGTTGAACCCGTGCCAGATTTGGAGCTGGAAGCTCTCGGGACCGCCGAGGATGCTGGTCGCGGTGGGGCCCGATAACCAGTCTCCAAGGATACCGGGGATGCAGCCAAATACGATACCCAGGATCGCCAGAATCAGCGGCGGAATCCACATTGACTTATACGGAAGGTGGATACCGTTAAACTGTTCAGGGAGCTTGCCCATAAAAGGCTTGATGCCTGCCATAAATCCGGCGGCTACAAGGAAAATGTTTGTTAGCACAGCCGCGCCTGTCAAGTAAAGGAACAGGTCCTGATGAGCATGTAATGTAGCCTCATAGATCAGGTCTTTTCCGATGAAGCCGATACTGAGTGGTACGCCGGCACTGGATAGAGCGGCGAGAAAGCCTGCGACGGCGACCGGCAGTAATACTTTGCTTAGCCCCCTAAGGACAGTCAGGTCTCTTGTGCCTGTTTCATGGTCAATAATGCCGGTGATCAGAAACAAAGAAGCCTTATATAACGCGTGTACGAGAATAAATACACTGGCAGCGATGACGGCTTCTTTGGTACCAAGTCCAAGGAGGAAGACAAGGACGCCCAATGCAGAAATGGTCGAATAAGCCAATACACCTTTGAGATCTGTGCGGAAAAGCGAGTGAAATGCGGCGTAGAGCATGGTCACGCCACCTATTGCCATTAGTGAATAGGACCATATCGGATTTCCGCCCAAGACGGGGGAGAAGCGGGCCAGCAGGTAGATCCCTGCCTTGACCATCGTTGCCGAATGCAGGTAAGCAGAGACCGGCGTAGGAGCTTTCATGGCACCGGGTAACCAAAAATGGAAAGGGAACTGGGCGGATTTCGTGATCGCACCGAGCACAATCAATCCAAACACCAACGGGAAAAGTGGATGCTGCTGGATCAATGCAGCCCTATCGGCCAGCTCGGTGATACTGTATGTGCCCGCGATACTTCCGGTCAGTATAAATCCGGCAAGCAGGAAAAAGCCACCAAGTCCGGTAATCGAAAGGGCGGTTAGTGCACTTTTTCTTGAATCATTAATATCGTTGTTAAATCCGATCAAAAAGAAAGAACTGATGGATGTCAGCTCCCAGAAGATGAACAGCAGAAGCATATTGTCCGAAAGTACCAGACCCAGCATCGCCGACATAAACAGGCAGAGATAACCAAAAAAACGGTCGATATAGGGATGGCCCTTGAGATAAGCATTTGCATAAAAAAATATGCAGGCACCAATGCCAGTGATCAGCAGGGTAAAGAGCAGGGAAAGACCATCTAACTTAAAGTCCAGATTGATGCCCAGGGAAGGTACCCAGGGGGTGGATTGCACAAAATGAGATCCCTGTCCGATCGGTACAATAAATTTCAGATAGTATAAAAATAAAAGTACCGGTAAAAATGCGAGAATAAAACCCCATCTGGTTTTGAGGAACCGACCAAATGGAACAATAAGGCTCGATGTTATTAACCCTGATAAAACAGTAAATAGCATTCAGTCTTTGTTTAATTTTATTAAGATGATGTTGTTACCTTTCCATAATGTCTCTGGCATTGCTCTCAACCTTGAGTATTATAGAGGTGCGGAGATTTTCGGAAAGTTTACAATATAGCAAAAAAATCGGAAAAAAGTGAAGTTACTGATGCGCTTTTGCCAGGTTTATTTTCGAATACAGCATTTATTTTCCTTATCTCTCTAAAAAGAGTATGAGTCTGCAAGTCTAATTATAGCGGAAGGCACTATTGCTAAAATATTTTTGCTATTCACAAATTAAATGAGCATTTTTACAATACAATTATTAAACATCTTCGAGGAGATGTGTTCTTTTACCCTAAATAAGAATCTCATCTATCGTCATTACGATAGATAAATGAGAATGCAAGTGACCTAACTATGCAAAAAGAAGAAGTATTGTTTAAGACACACTATAATGGGCTATGCCATTTTGCATGGAAGATAGTTGGGGACCTCTCTGTAGCAGAAGATTTGGTCCAGGATTCCTTTATTTCGTACTTTAAAAACACCGATCAGGTAAGCGATAATGAGATTGCGATAAAAAATTATCTCTATACGGCCGTGCGCTTCGCTTGTTATAACCATATTCGGCATGAAAAAGTGCGACAAAAATATTGGAACATTGTGGGGTTTACCGAAGAGGACAATATTGCTTTGGAACTGAATATGATCCATAGCGAAGTCATTCAGGAGATCTATAAAATCATAGAGCAAATGCCCAGCTCGTGTCAGCAGGTCTTTCGGCTAGGGTATTTAGAGGGACTATCGAACCTGGAGATTACCCGAGAATTACAGATCAGTATCAATACCGTCAAAACGCAAAAACAACGGGGCATGAAAATGTTGTTGAAGCGTTTAAATCCCGAGTTTATTCCCTTTATTATTTTTTTATTAAAAAATATTTAAATTCCTGTCACCCCTTTTTATGTCTTGCGTTTCTTTATTGTAATCAATGAAAGAAAATACAGGACATATCACCGATTTAATCAAAAAATTTCTTTGTGGTCAACTGGCTGCGGAGGAACAGGAAGAACTTGACAATTGGCTCAAGGCTAACCCAAAAAATAGACAATTTTTAGAATCCTTTCATCAAGCCAAGCACATTGAGGAGGATCTGGGTATTATTCGGCAGTTGGATGTCAACAAGGCTTGGGCTAGATTGAACGCTAAGAAGTATAAAGAGTCAAAGTCGTTCAGGAGATGGTCCTTGGGAGTAGCGGCATCTATTGTTTTTTTGTTGGGTACTACTCTTTTATGGAATACTTATCATAACGCGGTACCAAAAGCTAAAGAGCGTATATATGTGTCAAAGAAGCAAGACATAGCGCCAGCTACAAGTGGTGCAGTCCTGGTTTTGGCGGATGGTACGAAGGTTTCCTTAAATAACGACTCCACCAAAACGTTGACCAACAATAATAACTTGATCGGCAATAGTAACGAACTTATTGTTAAAGCCACCGAAACAGCTATCCCCTTGCAATACAACTCACTGATCGTTCCAAAGGCAAGTTTTTATAAGATGACCTTAGCTGATGGAACGAAGGTGTGGGTAAATGCGCTATCGCAATTGAAGTTTCCCTCTCAGTTTTCTGTGAATGAACGGCGGGTCGTTTTGGACGGTGAGGCTTATTTTGAAGTGGTGCCAAAACCAGGGCATCCGTTTATCGTAGAGTCAAAAGGAAATGAAATTAAAGTATTGGGTACACATTTTAACGTCAATGCCTATTCGGATGTAGTGCGTACGACATTGGCGGAAGGAAGGGTGGAAGTCAGGCAAAATGACCAACGAGTCGAATTATTTCCTGGCGAATACGCCTCTTCTTTCAAAGACAATTTAGTCAAAGGAAAAGCAGATTTGACCCATGATCTCGCATGGCACAATAATGAGTTTTATTTCAAGAAGGAAACGATTACCGCTATTGCACATCAATTATCCAGGTGGTACGATTTAGATGTCACATTTCGCGGAAATGTCCAAATGGATAAAGAATATACTGGTAGTATCGAACGCGATGTAAAGCTGTCACAGGTGCTGGAAATGCTATCCTTTGTCAGTGACCTTAAATTTGAGATCGACGGTAAGAAGTTAATTATAGCAACTAAAACTTAAATATAGAATTTCAGCCAACCTAATTGATCTGCCTATGAAAAAATAATACTTAAGTACAATGACCTAAAAAAGAGAACAGGAATGTTGCAGCATCCCTGTTCAGAAAATGTGATTATCAGGTCCTAGATCTTGAATTGAACAATTAAACCCTAATTAACCACAAAGTGTAAATGTATGAATAACTTACCATTTAGCAAAAGGTGGTTCTTGATCCCACAAGATCCACGGTTTTGCAAACCATTACGTATTATGAAAATTAGTACATGTCTTCTGTTCGCCTTTGTGACGGGCGTGCATGCTAAGGGAACGGCGCAAAAGGTTACCCTGAATTTGCGCAATGCTCGCATTGAAGAAGCACTCTCTGCGATCTCCAAGCAGTCCCATCTACGGGTGCTTTACAGTGAAAATCTGAACGCAAAAGCACGAATCTCCGTTAATGTCAAAAATGCGTCTGTTGAAGAAGCGCTGAACGCCGTATTAAAAGCTAATAATATAGAATACAAGATTATTGCCAATACGATCTCAGTCAACAGTAATGTAAAGAACGGTAGTACGACAGTCTCCTCAGGCCTCCAACAACAATCCATTTCGGGAACAGTCAAAGATAAAGACGGAAAAGGATTGAGTGGCGCTACAGTAACAGTCAAAGGAACTTCAATTTCTACGCAGACCGATGAACAGGGACGATTTAAGCTGAATGCTTCTTTGGCATCTACCTTAGTAGTAAGGTATATAGGGTATGCAGGAACTGAGGTCGCTGTAGATGGACGAGCTACAGTGTCCATAGTGTTGAAGTCTTTAGATAACCAGTTGGATGTGGTCGATGTTGTCGCCACGGGTTATCAGAATATAGATCGTAAGTTATTCACGGGGGCAAGTTCAAAAGTGAATGCAAAGGATGCCGAACGAAGTGGGGTTCCCGATGTTTCAAGAATGTTAGAAGGCCAAGTAGCCGGGGTATCTGTTCAAAATGTGTCCGGTACATTTGGAGCAGCTCCTAAGATTCGAGTACGTGGAGCAACCTCCCTCTCCGGAGATAACAAGCCGTTATGGGTTGTCGATGGTATTATTTTAGAAGACGTTGTGAATATTTCGAACGAGGCACTGTCTACGGGTGACGCAAGCACTTTAATTGGTTCGTCTGTTGCAGGATTAAATCCGGACGATATTCAGGATTTTACCATTCTTAAAGATGCTGCGGCAACAGCGATGTATGGGGCTCGAGCGATGAATGGGGTAATTGTGGTGAATACCAAAAAAGGAAAAAATACAGAAGGTAAGCCCAATGTTAATTACTCTGGAACGTTCACTACCTACCTGAAGCCGAACTATAACCAATTTGATATTATGAATTCCGCGGAACAAATGTCTGTTTTGCTGGAAATGGAAAATAAGGGTTATTATAACCATAGTTCGGTAGCCAATGCAATGAACGGAGGTATCTTTGCCAAAATGTATAACCAAATGTATCTCTACGATCCGAATACAGATTCCTTTGGGTTGAAAAACACAGTGCAGGACCGATTAAATTATCTCACCCGTTATGCACAGGCAAATACCAACTGGTTTGATGTTTTATTTAAAAACTCTTTGTTGCAAGAGCATTCTATCAGTATTTCAACTGGAACGTCGAAAGCACAGACATATTTTTCGACAAGTTACACGAATGACAATGGTATGACCATTGGTGATAATGTACAACGTTATACTGCGAACATGCGCAATAACTTTCAGTTGAGTGACAAGTTTAGTGCTGAATTATTGGTGAATGGTTCCATCCGTGATCAGCGATCTCCAGGAACGTTGACCCGTCAGTCTGACCCGGTATATGGTAAGTACTCGCGCGACTTTGATATCAATCCATATTCATATGCATTAAATACCAGCCGTTTGATTACTCCTTATAATGAGGATGGCAGTTTGGAATATTTTACCCGGAATTATGCTCCGTTTAATATTATCAATGAGCTGGAGAATAATTATCTTAATTTAAATATGATGGATCTAAAAGTCCAAGGAGGAATAAAGTACAGATTTCTTCCTGACTTTACTTATTCAGCCAACGCAGCCTACCGTTACGCCAAATCGGAACGACAACATTATATAAGGGACAATTCCAATATGGCAATGGCATTTCGCGCCAACGCTAATCCTACTGTCAATGAAGGCAATATCTTCTTATATGATGACCCTGATTTCCCAAATGATCCAAAAATAGTTGTTTTGCCTGAAGGAGGTTTCTTTAATACCGTACTCAACAATATTAAGTCGTATTATTTTAGGCAGGATTTAGAGTTCAACAAAACCATTGAAAAGCATAAGATCAATGTATTTTCAACGATGGAATTGCGGACTGCGGACCGCCAAAATTCCGATTACGACGGTGTTGGTTATCAATACGAGAACGGCGGACTTGTAAACCCAAATTATCGTTATTTTAAGAAGGCGATAGAAGGCGGAGATCCATACTTCGGTATGGGCTACGGGAAAGACCGGCAAGTTGGTTTTGCTGTGCGCGGAGCATATAATTTTAATGATAAATATAGTTTAAATGGTACATTCCGTTATGATGGGTCTAATAAAATGGGGAAATCCCGCACAGCACGTTGGTTACCTACATGGAATTTATCAGGAGCCTGGGATATAGATAGTGAAAGATTCTTTGAGTCGGTAAAACCGGTTCTGTCGGGCGCCAGAATCAGGGGTACATATGGATTAGTGGCTAATATGGGCAATGCGAGTAACTCTGCTGCGGTGTTTTATAGCACGATCGCGAAACGGCCATATGAGAATGAAAAAGAGTCACTGATCTATAATAGTGGATTGGCAAACGACCAATTGACCTGGGAGAAACTGTACGAGTTGAATATCGGTGCTGATTTCGCATTATTCAATAAAATAGATATCACTTTCGATTATTATAAAAGGAATATCTTCGATCTTATTGGAACAATAAGAACCTCAGGTATCGGTGGAGAATACGAAAAGAATGCCAATTACGGAAAAATGAAAGCTCATGGTTTTGAGTTGACTGTCGCAGGCAACCCTGTCAAAAGCCAAGATTTTAGATGGAGAACACAATTTAACTTCGGAATCAACAAAAACGAGATTACAGAACTTGAAGTTAATCCAAACATTTGGTCCTTGGTTAAAGCTGAGGGCGGAGCAATGAAAGGTTACGCACAACGCGGACTATTTTCGCTACAGTTTGATGGCTTGAATCCCGAATATGGATACCCAACTTATGTGGGTGTAAATGGGGAACGCAATGAGACATATATTTGGCTCCAAGACAACACAGTCGATTATCTTAAATATCACGGCCCTGTGGATGCAACATTTACCGGAGGTTATTACAATAACTTTAGCTATAAAAACTTTACCTTATCAGCATTATTTACCTTTTCGGCAGGAAACTTTGTGCGTTTACAGCCTACAATTTCAGCCACCTATGATGATATGACATCAATGTCACGCGATATCGCGAATCGTTGGATTATGCCTGGTGATGAAACAAGGACAAATATACCGTCGATATTAGATGCCTTCTCAAGAGGTGCCAGAGTATATGCGGCTGATGGATCTACTGTTGATGCGATATATCCGTACAACGCCTACAACTACTCGACAGAACGCGTTGCCAAAGGTGATTTTATTCGCCTGAAAAATATCAGTATATCGTATCAGATTCCTAAATCAATCACTTCAAAACTTAAATTAAGTACTGCTTCGATTGCATTGGTTGGAAATAATATTGCCTTGCTCTATTCGGATAGAAAGCTAAATGGCGCAGATCCGGAGTTTTTCAATAACGGTGGGGTTGCAATGCCTATCCCTAGACAATATACTTTTTCACTAAAAGTTGGATTTTAATAGACTGTAAAAATGAAAAGAAATAAAAATATAATATTGGCGCTTATATGTGGAGCAACTGTTTTTTCGTCCTGCAATAAATTTCTAGATGAAGAACCGGATATGCGTACGGATATAAATACAGTAGAGAAAGTTGCTCAATTAGTGGGATCTGCATATCCAGGGTACGATTATTTGGCGATGGCAGAGACATACTCGGATAATGCGGTGGATAAAGGACCTAACGTAGGCCACAATAACGAGCCATTTGTCAGTCTTTATAACTGGAAAGACATCGTTGACGACGGAACGAATACGCCGACTCAGTATTGGAAGACTTGTTATGAAGCCATTAATAATGCTAACCAAGCCTTAGCAGCAATTGAGGAACATAATATGGGAATCGCTGCTAATCCATATAAGGGAGAAGCATTGGTGGCCCGCGCCTATTGTCACTTTATGCTAGTGACATTTTTTGCCCAAGCGTATGAGATTGGCAAGCCAAATTCTTCTCCTGGCATCCCTTATATTCTAAAGCCCGAGACAGACGTCCTACCCAAATATGAGCGCGGTACAGTGGCATCGGTATATGAAAATATCCAAAAGGATCTTGAAGAAGGAATGTCGCTTTTGGACGGAGGTGTTTGGCAAGTGCCAAAATATCATTTTACGCCGGCTGCCGCCCATTTGTTCGCATCGAGGTTTTTTCTTTTCAAAGGTGATTGGGATAAGGTCATTGAACATGCAAATCTGGCTGTCCCCAATGGAGCTTATCTCACCTATTTGAGGCCTTGGAACACGACATTAAGGAACTACACCTCAGAGGAATTCCGTACCGAGTTAACAAAAGCTGATAAGAATTATAATATTTTGCTTGCTAACACGTATTCAACTTACCAAAGAAGCAATGTCGGTGGCAATCCACGATACGGCTTTGGTACAGCTATTTTCAATGGTGTTTACAATAAAACCACTGCTTGTGGTGCCCCTTTTTACAATAAAGGTTTGCGTTGGTCAGACAACAATTATACAACCTATGTTTTTAAGGAGTATTTCTATTATACCAACGTCGCAGCAGGGATTGGTTACCCATATATTATGCAGCCGTTGTTTATAGCTGATGAAGGCCTAATGAATAGAGCTGAAGCGTATATTCAAAAAGGTGATTTTACCAATGCGTTGAGAGATCTGAATGAATTTGTAAGTGTACGTGTGGTAAATTACAATAGTACGACGCATGCTGTGACCGCAGAAAAATCGAAAACCTATTTCAATGTTTCGGATGATAAAGATGCGCTATTGAAGACCGTACTCCAGTTTAAGCAGATTGGTTGGTTGTGTGAAGGGATGCGCTGGTTTGATGTCTTGAGACACCGCATTCCCGTTGTGCATAACCATATTGATGTAAGTGGTGCAGAGACTTTTGAAACATTGTCGCCAGAAGATCCGCGTAGAGTATTTCAGATCCCACAAGAGAGTACATTGGCTGGTATTGAGTTGAACCCTAGATAATCATTACAAATTATGAAAAGATTTTTTAATTACATGATATGTGTTTTTGCTCTGGGCAGTTTGCTTTCATGTAGCAAAGACAACGATAATCTGACTGTAGATCTCACAAAGTATAATCCGGATATTACAGCGCAGAATGATGTAGACAAATGGCTAACTAGCAATTTAGTCAATCCATATAATATTGAGACGGTCTATCGTTTCGAAAGGAATTTTACGGATGTCAACCGAGATATCTCTCCCGTTTATCTTCAACAAGTAGAACCCATGATGAACGCGGTGTTGACCACCTATCTGCAACCCTATGAAAAGATCGGCGGGAAAACATTTATTAAGACTTATACGCCAAAACAGTTTGTGCTTTATGGGTCACCATCTTATAATACTAATGGATCCATTACGCTGGGGACTGCTGATAACGGTAGACGGATTGTATTGTATGAATTGAACAGCCTGGACTTTAATAATCCTACTGCAGTAAAACGTCCGGTGCGTACAATTCATCATGAGTTTACCCATATTTTAAATCAGAATATTGTTATTCCGCCAGCATTTGAGCAAATAAGCAAAGCAGATTATACAGCGGATTGGACCGGAGCAGCAAATACTGCAGCAGTAGCTAAGAGTTTGGGTTTTGTATCCCAATATTCCAGAAGTTCTTTCGGTGAAGATTTTGCTGAGATGAATGCCCATTTACTTGTTGAAGGACAGGTTTGGTTTGACAATTACTGCGCAACAACAAGCCCTGCAGCAGCGGCAAAATTGCGGGAAAAGGAGAAACTTGTGGTGTCCTATTTTAAAGATTATTATAATATCGACTATCGTGCGTTACAGGCTGAAGTTCAACGTGTATTGAAAGAGGAATATGGGGCTACAGATCCAGTAGATCAAACGAAGACATTTAAGGCTTATCTGATCGGGAACAAGGTGGCGTCATTTACTTTTAATCCAGATGCGTCACATTACACAACTTATGGTAAATCGAGTTCATTCCAAACAGTCTACGATAATTATAAGAACATTATGTCAACGAATGGTTGGGCTGTACAAAATATTCAATTAATTTTCGCTAGTGCAACAAAGTTAACGTTTAGATGCGAATTTAAGACAAATGCAGGAGCAGGACCATATTATGCCGATTACGATTTCAATTTGTCTGTGGACTATGCGACAGGACAGACTAAATTCACAAAACTGTTGCCTGAGGGAAGTGGGACTACATATAGCAATGGCGCAATAGCTTCTGTTAAGTTAGGATTTGAAACATATATATTACCTTATTTAACTAATAGAGTGTTTGTCGCATCATTCTTCCCAACGACAATGACAGCATCAGATCCAAATTTTGGAAAATTTGGTGGTTTTTATGTGGACGGGACAACGAGTAATTATTTTTATGGTCCTATTGTTTTAAAATAAACAGATGAGAAAGATATTTTATATAGCGCTTTTGAGCATCCTGTTTTTAGGCTGTTCAAAAGAAAAAAACGAGTTGGTTTTCGGCGAAGCGCCTGAGGAACGAATCTCGGAGGAACTGGCGAAATGGAAAACAGCTTTGGTTTCAGCACCAAATGGTTGGATTGCGGGTATGGGAACATCAGCCTCAGGCGGATTCGGTTATTATATGAGGTTTACGGAAGATGATAAGGTTTTGATGTATAGTGATTTAGCTAAGGAGTTTGCTGTGAGCCCAGAAACGTCTACATATCGTCTTAAGTGGGGGATGAAAGGGACTCTGATTTTCGATACTTATACCTATCTTTCAGTATTACAAGATCCTGTTCCAGAAGTAGCTGGAGGAGCGCCTGGAGCTGGGTTCCAAAGCGACGTAGAGTTCGAATTTATTCGTCTTTCAGGTGATTCTGCAATATTCTCAGGAAAGAAATATCAAAATCCATTGATATTGATTAAGGCAACAGCTGAAGAAGCAAAAAAATATGAAGACAAAAAGTTTCTATCTGAGATCGAAAGTTTTAATGAATATTTTGCTGACGGTATACCTGTTGCTAAAGTTGGAGATGTTGAAACTGAGATTGGTCTAAATGTTGACGGCAAAGTGATTAGCTTTATAGGTATGCCTAATAATACCGTTACTGGTATTGAGCTTAAATACTATTATATTGCGGGTGAAAGTATCCGGATGTTAAATGATGTGGAATACAACGGAGAATATTTTTCGGGGATAATTAAATCTGGAGATGTATATAAGCTTCAGACACGTAGTGGTAAAACATATGATATCTATAAATCTCCAGATTACATTCTTCCTCCAGAATATAAAATTGGTAAAGCTATTACTTCTTTTGCTGTGCCGGGGCCATTTAGTTACTCACAATATCTGCCGATGATTACTTGGTCAAACTCCTTCATCGCTGATTGGAACAAATATCTTAATCTATCTAAGAACTCAGGCTATAATTTGACTATTGGTAACACGACTTATACTTTTGTAAGTGCTAGAAATGAAATCTCGGCTGTTTCAAATATCTATCAAGGGACAACTGGTTTTTCAGCAACATATATTATGAAATATTCAATTGATGAAGCTACGGGATATTTCAAATTTGTTTCGCTAGCTGCAGACAATGGTAATGGTGGTATTATTGTTCCTTACATGAATAATTCATTTTTTGCAAACATGAAGGATAAGGAGTTTAAATTATCATTTGTAAGTGATCCTACATTTGGTCGAGCAGTGAAATTTACTCGTGTTGACAATCCAGATTATTATTTTACCTGGTTGTATTAGATTGTTGGAAAAGCTAGTTTATTAATAAATGTTGAGAATTGGCTGTACTATTCTGTAGGCAGCCAATTTTTTACTTTAATTCATGCATTATCTCTATAAAGGAACAATAAATTCAATCTCTAAACATCTTAATGAAGTGTTAATTTATGAAGGATACATATAGAACAAGTATTACTCTAGGTAGTTACATCTGGGGAGTTGCAATGATAGGATTTATCATTATGTTGTCTTATGAAGACATTGAGCAGGGGCTTTATATGGGCACTTTATTTCTTTTTCTCATATTGGCTGTAACCTGGTATTTTACGTTTTTCTTTAATCGATATTGGATTGAAGGAGATAAACTATTAATTCGAAGTATTTCAGGAACAAAATCTTTGAATATTACAACGATTAGAAGACTAGAAAAGGATAAGGTTGACTGGTTTGGGACAATGCGATTAACTATATTAAGGCCGTATAGAAAGGGAATGATCTTGCATTATAATCAGATTGACAATCTCTTCATTTGCCCAGAAAAACCTGCCGAATTTATTGGTAAATTACAATTGATTAATCCTTCAATTGAGATCATCAAGGAGAAGTAGTTATATACTACTTCTCCTTGATGATTTTTGAGCTTCTTTTGGAGAAAATACGGACATTCAATTCTGCTACAATAAACAGAAGTGCGATCCAAATGGTTAGGTGGTGTCTATCCTTTATACCTATAACCAACAGAAGAAAAGCAAGTATTATTTTAACCCATCCAGTTATAGATATTCCGACTATAGTGGTTGTCGTAAAAAACTGATAGATCTTTAATAAAATTGTGTTCATGTTCGTGATCTTAATAATTGATTTTCATGTTTTTATAAACTGCTGCGTTTTCTAGGATTTTATCCGATCAAAGATAAGTCTATATAGCGAATAGATCAGAATTGCAATAGCACAAATATCAACTAATATTACTGAAATAATTTTCAGTATCTTGGCATCTTGATGTATTAGGATATGCTGAGGCATTTGACTGAGTAAGAATAATGCGGTAACGATATTCAATATCAATGCTAATGGAGATTTCTTGTTTAAGTAAGCTTTCATAATTCGAATTATTGTATTAGAAGTTTAAAATTTGGCTTACTTAAAGATAATTATTTTTTTGAAATGAAGGATATTTTTTATACTACCACCGCCAGTATTCAGGTGGCGAGATCGAAAAAGATAAACCAAAGATTATGAAGAATACCGTGTTCCAAGAAGAGTTAAAAATGCCGAAAATAGCAATTGTACTATTTGTAGTACTATATATTTTACTTTTTTTATTTGCTGAAGTACCCTTTAGTGTTCACCTAATTTTGCTATTCGTTGGCGCGCTTCTCATCTTTTATCAGGTCAAAATTAAAATAGATAATAAGGGACTCCGTTATTCGGTGATGTATATTTTCAAACGCACTTATCAGCTGAATGAAATCTCGAGTATTCAGATATATGATATATCAGCATTAAAGGATTTTGGAGGTTGGGGGGTTAGATACAGTTTTCGATATGGCTGGGGTTTTATTTCTGATGCCCCGAGCATCATGTATGTGCGTCTGAATAATGGAAAAAGAATATCCTTTTCTGTTGCTGGTAAGGAAACACTATTAAACACCTTATTACTGCTAGATATCCCCATGTCACCAATTGGGAATACTTCTAATTAACTTCACGTGTTACTCCTTTCCGAAGAATATGCGAACGCTTCATTGCTACGCAGAAGATTGCAAGCTGCTCCTTCATGCTATCTTCCACCGCTCCAATCCCGCTATTCACCGACTTTTCCGTGCTATTGATCTAAATGTAATAAAATCGCATGTTGCACTGTCTTACTTTTGAATCATAATCTAAGAGGAAAATGATGCAACAAAATCCAGATCCTTGCGACAATTAGAAAAGAGATAAAAAAACTAACACTATAAAGTATAGCAATTATGAAAACTTTAATAAAAACATTCGCCGCCGCTGCTTTAATTGCGGTATCCACCATGAGCATGGCAGCAAAGGATCCCGGAAAAGGATTGAACTTGTCGACAGCCGATTTAGCGATTGATACTTACCTGTCTGTAATGACTGAAGGTGCTTCAGATGGTGTGGAACAGCTTTTTGCAGCAGATTTTAGCCAAAAGATCCAGGGCAAGAATGCACGGACCAATAAACGCTCGGAAGTGATTTCTTTCCTGAAAAAACAAAAGGGTGAAAAATTGAACTGTAGCACCAATGCAGAAATCTTGGAAGAATCTGAAAATTATATGGTTGCCCGCATAACCATGAAATTTGAGGATTTCACAAAAACTGATCTGGTCACATTGATCAACGAGGGTGGTGCTTGGAAAGTCTCCAGTTCTGTCAACGCTTATAAATAGAAACTGTTTAATTAAATTCATATGTTTATTTTTGGCCACGTCGTGATGATGTGGCCTTTTTTGCTACAGCGCAAGCATTAGCAAATGTGCATCCTTGGTCCTAGGGATGACTTAATGACCTTTTCAAACCCAGTAGGCACATAAAAGGCTAAATTCAGCGCACACTGAAAGATGATATGCAAGGGAAGCTGTATTATCAGGTATTAAAAACAGTTAGGCCGTCTGATTTTGACTTATTCACATGGTTGTTAACATAGTGTGGAAAACTCAATATGTTTCATTGCAGTGCGATCGGTATGATTAGTGATTATTTAATCTGCAGTTTGTTAGGTTGCGCATAAAAAGTGTTAAATTGCTTTCAGATTAATAATTAGTATGAAGCATTATTTACAATTTTCGGCAAAACTGATCTGCTCTTTGTTGCTCATTTTCTATCATTTTGGTTCGCTAGCCCAGGTTTCTTTTACTACTTACCATAAACTAGATGGTGAAGAAACGAAACATCAGGACTCGGCTCATTTCTCCAGAACTGTTCATGTACTTGGAGATCAAAAAGAACGGTATTATACCATTGAAGAATTCTACACGCGGAACGATTCTATCAAATTAAAGGTAGATAGTAAAACCCCAAAACCGTCGTTTAAATACCTAGGGACGAAGTATGAATTTTACGAAGACGGAAAATTGAAAAGCCTGGAAAATTATAGCAGTGATAGCCGACTGATTGATTCTGCATTTTATTTATACCCTAACAATACACTGGAGATGATCGTTTTCTATCCCAATTATGTTGATAAAAAAGGGAAAATAAAGGTCCAAAAACCTATTTATGTGGTTTATTATGACTCACTAAAAAATAAAACGCTCGAAAACGGTAATGGTTATATTCGCTTTAAGTATGATAATGACTACGAAGAGGGACAGATGCTTAATAGCATGCGTGAAGGTGAATGGAAAGGAAAGTTTGGTAAAAGTTCAACCGTAGAAAATTACAGCAAAGACAAGCTTCTAGCAGGGCTGAAAATGAAAGCCAGTGGGGAAATCATTAAGTATGATTCCACCACTTATCGGGTCAATCCACAATATCGTGGTGGGATATCCCGGTTGATGGGATTTATTAGTAGTCATTATAGATATCCTAAAGAAGCCTTAGCAAGAGGCGTAAGTGGTACGGTAGAGATTGATTTCACTGTCGACAAAGAAGGGAATGTGAAGGATTTCGTTGTGAAACAGGACCTAGGCTATGGTACGGGAGAAGAGGGAATCCGTGTGGTGAAACAGGCCGGAAAGTGGAAACCGGGTATTCAGCGAGGCGAGCCTGTTAATGTCCGCTATACGCTTCCCATTCGTTTAAATTCTACCCGATAATTGAACTTCCATGCGGTATTAAAAATACTTTTAATAAATTTTGAACCTATTTGACGCTTTTTTTTCAATCACTGTAATCGAAGTAAAAGCATATCATAGAAAAGCCTCCGCTGGGGAGGCTTTTCTGTTAAAGGTATTTGTGAAATTGTTTTGGTATTATTTTTTCAGACTTTCAGCGCCCTGAATGATGCCTTCCACTACGGTTGGATCCTGTAATGTGGAAGTGTCCCCCAAGTTGCTGACATCTCCTTCGGCGATCTTGCGTAGAATACGGCGCATGATTTTTCCTGACCTTGTCTTGGGAAGATCGCTGACGAACTGGATGATGTCTGGTTTGGCAATCGGACCGATGATACGCGAAACGGTCTCCATGATATCTTTCTTCGTCGCTTCTGCGTCAGTGTGGTGGTTGGCAATCACATAAGCATAAATACCCTGTCCTTTGACGGCGTGGGGATAACCCACAATGGCCGACTCTACGACATCGGCGTGCATATTGATGGCATTTTCAACTTCCGCTGTACCGATCCGGTGTCCTGATACGTTCAGCACGTCATCTACACGGCCTGTGATTTTGTAATACCCTTCGGGGCTGCGGTAGCAACCGTCTCCTGTGAAATACATGTTGTTGTATGTAGAGAAGTAGGTCTGTCTGCAGCGGTCGTGATCACCCCAGGTCGTGCGCAGCATGCCCGGCCATGGGAATTTGATACATAGGTTGCCAGTGACATCATTACCTTCGATTTCTTTGCCGCTCTCATCCATCAGTGCAGGTTGAATGCCCGGCATCGGAAACATCGCGTAGCTGGCCTTTTCAGGTGTGACACCCGCCAAAGATGTAATTAGGTGGCCCCCGTTCTCGGTTTGCCAATAGGTATCAACGATCGGACAGTTCTTTTTACCTACTTTTTCGTTAAACCAGTTCCAGGCTTCTTCATTGATAGGTTCGCCCACCGAGCCCAGCACCCGCAATGAAGAAAGATCATTTTTGTCGACATACTCGTCACCAAAGGCCATTAGCGAGCGCAATGCTGTCGGTGAGGTATAGATGATATTGACTTTATATTTATCCACGATATCCCAGTAACGGCTGGCATCCGGGAAAGTCGGAATACCTTCAAACATCAATGATGTGGCACCCTGAGAAAGTGGTCCGTAGACGATATAACTATGTCCCGTGATCCAGCCAATATCCGCTGTACAGAAAAATACATCGTTGGGCTGGTACTGGAAGGTGTTCATGAACGTGTAACCTGTATAGACCATATAGCCCCCGCAAGTATGTACTACACCTTTTGGCTTGCCGGTAGAGCCGGAAGTATATAAGATGAACAAAGTATCTTCGGCATCCATTTCCTCAGCAGGACAGGCGGGATTGCCTTGGGTTTCTACTTTCTTGATCTCGTCTTCCCACCATACATCACGTCCCTTGATCATGGATACAGGTGTACGGGTACGGGTCAATACAATTACCTTTTCGACAGTATCACACTGCATCAGGGCGTCGTCCACAATATTTTTAAGACCAATGGTCTTGTTACCGCGGTAGCTTCCATCTGAGGTGACGATCAGCTTACACTCAGCGTCAATAATGCGATCGGCAATCGAACGGGCCGAGAATCCACCGAAAACTACGGAATGAATAGCACCGATACGTGCACATGCAAGTACCGCAATCACCAGTTCGGGTACCATAGGTAAATAGATACAGACCCTGTCGCCCTTTCTGATATTGTTGTTTTTTAATACGTTGGCAAATTGCTCCACCTTCTGCAACAATTGCTTGTACGATAAGATACGATGTGCTTCATTCGGATCGTTCGGCTCCCAGATAATGGCTGGTTTGTCTCCATTTGCATAGATATGGCGGTCAAGGCAATTTTCCGTAATGTTCAATTTAGCACCTTCAAACCATTTGACATTTGGTTCCTCAAAGTTCCAGTTAAGCACTTTGTTCCACTTTCTCTTCCAGAAAAAATGATCCGCAATGCTCGCCCAAAACTCTTCGGGTTGTTCTACACTTCGCTTATACTCACGCTGATATTCTTCAAATGATTTTATTTGTAGGCTCATCTTATTAGGGTTATTATGAATTATTTTATTTTATATAGTTATCGTTGCGAAATTGTTTTTAATATTTCAATTTCGGTGTACAATTTAGCGGTTTTTGCCCATTTTATCAACAATTTGAAGTTTAATATAATGTTAAACTACTTTTATCTATCAAGATTGTTATATTGCAATAAGATTTAATGCAAATGTCCTTTCTCAGAAAGATATTCTATGTCAGCATTTATACGAATATTCTGATTGCACTGGCTGCCATGGCGCAATGTGCACTGACCTATATTATCTTTGAACGGCCGATCAATTGGTATATTGTCCTGATTGAAGGTACGGCGACTTTACTGCTCTACAATTTTAGCTTATGGTGGTCCAAACCCAAAAATCCGAAGCAGTCAAAATTTCCGCGGACGCGTTGGATTTTTAATCACGAATGGGTGATGTGGTGCAATAATGTCATCGCTCTGGCCCTGCTTGCTTATTGCTTATGGCATATCCACTTGTATTCATTCCTATTTTTGGGTTTCATTGGCGCGTTGAGCCTGTTGTACGGTATGCCTTTGTTTACTTTCCATGACCGGAAAGTGGGCCTCCGGCAGATTCCGGGAGCTAAGATTTTCCACATTGCTCTGGTCTGGGTGTGCAGCAGTGTGGTGCTCCCTTACGTTGAGCTGGCCAATACAGGTATTACCGTCGACCATTGGGTATTTATGGTATTATGTGTGCTCAAATTTATATTTTTGATTATCTGTACACTGCCTTTCGATATCCGCGATATCCAGCAGGATTCGTATTATCACCTGCGGACGCTGCCTAATATGCTGGGCGAACAAAAAGCAAAGAATCTTACATACACGCTATTGGTATTGCATAGCCTTTTTATACTGATTGCACCTTATCTGATGCCGATCAAGATAGGACTGATCCTGACCAACCTGCTGATACTGGCTCTCCTCAAACTGGCCGTATTCAAATCCCGGGAACATTATCACTATGCCTATTTATTGGACGGTAGCCTCGTGCTCCAATTTTTGATTGTTGTTCTTTTTTATGGCTTGTAATAACGCCAGCTAGAACATAACCGTCATGGCCTTATCACATGATAACTTTTTCTAGAATAATAAAGCATGCGGATCACCTTAGAAAAGCGATAATCTTATCTGCGGCGACCTCCGACAGCTTATAATAGCTTTCAAATGTCCATCCTGCCACGTGTGGGGAAAGGATGACGTTATCGCGGCTGATAAGATCCTTATACCAGCTTTGTTCGGCCAATTTTGGGAATTTCTCTATCGGAAGTACATCAAAGGCTGCTCCGAGTATGCTCCCTTTATCAAGGCCATTTAATACTGCTGACACATCCACAATGCCTCCCCTCGCACCGAGCAAAAAGAATATCCGTTTTTCGAACTTCGATAGATACTGTTCATCGATCATCCCTTTCGTTTCTCCGGTGAGGGGGATATGAAAACTGATGATATCTGCCTGTTGGTAGATCGCCTCCATGCTGGCCTCAGTAGCGTATATATCGCTATAATCCTTCCGGTACTTATCATACGCCAGCACCTTGACGTCAAAGCCGGACAGTTTTTTGGCCATCGCCATGCCGTTGTGGCCATAGCCAATAAGCCCCACTGTACGGCCCTTCAACTCGTAGCCGCGGTTGGCCTCACGCAACCATTGTCCCGATCTAACCTGGCGGTCCGCACGATTGAGGTGGTTCATCAGGCTCAATAGCATACCGATCATGTGCTCGCCGACGGCATTGCGGTTGCCCTCATTTGCCGGTATCAATGTAATGTGCCGCAGCCCGGCGGCTTCGTCATCGATGTTGTCCATGCCGGCACCAGCGCGAGCAATAAAACGTAGGTTTGGCGCAAAATTCAGAAAAGCGCTGTCGACCTGAAATTTAGAGCGGATCACCAGACCGGAATAGCTGGTGATGATTTGCTCTGCTTCCGCACGGCTGATATCCGGCTGATAACTATATGCGATGCCTGCTTCGTCAAATTTCTCGAGCATGACAGGATGGATATCATCAACAATCAAAATATTAGTTTCCATGATTACGGTTAATTTGCATAAAGTCCACGGATAGTAAATTGTTTATTTGCTGCTGTTTAAGGCTGTTGGGCATGATTTTCATGAAGAAATTCCGCATAGCGATTAAGAAAGGATTTTCCCATTGCGCGACTTTACCGATCCTCCAGGAGGTATTGCAAATATATCTCACGCGGTCTATCCGTCGCTTCTCAAAACCTTTGAATGCCTCGGGTATGGATGGGGTCGTCCGCAGCTCGTCCAGCAATACAGCAACATCTTCGATCGCCTGGCAGGCTCCCTGTCCTAAATTCGGTGTGGTGGCATGGCCAGCATCTCCCAATAGGACAACTTGATCAAAGGCGAGTTGCTGCAATGGTGCGATATCGATGATGTCGTTCCAGATAAGATCTTCGGTATTGGTTTCCTTTAATATTGTCGGAATTGGGGAGTGATAATCCTTAAAATTATTCAGAAGTTCTGCTGTACCCCAGTTTCCTAAGGTGAGGTTTTGGGCAGGACTGTTGACACAGGCATACCAGTAGATGCGGTTGCCGACGAGTGGGGTCATCCCAAAGCGGCCTTTTGCCCCCCATGTTTCGGTACTTTTCTTCAGCTGTATGCTGCTGTTGTCGATTGTGGCCCGCCAACAGGTATAACCGGCATAGCGGGGGGCAGACCCGGGGACAAGTTGCTGCCGCAACAGCGAATGTACACCGTCGGCAATCAGTAGGGCGTGACCTGTGGTCTGGCTGCCATCGGCAAAGTGTACCTTTACCCCACCTTGTTCCCGTTCGAGGGATATGGCACGCTTGCCTAGATGGATCCGTTGGTGCGAAATTTTGGATAATAAAAACTGATGTAGGTCAGCGCGATGGACGGCAAAATTGTCCTGCCTGTATTTTGAACTGATGGTTTGCGTGCTGGGCGCGACCAGAATATGGCCGTGCTGATCAAGTACATTGTAGGAATCCAGATAATGACCAATTTTGCTGATCTCTGCCTTTAGCCCCATTAGTTCTAACGCCTGCATGGCATTAGCAGCAAGTCCAAAGCCAGCTCCGATTCCTTTAAGCTCGGCCGCACTTTCATATACATGCGCCTCAATGCCCAGTTTTTGGAGGCCGATCGCGGCACATAGCCCAGCGATCCCGCCGCCGACAATGATGAATGTGCTTTGGCTTGGTTTCATATCTCAGGGGCAGCTGGCAATTTCATTTGTGAGACTAACAAAGTCATCCACCGTCAGCCGCTCTGCGCGAAGGTCATATAGCGGGTTGTCCGACATTTTATCTTTGGGAATAACTCCGGAGAGTGAATTGCGGAGGGTCTTGCGGCGCTGGTTGAACCCGGCTTTCACCACCCGCCAAAATAGCTTTTCGTCACAATCCAGCTGTTCACGGTCGTTTCTTGTCATGCGGATGACCCCCGACAGCACCTTTGGCGGTGGGTTAAATGCGCCTGCTTTGACCGTAAACAGGTACTCCACTTTGTAATAAGCTTGAAGAAAAACGCTGAGGATACCATACTCCTTGCTGCCGGCTTTGGCAGTACAACGTTCGGCCACCTCTTTTTGGAACATGCCGGTCATCTGCACGACACGTTGCCGTTCTTCCAGAATCTTAAATAAGATCTGCGAGGATATATTGTAAGGGAAATTGCCAATGACGGCCATTTTCTCACCAAAATACTGCGAAAAATCCAAGTTCAGGAAGTCTCCATGGATCAGGCGCTCGCCGAGCTGCGGATATTTGTCGTCCAGATAGGCGATGGACTCGTCATCAACATCGATCAGGTACGTTTCATATTCTTCTTTTTGTAGCAGAAAATCGGAAAGGACGCCCATTCCCGGCCCCACCTCGAGCACCTGACCAAAGCCCAGTTTAGGATCCAAAGCTTCCACGATACGTTGCGCTGCATTTTTATCGTTCAAAAAATGCTGTCCTAAATGTTTTTTTGCTCTTACTGTGCTCATGCTACAAAATTAAAAATTAAAAGCTTTATAGCGTAAAAAGTCAAAATTAAAAGTGGTGACAGTTTTTATGCGACGCGCTCGTGCAACCAGAATCTCAATAGTCATATCTAACTACCCAATACTAAAAAAAAATCCCTATTTTTGGATCAAAGCATTAAATAGGATGAGTGATAAATTAAGAATCGGAATTACTGTTGGCGATATTAATGGCATCGGACTTGAAGTGATCATCAAGTCTTTGGTGGATCCACGTATATGTGACTTCTTTACACCTATAGTTTACGGAAATACGAAAGTGGCTTCTTTTCACCGCAAAGCTATTGGCATAAATGATTTTAGTTTTAATGTGATCAATGATGCCGAACAAGCTCATCCCAAACGTGCGAATATGATTAATTGCTGGCAGGAGGATGTCAAGATCACACTGGGAGAGGAAAATGAGACCGGCGGTAAATATGCTTTCCTGTCATTGGAAAGGGCTGTCGAAGACCTCAAAGCCGGTAAAATAGATGCCTTGGTAACTGCACCGATCAATAAACATAATATTCAGCAGGAAGGATTTAATTTCCCCGGTCATACCGAATACCTGCAGGCAAAAGTTGATGCTAACGATGTATTGATGTTTATGATCTGCGACGAACTTCGCATCGGTGTTGTCACTGGACACATCCCTTTGCACGAAGTGGCTGCAAATATCACCGAGGAAGCGATTTTGAAGAAGCTAACATTAATGAATGAGTCCCTGAAAAAAGATTTTTGGATCGAGAAGCCTAAAATAGCTGTTCTTGGGCTTAATCCACATGCTGGAGACCACGGTATTATTGGAACGGAAGATGACCAGATCATTCGTCCAACTGTAGAAAAAGCTAATGAACAGGGAATCTTCTGTTTTGGTCCATATCCAGCAGATGGCTTTTTCGCGAAGGGTGCTTATGAAAAATTTGATGCAGTGCTGGCTATGTATCACGACCAGGGCCTTATCCCTTTCAAACATATCGCCAACGGAGCTGGAGTCAATTTTACGGCCGGCTTGCCCATCGTGCGTACCTCACCTGACCATGGTACGGGTTATGATATCGCGGGGAAAAACTTAGCCTCTTCAAGCTCCTTTGCCGAAGCACTTTTTTCGGCATTGCATATCATTAAAAAACGTAGAGAACAGGCTGAATTGCTCAAAAATCCATTGGCGTTCCGCAAGTTATCCAAAGATAGGGATTAGGGAAAAAATTCTTACTTTTGCAAACTGTTTGGTTTTTTACCTCCTGTTCTAACTATGTACGATAATTTACAACATCCAATATTTACAATCATCAAAGAGCTTGCTGAAAAGACAAATACCGAATGTTACGTCATCGGCGGCTATGTACGGGACTATCTGATGCAACGTCCTTTCAAAAATGATGTGGATATTGTTGTTGTGGGAAGTGGTATTGAATTTGCCACCTTATTAGGTGAAAAACTGCAGACCAAGGTGGCTGTGTACAAAAACTTTGGCACTGCCATGTTGGTGTATGACGGCCTAAACGTGGAATTTGTCGGCGCCAGAAGAGAATCGTATCGTGCCAATTCCCGAAAACCGATTGTGGAAGACGGAACATTGGCGGACGATCAAAACCGCCGCGATTTTACCATCAATGCGATGGCTTTTTCGTTAAATAAAGCTGACTACGGTGCCCTGGTGGATCCTTTCAACGGGGTGAAGGACCTCGAGCACCGCATTATTCGGACACCGCTTGATCCCATAGAAACCTTTTCGGATGATCCGCTACGCATGATGCGTGCGATTCGTTTCGCAACGCAGCTAAACTTCAAAATTGCTATAGAGGCCATCACCGCAATTTCCGAAACCAAAGATCGTATCAAAATCATTTCCAAGGAACGGATTATTGATGAGATCAATAAGATCATGCTCTCCACCAAACCGTCGGTAGGATTTAAATACCTTTTTGATACAGGACTGCTTGAACTGATTTTTCCGGCGATGTACAACCTGCATGGGGTAGACATCATTGACGGAAAAGGACATAAAGACAACTTCTACCATACACTGAAAGTGCTGGACAATGTTTGCGAGCAATCTGACGATTTATGGCTGCGCTGGGCGGCCGTCATGCACGATATTGCCAAGCCTGCTACAAAACGCTTTGATAAAAAACTCGGCTGGACGTTTCACGGACATGAAGACCGTGGTGCCCGCATGGTGCCTAAGCTTTTTGCCGAACTGAAATTGCCGCTCAATGAAAAGATGAAGTTTGTTCAGAAACTGGTGCAGCTGCACTTGCGCCCTATCGTGCTGGCCCAGGATATCGTGACAGACTCCGCAGTGCGACGTCTCTTGTTTGAGGCGGGGGACGATATTGAAGCGCTTATGATGCTTTGCCATGCCGATGTGACAACCAAGAATGAGTTTAAAAAGAAAAAATATCGACAGAATTTTGAGCTTGTGAAACAAAAGCTCAAAGATGTTGAAGAACGCGACAAAATTCGTAACTGGCAGCCTCCTATCAGCGGACAGGATATCATGATCCTGTTTGGCCTGACACCGGGCCGCACGGTGGGGCAGCTAAAAAACATAATCCGGGAGGCGATATTGGAAGGCGAAATTCCCAATTCGCGAATCGAAGCATATCACTATCTCCTGCAAAAGGCCCAAGATTTAGGCTTAACTGTCAAACAAGAAATCCCATTGGAAATTTCCAATTCTTAAAATATAGTATTAATTTTAAACTGCTAAAAAAGAAGAACACATTTAGAGATGGCAATTTATAGATTTAGAGTTACTTTTGAGGACTATGAGGATGTATATCGTGAAATTGATATGCCTTCCAAAAGTACATTTTTAGACTTGCATGAGGAAATCCATAAATCGACAGGCTATGCTGCTGAGGCTTCTTCCTCGTTCTATGTGAGCAATGACCAATGGAAAAAGGGAACCGAAATTGCGTATAAGCCGGTTCAGCGCAAACGGGATGCTGAAGTATTGCTCATGGAAAATATCCGTCTGAGCAAGTTTATCGACGATCCGCATCAGAAGTTCTATTACATCTATAATTTTGAGCGTCCCTATGATTTTCAGGTCGAATTGATTAAGATCCTGAAAGAGGAGGATGGTAAGCAATACCCTGCGCTGTTCAAGTCCGTGGGACAGGTTCCGAAAACAATGACTGCAGCCAATTTTCCTGTTTCCGATGCAGTGGAAGAAGACGACTATGTGGAGGAAGACGATACACAATACGGTGTGGACGATGAGGATGAATTGGATGGCTTCGACAGCGATGATGAAGACGGCGAAGGCGAGGAGGAGCGTGAAGAATCCAACGGGTACGAAGACGAATATTAAATAGATAATAGGCCGAGAATGCATCCATGGCATTTGACGCAGTGATTATGGCGAAGGGAAAAACATTGATAGCCATTGTGGGTCCGACTGCTGTTGGAAAAACTGCAATGGCTATTTCATTGGCACAATATTTTAAAACTGAAATCATTTCTGCAGACTCCCGCCAGTTTTACCGGGAGATGTCCATTGGCACAGCAAAGCCTGAGGCCGCTGAGCTGGCCGCTGTGCCTCATCATTTTATTAATTCCCATCACATTACACAGGACTATTCGGCAGGGGATTTTGAACGGGAGGCGCTGGCGAAACTGGATGAACTTTTTCGGCAGCGCGATGTTGTCGTTATGGTTGGCGGTTCAGGACTTTTTGTCCGGGCCTTATGTGAAGGGCTGGACGACCTGCCCAAAGCGGGAGCAGAGGTCCGCGAACGACTTAATTCGGAGCTTGCTGATCTGGGCCTTGAGGTCATGAAAGAGCGACTAAAAATCATCGATCCCGCCTATTTTGAGGTGGCAGATGTCGATAATCCGCAACGGGTGGTCCGTGCACTGGAAGTATTTGAAGCCACGGGCACACCAATGTCCATGTTTCATAAAAAGGAGGTGGAGAAAAGGCCTTTTGACATCCTGACAATAGGGCTGAATATGGATCGTACCGCGCTCTACGGGCGAATCAACAGCCGTGTGGATCATATGATGGAGGCTGGTCTCCTGGCAGAGGTCGAGTCACTGCTGCCTTACAAGATGAAGCCTGCCTTACTGACCGTTGGTTATGCCGAACTATTTGACTTTCTGGATGGTAAACAGTCGCTGTCCGAAGCGGTGGACAAAATCAAACAGAATTCCCGACGCTATGCCAAGCGGCAGATCACCTGGTTTAAAAAATATGGCAATACCCACTGGTTCCAACCTTCGGAAACAGTGGAGATCATTCGCTTTATAGAAAGTCAATTGGCCGAAACTGATTAGGCTTGCCGCGTAAGTATCAAGAAGATATTCAGAAAGTCAATCCAATCCTTTGGAGAATCGGATCCTGAAATGATGCTGTGAGGGACATGTATAGAATCGCATACAAAACGGGGCTGTCCAACATTGTTGGACAGCCCCGTTTTATACCTTGTGTTTTCGTTTATTTAACGATATAGTTCCATCCGAAAGTGTCTTCTACTTTTCCATAGCGCAACTCGTTCAGATACTGCAATACCTTGTTGGAGAATTCACGGCCCTCAACGGGAGGCAGATGGTAATCCTGTCCTTCGTAACCGATACGGCTAATGTGTGTAATCGTAGCAGCAGTTCCAGCGGCAAAAGCCTCGGACACGGTACCTGCTTTGATGCCGTCGATCAGTTCCTGAACAGATACTTTCCTTTGTTCGGCCTGATATCCCCACTTCTCTGCCAGCTCCATGATGGTGCGGCGTGTAACGCCATGAAGGATCGTATCGCCGTGTGGAGTGATAATCGAATCGCCAATGCGGAAGATCAGGTTCGCTGTACCCGCTTCCTCAATATATTTGTGTTCAGCAGCATCGGTCCACATGATTTGATCATAGCCTTCGTCATTTGCCAGCTGGGTCGGGTAAAGCGACAGGGCATAGTTACCAGCATTTTTCGAGAACCCAACACCGCCTTCTGCGGCACGCGTGTAATAAGTTTCGACTTTTAAGCTGATCGGTTTGCTATAATAAGCGCCTACTGGACCTGTGATAATGATAAACTTGTACGATTTTGACGGATGTACGCCCAATGCTCCTTCGGTACCGAACATAAACGGGCGGATATATAAGGATGAACCCTCTTTAGCCGGAACCCAGTCACGATCGATGTCCAACAGCTTATTCAGCCCGTCCATAAAGATCTCTTCAGGGACTTCAGGCATCTGAAGACGGACAGCAGATTTGTTGAAACGTTCCCAGTTTCTGTCCGGACGAAAAATACTCACTGTGCCATCTGCAAACTTGTACGCTTTGATTCCCTCAAAAATCGCTTGACCATAATGTAAAGCAGACATGGAAGGACTGATACTGATATCTCCATAAGGGACGACGCTGACATCTTTCCATTCACCGTCATCATAGTTGGCGACCAGCATGTGGTCAGATAATATCTTTCCGAATTTTAGATTGTCGAAATCTACTTGCGAGAGTCTTGAATTTTGAGTTGGCTCTACGCGAATTGAATAGTTCTCTGTCGCGTTCATCTTATTTTTTATATTACTTAGGCTAAGTTAGGAAAAATTGACATATAAACCGCACTTTACATCGATAATTTGCGGTGCGGCAGATGCCTTTTATTTGGGACAGTAATTCCCCGATTTACTACACTTTTTCTATAAATCGGAAAATGTTCCTGTAGATTGTAGCTGCTGATTTACATCAAAAATTAATTGTATTAATTTTATGTTAATTAATCCTGGGAGTATAATTTATGGCATAAAGTTTGGCTCTAAACTGTGCGACCAAAGATTGACACTTGGTCTGCAGTTACGCTATAAAATCACTTATCATAAAATAAACTTAGTATGGAATTGACTCAACGTCTTAACAAAAGCAATGAAGTAACATCGGGTGAAACTCGCGAATTGTTACAGCGTGAAGTTGAAATTCAAAAGAAAGGTATTTCTGTGAATTTTATCCTTGGTTTTTTTGTGTTTTTATATAAAACAGCAATCAAACCCTAAAACAGAAAGAGATTAGCCAAAAATAGCAACGGAGCGACTTTTGGCTAATCTCAACAACCAATTATAGCCATCATACCGTTTTAATCACGTAGAATTTTCAGTAGCGGGTCCAAATATTCCCTGTTGTTGCTCAGCCGTGGCACCTTATTCTGGCCACCTAGCTTATCCCTGGATTTCATCCATGTATAGAAAGTATTTTCAGGCGCATTATGGATGATCGGTGATCGCAGCGCCATGTCCTTAAATCGCTTTGCATCGTAATCAGAATTGATTTCCCGTAGTTTGGCATCCAGTATTTCACAAAACCGCTTAAAGTCATTGGGCTGTTGCTCAAATTCGATGACCCATTCATGGGCTCCCGCTTCAGCATCTTTAAAATATACGGGGCCCGCTGTATAATCTTTGACACGCGCGTTGGTCAGTTTGCTGGCTTCAGTCAGCGCCTGCTCAGCATTGTCTACGATCACCTCTTCGCCAAACGTGTTGATATATTGCTTGGTACGGCCTGAGATCTGAAAGCGGTAGGGCGACAAAGAGGTGAATTTGATGGTATCCCCGATTTTATAGCGCCACAATCCCGCGTTGGTCGATATGATCAGCGCGTAGTTTTTACCGATTTCCACCTCATCCAGGCGCAAGGTTTTTGGATTTTCCTCATGCATCCGTTCGGTCGGTAGAAATTCGTAATAAATCCCGTAGTCCAGCATCAATAACAAATCGTCCGAATCTGACTGGTCCTGCAGGCCAAAATAGCCTTCTGAGGCATTATAGTTTTCCAGATAATACATCTTTTCTGTAGGAATGAGGGACTTGAACTGCTCACGGTAAGGCTTGAAGCTAACCCCTCCATGACCATAAAATTCGAGGTTTGGCCATACCTCCAGTAGATTGTCCTTGCCCGTGATTTCCAGGATGCGCTTAGCCATTACAATATTCCATGTCGGTACGCCCGCCAGGCTGGTCACATTTTCCTTGATGGTGATCTGCGCTATCTGTTCGATCTTTTCTTCAAAATTAGGATTTAAAGTCACTTCTATGTTTGGGGTCCGTTTGAATTCTGCCCAGAATGGAAGATTGCGGATCAAGATCGACGACAAATCCCCATAATAAGAGTCTGGGCTGAAATTATTGATCTGGGACGAACCGCCAATGACTACGGACTTACCGGTAAAAACGCGGTTTTCAGGTCTATTGTGGCAATAGATGGTCAGCATGTCCTTTCCTCCCTGAAAATGGCATTCTTCGAGTGCTTCTTCGCTGACAGGAATGAACTTGCTACGGTCCGATGTTGTACCCGAAGATTTTGCAAACCATTTGATATCCGAAGGCCAGAGGATATTCTGTTCGCCTTTGATCATACGGTCCACATAGCCTTTGATGTCGTCGTAGTCTTGTATCGGAACCCGCTCTTTGAATATCTCGGGAGTCAATATGCTGGTGTAATCATATTTTTTTCCCCACTCGGTTGCCTCTGCTGTGGAAATTAAACTTTGAAACCATTCTTCTTGCACGTCGTGCGGGTATTTCATGAAAAGCTCAATCTGATGAATTCTCTTTTTCATGAACCAAGTAAAAATGGAGTTTAATAGGGCCATAGGAGATGATGTTGCTTTAGACGTTTAAAATTTTTTCCTTCGTAATTCAAAATGACGGCCGAGATAGAATTTCCGGGCGAGCTCATTGTCGGCAATTTCCTCGGGTGTGCCCGTCAGCATGATCTTGCCTTCGGTCAGCAAATACGCTCTGTCGGTGATGGACAAGGTCTCCTGTACGTTGTGGTCGGTGATCAGGATGCCAATATTGCGTGTTTTGAGCTTCGCAACGATGGTCTGAATTTCCTCAACCGCAATGGGGTCTACCCCTGCAAAGGGTTCATCCAGTAGAATAAAAGAAGGATTTGCGGCCAGTGCACGGGCGATTTCTGTCCGCCGGCGCTCACCACCGGACAGGAGGTCACCCCTGTTTTTACGCACCCGATGCAGACTAAACTCGGTCAATAGTTCTTCCAGCTTTGCCAAGCGCTCCTCCTTGTTGGGGTAATGTATCTCCAGGACAGCGAGAATATTGTTTTCCACAGACAGCTTCCGAAAGACGGATGCTTCCTGTGCCAGATAACCAATACCGCGTTGCGCGCGTTGATACATGGCATCTTGGGTAATTTCCTGATCGTCCAGAAATACCTTGCCCTCATTGGGTTTGATCAGTCCTACAATCATATAGAATGACGTGGTTTTGCCGGCACCATTGGGTCCCAGCAATCCGACAATCTCCCCTTGTTCTACATGGAAGGAAACATTGTTGACAACAGTACGTTGTTTATATTTTTTTATGAGATGCTCTGCCTTTAAAATCATCTTCGTGAATTGTCTGTTCTCTGATTCTGCACCCTTCAGTCAACCGGTTGATAGACGATGGCCAAGGTCTCTGATCACCAGCTTGTTGCTGACACATTTACTCATGGGCCATTCTGTGCAAATCTTTTGTAAATATATTTAATATCTCGTTATTATCAAGTGGTCAGCGGATCAAGTTATTCCACGATTTCCTTGGATAGATCCGATTCAACCTGCCAACTAATACCTGATCCCCTTTATGTTGAGTTGCAGGTTTCGTTTGTTGCGCCATACATTTTCCTCAATGCTGTAGCAGATGTCAAAGCTCTGTCCCGAATTGATATGGTCAATATGCTCGGCGAGACCAAAACCTATACACTCGAATGAAGGTGAATCTTCTTGTACCACGGCCATTTTCAAATGGTTATTTCCGACCAGAAATGCCTGCCCGACAGCGCTGACCTTTTTGCTTAGGAAAATAGGTGATTCATTTTGCGGGCCGAAGGGCTCAAATTGCTGGAGTATACGGAAAAATTTGCCATCGATATCTTTGAGCTGAAGCTTGGCATCGATCACAATTTCCTGCGTTAGCATTTCGGGGCTGATACGTCTGGCGACAACCTCTTCGAAACGGTCCTGAAATAAGGTGACATTTTCCAGTGACATGGTCAGCCCTGCAGCGTATTTATGTCCGCCAAACTGCTCGAGCAAGTCAGCACATTCGCTGAGAGCTTCATAGAGGTCAAATCCAATCACCGAACGGCAGGAACCTGCGATATGACCATTCGTTTCGGTCAGGATTATCGTTGGACGATAATATTTCTCTGTGAGTCTGGAGGCGACAATTCCGATGACCCCCTTGTGCCAGTCCGACTTGTATAATACGGTCGACTTTCGGCTTTTCAGAACGACATTTTCCTCAATCAACGCGAGAGCTTCCTCCGTTATCTTGAGGTCAAAGTCCTTGCGCACATTATTTTGATCATCAATACTCGAACTGAAATCTTTAGCTTCCTGTAGTGATTTACATATAAGCAGTTTGACTGCATCTTTCGCATGATCGATACGGCCGGCTGCATTGATCCGTGGGCCGATCTGAAAAACGATGTCATTGACGGTAAATGTTTTTGTCCGGTTGTTGGAAAGGTCGATCAGGGCCTTGAGTCCTACACAGGGGTTGGTATTGAGCTTGATAAGCCCAAAGTGGCTCAGAATTCTATTTTCTCCAGTGATGGGAACAATATCCGAAGCGATACTAACGGCAACCAGATCCAAAAACTGATAGCAGGCTTTGATATCCATGCCATTGGTTAGGATAAAGGCCTGAATGATCTTAAATCCGATACCGCAACCCGAAAGCTCCTTATAAGGATAGTCGCAGTCGGCACGTTTCGGATCCAGTACAGCATAGGCGTTGGGAAGCTTTTCTCCCGGAAGGTGGTGGTCGCCAATGATAAAGTCTATGCCCTTGCTGTTGGCGTAATCAATTTTGTCGATGGCCTTAATCCCGCAGTCCAGTGCAATGATCAAGGTAAATCCGTTGGCGGCAGCGTAGTCTATCCCCTGTGTCGATATGCCGTAGCCTTCGGCATAACGGTCAGGAATGTAAAATTCAAGCTGGCTGTGGAATTCCCGGAAGAAGCTGTAGACAACGGCAACGGCTGTCGTGCCGTCAACATCGTAGTCCCCATAAATCAGTATTTTTTCTTTGTTACCGATGGCCCGGATGATTCTGGATATGGCTTTTTCCATATCCTTCATCAAAAAAGGATCGTGCAAGTCGCTCAGTTGTGGCCTAAAAAACTGTTTTGCCTGATCAAAAGTTCCAATGCCCCGGCTGACGAGCAACTCCGCTAACACAGGGTTGATATTTAATTCCTCGCGCAGTTTGTTGGTTATTTTGACATCAGTTTTAGATTTTAGTACCCACCTTTTTTGCATATCTTTGCAGCATATTTTAAGTGTAAATATACGTTTTAAGGCTGGACTTACCTAATTCCTAAACCCGGTATTGACGGCCTCTTTGCTTAACGTGCATATTCCCAATGTTTTAAATATGGTGCAGGCTTATTCTTTGTATGAGGGTTCTTTTTCCGTTGACAAGAGCAAAAAATTTGTCCCCTTTGATCCTGATTTCGATGATCCCGGGGACCGGCCGGGATCCATGTTTATCGATTTACACCCTTTTTTGCTGAAAACAGATGCGGGTCTCATAATCTGTGATACGGGATTAGGGTATGCCAACGACAATGGTGTACTGAGATTGCATGAAAATATTCGGAAACTGGGTCATGAGCCAGGGGATATTAATTATGTGCTCATGTCACACTTGCATAAAGACCATGCCGGTGGTATGGTCACTATAGAGAGCGGGACGCCGCGAATTGCTTTTCCCGAGGCCGAATATATCGTGCAGCGCGGCGAGTGGGAGGATGCCTATTCAGGTATCTCCAGCTCGTATCGGACCGAAATATTTGATGTGGTACAACGGAGCGGTAACCTGGTATTGGTGGAAGGTGCCGGAAAGGTAAATGATGTAATTTCATATGCGCACAGCGGCGGCCATACGGCCAACCATCAGGTATTCCACATCCACAGTGGTAGCGAGCAGTATTTTTTTGGTGGCGACGTATTACCTGAGCCCGAGGAGATTTTTCATAACTATGTGGCGAAATATGATTTCGATGGCCGGCGGTCCAAAGAACTGAGGCAGACCTATTGGGCGGCAGGAGCTCCGGAAAACTGGATCTTTCTGTTTTACCATTCCAAAAGCATTGCGATCGGTCGCAGTCAGGCACGCGAAGACGGTAGTTATAGGCTGGTGGAAGCGAAGTAGGTCGAATAAACCTCCACGGATGATGTCGACATCTTCCGCGAAGGTTTATTATAAATTTAATAACCCGGATTTTGCGGGAAAGCAGCCCCCGTGTTGCTGTCAATGACCTCTTGTGGGATCGGCCAGAGAATAAATTCTTTCTTGACCACATCTTTCGATTGTGGATTAAGCGTCTGTACGCGGCGTAAGAACACATCCTCGCCAAACCGGGCGAGTGTCATACGACGCATTTCTTCGCCCATCAGCTCCCGGGCACGTTCGTCGAGAATTAGATCGGTGTTAATAGCAGATGCGTCAACCAGTGAGGCCTTTGCACGGGCGCGTACCGCATTGATAGCATCCTTCGCCTGAGCCGGCTTATTGGCTCTCATATATGCTTCTGCCAATAATAGATAGGTTTCAGCCAAACGTACTTTAACGCGGTCTTTCATATTCCCTTCGAATGCAGGATCTACTGCCGTCTTTCCATAGAAAAATTTGGTTATCGTAGGGAATACATTTCCGGATTCAATAATAGCTTTGGTCAGTTCAACCTTCTTACCATAAAGTTCTGGTACAGATGGATCATTGTAATACCAATCGCGCTTGATATTGAAAGAGGAATTTCTAATGTCTTGCTGTTCATAACTATTTAACCACCATGCATATGGCCGTATGTGCCCAAGTCCTCTTCCGCCAAGTGAGTCAGCTAGGGCGAAACCTTTTTGTTGGGAATAGAACGGAACCCACGCACGTTTGCTCCAATCCGTGTAGCGGTCGCCACCACCCTGTGTATTATATTCCAATTGAATGGCCCATATTGTTTCTTGATTGCCAGATGAACGGTTTTGGTTATTTTCGATAAACATGTCATGGAAGTAATCTCCAGGTTTATCTTTTTCAGTGCCAAAACGTTGGTCATTTAGCTTAAAATAGCCGCTTTGGATCACTTTATTTGCCGCTTCGGCTGCGAGATCTGGCTGGCCTGCTTCTATATAAGCCTCGGCAAGATAATGCAGGGCTGCCCATTTCGTCAATTTTCCTTCTTGTACAGTTCCAGGATTATCCGGCAGATTGTCCCCGGCATATTTAAGATCTTCAATCATGTGAGCTAATATTTCGGCTTTTGGCGTACGGGTAAAGTCGCGACGAGGAGTCTGGGACACCTTGTCCACCCAGGGCACGTCACCATATAGATTGATCAGATAACGATAGCTATAAGCGCGAAAAAAACGCGCCGTCGCCTCTACACGTTTCGGGTCATTCTCCTTGTCTGTCCAGCTAATACCCTCTTTGTTTAACGCTTCTAGGATGGTATTGGCGTTACCGATGAAACCATAGGCATATTTCCAATAGTTACGGACGTACGAAGAAGCAGGGTTTAGTGTGTAATTGCTGAACGGTGCCAATGTTGCGTCGGTTCCGGTGGTTTTGATGGCAACGATGTCTGTCCCTGCCTGTAGCGCTTCTTGAGGAGTCGCGCCGTGCGAGAAGATGCTACCGTTCCATGTCCAGAATTCCATTCGTGCATAAGCATAAAGACCGTTCAGGCCGGTTTCAAACCCTTTTGTATTGATATACGTGTTGTCCGGCGACTGGAAGCTACTGGTATCTTCATTTAAAAAATCCTTGCTGCAGCCAGTGAAGAGCAAGCTTAAACCAGCTAAAAATGCATATAAAGTTGTGTTTATTTTCTTCATGATATTAATGTTTAAAATTGAACATTTAGGCCCAATGAAAATGTTCTTGCCACAGGATAGGGGTAAGCAATATTTGTTGTCGTCGGGTTTCCGGTCGTTGAACTCACACTCTGAGCCTCTACATTATATCCTTTGATTTTTGAAAATGTGTAAAGGTTGCGTGCATTGATAAATGCTCTGACCGAAGACAGGTTCAGCTTTTGGAGAAAATCGCCGTCAAATGTGTATCCTATACTAAGGTCACGTATACGCCAATATGCTGAATTGATGTAATACGTGTGATTATTGACTGGAGTGTAGCCCGGCGAAGGAACGTCCGTATTGGGATTTTCGGGGGTCCAATAGGGCATATCCGCAAGATAATTTGCTCCGTTATTAGGTAAGAAACGTTCGATATTTTTAAAATCGTCCACTTTGGTGCCGCCAAAAGCGCCATTCATAAAAATGGAGAATGAGAAGTTTTTGTAGGTAAAATCATTGCCTATCCCCAATGTATATGGAGAGATCTTGTTACCCATGACTGTGCGGTCGTTAGCATCAATTTTACCGTCATTGTTTAAATCGGCAAGCTTTGCATCCCCAGGTTTAGCTTTGGGTTGGTAGGAATTGGCAATATCTTCGCCCTCTTGCCACACGCCGATAACCTTATAATCGTAGAAAATACGGATGGGTTTCCCGATAAGCCAAGCGTTTGTCAGGTCATCTTTACCGTCCGCACGCAATTTGGTGATCTTGTTATTGTTGTATGCAAAGTTGACCGTGGTATTCCATTGAAAATTGTCGTTTTTCGCAGCTACTGCATTAAGGGTGAGCTCTATTCCTTTATTGGATGTTTCGCCGATATTGGTTAGGATAGTATTATAGCCATTCATCACAGGGACCTGTTCACTTAGCAATAGATCTGTGGTTTTGGATGTATAATAATCAATTGTTCCCGAAAGCCTATTGTTAAGAATGCCAAAATCCAAACCAAAGTTTAGTGAAGATGTAGTTTCCCAGGTCAGATTGCTTCCACGGCCATTAAAATTCATAACCAGCCCTTTCACTGGGTCTAGTCCATAAATGTAATCCACATTTGTCAAACGGTCATAAGTCTGATAAGGAGATACCGCTTGGTTACCATTTTTGCCATAAGAAACGCGTAATTTCAGTAAGTCTACGTAATCTTGCATATTACCTTCTTTGGATATGACCCAAGCCCCTGCAACCGAAGGGAAAAAGGCATACCGATTATCTATCGAAAATGCACTATAACCATCCGAGCGTCCTGTCAGCGTCAATAAATAGCGGTCTCTAAACGAGTAATTAATTCTTCCCATGTAAGAGATCATCGCTGTATTTTCCAATTTGGATTCCAATTTTAGGTTTTTGGACGCCGATGCCATATTATTATATCCGGCGTCCGAAACAAAATCTTCACCGCTCATCTTGGACGTTTTAAAATTAGTTTTTTGGGAGGAGTATAATCCCACGACGTTAATCTTATGATCACCAAATGTTCGGTCGTAGGTCAGGAGGTTTTCCCAGGTCCAGTCCCACAAACGTTGATTTGAAATTTCGCCTCTACCATTTACTCCACGCCCGGTCACCGTGTTTGAACCGTAATAGGAATTTTCATTGACATCTCTATAATTTGTGCCAAAAGTCGACTTGAAACTTAACCCTTCAATAGGCAGTTTAATGTCAAGCCAGGTGTTGGCATAGACCGTACGTCGTGTCTGATCCCACTGACCATTTTCATCAGCGAACGGATGTGCCCACAGCGTTTGAGCAAACATTGGGTAAGTGACGGCTGTACCATTCTCGTCGCGGTTTTTGCTATAAGGTGACAGCTTGACAACACTTTCTAGATTTGGTTGGACACCGTTGCGATTACTTTGTGAGGCTTGCATGGTCATCCCTAGTTTGAGCCATGAGTTGAGGCTCTGGTTGAGGTTTAAGTTCATGTTATAGCGCTCGTAAGGGCTGTTTTTAACTACACCGTCCTGATTGAGGTAGCTCACAGAGGCATAATAATCGGATTTTTCAGTTCCGCCCGAAAAGCTTAACTGATGCTCATGGATAGGAGCTGCTTTATTGAAGACCTCATTCTGCCAATTGACCTCTTCACCTTTTTTGTATTGTTCGAGAACATTCGCAAAAAGGTAGTTTTCGGGGTTGAGCTCGTTGCCAGTTTTGCCTTTTGAGGCTTGGTAATCACGCATAAACTGAATATATTGTGAGCCATTCATCAGGTTTAAGCGGCGTTCGACGCTCTGTACACCAAAATATCCATTGTAATTAATGCGTGCTTTTCCAGCTGAACCTTTCTTGGAGGTGATCAAAATAACACCATTTGCAGCGCGTGATCCATAGATAGCTGTGGACGAAGCATCTTTCAATACCGAAATGCTAGCAATGGTATTGGAGGATATGTCTCCCAAGGAACCGCTGAAAGGAATACCGTCCAGAATAATTAACGGGTTATTGGATGCAGAAATGGAATTTTCACCACGAATGTTGATTGATGCTGTTTCTCCAGGCTTTGCGGAGCCGGAATTAATGGCAAGTCCCGAAATCTTGCCTTGCAACTTGTCTACAATGTTCGGCGAATTGACTCGTTCCAACGATTTCGCTTCTATAGTAGCAACACTTCCTGTCAGGTCGCTTTTTTTCTGTTTACCGTAACCGACAACCACAACCTCGTCTAGCACATCTTCTGATTTGGACAATGTTACCTGAGAAGCTTGCGAAGCGGGGATTTCTTTGGTGATATATCCAATCGAGTTGAAGGTTAATAGAGCGTTATGAGAGCTGACATGCAGCGAAAATCTGCCATTCTGATCCGTAGTAGTCGCTGCTGTTTTGCCTTTCTCCGACACGGTGACCCCACTGATCGGTGTGCCGGTCTCATCGACAACTCTACCTGAAATGGATTGTTGCTGAGCAAGCCAAACAGAAGGAGCGTAGGACCGTGCCATTGTATGAAAAGGTATTGCTACTGAGAGAAGTGATAAGGGTGTCAGTAAAATGAGATGACTCTTTTTGACCATAGTGTGTAATTTAGATTAACTAGTTTTTAACGTGGCAATAATAAAAAAATAAAGTTCCGCTGTTCGGTTGCTTGTTTAAACAAACGTTTGCATGAACTACGAAAACGTTATAGATGATGATTTTTGTAATAGATATTCGGAAGGCTTAGGGCGCTGACGTCATAAGTGTCTCTTGTTGCTAAAAATCAGTTTTTTATACAACTAAATAGACCTCATTACTCGAGGTAAGCTCACGTGAATGCTGCGGTTTACAACAACATGGCATAGTGAGATTTCTAGACTATTGATTAAATCCAGGCTTCCTACGGCATTTCTAACGGATTTTCCGTATCTTGGGGTAATCTGCTTTTTTTTACATTCTGCTGCCGTGAGAGGAGGATTCGTTTAAGACTAAATTTTTGGTAAATTTGTAATTTACTAGGAACGGCAATTGGCTGTTGATAATTGGTATTTATTTAAATAGAAGATTATGTCTATTGTAAGAGAATCCGATCTGATTGGAATTGGAAAGAAATTTCAAATTGAAACTGATGCCGGTGACAATATGGTTGTTGTGATCCACGATGATGGGCGGCGGGAGTTGTATCGCTATGATGACGAAGAGCACGAGTCGCGTTGTGTGATGACGCTCAACGATGATGAATCACGTCAGATAGCAGGTATTATAGGCGGCTTGTCCTATAAGCCGAAAGCATTGGAGACCATTGAAGTGGCTTTGGACGATTTGCGTATCGAGTGGTATAAAGTCGAAGGCAAATGTGAGGGGGCGGGAAAGACGATCGGCGAACTGGAAGTTCGGCAACGTACCGGAGCTTCCATTATTGCTGCCATACGGGATGATGAGACCGTGATCAATCCGGGGCCATCTTATCTGATCAGTGCTGGCACTACACTGGTCATCGCAGGAAAGAAAAACAACATCAAACTTTTAAAGGAAATTTTACTGTAATCTATGCTATCACACACCTTAATTCTGGAAATTGGAATCGCTGTAGGACTCGTTGCTATCGTTGGATTGATTGCCAACAAGCTCCGGTTTTCCGTTATTCCTTTTTTCATAATTATAGGGATGGTGTTGGGGCAGCATGCTCCGCAGATTGGTATGGTGGATCTCACCTTTACCGAAAGCAAGCCGTTTATTGATTTTATGGGGCGGCTGGGAGTCTTGTTTTTGCTGTTCTATCTGGGATTGGAATTTTCGGTAAACCGTCTGATCAAATCCGGAAAAGCGATTGTGACGGGAGGGACTATCTACGTTTTGCTCAACTTTACCTCGGGGCTATTGATCGGATGGCTGATGGATATGCCATTTAAGGAGATGATGGTCCTATGTGGTATCATGACAAGTTCGTCAACCGCAATAGTAGCTAAGGTACTGACAGACCTCAAGCGCACAGCAAATCCGGAAACCGAAGTGATCATGGGCATGATCATGTTTGATGATCTCTTTATAGCCATGCATATTTCTTTCCTGTCGGGGCTGATCCTGACAGGGAGTAGTTCCTTTTGGACGGTTGCTGGCACGTCTTTGCTCGCGCTGGGCTTTATACTGACATTTCTGATTTTGGGTAGGAAGCTAGTCCCTGCAATCGATCGCCTTTTAAAGGAAAAAACGTCGGAACTATTTATATTAATCATTTTCGCGCTACTTTTTATCGTAGCTGGTTTTTCGGAGACCATCCATGTGGCTGAAGCTATTGGTGCACTGATGGCCGGACTCGTTTTGGCTGATTCGCAGTATATTAAAAAGATCGAGGCAATGGTCTTGCCGTATAAAGATTTCTTTGGCGCAATGTTTTTCTTTAGTTTCGGGCTTTCAATTGATATCATGTCCCTTGGCGGTGCGGTACTTTGGGCCTCTATTGCGGCTTTGGTGACCGTGATGGGTAATCTAGCCTCCGGCTATTTTGCATCAAAGTTCTCAGGTATGAAACCGAAGACATCCTTTGATATCGGGTTTACATTGTCAGCTCGGGGTGAATTCTCGATTATTATGGCCAATATCGGCAAAGCAGGAGCATTGCTGCCCGTCATTCAATCCTTCGTTGTCGTCTATGTCTTAATTCTCTCGATCGTGTCGCCCTTATTGACCAAGGAGTCGCGTAACCTATGGAAATCGCTGTTCGGTAGCGATGCAAATACAGCCAAACCTTTGAAAAAACTAAGTGATCTGGAAAACAAAGTATAGGCCAGCGCAGTCTGCCTATGTGACATAGAAAGGCTATAAGCATGGAACTCTCAAAGAAAAAGCAGCCGGAGAAAGCTGCTCTTATAAAAAGCCCAGCTCAAGCTTTGCTTCTTCGGACATCATATCTTTTGTCCATGGTGGATCGAATGTCAGTTCAACCAAGGCTTCTTTGACACCTTCCACACCCGCAACCTTCTCCTGTACCTCATTCATGATTTCGCCTGCGACAGGACAGCCGGGAGCTGTCAGCGTCATCACCACTTTCGCAATTCCATCTTCTTTGGTAATGATCTCATATACAAGACCGAGGTCCACGATATTAGCAGGCTTTAATTCAGGGTCGTAGATGGTTTCCAAAACCTCCTGAATTTTGGGCGCCAGGCCCAGCTTATCTAATATAATCATGCTCATCTGTTTAGTTTTTTGTCGTCAATGGCGTTCTGGTAGATCGCCAGCAATTTGTTTTTGTTGATCTCTGGTGTAAAATTACGAAAATAATAGGCTCGGGCGGTCTTTCTAATCTCATCTTTTTCCACTGCTGGCTTGGCATTCCATTGCGCAAGGCATTCGACTATAGAAGTTTTATCATGTGGATCAAAGGTCTGGCCCGTGCTGTTTGGAATGACCATCTCAGGCAGTGGCCCCAAATTGGAACACAGCACGGCGGTGCCGGCTGAATAAGCCTCCAATAGCGTAATGGGCATCCCTTCATAGCAGATGGAAGGCACGATCAAAGCTTGTGCAGCGGCAACAAGAGACAAGATTTCTGTGCGCGACCTGAACCCCAGCATACTGATGCGCGGATGATTACCGAGGGCTTCGCGAATTTGTTCGGCCAGGGGACCATCGCCCACAATTTTTAATGTGAAATCAGTGTCTTTGACTGCTTCGACCAGATTCCATATGCCTTTTTCGTCGGATAGCCGGCCCACATAGATGAAATAGTCTCCTTGAGGTACCTCGGGCAAAGGGGAGGGGAAAACAAAATTCGGCTTTACCGCAAACTTTTCTGCAGATACATACAAGCTGGAATCAATAAAGATCTCTCTGGCAAATTCTGTCAGGTTGATATAACGGCTGACTTTGTGCCAGGTACCGATCCGGCGATGAAACCAATAGTTAAAGGCCAGCAGAAAAGTTTTGAGAGCCGAATCATTAAAAGCCTTCTCACGGATTGCGGTCCAGGGAAATTGTGCTTTTATAGAATCCAGGAAGAGGTGCTGATGGTGGTATAAAGTGGCCGAGGGACAGAGTAGCCTAAAATTATGTAAGGTCATCACCTGTGGTATCCCCAGTTTGGCAATGGTCCGGATAAGTATCGGTCCGGAAGCATAATGCGTATTGTGAAGATGGACAACGTCTGGTTGAAACTCGCGTATCGCTTTTTTTAATTTCTTTGCTGCGAAAATATTCCAGATAGAACCTAGAGTTTGCAATGCGCCCCGCCAGCTTTTTTTATTCTGAAAAGTGAGGGTACGAACATGATGTTCCTTAGACAGGAGGGCGGTTTCTTCCTTAAAAACGGTATCTTCGCCGCCGGGAGACTGATAGAATGTATGGATGATCAGTATACGCATGTGAATGACTTCATACAAACCTAAATAAATTCACTTGTATATGCAATATCATTGCTTGCGCATAAAATGTAATGGTCTAGTTCTCCATTGTCAGTAGCCGATTATGTTTGCCATTTCTATCCGATTATTGCTATATTCGCAGGATTCGATCGTAAAGATATATGCAACATTTACAACAACTCGTAATAGAGGCGATAGAGAATAGTGAATTTCCTGAAGCACCAACCAATTTATATGATCCTATACGATATATATTGACTTTGGGCGGAAAGCGGGTGCGGCCAGTGCTCACCTTAATGGCAGCAGAGTTATTTGGTATGCAACAGATGGAGGAGATTATTCCTGCGGCAAAAGCCGTCGAATTTTTTCACAATTTTTCCTTGATTCACGACGATCTAATGGACAAGGCTCCTTTGCGACGCGGGAAAACTACCGTTCATGAGAAGTGGGACGCCAATATCGCTATCTTGTCCGGTGATGGTCTGTTGGTGAAGGCGTATGAAGAAATTTCTAAATGCAATCCGGTATACCTGCCAGCGACACTCAAGATTTTAAGCAAGGTGGCTATGGAGGTATGCGAAGGACAGCAGCTAGATATGGATTATGAAATGCGCGAATCCCTGAGTATGGACGAATACCTGGAGATGATCCGTCTGAAAACGTCAGTGTTATTGGGCGGAGCCCTGCAATTGGGGGCCATTCTTTCCGGAGCGGATGCCCAACAGCAGCAATTGATCTATGATTTTGGCGAAAATGTCGGACTGGCTTTTCAGCTGCAGGACGATATCCTAGATGCTTATGGTGATCCGGACACTTTTGGGAAAATTGTCGGTGGCGATATTATGATCAATAAGAAGACTTATTTGTTGGTGAAATTGATGGAAGTTATCACCCCGGAAGATAGACCACGTATGGAGCAACTGCTGAATGCCACAGTCGATACTTTGCCGAGCAAGGTCACAGAAATGCTCGCGCTGTATGATAAGTATGCTGTCCGGAAATCAGCGGACCAACTCAAAGATAGTTATACCCAGCTGGCCTTTGAAAAAATGGAAGCGCTGGATGTACCAAAGACACGGAAGGAAGCGTTATTAGTGTTAGCAAATAGCCTTTTGGTACGGCAACAATAGAGAAATTGTATTAAAATTCGTATTTTGCTAATAAATGGTTATTTTGTAGGAAATTAATTAAATAATTTTAGATTACGTTCAATGGAGCCTTTAAAGATAACGATATTTCAAGCCTATTTATTCTGGGAAAATATAGAGAAGAATCTGAATAATCTGGCGTTGCGACTTTCTTCGCTACGTGAGAAGACAGATTTGATCCTATTGCCTGAAATGTTTAATACCGGCTTCACGAACAACGTTTCAAAGTGTGCCGAGCCTACCAACGGGCCGACAACAAAATGGCTGTTTGAAATGGCAAGCTCGCTTAATTGTGTAGTTGCAGGTTCGTTGATTATTGAGGAGGGAGGCAAATATTATAACCGTTTTGTCTGGATGTTTCCGGACGGCAAATATGTGAAGTACGACAAGCGTCATCTTTTTAGTCTGTCCAAGGAAAATGAGTACTTCGAACCCGGAAACGAGCGCATACTGGTGGATATCAAAGGCTGGAAGATATGTCCGATGATTTGCTATGACCTGCGTTTTCCGGTATGGTCCAAGAATCAGAACGCTGCTTATGATATCTTGGTGTACACGGCCAGCTGGCCTGATAAACGTTCGGCACATTGGCGGGCACTTATTCCGGCGCGTGCGATCGAAAACCAGTCTTATGTGATCGGTGTAAACCGCGTAGGTCATGACGGCAACGATATTTATTATTCTGGAGGGTCGATGTGTATTTCTCCATTGGGAGACGTGGTGTATTACAAGCCCGAGGATGAGGACCTATATACGTTTACCTTGAATCCAAACGACCTGTTGGAAGCCCGGGAGAAATTTCCGTTTTTGAAAGATTCCGACGTCTTCACTATCGGATAGTCCCACGTAAAATTAGATATAAAGACAAGCATTTTTTTGTTTGTATCTTTTTTATACCTAAATTCAGTCTGATATAGATCATTAATTATGGTTTATTAACATCTATTTTTGGCATGTTGATAAAAATTTATTTGATACAGTGCTAGAAAAACGTAATTTAGGCTAAGGATTGGCTAAAATAAGTTTACTTTTTTAATACGATTTTCGGCCTACTATTTTTTACAGCTTAAGTTGCGTAAACAACCATAACCATTATTATTATGTTAGACCAAGATTTAGAATCGCAAGAGTACTTTTATAATTTCCTTACAGGGAAATATTCCATAGCCGTTATGCGCCGTTTACAGCGTAATCTCAAAGAAGCAGGATTGACTATTACCTCCGAGCAGTGGAGTATCATGTACAATCTCTGGATGGAAGAGGGGCTTACGCAGCAGGAACTTGCCATCAGGACATTCAGAGACAAGCCGAGTGTGACCCGCTTGATCAACAACCTTGAAAGAATGAATCTGGTGATCCGTGTTAACGATAAAAATGATAGACGTTCCAATCTGATTTATCTGACCAAGACTGGCCGCAGGATGAAGGAGGAGGGCATGCGGCAGGCCAAAAATACCATTGAGCAGGCGTTGGGAGGTCTCACCGAAGATCAGATTGCTTTATCGCATACCACACTCCATCGTGTGCTCTTTAACCTGAAATAAGAGAACATGCGACAGCATCCCTTTCGGCCAAGCAGCGGATCGTGCTTAAATAATACACCGGCGTAAGATGAAAACATCACGATAAAACACATCCCCCAAATGTCAAAGCACTTGGGGGATGTGTTTATGAGATATAATGGAACTGTTTAGTCCTCGAAGAGCTTGCTCTCAAAGTCCGTGTGGCTGTTGACCAATTTGCCTTCGGTACCAAAGTAGATCTCCTGAAAACTCAATGTCCGGGTTGCATCTACTTTTCGGAAAAATTTATCTGCAGATACGTCGGCCAGGGTCTTGAACCCACAGGCTTCCATAATCTCCACGGTGGCGCGTAAGGTATTGCGGTGGAATTGGGCCACACGTACATATTTATCGTTGACATCAAGGCCTTTATACAAGTGTGGTTGTTGTGTTGCCACACCGACAGGACAGACGTCCTCATTACATTTTAGCGCCTGGATACAGCCTAGGGCAAACATCATCCCACGGGCACTATAACAAGCATCGGCTCCCAGTGCAATGACTTTTAAGATATCAAAGCCGGTCACAATGCGGCTGGACACGATCAGCTTAATATGTTTTTTCAGACCGAAAGCGATTAGTGTTTTGGTTACGAAAGCTAGGGCATCATAAAGCGGCATTCCCAGGTTATCTGTAAATTCCAATGGTGCGGCACCGGTTCCCCCTTCAGATCCGTCCACCGAGATAAAGTCGGGAAAGATCTGAGTATTCTGCATCGCATGGCAGATATCGATGAATTCATTTTTATCGCCGATACAGATTTTGAATCCGATGGGTTTCCCACCCGATAGTTCACGCATCTGCTGCAGGAAATGCATCATTTCCGTTGGCGTGGAGAACGCACTGTGTGCGGGAGGCGACATGACGTCCGTTCCCGGGATGACGTGCCGGATGGCAGCGACCTCAGGCGTGTTTTTGGCTGCGGGCAAAATACCCCCATGCCCGGGTTTTGCTCCCTGTGAGAGCTTAAGTTCAATCATCTTGACATTCTCGCGGTTGGATTTCTCACGGAAGAGCTCGGGGTCGAATTTGCCCTCCGCATTCCGGCAGCCAAAATATCCTGTACCCACCTGCCAGATTAGGTCACCACCGTTGTTGTGGTAATCACTGATCCCACCTTCGCCGGTATTATGCGCAAAGTTTTGCAAGGCAGCACCTTTATTTAATGCCGTGATAGCCGTCTTGCTCAATGCTCCGTAACTCATGGCTGAGATATTGAATACACTTAAGCTGTAAGGCTTTTTACAGGCCTCGTTGCCTACTACCGTACGCAGGTCATGATTTTCGATATGGCATGGAAAAACCGAGTGTGCGGCCCATTCGTTTCCTACAGCCTGTGGGTCACTCTGCATACCGAAGGCTACCGTCTCACGCTGGTTTTTTGCGCGTTGATACACGATAGAACGCTGTCTTCTGTTAAAGGGGCGCCCGTCCATATCGGATTCCCAGAAATATTGTCTCAGCTCGGGACGGATCGACTCAAAAATAAAACGAAAGTATCCAACCAGCGGATAGTTGCGCAGGATGGCGTGTCTGGTCTGGAAACTATGGTATAATGCGATCAATAATAGGGGGAAGGGTATAATCAACAGCCAAAACCAGCTTGGCGTGAATATAAATCCAAATGATACAATGATTAAGTTAATCACAACCATTATTGAAATAATGAGTTTTCTAACTTCCATAGAAAATACGATTGTTTAGTTTTAATTCGCTATTGTTACTGTTCAGCCCAATTGCTTATTTTATTGCTCAATTAGCATTCCAAAAATGCGCTTTCGGACAGAGCAAATGTACTAAAGTTCCTAGAGTAAATGGCTATAATTGCCCCCCTGAGGTAAGTTTTGACAAGTTTATAACTGTTTATGACAAACTATTTTCTTTTAGTAATCTGTTGCGTCAAAAGTTGATAGATTTGCTGTAAATCTGGTTTATTACTAATAAATTTCAAATGTTTTTGTATGGTGTCTTCATCCCCACGACGGGCGGGGCCTGTCTGAACTGTAAATGGAATGTGATTTTGAACCTTTTCTGCCGTTTCCAGGATGATCGGCCGCACCAAGTCAAACGGTAAACTGTTTTCAGCCAGCAGCTCGTATGCCATTTGGTAAAGCATATTTGTGAAGTTGTTGACCATAACAGCGGATAGATGAATCGCCATTCGCTGCGGCGAATTGCAGAGCAGGCTCTGTGCTGAAAGTTCGCGTGCTAGCCGGAGCAGCAACTGCGCGTTTGTCGTTGTATTCCCTTCTACACAAAGCGGTATTTCTGCAAAATCAACAGATTTGTTTTTCGACAATGACTGGGGCGGGTAAATCACACCATAGTTTGTAAAGCGGTTCAATGCCGCTATGTCGGTAGCCCCCGAGCAATGGACAACGAGTCCCTTAATGCCTGATGCCAGCTGGCTGACGAGTGTGGGGATAGCTCTATCACTCACGGCGATGAAGTATAGATCAGCATCCGGGTGTAGCTGCGACAGATCATCCGTCGCAGCAGATTGAAGCGCAAAGGCCAATGCATCCGCATTGGCCTTTGTTTTACTATAAATCTGAACAATCTGATGTCCTCTCTTTTGGAACTGTTGTGCAAAATGCGTTGCGGCATTCCCGCTTCCTAAGATCACAATGTTCATTATTTAGCTAATTTTCGTTTTTGCTCTTTGTTTCTCCTGACAATAGACATGATAAAACCAATGGTCATGACAATCGTTCCGCACCAGAAGAAGTTGATATAAGGGAACTTGATGGCCTTAAAGACAACCCATTTCTTTTCAGGCAGTGGCTTTTGATAGACCATGATCTCCAGTTTATCCTGGTCCGGCTTGATCCCTGTAAAGCGAAATTTAAGTCCCTGTTCAGTAACGTCCTTGTTGAAGTCGTAGACACCACCATCTTTGATCAGGTAGATCGGCTGTACCTCATATTGTTTGTTGTCGGCTGCAAAGACCTTGATTTTCAGTCCGACCATAATATCGTTGGGGCCTTTTGGGATTTTTTCCAGATGTGCATCGCGGTTGAGCCCCTCGATGACGTAATATCCGTTTCGGTAACGTAGCGTATCACCGATATTGACCTGATAGGTTGCAGGCTCCTCATAGTCTTCAAAGCCGGTTTTGTCCTCGGCTGCTACCTGCGCATGCTGCGCCTGACTTTCTGCGGCCGCAGCCGTGATCAGGGTATAGATATCATGCGTGATGTAATGCTTGGTCGCCGGAGTACCGATAAGACCGCCCATTTTCGCGTTGTTCTGAGCAAATGGCTGCAGGACAAATTCTTCTTTGACTTTGCCTGTTTCCTCATCTACCCGCTCGTATTTAATCTTATAATAGGTGTTTGGTGCAACAATGCTGTCGCCGATATACGTGATTTTATATTCACCCATCTGCACGGGCTGACCTTCGGTCAGGAATAGGTTGTCACCGGGTTTTTCCACCTTGTCAAATCCAGATACCGCAATATATCCTGTGTTGTTGACGGAAATGACCTCATTGGTCGCTGCCGCTACCATGGCGCCGATCAATAGTAGTCCAAATCCAATGTGGGCCACCGAGGAGCCGGCCAGTTTCCATTTTCCTTTAAAAGCATCCCCAAGAACGCGGATATTTGCCAATATACAGAAGGTGCTCGAAAAGGTGATCAGCATGTAGATTAGGTTGCTGTATGTTTTGGTAATGTAGGTAATTGCCGCAGTCAGCAATAGTGCTATCACCAATGATGCTACTGTCGAAGCCAGAAATTTACGGCTGTCGGTGCGTTTGTATTTTAAAAACTGGGTAAATCCGGTCATGATCATCACGATGACTGCAAAGCCAGACTGCCACTTGTTGTAATGCTGAATAGGTTCCAGCGGTGGCGCCACTTTCGTGCCGAATATCTTGTTGAATACCGGGATGGAGGTGGAGGCGATAATCTGCGCACAGGCCACCGTAAGTACCAAGGCACCAATAAACAGCCAAAACTCTCTAGAGTAGATGTCCTCATCTTTTTCGGTGATCGGCATTTCCTTCTTTTTTACCGCAAGGAAGACTACCATAATAATCAGGAACACGACATTAAATAGGATAAGCTGTCCGCTCATGCCCAGGTCGGTAAAAGAGTGGACAGAAGTCTCTCCGAGGATACCACTGCGTGTGAGGTAAGAAGCATAAATGACCAGGACGAAGCTGATCATCGCCAAGAAGGTGGCCGTGAAATAGGAGTGGCCCGAGTTTTTGTAGGCGATCATGACGTGCACTGCAGCGATCAGTGTAAACCAGGGGATGATGGAAGCATTCTCTACCGGATCCCATGCCCAAAAGCCGCCAAAGTTGAGCGCTTCGTACGCCCAGAAGGAACCCATGATGATGCCTGCACCGAGGATCATCACTGCGAATAGAGCCCATGGTAGTGCCGCATTGATCCATTCTTTATAACGTCTTGTCCATAAGGCTCCCGTTGCATAAGCAAATGGCACAATCATGGACGCAAAGCCCAGAAATAAGGTCGGTGGGTGAATGACCATCCAATAGTTTTGTAGCAGCGGGTTTAAGCCGTTGCCGTCAGTGATTAATGATAGGTAATTGGCCTGCTTGAAGATAGGAATGTCCATCGCCTCGCGCAGTAATATAAAGGGCGAACTGCCGATGCGTAGACCGAAGAGTTCTACGCCCACCAGCATCGAGGCTAGGAATGCCTGGCACAGCATGACAAATGTCATGACAGAGGATTCCCAGCTTTTGGCCTTAAACAGCAATATAGCACCTAGCACGGTCTGCCAGAACATCCATAACCAAAAACTACCTTCCTGCCCCTCCCAGAAACTGGAAATGATGTAGTAGGTGGGTAACGTTTTGGAGGAGTGTGCCCAAGCGTAATTATATTCAAACAGATGGTTGTAGATGATATAGAATAATGTAGCACCAATAGCTACAACAGAGACCGCATTGATCCAAAAACCAATACGGGCGAGCTTTTTCCATGAACTCTCTTCAGGGTGTCTAGTCGCGAAAAAATAACTGATACAGGATAAAATTGCTGCACCGAAAGAAAGTACAATAAAAAACTGTCCGATCTGACCCGGCAGCAGGTGTTCACCAACGTAGTTAACGTCCATTGAAAGATTGATTTTACGAATTAATTATTGAAAGCCGTTGCATTGATCTCGGTGACCACCGATTTATCGTTATATTTAGATGGGCATTTCATCAGTATTTTGCTGGCTCTAAAAACGTTGCCGTCCATTTTACCCGTCAGAACGATCTGCTCCGAACGCTCAATATCCTGAGGTTTGGCTCCCCTGAACACCACTTCACACTCGGTACCCTCGTTGTCATACATAAAAAATGTAAATTTATTGGCGTCCGTCTTTGGATCATAATGAAGCGCCTTCTCCTTGTTGAGCTGGCCCACAACATATAGTTCTGTTTTCTTTTCTTTTGCCTCGGTAAATGTGGAGTATGTACTTGAATCGGTATAGATCACAAGTATCATGGCGATGGCCACAGCAATGATAGCGATTAGAATGATCGAACTTTTTTTCATTCGTTTAAATTATTTATAATGTATCAATTTCTTTACCCGGGTGAACCAATCACAAGACCTGATCTGTTCAGCGGCGATATTGTGCCTAAGAGAGCCCGACCGTCCAAACAGGAGAAGATTGGCCCTAACAGACACTTAACCGAATGCAAAATTACGAATAGATTTGCGAAGAAAGGAATAATGCAACTTTTCGGTATTATTTATATTTGTTCTAAATAGATTGGCAGAGTTGAAAAAATATGCGATATTAGAATGCTTTTGAATAATTTCAATGGAGATTTAATATTTTGGTGCTGGCGATATTGCATGAATTTTACAATTGCCTGTTAATATGAATGTTGCTTTGCGGTCTTTACTGCTATGGTATGGAATTGTATTTCCATTTTTTTTTGTTTTTGGGCAGGTAAGATGGCGCAATCAGGAAGTCTCCGTTCAGAACGACAATGACGTTTATTTGTTGATCGGACAGGACCGTTATTACACCAATGGCATCAATGTCAATTACCGGATAGCTTTGCCATCGGCCGGACCGCAGCCGCAGTCTAATACCGTGCTGGACTTTGAGATCGGGCAGCGAATTTACAATGGCATCAGCATCCTCGATTACCGCCGGCAGCCGAAGGACTATGACCGGCCTTTTGCGGGATATTTATATTTAAGCGGTGGCGCAACACGCTTTTTATCTGCTGATCAGCTGATAGAGGGAAAAGTGGAGGTCGGGCAGATCGGACAGCGCTCCTACGGCGAAGAGGCGCAGCGGTTTATCCATCATCTATTTGGTATGTATGAGGCAACAGGCTGGGATACACAGCTTAGCAATTCATTTGGTGTCGATCTGCATGCAAAATATTTGAAAGGGCTTTACCGCAATCGCGCACAGTCCTTTGATCTGGGGGTAAAAACACAGGCCGTGCTTGGGATGAACAATACGAATATTCAGGCCGGACTGCCGGTACGGGTTGGTAAGCTGAAGCCCTATCAGGCTTCCACCTTCACCTATGGTCATCTGACACAGGCCCGGCAGGCCGGAGAGAAGGAATGGTATTTTGTTTACCAGCCCAGCCTTGCGCGGATTTTTTATAATTCGACCATCCGGGGCGGCCTGGGCAAAGATGATCCTGTCGGCAGACTGTATCAGGTGGAACCTTGGATGATCAGCCACCGGGTCGGCTTTCATTGGTCAGACCATAAGATCAATTATGGTATCAACTATATTTTTAATTCTAAGGAGCTGGAAGGCGTCTTTCACAGACACCAATACGGCGAACTGTTTTTTGCCTACCGTTTCTGAGCCTGTCATTCAGCTGAGGTAGCTTGAGGCGGTAAGAGCTTTTGTCCTGTTAGTCGGGTTGTCAGCATGGCGGCCACTGTATCCCCCGTAGCATTGAGCATTGTTGCTAATGGATCGACGAGTGTGGCAATGATCATAATCGAGGGTATTACTTCCGTCGGCATCTGGTATACCGATATGATCAGCATTTCACCGATATAGCCGCCATTCGGAATGCCGCCGGCAACGATGCTGACCAGCAGTGTGATGCCCACTGCCATAATCAGATTGGTGGAACTGAAAAATTCCTGCCCGCTGAGCAGCAGCGCCACATAGATCTTAAAGATACAGGAAATTGCCGAGCCATGTTTATGTAAGGTAGTCCCCAGTGGAATTACCACACTGGCGACCGTATCGGGAATGCCGATACTTTTAGCGGCAAGCAGGTTGGCCGGCATGGTTGCCAGGCTGCTGCAGCTGCTCAATGACGTCAGCGAAGGGAGAATATTATTCTTCCAGTAAAGCTTGACGCCCCTGATACCATAGGCGAAAAAAGCAAATAGGCTGAATACCGTAAAAAAATACAGAAGGCCAAAGATGTAATAGAGCCCGATCGGCTTGGCGTAAAAACCGAAGAGCTGTGGTCCCAGTGTACCGACCTGGTAGGCAAAATACGCACCGAGCCCGATAGGCGCGAGTCTCATGACCATGACGAGCAGATTGCCCATGACCGCATTTCCCGAATTGATAAACTTTTTGAAAAGATCTCCGGCTGCCGCAGATTGACGTGTTGCGATGCCGACAAGAAAAGAGAATATAACAAATGCCAGCATATTCTGTCGCGACAACAGGCTGGAAAATTCACTCACGGTGAGGAAGCGCACTATCTTTTCACCCCAGGAATCATCCTTTGCCGTATCGAAAATTTCCTTGCTCTGTTCGACCGGCAGCTCTGTGCTAAGCGGAAAAAGATAGAGAAAAATAATGCTTGCGACTCCGGCGATGACAATGCCCACGATAAATACGGCAGCCATCGTGCCAATGATGCGGCCCAGAACCCGGTCACCCTCGATATTGGCAACAGATCCTGCTATGGCGAAGAATACCAGCGGTATGACGCTGACAAAGAGTAGGTTGAGGAAGATATCCCCGATTGGCTTAAGACTATCTACTGCATGAGGAAAAAAGATACCGATCACACTGCCAAGACTGATACCAAACAGCAGAAATAAAATACTGCCATAGTTGTGCAGGAAAGTTTTTGCTGCGTATTTCATCTCCCTATTTTTCTTTTCCATAAGCTCGCTTCGGTTCATTAGGTTTGCGATTGTTTAGTCGTTTTGCCTGCTAAAATACTCTTTTTCATTTAATATTTGTGCCTATATACTGCCAATACCGGCACAAACCTGCTATGCGTCCGACTTTCGGATTTTTACAGACTTCCAGAAATACTTACCTTTACACGTTTACTCGGCTGTTCACGTGCCCTGCGCCCCTCAGGGCGATGTAAGCCAGATGAGCGAACAGCAAATTAAAAGGAGAATAAGATGGATTTTGTAACGACAGGAGATGGTTCGAAGACCTTGTATAATGCGGCGATAGGAGAATGCTATCACTCCAGACATGGCGCAGTGCAAGAGAGCAGACATGTATTTGTGAAGATGGGGCTAGAACATTATGTTCAGCAGACCGGAGCAGCGGATATCGCCGTTTTAGAAGTCGGATTTGGAACAGGGTTAAACTTGCTGCAGACAGGGGAGTATATTCTTGACAAACCTTTGCAAGTAGATTATGTTGGTATTGAGGGCTTCCCTTTGCCCTTGGCCACTATTGCGGCAACGGGTTACGATGAAAGTGTGGATTCAGGACTGTGGTCCGCTTATCTTGAGGGGTACGAAAAAGCATTGGAGGGACCTATACAGCTGAATGCGGGATTGCAATTGCATATCGCGCACAGTCTATTGATGGATTTTCAGTCGGACCGTCAATTTGATGTGGTTTATTTCGATGCTTTCGCGGCTGTTCACCAGCCTGAGATGTGGAACGATGCTGCCTTAGGACATGTGGCACAGTTTGTCAGGTCTGGAGGAGTTTTTGTTACTTATGCCATCACAGGCAACCTTAAACGCAGCATGAAATCGTTGGGTTTTAAGATTGAGAAAGCGCCTGGTGCACCGGGAAAGAGAGAAATGCTGCGCGCTACCAAGATGTGACGATACATTTACAATCCACTTAATCGTTGAATATAATTGTCAATATATAGTTGCTTGTCCTTTGATTTATATTGTTGGATATAGCGCGGATGATCCAAAATAGTCATTTTGCCAAACAGTTTTTGTTCCTGGTTGATCTTTGCTAGAAAGGAAGCGTTTTTTTTGCCCAGCACAAATACTTCATCGGTTTCCAGTCCCATTTGAATATGTTGTTGTAAGGAGGCCTGCATAAAAGGCTTTACCATTTCAAAGAGTTTTCTATCGTCGTAGTAATTCGCGTTGATCCAATTGTCCGCTTGGGTATGTCTGACGATCGCCAGCGGGAAGGGGGAATTGATGTAAAATTGCTTGTAGAATACTTCGGGACCGCCATAGGCCTCAATCATATCGTACATGAATACAGACGACACTTCGTGGGTATGCGCTGAGTGCATTTTTATGCCACAGGAACTATAGAGCCTTTTGGTATCGGTGAAAGGTACCCCAGTTACGCCTGCGCCGTGTCTGCTGGGGTTAATGCCGATGATAAATTTACGCTTAACCGTGTCGTTATAGTATTTTTTGTAAAATTGCTCCATCACGATTAACGTTTCCGGATTGTCCAGATAGGGATTGATGACATTAAAATCTGGAGGAAGATCCCCTTTATAATGGAGCTGTTTGTTAAATGAAATTACTTTTTCGCCAAATGTCATAGTGTATCCTTTATAGGCAATATAAGGCTTTTAGATGGGAATCAAGAATCCTGCCCGAGGAAATTGTAAAGCTTGTAATTATGCGGTTAGTGAGCTTTAATAAACCTTAATCAAAAAATTGTATCAGTTGGCTGAATATAGTAAATTCAGTCAGGAGGGAAGTCAGATGTATTATATCTTCATATCATAGACAGCAATTAGCCGTAGTGAGAACGACATGAGTCCGTGTTGAGTCCGTGTTGGGTCCGAGTCAGACTCGGATAGAAGGCGGTAGCACAGCTGTAACGGGACGCTCTTATTCTGCTATAGGGACGAATGAGCCCAGAGGATGACCAGAACTATCTTTGCACCGTGACTGAATAGTCTACCGTACACGGACTAGATAGTGGATGCTATAGTCATGACAGATTATTTGAGCTGCTTATAATCGAATATAATTGTCGGTATAACATGGATTTCCTGTTGATTTTGTGTTGTTGAATAGCATGTAGGTGTTCTAAAATATCCTAGTTAGCGATTGGGTTCCTTTTGTCCGAAATCAAAGGCGAACATCGGATAGAGTGAATTAGCGATTGGAAATAAAGAAGGACGTCATGCAACGTCCTTCTTTATCCAGATACAAGGCCTTATTAGTGACCTTGCGTACCGTCTGCTCCATGGGAATGTCCATGGGATAATTCTTCCTCAGTAGCGGGACGTACCGTTAAGATTTCGATATCGAAGTTTAACGTTTTGCCTGCCATGGGGTGGTTTAAGTCTGCAACTACAACTTCCGGAGTTACTTCTGCAACGACAGCACGGAATTGATTTCCTTGGTTGTCCTGTAGAGGTAAAACTTCACCTACTGGAGGTAAACCTGTCTCTTTAAACATATCTACTGGAAGCTGCGCATATGCTCTGTCGTCTTTTTGACCGTATGCATCTTCTGGAGCCAATTCAAAGGAGATTTTATCACCAACGTTTAAATCTGCGATGTTTTCTTCAAATTTAGGTAACATCATACCTACACCATATAAGAAGTCCAAAGGTTGTTCTGCAGTTGTTTCTTCAACAAAAACCTTTTCACCATTTTCTACTGTGTGAAGTCTGTACGTCAATGCTACGACGTCGTTTGCTTTTATAGCCATCTGATTCTGATTTTTGGTCGTCCGGAGACCACCGTTTATTAAATATGATTTATTAATGCATTTATGGAATCCTGCGGAAGACTGCAGGTCTTATTTTTGCAAAGATATGCTTTTGTCTCCTTTCCGATTCTATTTTCCAGCAGTGGAAGGTTTTCTTCCGTACCGCCTAACACAAGTTTATTGGGGATGTAATGCTGATCCAGTTCCTTACGAAATAGCTCCGCTCGCTCACCGGTCAATGCGATTTCATTAATCCCATATATTTCTTCTAGCAATAATATTGCCCAATTTGAATAGGCCGAGCCATAAGTTTTGATTTGTGGAAACACATTGGCCAACAGCTGATCCGCTATCGCCGTATAATTCTCGTCATCAAAAAGGAGCCCAAGGCGCTTGAGTTGACGTACCATGGTCGAAGAGGATGAGGGGATGACATTATCCATAATCTCGCTTTTGCGGGCTATAAGTTCTTCGGCTTCTGAAGATGTATAATAAAATGTTTTTTGTTTACCATCAAAAAAGAGGTCGATTGCTTTATCCGCCAGCTCTCGGGCAATGTGGAACCATTGCTGATCAAATGTGGCCTCATAGAGCGCAATGAAAGATTCTATCGTGAACGCATAGTCGTCCAGGAATCCGTTTATCGCACGATTCTCGTCTTTCGGCTGATGTAATATGGTATGATCATCTTGGATGAGCTCAGTACAGATAAACGTTGCATTATGGAGAGCGAGGTCTAGAAAGCGGTTGTTGTCCAAGGTACGGTAGGCGTCTACCAGCCCTTTTAACATTAGCGCATTCCAGGTGGTCAATTGCTTATGGTCAAGTCCGGGTCGTACGCGCTGTTCGCGGTAATCAAATAATTTTTTCTTCGATTTTTTAAGAAACTCTGCCCATTCGTCACCTGACATCTTGACCTTAGCGGCAAGTTGGTCTGCATTAATGGCGCATATCGGTACATTGATTTCTTCTTCCACCCAGTTACCCTCTTCGGTAATATTGAAATATTGACAAAACAGGGGGGCATCTTCTCCTAGTACGTCGTCAAACTCTGCTTTTGAAAATGAATAGTATTTTCCCTCCACACCCTCGCTATCAGCATCTAATGCGCTGTAAAAACCATGGTTGGGTGCAAGCATTTCGCGTTCGGCCCAAGCTATGGTTTCCTCCATGATTCTCTTATAGAATGGATCCTTGTTTTGCTGATAAGCTTCGGCATACAAGGACAGTAGCTGTCCATTGTCGTAAAGCATCTTTTCGAAATGGGGGATATGCCAGTAATGATCTACGGAATAGCGGGCAAAGCCTCCGCCAATCTGGTCGTAGATGCCGCCAGAGCCCATTTTTTTTAAGGTGAAATGGACGTGGTCCAAAATAGACTGATCGTCGGTTAGTGAAGCATATTTTAAAAAGAAGGACCAATTGTTGGGCAGGGGAAATTTCGGAGCTCTTTTATACCCGCCTTCTTTTTTATCAAAGGTTTGCACCCATGGCTTCACGATGTCGTCAAGGTCCGTCTCAGTGTATTGATCGGGGATAGGTTGAATGGGTAGTTTCTCTGCCCTTTGGATACCGTTTTCCAGTTTGTTTGCATAATCGAGCGCAACCTCAGGTTTCTCTTCCCACATCTGCGCAATCTGCAGCAGGATGTTTTGCCAGTCATGCGGTTTAAAATAGGTGCCACCGTATATCGGCCGGCCATCGGGCAGGCAGATGCAATTGAGTGGCCATCCGCCGGCGTTGGTCATCAGCTGTACCGCGAGCATATATACCTGATCGATATCAGGTCTTTCTTCGCGGTCTATTTTGATCGGCACAAAAAAAGTATTCATGGTCTGGGCGATGGCCGTATTTTCAAAACTCTCACGTTCCATCACATGACACCAGTGGCAAGCAGAGTAGCCGATGCTGACTATGATAAGTTTATTTTCATCTTTTGCCTTTTTCAGGGCTTCCGCTCCCCAAGGCATCCAATCCACCGGATTGTGTGCGTGCTGCTTAAGGTAAGGGGAATTTTCAAACTGGAGTTGATTCGCCATAAGACGAAGTTAGTGAAAAGCCTCCATAATGGAGGCTTAAATCTATTTAATTTGATAGGGTGTTTTATTAAGGTGTTTTTCAGTATTAAGTTAACACTGATTATTTGGGTAATTCCTTTATAATAAAACAATGTTTAATTATAAATCTTAATACTGAATATTAATCAACTATTTGTACTAAATCTGCGCAATTACCGCTAAGCATCTGAAATGTGAAGCCAGTATCAAGTTTGATTTCTGCGTATGATGAGGTCCGTAAATATGCGGCTTTTCGGGTTAGATATTCAACTAAATCAGTCAGCGTTGGGTTGTGTCCTATCAGTAGTACATTGTTGATATGATCAGGAATAGTGTTGATTACGGACAATAGATGTTTGTAGGTGCATTCATAAATGGACTCTTCGATCTGAATGTCGAATGAAGGGCTACCGAGTACATCGAGAAAGATGCGGGTCGTTTGTAATGCTCTGTTAGCGGGAGAGCTGATGACAACACAGTTGTCGTCCAAGGTCACCTTGGTAGCGAGTTTGGCAGCTACTTGTTTAGCATGTTGTATTCCTTCGGATGTCAGCGCGCGATCAAAGTCGCCGATTCCGGGAATGGTTTCGGCTTTGGCGTGTCGGATAATATAGAGTTTTTTGCTGTTGTCCATAATAAAATTTTTGATTCTTATAATATTTAACGTCTCGTACGCGAATTTCATTGTGTGCGCCGTGGACATGACTTCTCAATTACCTATAAATACAACTCACAGCCTATGATGTTTTTTAAAATATATGAAATGCTGGAGTTTACGCTATTTCTACTCATTCGCAGGGGGAAGATGTCGGGCCTCTATTGGAAAATTGACGTCATATGATCGTTAAGTATACAGCAGGATTGTTAGGCAACTTGTTAAAATTCAACAACCCACGTAAAGATGTTTTTATCATGATAAAAACATCTTTACAGAAGAAATTTAGATGTATTTTTTATTTTCGCATAATTCCTATTTTATACCACCGTATAAGTAGCATTTTTCTTTATTTAACGTTTAGAATTTACTTATGATTCGTAATTTGTTGATACTTCTGTGTGGGAGTATAATTTTTATGGCTTGTAGCCGTACACAGGAGTTTTCTGCTCAGGAAGTTGAGATGCCTATTTGGACTGTTGATCCCATTGATTCGGTTGCGTTTGATGGGGATGAAGGTATCGTAAACATTCATACTACGGCTGATGCCAATTTTAAAGGTCTGAAAAATACAGCTGACTTATTGGATATTTCGGGCGTACATTCAAGTTATTGCCATCCAGACGTATTGTATTTCCCAAACACGTTCAATGGCTATAAATATTGGATGGTGTTCACTCCTTATTTTGGAACTGTAGGAACCACGCAAAATTCAAAAAAATTTGAGAATCCGACTATTGTAGTATCAAATAATGGCATTGAATGGATAAATCCGCAAGGTTTAACTAATCCAATCATTAACACGCCATTTCCTTCAGAAAGCTTTAGAGAAAACAAGGTGGATCCTATTCAAGGATTTTGGTCTGATGTTGACTGGCTATTCGTCAATAACCAGTTTTATCTTTATTATAGAGGAAGCTTTATCACTGCACAATCATTAAAAGGCAAATGTGTACTCGATAATACTAATTTTGATCGATTGAAGCAGAATGCGCATCGGACTATTGTTCAACAGACTTCCAAAGATGGTATCAGATGGTCTAATTTGAATATTGTGTTAACAAGTAATCCACCCTGTACACCCAAAGATAATCATTTGTTGTCTCCGTCATTTATTCACGATGGAAGCCAATTTTTAAGCTATGAAATCGAATTGAATCTTGGGGCAAAAAAGAATAAAGCTAAGCACCCTTCCATTGTTGTTTGTAGAACCTCAACTGATGGTTTTAATTTTACGAACTATAGGGCGAGTAGAGTAGTTAATTTCTTGAACAGACCATGGCTCAAGCAAGACTTGAATAATTCGCCATGGCATATTCAAGCGAGCTTTAAAGACGGTTATTACTTTCTGTGTGTTGCTATAGGTGACGTTAGAAAATACACTTCTGAATTATTATATATCGCCTATTCTAAAGATGGTTTGAATTTTAAGGTATTCCCAAAACCTCTTTTAAAGAATAATGCGTATCGGAGTTCAATTTTTCCAATGGGAAGCACAGACCGTTTGATTAAGATGGGGGCCATGATCGGAAATAAATCTGGAGAATTCCGTTACCGTGAGTTTACATTGGACAAGGACAGAATCGAAAAGTCCCTAAATTGATATTGAGATAAAATGTATCTGACTATTTTTGTATATTAAGAGTCAATGGAGGAAAGTTTTAATCATAACGAGTACAATGGGCCGGCTGTTTCGGTTATCATCCCTGTCTACAATGTTGAAAAATTCTTGGATGAGACGGTACAAAGTGTCCTTGATCAACAGTTGCAGAATTTTGAAATTATTCTAGTGAATGATGGCAGTACGGATTCTTCGGCTGAGATTTGTCAAAAATATGCATCTTTAGATTCGAGAATTTTCTTTCTTGAGCAAGAAAATTCCGGCGTATCGGTTGCTAGGAATAAAGGCTTAGATCACGCAGAAGGTAAATATGTTTATTTCCTGGATTCGGACGACAGTTTAGGCACAGAATTTTTGTCCAGCTCTATTCAAGTGGCATTACAAGAAGAGCTGGATATAGTGGTTGTTGGAGAGGCCTACTGTAATCGGGCTAAAAAGTTAACGGCTGTGCCGACCTGTGGGCTGCTTATAAAAAAGTCCTTGTTAGACGCCCATCCAGACATCCGTTTTCCAGCGGGAATCCAACCGTGTGAGGATGGGCTTTTTTCGCATCGGCTTTTTATAATCACGGATAAAATAGGATTTAACCGTAATGCTGTATACAATTACAGAAAACATGAAAATCAAAATCATATCCGGATAAATTACGAAACCGGACGGATTCTAAAACAGATCCCTAAGTGGTTGGATTTACTAAAGACATTCTACGGCGAGCATCATATTTTCGCCTCGAAGGTACGTCATCTAGCCTTATTTGTCGAACATGAGCCGTTCGAACTGCGCTATATAAAAATGTCATTTACCGATACCGAACGGGAGGCCCTTTTTAAATTGCTACAAGACTTTATTGAACAATATGTGACCCCTTATTTAACGAAGGAGGATGAAAAAGTACTTAGTATACCTTTTAAATATTTCATGAAAGCTAAGAGTCGCTATGACTTCGATTCCTTTTATAAGCGTTATAGCAAAGAAAGACCCATAAGGTTCAAACGGGCATTGTTCTGGGTGAGATTTATCCCAATCGCAAAAATCAGACGAAGAGTGCGTCAAAATATAAGGGACAAATACGCTGATATATGAAAGTTCTGCTAGTCCAGCATTCCTCCTTTCTCAATGGCATAGGAGGAACGGAGAAAATCTGTTCAGAATTGGCAAATATGTTATGTGCTGATGGACATCAAGCCGAAATTGCTACAAATGAAAGTACAATTGGTTTTCCGGTCTTTCCATTACACGAAAATGTAACGGTAACAAATATTTTTGATCCGAACTTAGAACAGAAAGAAGAAATTCCAATTTATAATTACAAAGGGCGAAACCCGTTGCTTTGGGTAAAATATAAATTGAGGAAAAAGTATGCGAAATGGTACAATCGTAAGTTAAATCAAAGGATGGGTGGAGAAGATAAATTGTATCAATATAATTTACGGAATCGAGCAATATTGTGGAAAAGATATATTGATCGTTTAGACCCAGATCTCATTATTACCATGTCGATTGCTTCATTATTGGAAATCACCTACCATAATCAGCTCTCCAAGCCGATTATAAACTCGGTAAATGGCCGTCCAGATTATGATTATACCAATAGTCTAGGTGGAAGGAAGCCTTATTTAGTCGATTTGTTGACTCAAAGTTTTCGCCAATTGGACGGAATTCAGATTTTGTTCGAAAGTTATCGTCAGTTTTTACCATCTATTTTTCACGGAGAATGCAAAGTTATTCCAAATCCAGTGCAACAAGTGCCATCGGATAAGGTTGTGAATCACAATCAAAGTAAAAAAAGATATAAGGTTATCCATGTAGGAAGGCTCGATTCTGACTGTAAACAACAACATCTCGCTATCGAAATATTTGCAGACTTGGCGTCTAAGTTTCCGCAATGGGAGCTGGAATTTTGGGGAACAGGGGCAGATTTGGTACGTTTGAATACTCAAATTGTGAATTTGGGGCTATCATCACGTATTTTTCTTCGTGGATTTACAGATGATCCAATAAGCAAAATGAATGAAGCGGATATTTTTATTTTTCCCAGCAAATACGAGGGGTTTGGTTTAGCTTTGGGAGAAGCAATGTCGTGCGGGCTGCCCAGCATTGGATTTTCCTCCTGTTCTGGCGTAAACGAGCTGATTAAACATGGTGAGAACGGCTTTCTTGCCAACAGCATAGATGAGATGAGAAGCTTCCTGAAGCAGCTAATGGAAGATGCGCCGCTGCGCCAAAAATTGGGAAGACAAGCACATTTGGGGATGAAAAACTACACGTTAGCTAGGATGGTTAGCGGATGGAAAACTCTCATCCAAGCGGTAATGAAAAAACATGCGATAAATAAGAATGACTAAAAAGAAACGCATATTATATTTTATGCCTGACAACCCATTCTGGAGCCAGGCCGGGAATTTAACCCGCGCAAAGCAGTTATTAAACTATTTTGCACAGCACGAGGCTTTATTGGAGGTAGACTTTTTGTCCTGCCTTTTCTGGGACAACGCCTCCGTAGAATTGTTTAATAAATCATACCCTTTTATTAATTTAAAGATTGTTGACATTAATTCGAATAAAAGCAACCGGATTAAATATTTAATCGAAGATAAAATACCCAGATTGATTTTTCAACGCATGCATAGGCCACAAATCAATTTGTTGACCCCTATTATTGCCAAGCGTATCCAGTCTCTTTTACAAGATAAAACATATGACTTTATTATTATTAGTTATTCTACTTGGGGGGCTTTGATCCGTGAATTACATCAACTGGATGCTTATACGATTATTGATACGCATGATTTCATGACATTACAACGCAAAAAACAAAATTCAAATCTGGCGGTTGGAGCTGCATTTGAAGAAGAGTTGAATGTACTTTCTTTATATCATGAAATTTGGACCTACTCGATTGAGGAACAATATATTTATTCGCAGTTCTTAGACAATAAAATTACCCTTTTACCTGTATCTAACGGTGCTAAGAGATTGAAACAGCAGTTAGAAAAAAACGTAGGTATTCTTTATGTTGCCAGTGATAACTCGCATAATATAGGTGGTATGAATTGGTTTATAAACGAGGTCTTACCTCTTATTCCGAACTGTAAAATTGATGTTGTGGGGAAGATATGCGACAAAATTCAGGATCATCCACAATTGACAAAACATGGTATGATTGAGGACATTATTTCTTTTTATACCTCGGCAAAGATGACAATTTGCCCGATGTTGAGCGGTACGGGCGTAAAAATCAAAGTTTTGGAATCGCTGTCTTATGGATTGCCTGTTGTAACTAATCGTCGGGGAGTCGATGGTCTTATAAATAAGATGAATAATGGCTGCTTGGTAGCCGAAGATGCTATTCAATTTGCAAAATATATCAGAAAGCTTTTGGAAGATGCGGTTTTCTATGAAACGCAATGTGACTACGCGTGGAACTTTTATCAATCATTCTACACCGTTGATAAAGAACATGCAGTTTTGGATAAAATATTCCTAGAGATGGAGGAGATGTAAAATTACGTTGCTCTTTGGTAATATTCTATAAATAGTAATATTTTTGTTACCAATAAATTGCTAATGATGGTTAGAGGAGTAATTTTTGATTAAAAAATGTAACATTTTGCGGGCGAACTACGTTTATTTAACTCGTAGGGTAGCCGGAGTCACTGATCAGCATTTAAATATGAGAAAAAAAGTAGCGGTAGTTGTTCAAATGTATGGTACGGAGGTTAACGGGGGAGCGGAGCTGCACGCAAGATCGCTGGCTGAGCTGTTGGCAGAAAGCTATGATATTGAAGTTTTGACAACAACGGCAAACAACTACAAGGATTGGAAAAACTACTATTCGGCAGGTTTAGATGTCGTTAACGGGATTTCGGTAAGGAGATTCCCAACCATTCAGACAAGCAAAAAGAGCTTACGTAAGGCCCGGCGTGCTATGTTTGGAAATAAGAAATATTTTGGAATATTGAGGCTATTCGGCATACTGGATTTTCTTGATCGAAAATTTAATATCAGAGAACCTAGTGACCGAGAAGTGCAAGACTGGCTTAAATATCAAGGACCGTATTGTCCAGAAATGATCTCCTTTATTGAAAGAGAAAAGCTGTCTTTTGATGTTTTTATTTTTTTTACTTATTTGTATTTTCCTACTGTTGTGGGCATGAAGCTTGTCGGTGAAAAAAGTATTTTTATACCCACTGCACACGACGAAGAAATAATGTATACCAAACCTTATAAAGACCTTTATCATATACCTAAGTACATATTATACAATTCTTTAGCTGAAAAACAGCTGATAGCATCAAAGTTTGACCGTATAGCAGCGCATAACGATGTTGCGGGGATTGGAATAAAGTCGTTGAACATAGCTCCAGCAACCGTTTCCGAAATCAAGAATCGCTATGCTATCGATTGTAAATATTTTGTTTATATCGGAAGAATAGAGGCCGATAAAAACTGTAACGAGTTAATACATTTTTTTACTGAATATTGTAAAAAGAATAAGGATTTAAAACTGGTTTTAGTAGGTAAGGATTTTATAGGAGTAAACAAACAGAAGGAAATTTTAACGACAGGATTTGTGGATGAGGAGACAAAGTACGGTTTGCTTCAAGGTAGCGTCGGCTTGATAATGCCATCTTTGAATGAGAGTCTATCCTTGGTCACATTAGAAGCCATGGATATCGGACAAATCGCGATTGTTAATGGAAATTGCGAGGTCCTGAGCAATCATGTTGAGTTGAGCGGTGCTGGTTTCACCTTCACAAACTTTGAGGAATTTAGCTGTTCTTTAGATCTGGCACTGGCAATGACGCCTTTGGAGAGAGAACAGATAGGAACCAAAGCGAAAGCATATGTAAAAGAAAATTACAGCTGGGAAAAGATCTCGAATAAGTTTAATAGTGCAATAGATTTAATTTACAATGGAGCCCAAATTTGACATTAATTTTTTTGGATTTATAACCGCGTTTTCTGGCTTAGGTGAGGCTTCCAGAAACAATGTCAAGGCTCTACAAAGCCAAGGCTTTAAAGTCAATGTCTTTGATCTGGCCAACTTAGAATTGAATACAATTTTTGATGCGCGTTCAATTAATATTTTTCAAATATATCCTCAGGAGGTGCATGATTTTTTTATCAGGTATCGCATTGAGACCTTTAAGAAGAGTTTTAACATCGCGTTTTGGGTTTGGGAAACGGACGATTTTCCCGATGAATATCAAAATTGTTTTGATTATTTTGATGAGATCTGGACCCCTTCCTCCTATTGTCAGGCAGTTATATCGAAAAAAAGTCCGGTCCCTGTATTAAATATGCCGCATGCGGTTCCCATTTTAACTATACCTAATGCAGTGGAGGGAATAAGAGTCAGACTTTTGAAAGATAGAGGTGATACATTTTTGTTTACCAGTATTTTTGACATCAGTAGTCTAATTTTTAGAAAGAATGTGGTGGGACTAATAAGGGCCTTTAAACTCGCTTTTGGGCATAACTCAAAAGATGCAACATTGCTTTTGAAAACTTTGCCAAATGAAAGGTTTAAGGAAGACAGAGCTCTGATATTAAAGGAGATTGGGGACGATCGCTCAGTTATTTTTTATGAGGAGAAATTAAAACAAGATGAAGTTCACTTACTGTTAAACCAAATTGATTGTTACATTTCTTTGCATCATTCTGAAGGTTTTGGTCTGACGATGGCTGAAGCAATGGGGTATGGTAAGCTCGTGATAGCAACTGGTTATTCTGGTAATATGGAATTTATGAACCATACGAATTCACTTTTGGTCAATTTTGAATTAAATGAAATTACGGAGTCTATTGGCCCCTTTCAAAAAGGAATGAAATGGGCGGATCCTGATATTCATCATGCAGCGTATCTAATGACTAAAGCTTTCAAGGGCGGGGACGAGATAGACAGGCTTAAATCAAAGGCGCGTGAACAAATTTCAAACTACCATAGTTATGCCTATATCGGTAGGGCGATGGCAGACAGAATCCATGTGATTGGGCAGCATATAAAAAATAGAGTAACCGACGAAACTAACATGAGATTGACTGATCTAAGAAACGAAAACCAACTACTAAAATTGAAGTTAGAAAAGCTCAAGAATATAGGTTTTATAAAATTGAAAATACGTTTTAAAAAACTGAAAAGTCGCATATTAGGCAAAAAGTACAAAAAATACTTGTGGGAATAGGACTATATCGCGTTATTGTTTTTTACAATCCAAAAAAAGAGAGTTGAATTCTCACTATGAATATATCTTTATTAATATCTACCTATAATTGGCCCGAAGCATTGACATTATGTTTGGAAAGTGTATTACGGCAAAAGGATCTACCTAATGAAATACTTATTGCTGATGATGGCTCTGGAAAGGAAACGGAACGAGTTATTGAAGAGTACAAAAGTAGGTTTAATATACCTGTTGTTCATATTTGGCACGAGGATGATGGATTCCAATTGGCAAAAATTAGAAATAAAGCAATAGCAAAGGCGTCGTCCGAATATATTGTTCAGATTGATGGAGATCTAATTTTACACCCATATTTTATTCGAGATCATAGAAAATTTGCTAGGAAAGGGACCGTGGTCAGAGCAAGCCGGATATATTTAAATCAAGAACTATCCGAAAAGAAAATCAAAACCCTAAATACAGAGATCAATAGATTGGATAAGGGGGTATCGAATTTTTTTAGTGCCTTTAGAATACCATTTTTATGGAAATATTTTGAATTTAATTATAAAAATAAAGGTGACGAACGTTGGGAGATTCATGGTGCGAATATGGCCTATTGGAGAGAGGATGCTATCTCTGTCAACGGATACAATGAAGATTTTAAAGGTTGGGGGCCTGAGGATAAAGAGTTTGTAGCTCGGCTTTTAAATATACACGTTAAAAAACGTTTTTTGAAGTTTGGTGGTATCGTATTCCATATCTGGCATAAAATTAACGCAAAAGAGAATTTGGGGAATAATAATTGTTTGTTTGCAAGAACAAAACAATTAAATTTGACCTATTGTGATAATGGTATTGATAAATACCTGAAGTCACTTAGTTAGCAGTATTTTTACCAATAATTGCTATTTGTTGGAAACTTCGATTATTATAACTACGTATAATAGGCCTGACGCGTTGGAGCTGGTAATATTGTCTGCGTTGAATCAGACAATATCACCATGTCAAATTATTATAGCAGATGATGGATCCGATGACAGAACAAAGCTGGTTATCGATCGTTATGCAGCAATATCTAAGATTCCCATCGTTCATGTCTGGCAAGAGGATATTGGTTTTCGCGTCGCACGTATTCGAAATAAAGCATTGGCTAAAGTTGAATCGCCATATGTGATACTAATAGATGGTGATATTTTAATGACGCCTCGTTTTATTGAGGATCATTTGAAATTCGCTAAACCTGGTCATTTTATTCAAGGAGGAAGGATATTACTCAACCAGGCCCTAACTTCGGGATTACTGACGGATAGTAGCCGTTTAAAATATCCTAGTATGTTACATCCTGGATTTGAACAATATAGATTTGAAAAGCGAGTTAGTGCATTTCGTAATCTTTTGTTTGCAAAGCTGACCTTAAAGGACCTTGCGAGTAATAGAAGTAAAGTAAGATCTTGCAATATGTCATTTTATATGGCCGATGTGCGTGCGGTGAATGGATTTAACAACAGATTTGAAGGATGGGGAAGAGAGGATAGTGAATTTGTAGAGCGTCTTTTCAATAATGGATTGAAGGGACTGCTCGTAAGGTTTGCTGCAATCGGTTATCATCTTTATCATAGAGAAGAATCTCGTCAAGCCCTTCCGCAAAATGACTTTTCATTAAAAAGGACAAAATCGGAGAAATTGAAGTTCTGCGAGGATGGACTTTCTAGATTCCTTTAATTAATTGATATCATGGGGATTCCAAAGAATATTTTTCAGACGTTTAAGGATAATAAAGTACCTTGGCTTACTAAATTATATATTCGGTCCTTTTTAAAGAAGAACCAGGACTATTCATATATGTTCTACGATGATGAGGCCGTAAGCGAGTTTTTTAAGCAACATTTCGACGAGCGGTTGAATAAGGCTTATCAACGTGTTCAAATTGGGGCTGCAAAAGCTGACTTTTTTAGATATGCGGTTCTCTATATTTATGGCGGTATATATTTGGATCTGGATAGCGATTTGCTGGTTTCCCTTAATAACTATTTAAAAGAAGATGACGTTGCAGTAATAGCACACGAAACTAACCGAAGCTTGTATGCTCAATGGGCTTTGATCTTCGACAAAGGACATCCGTTTTTAAAAAGAACACTCGAGCTAATAGTAGACAATATTGAACAAAACCGTTTTCCTCATGATGTACACGCGATGACGGGGCCAACAGTCTATACGCGTGCGATTAACGAGGTGCTCAAAGAAAACCCAACGGTAAGATATCGCTGTATACAAGATGATTATAAAGGGTTAATGAAGTTTAAATACAAATTGGGAAAACTTCTGATTTACAAAGATAGATCTAATCATTGGAAGAAGTTACAGCTACGTATACCAGTAATAAAGCCAGATAACGATTACTAAGAATTTATGTTCTAATGGGGATTGTTTTGTTGCCTATTATTAAAAAGTAAAGTATTTTTCGATGAATCTGAAACGCGTATTTTTACGAAATAGAAATAATAAGATTTACTATTATATTAAGGCACTCATTCGAGAGTTGATACCGAGCGCGATTCCACGAGCCACGCTGCGAAAGCGTTTAAATAGCATATATTATTGTGAGCATGCCTCGTATATTAATGATAGAGTGAATTATTATAACAAACTGGCACACTATCAGGCCGTGGGCAAAGATGCTATTGAAATTGGCCAGTATGGTATTCCCGAGCGTATACGGGTATATTATTTTGATAGTAAAGAATATCTGAGATTTTTCAATCCTAGGATGAAATTCAGTATTTTACCAGGTGATATTATACATATACCTGAATTTCCGTCCATAGTTAAAAGTAGGCCAATCACAGGAAATAATGCTAATTCAGTCATTTTAAAACTGGATAAATCTAGGCATTTCAATTTTGTGCACGATGATATTCCGTTTGATAGAAAAATAAATATACTTGTCGGGAGAAGTGGGTTCACACAACCGCATCGAGCTCGCTTCTATACCTTATTCCACGACCATCCTTTGTGTAATCTTAAAAAAGCAAATAAACCTTCAGATGCCGGCTATCTATCTATTTCCGATCATTTACACTATAAATTTGTTTTAGCCCTTGAAGGAAACGACGTTGCTACAAACTTAAAATGGATTATGTCATCTAATTCTATCGCTGTGATGCCCATGCCTAAATATGAAACTTGGTTTATGGAAGGACGTCTAATCCCAGATCACCATTTTATTTGCATTAAAGACGATTATTCGGATTTGGAGGAAAAGTTAAACTATTTTATTACTCATGAGCAGGATGCAAAAAAAATAGTGCAAAACGCGAATGAATATATAAAGCCCTTCAAAAATACTAAGCAAGAAGATTTAATCGCACTTAAAGTCCTAGAAAAATATTTTAGGTTGACTGGCCAAGTGTTAATACGCTAAAGTAAGGACGTATAGCAGTTTATCAGCTTAACTGCGATGTTTTCATCGTTGAATTTCTGTACGTAATTATATCCCTGGGATACCATCTCGGTTCTTCTTTCTGGATTGTTTAAGATATTTTTGATTGCCATATTTATGTCGTCCACGTCTGATGGATCAATATAATAAGATGAAGGGCCAGCAGCCTCCGGAAATACACCTGAATTTGTAGTAATTACGGGTGTTCCAGTATAAAGCGCTTCGATAATAGGGATCCCAAAGCCTTCAAAAATAGATGGATAAATAAAAATGGAAGCCATGGAATAAATTGTTGATAGTTCCTCCACAGTGAAGCCCTTTCTAATAATTATTTTCTTTTCGAGCCCGTTTGCTATGATATATTTCTTGATTTCATCTAAATACGGAGTTTCCTTCCCAATTATTAGTAAAGGGATATCAATGTCATGGATGGCTTTTACAATCTGCAAAACATTCTTTCGCCTTTCAATCGACCCGACACTTAGTAAAAATTCGCTAGGCAAATGATATCGTTGCCTTAATGATTCTCTTTCAATTTCACTTTTTGGTATTTTGAAAGCCGGATGACAACCTTGGTAGATCACATCAATTTTATCTTCTGGAACAGAATAATAATTAATAATATCAGATTTGGTTTGTTCACTTATTGCGATAATTCGGTCAGCGTTATTAACAGCGAAACGGAATTTTTTGTTATATATCCAACGATCAATAGGTTTATACAGTTGGGGATATCTTAAAAAAATTAAATCATGTATAGTGACAACAGATTTAATACCTGTGGAACCCAATCTATTCGGTATTTCACCAGTGAGCCCATGAAAGAGGTCTACACCGTCCTTAACCAAATCAGATGCTATTCCCCAACTTCGCCAAAAAGCCGGAAATGCTTTAGCAAATGTTGTGTTGGGTATACGGATGTGATCATCATAAGCTTTTCCAAAGATGTCTGAACTTAATTTTGGAGTGTATTTCAGATAATTGTTTTCTGGATAATATAACTCCAAAATTCGAATAAGATCTCTGCTGTAATTACCTAAGCCAGTCCGATTGAGAAAGTATCTCTTAGCATCGAATCCAATTGTTATCATGCCTGATTTGGTTTAGCTTTCTTTAAAAATATTTTCAAATTTACTCAATACCAAATCCCAATTATAATATTTATTGACATATTCTTTCGCTTTCTTTTCTATTGCATCGCTTTCAATATTTGAGTTCTGTAAATATTGGATTATCGATTTTAATGAGTTGAAAGAATCATAGCAAAATACTGCTCCGCTTTTTATTTCATGCTCTACCATAACATGACATCTCCTGTTACCAATCACAGGTTTGCCTAATTGAAGTGCTTCTAAAGTCAATAAAGATAAACTTTCAGCAAGGGACGGATTGACGATGGCAAAACTTTGTTCCATCAGTTTCTTTTTATCTTCTTCACTGACAAATCCGGTATAAATAATATCAGAATGAGTTTCAATCCCCATCATATTTTCTCCGGTTAAAACAAATTGTAGGTTTAGCATTTGCTCGGTTTTCAACCTTAGAAAATAGTGTATAAAATTGTTTATTTTTACTGGAGTAATCCGTCCGCAATAGAGCAAATATGGTGAGCGGATGTTAAACTTCTTAAAAACGCATTTACCATCGCCAAAATCTTCGATCTGATTAACCCCTATCCCTACTACACTATTTTGGGCTAGAGCGTTTCGGAATATTTTCCTGCACATTTCCTTTTCAGTTTGGGTATTAAAGGCAATGTGTTTTACCTTTGAAAATACGAGCGTGTTTATACTTCTAAATAACATACTTTCCAGATGTGCTGTTGGAACTAAGATGGATTTGTTTGGAACCATTAAACATCCGAAAACAGTAAGTGGGTTCTCATAGGTGAAGAAAATAATTTTGTCGAAGCTGTCTTTATGATTTTTTAAATAATCTAATAAGTCAGAAGAATAAAAGGGATGACGTTCCAAATGCCTGGCCTCCTGATGTACTTTGTACCTCCAAATAGGGAACATCGAAAAAACGGGTCGTGATAATCCCCATCTATAAATTAAACGCCTTAATTTTCTAGCGATCTTACTTTTTTTTTCTGTAGTCTCCGGAGCTTTAATGCCATTTGTTTTAAATCGCAGCACTGGAATATTGTTGACGATTTCTATTCCTTCGTCAAAATTTTCTTGGGTCTTATTTAACACCTTAATGTTGGTTGTGAGAACAGTAACCTCATGTCTTTTTGCTAATCTTTCCGCCAACATTCTGCAATGGAATTCGGCTCCACCTGTGATATCCAGGCCATATCGAATCGTAACTAGTCCTATTCTCATCTTATCGCCCTTATTTTTTCGATCACCATTGCCGGAGTAATTAAATCAATCGCCTCTGTACCATTACAGTCGCAGGGTTTGTTGCCGTACACCGAACTGGGACGGTTGGGATGTTCGACTTGGATGCAGTCCGCCAGCTGCTGCCCATATCCCGTAAATCCTGCATAGGGATGCGTGGCGCCCCATAAAGACAGACAGCGGACACCCATTAAGGAGGCCATATGCAGCCCGGACGAATCCATGCTGATCATCAGGTCTAGATTGGATATGATATCCAGCTCCTCGCGTAAACTGAACTTTCCAATGGTATTGAAGGTATTAGGGAAGCGCTCCGTCCAGTTCTGAGCAATTTGAAATTCAGCCTTGCCGCCACCAAAGAGCAGTACGTCGTATCCGTTGTGTGTCAGATAATCGATCACTTGCTCCATGTTGTCTGAAGACCATATCTTATAGCGATGCTGAGCAAATGGCGCAATGCCTACCTTTTTATGGCGCATATTGCCGAACATACTGAAAGCCGCCTTGGGGACATCCTGCACATTTGGTATCAGACGATTGGAAAGCGTAAAGATAAACCCCAGGGCACGAAAGACATCTGCATAGCGTTCGACAGTCAGCTTTAGTGGCACTTTAACCTTGTTGTCTTTTCTGGTAAGGGCCTTTTTCTCAGCACGTCCTTTATCCAGCTGTTTTACGGTCAAACCTGATAAAGAAAATAGCAGAGCGAGCACGCGGGAACGTAGGTTAAAATGTAAATCTGCCACGGCATCTGCTCCATATTGCGCTAGCTCTTTTTTCAGCCTGATCAAACCCCGCAAGCCTTTATGTACTGCTTTAGGGTCTATCGTATGAAACCGCAGGTTGGGTATCTCCTCAAAGAATGGCTCAAAAAAGCGACGGCTGACCATAATGATTTCGACCTGCGGAAACTGCTGGCAAAATTCTCTTAATACAGAAGCGACCATGGCGACATCACCCATGGCCGAAAACCGAGTTACTATGATTCGCTGAGGCAAAGACATGTTTCTATTTCCCGGAGGTATAAAGTACAGGGTTAAGTGCCGGATCGTTATACATCTTCATCTGTTTATATACTTTCATGTATTTGTTGCCGGCTTCAATGTCGTTCAAGAGTTCATCGATACTCTGTGAAAGATCTTTTCGCTGTTCGAGCAAGATATTCAATTTTTCCTGACAGGCTGCAATATGCGCTTCTGACGCATCCGAACGCCATGTTTCCCGCTCCATGTGGTAGATCTTCAATGCCAGTATGGAGAGCCTGTCAATGGCCCATGCCGGACTTTCGGTGTTGATCTTCGCATCGGGGTTGGCCTGAATATCTTTATATTGCTGCAAAAAATAGCTGTCGATATATTCTACGGTGTCGGTGCGGTACTGATTCGATTCGTCGATGCGCCGTTTCCAATATAGACCCTCTTTGGGATCAATTGACGGATTACGTACAACATCTTCCATATGCCACTGAACGGTGTCAATCCAGCACTTGAGGTAAAGGAGATGTTCTAGGGATTGTGTGTCATACGGATTCTGGATTGGATGATCAATCTGGTCGTATACGTGGTAATCCTGGATAGCACGTTGGAAAATCGGATTTGCTATTGCACTAATCATAACACAAACTTAGATAAATTTGCCAGTATATACAATTATAATCGCGCGCTGTGCTAAGGTAAAACATGTTCCTTCAACCGATGCGCCGTTCGCGACCAGCCGTAAAACATATGGTCATACGGCACAGCCTGCAACTTAAAATAAGGACAATAAAATGTCGGGAAAAATACCCAGCAATAGGACCGCGACGGTACAGAGCAGTCCGATGCCAAGCAGCAGGCGCGATGGCCGGAAAGTATGTTGCTCAGCCGTTTCCTTTAAGAATGCGTTCAGCGGGATTTTAAAGTAGTAAAACAGGGAAATGACCGAGGTCAGCGCGCCCACGATCAGTAACGTCAGCAGGCCGAAGGTGGGGAATTGCTGATATTGCTCAAATACTTTGGAAAATACCAAAAGTTTACCAACAAAACCGGCCGTGGGCGGTAAGCCGACCAACGCCACCAATACCACAGAAAATGCGGTAAAGAGGAGTGGGAATTGCTTGCCAAGTCCACGATAGGAGTCGATGGAAGTCGTTCCCAGGGCATTCTCCAATGAATCAATGAAAATAAAAACGGCAATATTCATCAACGCATAGATGGACAGATAAAACAACAGCACATTGGCCTCGTTATTTTGATAAACCAGTACGGCCATTAATAATATCCCCGTATGGCCGATAGAAGAATAAGCCATCATCCTTTTGGCGTCCTGCTGCCGTAGGGCAGCCAGGTTGCCGACCAGCATGGTTGCTATGGCGATGATGATCACGACATAGAGCAGAAAATCACTGAAATAAAAAGATACGGATAGCCATGCTGCCAGGAGCTTGGATAACAGCACGACAACAGCTATTTTCGGTACTGTGGCCAAGTAGGTCGTCACCACGGTCGGTGCGCCCTGATAGACGTCGGGGCTCCAGACATGAAAAGGGAAGAAACTCAATTTAAAGCCTATTCCTGTCAGCAAAAAGAGCAGCGCAAGGCTGATCAGTACCCGTGGGGCTTCTATGAGGCCTGCAATATGGCTGGATGCATCGAAATTCAAGTTTCCCGTGAAACCGTACAGCAGAGATAGGCCGTAAAGCATTACCGCAGCACAGATCGAACCAAAGAGGACATATTTTAGCGCGGCTTCAGATTGAGTTTTACTGGAGGAAAAATAACCGACCATGACGTACGAACTGATAGAGACAGTTTCGACCGCAATAAAAATCATCAGCCAGTTGCTGGACATGGTCAACAGATTTAAACCCAGCGTGGCTGTCAGCAGTACAGCATAGAAGTCACCTAATGGACGGTCTTCCTGATGGCGGCGCTGCACAAAAAGACAAATCAGCAGGGTTGAAAAAAGGATAACCATCCGGGCTGAAGTAGCGAAAGGATCGATATGGATCATATCGAAAAATGCAACCATATCGACTTTACTGAGCCCTTGTCCCAGCAGATAACAGCCACTGAGTGCCATACCGGCAAAAGTAATGATAAATGAGCTCTTTTTCCAGCGGCGGTCTAAAAACAGGCTGGCAATAATTGCAGCAATAAAGGTGATGACCAGCGTAAGTTCGGGTTTAAAATAGGGAATACTGGCGATGACCTGATCGATAAAAGAACTGATATATGGACCGAATGCGAGCATGCTGGGTTAAATAAATTGTTGTATAATGCTGACAAGGTTCAATACACTTGCATTTAGCTGACTAAATACCAGGGAAGGCATGATGCCCAGCAAAAGAGCGAGTGCCAGGGTCGGAAATAGGATCAGCTGTTCGCGGCCATTGACATCCGTCAGGGCATGTGCCCAGCTGTCGGCGCCTTTCAGGCGGACCTGTCCAAAAAACATGCGCTGCAATGTCCACAAGAGATAGGCTGCGCTCAATAAGATACCGACAGATCCCGCGAGTGCCATCCAGCGCGGTAAGCCAGTGCCTAAGCTGGCGGCATTAAATGAACCGATAATGACAAAAGCTTCGCCGATAAAGGCGGAAAAGCCCGGCAACCCGAGAGAAGCAAAGAATGCGACGGCAACATAACCTGTGTATTTGGGCATGATCTGAGCCAATCCCCGAAAACTGTAAATATTACGGTCATGCACACGGTCATAAAGGACTCCCACCAGAAAAAAGAGCGCTGCAGACAGAAAACCATGGGAGATCATCTGGAACATGGCTCCCGAGATACCTTCGGCAGTCAGCGAGGCTACACCGAGCAACACAAAGCCCATGTGCGATACCGACGAATACGCGATCATCCGCTTCAGATCCTTTTGGGCTAATGCATTCAATGCGCCATATAGGATGGAAACCACTCCGATCAACCCCAGCCACCAGTTGGAAAGTGCAGCCATATCGGGAAAGATGCTATAGCAGATGCGGATAATGCCATAGCCACCAATTTTCAGCAGGATCCCCGCCAGAATAATCGATACCGGCGTTGGTGCCTCCACGTGAGCGTCGGGCAGCCAAGTGTGCAAGGGTACAATAGGAACCTTAATGGCAAAGGCAAAAAACAGCACAATGAAGCCAACCAGCCTTGCCGAAATACCCAGTATCTCCCGATATCCACCCCAGGCAAAGAGGGAATCCGCGAGGTAGTTCTGGGGATTCATCATATGGATCATATTAAATGTGTGCGCTCCGGTCTCTGGATTGACCACCGAAAAGTAGAGGCCTACAATGATCAATAGCATGAAAACCGATCCAAATAGCGTATAAAGGAAAAATTTGATGGCTGCATATTCCCGCCGGGCTCCACCCCAAATACCGATGAGGAAATATAGTGGAAGTAACATGACTTCGTAGAACAAATAGAACAGGAAAAAGTCCAGCGCACAGAAAATACCCATCACAGCCATATTGAGCACCATCAATAAGGCAAAATAACCTTTGGGACTTTTTTGTATATTCCAGGATGCGCCGATGGCCATGAGCATTACAAAAGCGCTGAGCAGCAGCAAGGGCATGGAAATACCGTCGATGCCAATAAGGTAATCAATTTCAAGTGTGCCTATCGTACCCAGGTCGAGTCGGATCCAGGGCAGCTGCTCGACAAACTGATACCCAGCTAGATCCTGAATACCCGTCTGGCTCGCATCAAAATGTGCATAACATATACCAGCCAGCACAAATTGTATTCCAGTGATGGCAAGGGCAATGTATCGATAACTCGACTTAAAGCGTGTCGGTAAGGCGAGAATGATAGCTGTTGCCAAAAGCGGTAAAAATATCAGTAAGGATAGAATAGGCATGTCCTAAAAAAATATAAGATAAATTAAACCAAGTAAAACAAACAAAAACACGGAATACAACGCTGTCTGCAATTTTCCGTTCTGCACCAAGCGCACCTGATTTCCCGTCCAGTATGCGATTGAAGCGACTGTGTTGACAAAACCGTCCACAATATATTTGTCTACCCATACGCTCAGCTGTGATAAGGAGAGGACGATGGACCGAACAAAAGCAACCAGGGCATCGACGATATGGCGGTCAAACCAGTAACTAAACTGTGCTAATTTTAATATGCCCTGAACGAAGGTGACCTGGTAGATCTCATTCAGATATCCCTGGTGCAAAGCGGCTTTTAAAGTCCATTTATCAGGATCTAGCGGATATTTATTTTGCACATACCATCTCCAGCCTATGACCCAGCCCACAGCGGATCCCAGCAGCAGTAGCAAAGGAATGATCAGGTGGGCACTATGGCTGGGAGCAAACTGATATTCTCCCGGCAATAGGCCATCCATCAGCCACGAATCGTGATAAGAGAGTGGGTTGGTGGAAAATAGGGGGAATAAACAGCATATTCCCAAAAAAAACATCGGAACCAGCATCGTACGCGGCGCCTCATGTAATGGGTGTGCCTGTAGCGTTTCTGGTAGCCGCGCCCGTAGGCGAAATTCGCCAAAAAATGTTTTAAAGATTAACCGGCCAATATAGAATGCCGTCAATATGCTGACAAGAACCAGACAGACTGGGATGAACAGATAGCCTCCTCCATGTGCCAATGCCCATTCAAAAGCGGATATGACGATACTGTCTTTGGAGAGGTATCCTGAGGTGAGCGGAAAGCCCGCCAGGGCCAGCGAGGCCAGACTCATTAGGATAAAGGTTTTGGGCATATATTGTTTTAGCCCGCCCATCTGGCGGAGGTCCTGCGGATCGAAGTCCAAATGACTATGTTCTTTGAGGTGCGCCATCTCGTGAATGACTGCCCCTGCTGCAAGAAATAAAAGGCATTTAAAGAAGGCATGTGTGACCAGGTGAAATAAAGCTGCATCCCAAGTGCCAATACCGATACCGACCATCATAAAACCCAGCTGTGAAATGGTTGAGAATGCCAGGATACGTTTGATGTCGTATTGACCGACGGCGAAGTAAGCTGCGGATGCTGCGGTAACCGTGCCTATGATTGCTATAAACAACAACACACTTTCATTGAATAACGGAAGTACGGTTGCTAGTAGGAATACTCCAGCGGCAACCATTGTGGCAGCGTGAATAAGGGAGGATACGGAGGTCGGCCCCTCCATGGCATCGGGCAGCCATACATGTAGTGGGAATTGTGCCGATTTGGCCATCGCAGCTACAAAAAATGCAAGCCCGGCTACCGTTAACCAGATCTGATCCATTGTATTGACCGGCGAGACCCACTGTCCATCTGCGACACTCGTCTGAGCGACGAGGCCACCCTCAGCAAAAAGTTCAGCTACATTGAGAGTCTGGAACTGTGTAAATAGAATTGCCAGGCCAATCAAGAAACCTAAATCGCCAATACGATTGACAATAAATGCTTTTTTGTTGGCTTGTACAGCTGATTCACGGGTAAACCAGAAACCGATGAGAAGGTATGATGCAAAGCCCACCAGTTCCCAGAAGATATACATAAGCAAGAGGCTGTCCATAATTACCAGGCCCAGCATAGCGAAACAAAACAGACTGAGATACATCCAGTACCGGTGAATGCCAGTGTCGCCCTTCATGTATGCTCTGGAGTAGATATGTACAGGTAGTGCTATGGTTGGAACCAGCAGCAGCATGAGTGTGCTGAGGTTGTTGAGCAGGATGCCGACTGTAAACGTGGATCCACCAATGGTAAACCAGTTGATCTGGCTGGAAACGGGCGGACTGTTCCAGCAGGTTAGCCAGGTGAGTCCACCAAAAACAAAGCTGAGCACAATAGCCAGCAGGGAGACGCCCCCCGATTGATCATGTCTGCCTGCGACTGCCTGGTAAAGGAAGGCAATAAATGGTGCTATTACGGCGAGCAGCGCGGTCAATAGGGGCGATATGTTAACAAGCTGATCCAATGCTTACTTATCTTTTAGTTCGTTTATTTCGTCCGGATTGATGGTCTTGTAATGCCGGTATACATTTAAAACCAGTGCGAGTCCGACAGCAACGGCAGCAGCAGCAAGCACGATGGCAAACAAGCCAAAGATCTGCCCGCCGTAACTGATTTTGTCGTATCGGCCAAAGGCTACAAAATTTAGAATAGCCGCGTTGATCATCAGTTCGATCCCCACGAGAATCATGATGGCATTTTTTTTCGAGAGCACGGTGTAAAGTCCAATGCAGAAAATGCAGGCGCTGACGATCAGAAAATGGGTTAATGGGATCATCTGCTGCGCTCCTTTCTGGATAAATGGGAGGCACCGATAAGTGCCATCATCAAAAAGACCGATATGACTTCGAATGGCAGTACATAAAATGTCATAAATCGCAGTCCAATCTGCTGAATGTTGTTATCCGTGGCCGCGATAAAAGTGCCATTCTGTTCAGACTGGTCTATCCACGTAGGAGTAGCCTGCTGCCATTCAATGATTCCATACATCATCAGGAGCAGAAAGCCCAGTGCCAATGGCACCGCTTGCCACTTGGGCATGCTTAGGAATGAGCCACTGCTATCCTGCAGTTCTTTCAGAAGTTCCTTGTTGGAAAGCATAAATGCAAACAGCATGAGGATCAGTACCCCACCCACATAGACCATGATCTGCGTAATCGCCACAAAATCGGCAAGTGCAAATAAATACAGGCCCGCCATCGCAAACAGCACAATGAAAAACAAAAATAATGCACGTGCTATATTTTTAAGGTTGACCAGCAGCAATGCCGAGCCGATGGCAAGGAACGCAAATACATAAAACAGGATTTTTTCCATCTTACTTCTGTTTTGCTGCCTCCTTTTCAGCTTGATATCGAGTCCACTCCGCTTTTCGCTGGGCCACCTGTTCTTCGGTCATATCCGAGAAACCATAGATCAGGTCGGTTAGCTTTTGTGAACTGCGGTCGTATTCGTTGGTCATCGTAATGCATTCAGTCGGACAGACGACGGTGCATAGCCCGCAGTACATGCATTTGGCCATGTCAATATTAAATTTGGCTGGATAAAGGCGTTTGACACTGCCATCCGAGGTCTTGCCAATGGCTTCAGGCGATTTGATCGATTCGATTTCAATACAGTCTACGGGACAGGCCTTGGCACACAAGTCACACACGATGCAGTCGTCGATGTCAACCTGCAGCTGATAACGCGCAACATCGGGTATAGGCATCTTTTCGGCAGGATACTGTACCGTGACAATGCCATCCTGATTGTCAAAATAGTTATCCTTTTTGATATTTAGCTCCTGACGGGAACGCCGTGCGCCAAACAAGTGCCTGACCGTCAAAGACAAACCTTTGATCGCCGTACGAAATGCATGGGAAGCCGTTTTAAATATCATATCTTACGCAATAATTAAGATTCTCCAGATCGCGGAAATAGCCATGCAGAGAAAGGCCAAGGGTGTCAGCACCTTCCAGCAAAGACTCATCAGCTGATCTGCGCGAAGACGCGGCAGTGTCCAGCGAATCCACATTTGTATTCCAACAATAAATAGTGACTTGGCCAGAGTCCAAAAGATTCCCCAGGCCAGACCACTGGTCCAGTCGGCGAGCCGCAGCGCACCGATATTGGGCAACGGTGTGTTCCAACCACCAAGAAAAAGGACTACCCCCAGCATGGATACCAGAAACATCATTGCATATTCAGCCAGAAAGATAAAGGCGAATTGTATACCCCCATATTCTGTATGAAAGCCGCCGACCAATTCGGATTCCGCTTCGGGAATATCAAAAGGCGCACGGTTGCATTCGGCCAGTGTAGCAATGAAAAAGATAATGTATGTGACGATCAAGTGAGGGGCCTGAAAAATATTCCATGCAAAAATGCCACCGATCTCATTCACCTCCCAAAAACCCAGAAACTTGATACTGCCGTTGGTAGCAATACCCTGGTCTATCGTTATTTCATTGAGATTCAGAGTCTGTGTCAGCATGACAACAGTAATCAGGGAAAGACCGACAGGTATTTCATAGGAAACCATCTGGGCGATAGCCCGCATGGAACCCAGTAAGGAATATTTATTGTTTGATCCCCAGCCCGCCATCAGAATGCCTAATGCATCAATGGAGATTATCGCCATGATAAAAAACAGACCGGTATGGGTATTTGCCGGTATAAAATCTTTGGCCCATGGGATGACTGCAAAGCCTGTAAATACCGCTACAAAGATGATGATCGGGGCTATGCGGAACAGAATTTTGTCTGCTGAAGCAGGGGTTATCAGTTCCTTTTGGAGCAGCTTGAGGATATCTGCTATCGTTTGTAGACTGCCGTATTTCCCCGTTTCCATTGGGCCGAGACGGTCCTGGACAAATCCGGCAATTTTGCGTTCGGCATATACTGCAAATAAGGTAAATGCTGCTATAAAGGTGAAGATAGCAATGGGAACCAAGATATGTAGTATAGAATCCAACAAGTCTTATTTATAATGATTTTTAATAAGCGTCCAATGAATACGCAAACTTAACGAAAAACAGGGAATTTAGATAAGGAAAAATTAAAATATACTTAACAAGTAGATTATTGTGACATATCCATAAAAAAAGCATCCCGGGAGATGCTTTTTTATGGATATAAATCGAAATCGGATTAGCGATTTGCAAATTCAACGTAGTCACGTTCTGTATGGCCAACGTATACTTGTCTAGGACGACCGATCGGCTCTTTGTTCTCACGCATCTCTTTCCATTGCGCGATCCATCCAGGAAGACGGCCTAACGCAAATAATACAGTGAACATATCCGCTTTGAACCCTAATGCACGATAGATGATACCCGAATAGAAATCAACGTTTGGATATAATTTTCTGTCGATGAAATACTGATCGTTCAATGCCGCTTCTTCTAGTTTTTTAGCGATATCCAATACAGGATCCTGAACACCTAGTTTTTCCAGAATATCGTCACATGCTTTTTTGATGATCTTGGCACGTGGATCAAAGTTTTTGTACACACGATGTCCAAATCCCATCAGACGGAAAGGATCGTTTTTATCTTTGGCTTTCGCCAGGTACTTTTCAGCGTCGCCACCGTCATTTTTGATTGCTTCAAGCATTTCGATCACTGCCTGGTTTGCACCACCGTGCAATGGACCCCATAAGGCATTGATACCGGAAGCAACAGAAGCATAAAGGTTGGCATTTGAAGAGCCTACGATACGTACAGTGGATGTCGAACAGTTCTGCTCATGGTCAGCATGCAGAATAAGTAGTTTGTGCATGGCATCGATAACGACTGGATCGAATGTTTTTTCATCGTTCACTTCGCCGAATAGCATGTTTAGGAAGTTGTCGATGTAACCTAAGTTGTTTTTAGGGTATACAACTGGATGGCCCAAAGATTTCTTTTGGATCCATGATACGATAGTCGGCATCTTAGCCAGTAAATTGATGATCGTCTGATCTTCTTCTTCGTCTGTTAAATTAGGATTTAAAGATTCAGGATAAAATGCAGATAGTGCACCGACCAGGCAGGACAGCTGTCCCATAGGGTGGGATTTAGATGGGAATCCGGCGAAGAAATTTTTCATGTCTTCGTGGATCATCATTTGTTTTTTGATGTCAGCTCTGAATTTTTCGAGCACCTCTTTTTTCGGAAGCTCTCCATAGATCAATAGATAAGCTACTTCTAAGAAAGTGGATTTTTCTGCCAATTGCTCGATAGGATAACCTCTATATCTCAATATTCCTTTTTCGCCGTCTAGGAAGGTAATCGCACTTTTAGTGGCGCCCGTATTTTTGTATCCCGGGTCTAAGGTAATAAATCCGCTTTGATCTCTTAATTTGGAAATATCAACTGCTTTTTCATTTTCAGTACCGACAATGACTGGAAGGTCATAAGAAGTGCCGTCTAAATTTATAGATGCTTTATCTGACATGTTTATATATTATCTTATATCTGATTTGTTATGCTAATCTCACAAATTTAACTATTTGAGATTTAAAATCGAAAGTTCTTTTCGAATTAAAATGACATGATTCCGTCATTTTGGATAATATCGACTAAATATTTACTCATATCAGCAAAGAATTTATTCAAATTTAACATTAACTTATTATGCTAAATATCAGTCGGTTTTTCGTTGGGCGACCTTTCCTTTGTCCTCATATCGGCCATTTTTGCCTGATCCAAAGAAGGGGATAACGACAAAGCAGACCAAGATAATGGACGTTAAGGTAAGAATACCTGTTGTCCAGAGGATTTTGCTGAAATTCTCAGCGTCCAGCAAGCGGATTCCCCATAAGCCCAGCAGAAAATATGTGGCGACAAATAGGATAACCAGAGTGAATAATATACCGAAGATGTATTTCATATGATATTATATTTTATTTAAGATCTGTTTTTTGAGGGTATCAAACTCCTCCTGAGTGATGATATTTTCGCGTAGCAGCAACTGTAGTTTTTGCAGTTTTTCGACAAAGTCTCCTTCTTGTTGGATGCTGTCTTTGATCTGGTCTTTTTCCAGGTTGAACTGCTTGCCCAATTCCATGCCCACCCCCAGTTGGGCACCTACTCCTGCCAGCCCGCCTTCATTTTTGGCTGCATCCCGAAGTGCACGCAATTTTTCGAGCTCCACATAGCTGAGGCCCGCCTGTGAAGCCGCCTGATTTTGGGTGCTCAGGTCAGCAATTTCACCAATGCGGCGCTGGGTGTTAGTGTCAAACTGCGTACCTAGGATCTTGAAGTCCGTGATGTGCAGACCAAGGTCTTTGAATTCTTGTTCGATCGCGGTTTTTATGTCGGCAGACAGACTTGAGAGTTGGCTGTCAATTTCATTATACCCGAGTTTTTTCTGTCCGATGCTGCTAATGATCTGCTGCGGAATACGGTTATTGATAATCTCCTGAATGGCCGCGGTGTCGACTGTATGTTGATTGGCGACAATATTCGTGTAGAAATGTACAGGATCTGTGATGAGGTAGGAAAAAGTACCGTTAAGCCCCAGTTCTACAGGAAGGTTGTACTGAGGATCGATATATTTTATCGGGTTTCCTGTTCCCCAGGACTGGTTGACGATCGCTGCTGTACGGAAAAAATATATATATAGTTTGTGCTCCGACTCAAAGTTTTGCCTGAGCCTCGCCAGCGTTGTAAAAAACGGATGATTGTCCGTTTTTAAGTTGTATGTTCCCGGCTCGGTGAGCAGGTCTTCACTCTTTCCTTCGTAGACCAGAATACAGCCTTGCCCGGGAGCGAGAATCAGCTTGCTGGAGTTTTTGATCTCATTTCTTTCGGATGGAAATTTATACCATAATAATCGCGGGTCCTGATTTTTCCACTCAATGACCTCAGATAGCTGGTTGTTAAAAAGATTGAATAGTCCCATAATATTTAATTTATTGCGTCGAATTTGGGATTATACCCTTCGAATTTATTGATTTGTTTGCCGCTTTGGTCAAAATAATAGTAGTCGCTGGAGCCTTTGACAATAAAGCCGTCTTTAAGCAGGCTGCCCTCGTCATCAATATACTTAAGTTCGGTCGGTATGGTTTGCTGTATGCTGCCAGTAACGGCATCCAACAGCTGGAGCTGAAAAGGATCATCTTCTGCCGGTGTCGGTTTGTAGGCGATCAGCAGTGTCTTTTCATTGTAAGTAACGACCTTTGGCTGAAAGTAAAGCCGTCCCGGCGTCAGGTCTTTAAAGCTGAGCAGGCGGGCCCCCTTAAATTGCCAGGGATTGATCAGTACCTTTTTGTACGGGTCACGGTCCGTGAAGATGCCCGATCCACCAAAGTCTTTATCCCAGGAAAAGCGTGGGCTGTCTTTTGGAAATCCATATTGATACTGATAGCTGTATTGAATCAGCTGTATTTTCTCCTCCGGATAATAGCTGGATTTACTTGAAAACGTAAAGCCGGTTTTTGTTGTAGCATTTGGAAGTTTTTTCCGTCGCTCGTCGTAAAGCTGTTTATCAGGTATGGCTTTGTTGATCAGTGGATAGTACGCCAGATTTTGTCCCTCATTATTGACGATCTGATAAGCAGAGCCGTAATCCGCATATTTAAACTCTACTTTGGCAATGCCAGTACTTAGGGCAGGCGCTGCCTTGACATAGTCCTCCAGTACACTCTTGTAGGTCAGGGTTGATCGATCCAGCTGATAAATATATTTGGATTTAACAATAATATACAGATTCTGGTCTTCAAAGACCTGTAGTTGCACATCGCTGCTTGACAATTTGACCGGACTTTCCATCAGCGCTTTTACCCATTCCTTTTTGCCGGTTTTGGGATCAAACAGTCCTATATATACCTTATTGTCTCTACCTTCGTCGTGCATTGTGCGGAAGGTACCTACATTGCCTACCAGTACCACGTGCGGCACGTTGTTCTTATCCAAAAATAAGGTGTTGCTAGCGTAGTTCCATTCCAGCGGATCCGTTTTTTCCGGCTCTTTGTTTTGGTTCGAAGAGCTGTAAGCCGAGTACGCTGGTTCGGATTTTTTGCTGAATATACCGCTGAGCACATTGATAAAAAACAGCAGCGCAACAAATCCGACGACAGCGAGCACAATGATGCGTAGGGCTTTGGACTGGTCTGGATGAGGACGAGGATAGTTATAGTTGTGGTTGATATTGATGTCGTCGCTATCCAGAAAGAATTCTGTGCCGCAGCTGTTACATTTATAGTAATCCGGGCGCAGCGTGGTGACTTTAATACTGCCACAGTGGGGGCATTTGATCGCTTTGATGTTCTTGGCCATTTACTTTACTTGTGTTTATCGATTCAGCTTGATCTCAGATTCTTTATTATATGGAATAACTGCAGTAATCCCTTCATTCTGATGACTGACTATGATTTCTATCGCTGAAAGTTAGAATAAAAATAAACGTATTACAAATTTTCGGCCAGCCAACTCATATTCGTGGCGCATGAGTTTAAATACGCATGAAATGAGCAGGTTGTTTTTTCCACAGCGTAGAGACGCGATACGATTTTGATCATCAATGAAAAAAGAAAAATAGTTTTGATATTTACGAATTATTCGTAGATTAGTGAAAGATTAGTAATAGGAGATACACAATGGAAAAATTAACAGCACAGGAAGAGCAGGCAATGCGATCCATATGGGCGCTCAACGGAGGTTTTATCAAGGAGATACTGGACAACATCAAAGGCGAGAAGATGCCTTATACCACATTGGCTTCTACCGTCAAGAATTTAGAGCGCAAGGAATTTGTGAAGGCGGTAAGGTATGCGAATGCCAAGCGTTATGAGCCCATTGTCAGCGAACAGGATTACAAAGCAAAGTTCATGAATTCCTTTGTGGGCGATTATTTTAAAAATTCGTATAAGGAGATGGTTTCTTTTTTTGTAAAGGAAGAAAAGTTGACCGCGGATGAGCTCAAGGAGATAATGGATATGATCAAAGACACTAAATCCAAATAGAATGGAAAGCTTACTGACTTACATCCTACAAGTCAATCTTTTGCTTGCGATGATCTACATCGGTTATACTGGGCTCCTGAAGAGGTTGACGTTCTATACCTTGAATAGAGCCTATTTTTTGATCGGGGGCGTATTTGCTTTCGTGTATCCCTTTTTGGATCTTAGGTCTCTTTTGCTGCAGCGCGGGCTGGATATGGGCGTGGTCGGCGAGCAGATTTCATTCTATATCACAAAGCCGGAGGTACAGGACAGATTGACGCTGGCCGGGCTCATAGAAATCGTTTTTATGGTAGGCGCGGCTATACTGCTGTTGAAATTTCTATTGCAGCTCATGAGCTTACTACGGATTCATATGCATTCTACAGCAGACCAATGGCGGACTTATTTTTTCCGGAACGTATTGATTCCTATCGTTCCCTTTTCCTTCCTGAATAAAATCTATGTCAACAAGCAGCAGCATCTGGACGCGGAGCTGCACGATATTTTTAAGCATGAGGATATTCATGTGAAAGGCCTTCACAGTGTGGATATTTTATTGTTTGAAATGATATTGGTGTGTTGTTGGTACAATCCTTTCGTCTGGCTGCTGCGCAGGGCCATTCGCCAAAATTTGGAGTTCCTGACTGATCAACGGGTGCTCGATAAAGGAATTGACCGCCAAACGTACCAATATAGCCTATTGAATGTGTCCAAAAAGGGCACTTCAATAGGATTGAGCAATCAATTTAATTTTAAACTATTAAAACGTCGCATTATGATGATGAATAAAAAAAGATCGTCCAAAATAGAGTTGAGCAAGTATGGCTTTCTACTCCCGTTGTTTCTGCTTGCAGGAGCCGCATTCACGGTCAGCAGGGCGGAGCATAGTATCGAAGGGGTGGTCAGGCAGGCGAATGAAACCCCACTGATTACGCTGCCCAAGGTGAATCCATTGGATTCTTTGCCGGACAGGTTGCCCGCTCACACTGGAACGCTACAAAAAAAGGAGCCGGCCGCAGATACCGTCAAGAATGATACCGTTCGTCATGTTGCTGGAGAAAATAACGGTAAAGCGAGCGGATTAAAGTTAGTTGGTTTGGCTGGTCATGATCCCTTGCTGATGCTGGATAATGTGGTGATCGACAGAGAAAAGTTGAATGTGCTGGACCCGAATACAATTGAATCCATATCGGTTCTGAAAGATAAATCGGCAACTGCCATATATGGCGAGAAAGGTGAAAAGGGAGTCGTCTTGATTACAACGAAGACCGGCAAAAGTGCTGCTGCCGGCAGCGTGCAAGGTAAGGTTTCGGGCCTTTTCCTTCAGAGCGATTCTACGCGTACGACAAAGGTGAAAACCGTAGGCATACCTACTAACGTTCTATATGTCATCGATGGTGTGAAAGCAAGTCCGGAGGAAATAAAAGAGCTGTCTCCCAACGATATTGAACATATACATGTTATTAAGGATGCTACCGCACAGGTAAAATATGGTCGGGACGGCAAAAATGGCGTCATCGAAGTAACGACGAAGGGATGGGCCAGAGAACATCCGGATAAATTGAAAGCCTCATCGTCGCAGGTTACCGGGGCCGGAAATAGTGTGAAAGGGACTGGACTTTTAATGGCGGGCCGTGTTGCCCGAGACCGTGTTGGTGATATTGAGAACCTGACGTTTAAAGCGCAGTCCAATACGACATCGGAAGGGCAGGAGGAAAGGACAAAAACGTTGATTCAGTCGTTTGATACAAGTCCTATTCGAGTGCGCGGTTTTTCTTCTGGCCAGAAGAATCCCTTATTGGTGGTCGATGGCAAGGTGGAGTCAGTGAAATTAGATGATCTCAAACCTTCGGATATCCAGTCGGTGGAGGTGCTTAAAGACGGGGCTGCGACAGCGCGATTTGGTGCAGCTGGCGATAAGGGTGTTATTATGGTCACCACGAAGAAAAAAGCTGCCGGGATAAAAAAAGCAGCTGCTGAAACTTTGGATGGGAAGACAAAGTAAACGGTCAAAACCGAACTCGACACAGAAATAAGACCTGCTGCCGGCGTCAAGGGCGATAAAAGGTAGTAGCCAATCTAAATACAAAGTAAGAGAGGCTTATCCCTCTCTTACTTTGTATTTAGATTGGTCATGGTCAGCTCAATCCCGATGTTGACAAAACTCTGGATCATTTTTACCGCATGATCAATTAATGCTGGCAATTCTGCCTGCTCTTCTTTGTCAAAAGGTCCCAGCACATAATCCACCTGTCTGCCCTTGGGGTAATTATCGCCGATACCAAAGCGCAGCCGTGGATACACCTGTCCACCACACAGTTGCTCGATGGATTTAAGACCGTTGTGGCCCGCACTGCTACCCTTGGGCTTCATCCGTAATGAACCAAATGGAATGGCCAGGTCGTCCACGACGACCAGCACATGCTGAATGGGAACTTTGCACTGCTGCATATAATAATTGACCGCTTTGCCGCTTAAATTCATATAGGTGGTCGGCTTAATAACCGTGACGTTGTGTCCCCTTTGTTTAAATTCACTGTAATACGCCAGTTTTAATAACGAGAAACTGGCGCCAGCTTGTCTGACAAGCTCATCGGCTACCATAAAACCGATGTTATGTCTCGTATCGGCATATTCACTGCCAATGTTGCCCAATCCGACGATGAGGAAGTTCATATAGTTTAATTATTTTATCCTTATTGTTTAACGTATTCCTAAGCCGGTGGTGTTCACGGCTCCGGGCTACGGTCTGCTGCATATTGTCCCGAAAAGAGTAATCCAAGGTATAAAAATAGAAATTTAAATAAACAAAAAAGCACCGAATTTCGGTGCTTTCTGTAGTATTTGAAAATCTTGTCCAGATTATTTTTTACCACCTTTAGCTGCTTTAGCTGCTTCTTGTTCAGCTTGACGCAATGCACGTGACATGATTACGGATACGATAGTATCATCAGCGTTGTTTAATACTTTTGCATTTTCCAGCTGAACCTGAGCCACACGGTATGATTTACCAACTTCTAAGGATTCCATTGGTACCTCGATTTCTTGTGGCAAGTTTGCAGGTAATGCTTTTACGCGCAATTTACGCAATTTTTGAACTAGTTTACCCCCCATTTTAACACCTGGAGAAGTTCCTGTCAATTTGATAGGAATATTTAATGATACTTCTTTGTCATCAAATAATTCCAAAAAGTCAACGTGAGTAACCTGGTCAGTCAATGGGTGGAATTGTGCGTCTTGAACGATAGCTCTTTTTGTCTGTCCGTCGATGTTTAAGTCAATGAAGATAACATCAGCCGTATAAAGAACTGCTTTCAAATCAGCTGCGGATACAGAAAGAGCGGTTTGTTCTTTACCTCCGTAAAGCACTGCCGGTACTAAACCTTGGTAACGCAATTCTTTTGCATCTCTTTTCCCTACGTTCTGTCTTACAGAACCGCTAATAGCAATTGATTTCATTTTTTAAAATTGTTTTTAAATGGTGGATGAACTATTCCATCCGTTAAATTTCTATAAATTTGAGGTGCAAAGATAGTATATAAATTTAAAAAGCAAAAATTAAAAATTGTATACTCCTTGCCAGGCCCCGTGTTTTACTCGACTTCGAACAGATCGGAGATCGATGTATGCTGATTTACGCTTTTGATTGCTTTTGCAAACAGGTCAGCGGTAGACAATACTTTAATTTTTGTTGACTGTTTGGCTTTCACAGGATCCAGCTGAATCGTATCTGTTACAATCATTTCGGACAGGGCCGAGTTTTCGATAGTCTCGTAGGCTTTGCCCGATAACACGGCGTGCGTACAAACTGCCCGTACAGAGCGTGCTCCGTTTTCCATGATCAGGGCCGCTGCCTTTGAAAGCGTGCCTGCTGTGTCACAGATATCGTCGATCAGGACCACATCCTGGTCAGTGACATCACCAATGATAGACATCGATTCGATTTCATTGGCACGCTTACGGCGTTTGTCACAGATAACAACTTCTGCATTGAAAAATTTGGCAAAGGTACGTGCTCTATAGGATCCGCCCATGTCCGGCGATGCAATTGTTAAATTGGGAAGCTTTAAGGATTTGATGTAAGGAACAAAGATGATGGATCCATCAAGGTGATCAACAGGAATATCGAAAAAACCTTGGATCTGCGCTGCATGCAGGTCCATCGTCATGATACGGTGGATTCCAGCTGCTGTCAGCAGATTGGCGATCATTTTTGCGCCGATGGCAACTCTCGGTTTGTCTTTTCGGTCCTGTCTTGCGAAACCGAAGTAAGGAACTACGGCCGTGATGTAATGCGCTGAAGCTCTTTTGGCCGCATCAGTCATCAACAATAATTCGAGAAGATTGTCAGTGGGTTGATTGGTCGACTGGATGATGAATACATCGCTTCCACGAACCGATTCATTGTAGAATGGCTGAATCTCACCGTCACTAAAACGTGATAATGTTTTGTCTCCAAGAGGCTTCCCGTAAGATTGTGCGATTTTTTCGGCTAGTTCTGTGGTGCCAGAACCTGCAAATAGTTTAACCGTGTTGAATTGCAAAGGCATGGTTTTGTATATTTATGTTGGGTTATTGTATTGTCGCTTATTCAATATTTTATTCCCTTATTTTTTTAAAGCTAAACATTAAAAAAAATGGATTGTTTGCACAATCCATATACTGTTAACTTTAAAAGTTGTCCGACCTGGATTCGAACCAAGACTAAATGAACCAAAATCACTTGTACTACCCTTATACTATCGGACAATGTCGCTAATAAAAGTCAACGTTTCCGTCTTTTTCTTTTTGACGACGCAAAGATAGAGATTTGTTTTAAAAATCAAAATTGGAATTTAAAAAAATCTAACCCTTTATAAACAATAAGCCTTGCATATAACGAAGAAAGGCTTGCATTTGCAAGCCTTTCTGCTGTTGTTGTCCGACCTGGATTCGAACCAAGACTAAATGAACCAAAATCACTTGTACTACCCTTATACTATCGGACACTCATCCTGCTTGTTTTGTCCACAAGCGTTCCGGATTTGATGTTGCAAATATACGGACAATTCTTATTTCTGCAAATAAAAATGTGCTTGAATATGTATTGGGCTTGATTTTCAAAGAAATAATTTTTGTTTTTATCCCAATGATATTCCGGCTGCCGACATTTTTTCGGGGAGGATGTGTTAAAAAATCAGAATAAAGTTCATTTCTTATCAACTAATCCTTATTTTCGAGCCGTATTATATATACTTTTACAGTTATCATTTTATGAACTATACTAAAATCAACAATCTTTTAGGATGGATATGTGCGCTCATTGCAACGGTAGCGTATATCATGACAGCCGAACGATCGACGAGCTGGTGGGACTGTGGTGAGTTTATCGCTTCAGCCTTCAAACTTCAAATTGTGCATCAGCCGGGAGCTCCCTTATTCTTGATGATCCAGAATATCTTCTCAAACCTTGCGGGTGGTGATGTGACACGGATCGCTTTCTGGATGAATGTGGGATCTGCTGTATGTAGCGGTCTGACGATCTTGTTTCTGTTTTGGACCATCACTGCGCTGGCCAGGAAGATCATCGTAAAAGGTGCTGATGAATCGTTTACAGCAACAGATCTGATCAAAATATTTGGCTCTGGAGCCGTAGGCGCGCTGGCTTATGCCTTCACAGATACGTTCTGGTTTTCTGCAGTCGAGTCAGAGGTGTACGCCATGTCTTCTCTTTGTACTGCTGTGGTATTTTGGGGTATCCTGAAGTGGGAGAACCACGCGGATGAGCCCGGCGCTGACCGCTGGCTGATTTTCATAGCCTATGTGATGGGCCTTTCTATCGGGGTGCATTTATTGAACCTCCTGGTCATTCCGGCAATTGCCCTGGTCATCTACTTCAAACGTACAAAAACAGTGACTTCCTCAGGGGCCACCAAGGCATTCTTCATCGGTGTGGTGGTGCTTGCCCTGATTTTGTGGGGGATCATCCAATATACTGTCAAGGCCGCGGCTTATTTTGACCTGTTCTTTGTCAATAGCCTGGGACTGGGCTTTGGAACGGGCTTCAATTTCTTCCTGATTCTGGTCGTAGCGCTTTTTGTTTACGGCATCTGGTATTCGATCAAAAAGGTCAAACCGATGCTGAACCTAATTTTGGTCAGTACCGCTTTCATCGTATTTGGCTATAGTTCTTTTGCCATGATCATGGTACGTGCCAAAGCAAATCCTACATTAAATAACAGCGATCCAGATAATGCCTTTTCGTTTGTGAGCTACTTGGGACGTGAACAATATACAAGTGAGCCACTATTAAGTGGTCCCACATTTGACGCGCAGGTGGTCGATGCTACACCGACTTACACTTATAGAAAAGATAAGGACAAGTATACAAAGGTCGAAAACGGTATGGATTATAAATACGATAAAACCATGTTCTTTCCGCGGATCTATAGCAATAGAGACGGGCATGACGGGTATTACCGGGATTACCTGAAAATTCCTGAAGGGCAATCTCCGACGTTCGGGGATAATATGAAATTCTTTTTCAGCTATCAGATCGGACATATGTACGGACGTTATTTCTTGTGGAATTTTGCGGGCCGTCAAAACGATCAGCAGGGGCAGGGCTCCTTTACTGAAGGCAACTGGATCTCGGGTCTGAAGCCGGTGGATCAGATGCATGTGGGTGGTCAGAATGCGATCCCGGATTCGTTGAAAACAGACCCTTCCAACAATAAATACTATTTCCTGCCATTGATCATCGGTCTGATCGGCGCCTTCTGGCACTTCGGCAAGCGGCAACGTGATGCCGGGATTGTGGGATTATTGTTTTTCTTTACAGGACTTGCCATTGTGCTCTATCTGAATCAGAGCCCACTGCAGCCCCGGGAACGTGACTACGCCTATGCAGGTTCATTCTACGCTTTTGCCATCTGGATCGGACTGGGTGTATTTGCTATCGCGGATTACCTAAGCAAGAAGGTGGACGGCAAAGTTGCAGCTGGGCTAGCTACAGCTGCCTGTTTGCTCGGCGCTCCGGTATTGCTGGGATTCCAGAACTGGGATGACCATGACCGCTCGGAGAAAACAACGGCACGTGATCTGGCTAAAAATTACCTGGCTTCCTGTGCACCCAATGCCATTTTGTTTACCTATGGCGACAACGATACCTATCCATTATGGTATGTGCAGGAAGTAGAAAATTATCGTCCGGATGTACGCGTTGTGAATCTCAGCCTGCTGAGCTCCGACTGGTATATGCGTCAGATGAAGCAAAAAGTCAACCAGGCGGATGGTCTACCGATCAACATTGATGATGAGAAATTCAAAAAAGGCGTCCGTGAGGTTCTTTACTATCAGGATATGCAGGTTCAGGGACACGTAGACCTGGATCTGGTGATGCAGATCTTGTTGTCCGATGACCAAAAGAACAAGCTGGAACTGCGTGGTGGTAAGTTTGAGAACTTCCTGCCAACCAAAAATTTCAGCCTTCCGGTCGATAGAGAAGCTGTTATCAAAAATAAGGTGGTTCCAAAAGCATGGGAAGAGTCCATCGTAGATACGATGACCTGGACATACAATAGAAATTATGTATCGAGAGCGGAGCTGTCGATCTTGAATGTATTGTTGAATAACAACTGGAAACGCCCGATTTATTTCGCAGCAACCGTGCCGAACGATAACTACCTCGGTCTGGACAAATATTTGGTGCAGGAGGGATTCGCCCTACGTTTGATGCCGATCAATGCGCCTGCAGGAGCAGAAGGTACATTGGTAGATACGCAGGCTGCCTACAAAGATATCACGACCAAATACCAGTGGGGAAATATGGCAAATGCTTCTTATCTCGATCCCGAGTCGTACCGGATGATCACCATGATCACCAATACGGTGATGGGCGGTACAGCTACTCAGCTGATGGTGGAAGGACATAAAGATGAGGCTCGCAAGGTCGCGGTGGAGACTTACGAGAAAATGCCGAAACGTGTCTATTTGATGCGTGACGTCTTAGGTTACATTCCGATTATCAACGTATTGTATGAAACGGGTGAAAATAAACGCGCAAATGAGATTGTCAGCCGCAACCTGAAGTTCATTACTCAAAATATGCGCTGGTATCAGGATATTGCACAGAGCAAACCTGAACTCGAATATTCCAATATCGGAACGGCATTGCGGGCTTTGGGTGCTTACAAGAGCATTCTGGCTTCGACCTCAGAAAAGCATCTGCTACAGCAGGTGACTGACCTGGAGAAATCGTATAAACAGCAATATGGTGTAGAGTAATTGTCAACCACCCATTGAGCTGGGAGAGCTGTCTTTACATGCAAGCTATTCAAAAAATAATACTTTTTTGAACAGCTTGTGGGAGGGACAGCTTTTTTTTTCGACCTGCCTGAGTGAAAACCGCTTCTCCAAGCTGCTGCTGATTGTAAAATATGAGCATTTTTTTTGAATATTTTTTCTTAGCTTAACGGCATTAAACCAACCTGATTGCATGATGAGGTGTCTGGGCTCATAAAACGCTTATATTTAGGAGCATGAAGCCGATCAGCGTCGTTGCCCGAGGGTAGCAAGTTCGTTTATACCAATGAAGGCACTGAATACATAACTGAATACATAACTGAATATGAAACGTCAACTGAAATTGTGGGACGCTGTTATGCTGGTCATGGGATCGATGATCGGTAGTGGGATTTTTATTGTGTCGAGCGACATGATGCGGCAGCTGGGCTCCGGATATTGGCTGGCGGTCGTATGGTTGCTGACTGCCGTCGCGACGGTTGCTGCAGCAATCTGTTATGGTGAATTGTCATCGATGTATCCCAAAGCCGGCGGACAATATACCTACCTTACGGAGGTTTTTGGCAAGCCAGTTGGATTTTTATATGGCTGGAGCCTGTTTACCGTGATTCAGACCGGTACCATAGCGGCCGTAGCGGTGGCCTTCGGTAAATTTACGGCCTACCTGATTCCACAGCTGAACGATGCTGCTCCTTTGTTTCAGCGCGGGGAGTTCAAAATTACCTGGATTCAGGTGCTCGCCATGGGTATCATCCTGTTGTTAACTTACATCAACACACGGGGCATTAGAAGTGGCAAGTCGGTACAGTCCTTTTTTACTTCGGCAAAAATTATCGCCCTGGTATTGCTGATCGTCGGTGGGTTATTTTTGATTCGGGAAAATCATTTTTCGGAGAATATGGCCTATGGCTGGGATTCTTTTCAGAACCTGAAAGGCGAGGGCTGGGTAGCTATTTCGGGAGGTACATTAATGGGGGCGCTGGCAGCAGCTATGGTGGGATCGGTGTTTAGTAGCGTTGCCTGGGAAAATGTGACCTTCGTGTCGGGCGAAATTGTCAATCCGCAGCGCAATGTGGTCCGTGCACTCGTGATCGGTACCAGTCTGGTGATGGTCTTATATATCTGCTGCAATATTATTTACCTATCTGCGCTGAGCCGCGAAGAAATTGCTTTCGCCGCCAATGACCGGGTCGCTATTGCGGCAGCTGAAAAGATGCTGGGGCATGTGGGGACCATCGCGATGGCTGTGCTGGTCATGATCTCCACATTCGGCTGTGTCAATGGACTTGCCCTATCGGGAGCCCGGGTCTTTCAGACCATGGCCAAAGATGGCTTATTTCTTAAACAGGCAATCCCCAACAATAAATTTGATGTGCCGGCCCGGTCCTTGTGGCTACAGGGCATCTGGGCATCCCTGCTCTGTCTGAGCGGACAATATGGTAATTTGCTCGATATGATCTCTTTTGTGATCGTCATCTTTTACATGATCACGGTACTCGGCGTGATTATACAGCGGGTGCGCAAGCCGACACTGGAGCGGTCGTACAAGACTTTTTTATTTCCCCTGACGCCGCTGCTCTATCTGCTTATCGGTACCATATTCTGTGTGCTGCTGATCATTTATAAACCTCAATATACCTGGCCGGGCTTTATTCTGGTACTGATCGGCCTGCCCGTCTACTTTATCGCGCGTGGAAAGATGAACGGGAGAGGCAGCGTGTAGCAGTGAGGATGTAAGAAAACGGAGTGGGAGCAGCCAGTTAATGAAATTAATTGGCGGGGAGCCTTAAATTTTTGTTGAAAAAAGTGTAGCTTTGCTCAAACATTCCCATAATGAAACAGTCGATCTTATTAGACGGACCAAAATTTCAGATCACCATTCAAAGGCTATGTCGTCAGTTGATTGAGAATCATGGTGATTTTTCAAATGCCGTCGTCATAGGTATTCAACCAAGAGGAACTTTCTTAGCGCGGCGTATTGTCAAGGAACTGCAACAGATGATCGGAAAAGATATTCTGGTCGGCGATCTGGATATCACATTTTACCGAGATGATTTCCGGACTAAAGGTAATGCCGGTCCCATACTCGCCAATAGCACAAATATCAATTTTATCGTCGAAGGTAAAGATGTCATTTTTATTGATGACGTACTTTGGACCGGACGCACGATCCGTGCCGCGATGGATGCGGTGCAGGCTTTTGGCCGGGCGCGGCGAATAGAACTGCTTGTCCTGGTCGACCGTCGCTTTTCCAGACAGATTCCCATACAGCCTGATTATATTGGTATACAGGTGGATTCTATCGACTCACAGAAAGTTATTGTGAACTGGAAGGAGTCCGAAGATCAGGATAGCATAACCTTGATCACCGAGAAGAAAACGTCTGGTAATGACTAAGATCGGTCTGGTCAATGGCCAACCATCCAGACAATTTTAGACAACAACAAAGTGCTCCGCCACAGTCCGATAAAACTTCCGGAATCAACACAAGGAGCCTCGTCAATTGAAATGATTAGTAAATACTTGAATACACTATAAGATGTCAGCTGCAGCAGAACAATTAAGTACTCGCCATTTGTTAGGAATTAAAGATCTAAATGAAAAAGATATTCAATTAATCCTGGATACAGCGAGTAATTTTAAAGAAGTATTAAACCGGCCGATCAAAAAAGTTCCCTCCCTACGGGATATTACGATTGCCAATGTGTTTTTTGAAAATTCAACGCGCACGCGGCTTTCATTTGAGCTTGCAGAAAAAAGACTTTCGGCTGATATTGTCAATTTTGCGGCTTCGTCCTCTTCCGTGAGCAAAGGGGAAACCTTGATCGATACGGTAAACAACATTCTGGCGATGAAAGTCGATATGATCGTGATGCGGCATCCTTACGCAGGAGCGGGCGTGTTTTTGAGCAAACATGTCAATGCGCAGATCGTGAATGCTGGCGACGGCGCACACGAACACCCGACCCAGGCCTTGCTCGATTCTTTCTCCATCCGCGAACGCTTTGGCGATGTCGCCGGACGTAAGGTGGCCATTATCGGAGATATCACACATTCGCGTGTCGCACTCTCCAATATCCTGTGCCTGCAAAAACAGGGGGCTGAAGTGATGGTCTGTGGGCCGACGACACTGATACCTAAACATATTACCTCGTTGGGTGTAAAGGTGGAACATGATCTTAGAAAAGCACTGAACTGGTGTGATGTGGCTAATATGCTGCGTATTCAGCTGGAACGTCAGGATATCGCTTATTTTCCCTCACTGCGGGAATACTCGATGCTTTACGGATTAAATAAAGAAATTTTGGATTCGCTGAACAAGCCAATCACCATCATGCACCCGGGACCGATCAACCGTGGTGTGGAAATCACCTCTGATGTAGCCGATAGCGAACACTCCATTATCCTGGATCAGGTGGAAAACGGCGTGGCAGTACGGATGGCCGTATTGTATCTATTGGCTGGGCAGCGCGGCTAAAGGCCGTAATGATGCGAGATCAACGGAAGTGACCAAGGTATAAGTTGATGAAGGGACCAACAAGACGATGCCTGACTTTATTTTTGGTCGGGCATATTTTTTGTGCAAAATTTCCGTTATAATACAGGGTTATTCACAGATGTTAATAACTTTTGGGCAAAACATCTCAATTAAAGTATAATTTAGTAACATGAATAAATCTATCTCCGCACAAGCCGGAGATTTGGATTGATTTTCAATATTTTCCCCCGATGTATAGGTTACACGGGAAAGGGACGGCGAAGTGTGCGTCATGCAGATTATCGCCATTTGAGGAGGGATTGATTTACATTTGCAGATAAACAACATATTAAGGTTTCACATATTATGTATAAGAAGATTTACCAGGTGGGAGTTGCATTAAGTGTTATGGCGACGCCAGCATTAGCGCAACAGACAGAATGGCAACAAATCAACAAGGCGTACAAAACCGGAATGGAATTGTATGAGCGCGGAAAATTCAGTTCTGCCTCAGCGCAGTTCGATCGTGTGGAAGCCTTGCGGACCAAATCCAACTTACAGTTGGACGAGACAGAAGAACTCTCCTTGCTGAAAGAAAACGTACGGTATTATCAAGCGGTATGTGCGCTTGAATTGGGCGAATCAGATGCCGAAAACCGTTTCTTAAAATACATCAAAGATTTCCCCGTCAGTGCAAATTCAAAAGCTGCCTATTTTCAGATCGGTAAATCGTATTACGCCAAAAAGGATTACAGCAAAGCGATCGAATGGTTCACCAAGATCGACAGTAAAAACCTTGCAGGTAAGGAAAATGTAGAATACCGCTTTAAATTGGGCTATGCTTCTTTCATGACCAAGGATTACAAAACGGCCAAGCCTTTGTTTGAGGGATTGAAAGATCAGAAAACCGAGTTTCAGGAAGCCTCGATCTATTACTACGCTTACTTGTGTTATTTAGATGCCGAATATAAAACTGCTTTAAACGAATTTGAGCGCTTAAATGGTTCAAAACAGTTTGAAAGCAGCTATCCGTACTACATCACTGCATTGTATTTCTTGGATAAGCGCTATGATGACGTATTGGATTATGCCCTGCCGATTTTATCGCGTACCAAACAGGAAAATGAAACGGAGATGTTCCGTATCATTGCTGCAACGTATTTTATCAAGGGCGACCTGAAAACATCTAAAGACTACTATGATAAATTCCAGGCGCAGGACCAAGGTAAGACACAGAATAATCAGGATAGCTACCAGATCGGTTATATTGCCTACAAACTGAAGGATTACGACAAAGCGATTGCCGAGCTGGAGAAGATGACTGAGCCGGATGCCTATTATCAGTCGGCGATGATCACCCTGGGTGACAGCTTCCTGAAAAAAGGAAATAAGCAGTCTGCCCGCAACGCATTCTTTAGAGCTTCCAAATTGGACTTTGATCCGGCGATGAAGGAAGAAGGTTTGTTCAATTATGCAAAGCTTTCTTACGAATTGGAATTTCATCAGGTGGCCTTGGCTGCTACACAGGAATATTTGAAGACCTATCCAAAATCACGCCGTCAGGAAGAAGCAAAAACCTTGCTGGCAGAAGTGTTGCTGAGCACGAAAAACTACCGCGATGCGGTGGACATCCTGGAATCCATTCCAAAACGTGGAAAAGAAGCTAATGCAGCCTACCAGAAGGTAACGTACTACCGTGGTCTAGAATACTACAATGAGCGTGCATTTGAAAATGCGATATCCATGTTTATGCGCTCTGAACAACATCGTTATGATGAGGAGATCTATGCGCTCTCCACGTACTGGAAAGCCGAAGCGATGTACGAAGTCCGCAAATATGGTGAAGCGGTGACCAATTTCAATAAATTCTTACGTTTGCCGGGAGCCAGCAAAACAGATGTATACGGCTACGCAAACTATGCGCTGGCGTATGCTGCTTTCCGAAATGGCAACTACAATACCGCGGCCAACTATTTCGAGCGCTTCCTGGCTTCCGGTGGTTCAAAAGGATTGGAGATCAACACGCGTAACGATGCAATCGCCCGTCTTGGGGACTCCTACTTCTCTTCGAAAAACTATGGCAGAGCACTCACAGAGTACAACAAGCTGATTGCATCCAAAGCACCGAGTCAGGACTATGCGCTGTTTCAGCGGGGAATTATTCAAGGATTGCAGGGCGACAATAACGGCAAGATTGCCACGCTAAATGCAGTGATCGCACAATTCCCGAATTCAAATTATGCGGACGATATCGCTTTTGAGATCCCGTATACACGTTTCTTAATGGGAGAAAGCGAGCAGGCAATTGCCGGACTGCAAAGCATGGTAGAGAAGTATCCGCGGAGCAGCTATGTACCGCGTGCGCTGGTCACTATCGGTTTGGTGCAATACAATCAGGACAATAACGATGCTGCTTTAGCGACCTTCCAACGGGTTGTGGATCAATATGCGTCTACAGAGGAGGCCAAGCAAGCGATGCGGTCTATCGAGAATATTTATCTGGACAAAGGGGATGCCACCGGCTACATCAAATATGCGACAGGTACCAATCTCGGCGATCTTTCAAAATCAGAACAGGATGCGCGCACCTTCTCCACAGCGACTACTTTATTCTCCCGCGGCAATTATCAGGGCGCTGTCGAGGCTGTCAATGCCTATTTCGATAAATTCCCGAAACCGAATCAGGAGAAATATGCACGTTTTGTGCGTGCGGAAAGTAATGCTGCCTTAGGCAATATCGACGACGCATTGCACGATTATAATATTATTCTGAATGACTGGACTTCGCCTTATACCGAACGGACACTGATTTCGGTATCAAATCTCTATCTGAAACAAAAGAAATATAATGAGGCGACGCAATTGCTGAAGAAGCTGGAGTTAACCTCAGAGTATAAGGCTAATTATGGCTATGCGATTAATAACCTGATGGTTTCTTACTATCAGATCGGAGATTATAAAGAAGCGTTGAACTATACCAACGCCGTGAAAAACTACGAGAAATCTTCGGAAGAGGAAATTGCGAATGCCTACCTGTATGCTGGTAAATGTTATGTCAAACAGAATAAGAAGACTGAGGCGATGAAAGAATTTAGCCTCGCAGCCTTGAAGAGCCGTACCGTATTTGGAGCTGAAGCCAAATACAATGTGGCACTGCTCCAGCTGGAAAACAAGCAATATGACGCTTGTATCAAGACAGCCATGGACCTGTCGGACAATTTCTCTTCTTATGAATATTGGGTAGCGAAAAGCTTTATCACCATGGCTGATGCCTATGCAGGTAAGGGAGATACGTTCCAGGCTAAAGCGACATTAGAATCAATTGTGGATAACTACGAGGCGAAAGACGATATCTTGCCTGCAGCAAAAGAACGTCTAAATAAATTGAACAACAAAAAGAAATAGGATACAATGAAGAAGTTGCAAAATAGAAATGTGAAGAAATATACCTTAGCAGCGCTGTTGATGGGCGTGGGATTGAATTCTTTTGCACAGGAAACGGGCAAAAAGAATGATCCTGAAAAACCGGTCACTATTGATTCTTTTGATGTTGTTCGCGATTACAAGCCGATCCTTGCTGATGCGGTAAAAATTCGTCGTAGCCCTGATATGACCAACAAGCGGGAGTACCAGCCCAAATTGTCTTATGGTAATATCATGGATAAGAAATTGGACATTAATACAGGTCTGAAGCAGCTGAATGTGCAGGAGATCCCTTTCGCACAGCCTTTTGAACAGAGCAGTAACTACGTCAAATTTGGTATTGGTAACTACAATTCGATCCTGGGCGAAGCTTACCTGGCGTCCGAGCAATTTGAAAATACACGTTTCGGCTTATTTGCAAAACATCTGAGCCAGAAAGGAAATATCGAAGGACAGAAGTTCAGTACACAGGATGTGGGTATTTTCGGGCGTCGTGTGCTCGATGCGGTTACGGTAAAGGGGACAATAGGGTACAACCGTTATGGTACCAATTTTTATGGTCAGACCTTTGATCAGACAGGGCAGACCCTGCTCAATACCGCGCCGGATAAACAAACCTTTACCGATATTTACTTAAATGGCGAACTGTCCAGCAATGCCGATCCGAAAAATGAGCAGGCCATGAGCTATTCGGCAAAGGTCGATGGTTACCTGTTCAAAGATGCTTATCAAGCAAAGGAGAATTCAATCGCATTATCAGGATACTTAAATAAGCGGATGAGCGCATTTAATGTTGGGGCGAATGTGAGTGTCAACATGAATAATGTGACCAATGAAAATGATACCGCCAACGTAAAGAACAACCTTTTGTTGCTCAATCCCTATATCCGCTTTAAGGGTGATAATTATAACGTGACTCTTGGAGCCAATCTGACTTCGGAGTTTGGTGACGAATCCCGTTTCAATGTATTTCCATCTGTGGAGGCAGATTTTTCTTTGGCGCCAGAATACATCTCTTTATTCGCCGGCGTGAATGGGAATGTTAGACAGGCCTCTTTCCGTAATTTTGCGAAGGAGAACCCATACCTGGCACCTAATGTGCGGATCGCCAACTCAATAGAAAAACTCCATGTATATGGTGGACTGAAAGGAAATGCAGGCGCTACATTTGGGTATAAAGTGAAAGTCTTCTACAAACAGATCGAAGGATTGCCCCTGTTTAAGAACAGTGCGTTCGGTGGCAGTCAGGAAGGCTATATCCCGTGGGCTTTTGATGTGGTGTATGATGGGATGATCAATAAAGCAAAACACATGGGCTTGGAAGGGGAGATCAATGTACGTCTTTCGCAGCTGGTTAATCTAGGTGGTAAAGTGTATATTGATGATTATAATCTGAGTGACGAGGAGGAAGCCTGGGGCTTACCTAAATTTAGGTTGCAGGCCAATGCACGTTTCAATATTTCGGACAAGTTTTTTGTGGATGCCGAGCTTTCGAGCCAAGGCAATACCTACGCGTATGTGTATGACTACGCCGCGGATGGCAGCCGTATCACAGATAGCGGACATAAGGTAACAATAGCGTCTTTTGCTGATTTAAGTGCCGGCGCTGAATACCGGATCAAAAAGCAATTCGGTGTCTTCGTCAAGGCAAATAACATTTTCGGAAAGGAATACGAACGTTATATGTATTATCCAAGACTGGGCTTCAATGTAATTGGCGGTCTTAATTATTCTTTTTAACGAATTAAGATTATAAATTTGCGTTTTAAATTGTAGAACAATGAATCTAGGCAAAAACATCAATAGTTTATTAAGACGCTATGCGGAAGTATACGTGCCGGGAATAGGTGTGTTCAAAAGAATCCATTCGCCTGCGCAGTTTGATAAACAGAACAATGTGTTTTTGCCACCTATCTCGTATGTGGAGCTCGACTACTCTGCACAGCATGGCTTCAATATGGTCCATTACATCCAACAGCAGGAAAACCTGGGGTTGGGACAGGCACAGCAGATTGTGGATGAAGCTGTCGCTGCGTTGCGTGACGAGCTGGGGCAGTTTGGACAGGCAAAACTGGATGATCTGGGACTTCTGATCAGTTATGGTACCAGTTTGGTGTTTAAGCCGCTGGATCTCTCAGGTTTCAATTTTCAGCCTGTGGTGAATCTGGCCGGACCTGATATTGAGACGGTTATTCCGGCTCTTGAGGAAGAGCATGTCGCCTCAACGGATACACAAGACGGAGAACGGGATGTAGAGCCAGAATCTACCGAGTCGGAAGACACCGGTATTGATCCGCAGCCCTTAACGGCAGAAGGCAACGCGGAGGCGACCGAGCAATCGCCCGCTGCCGATGACGATGCGGTTGCGGAGTCTGATGGACCAGCAGATGTAATCGTGGAGACGGCTACAACCGAACCTGCCGTCGTGGAGCTGGAGGATAGTGTTGCACAACAGGCTAATGACACATCGGGGGAGCTGAGAAAGGAGCAAGGAGCAATTGCAACCGCAAATGCTGCATACACGCCCAACATATATGAGGAGGAACCGCGCAACTCGAATGCGATCTGGTATTGGCTCACTGCTGCCATTGTGCTGGTCATGCTGGTTGTCGGGGTGCTTTATACGAATCCGGGACTAAAACACACACTATTGGGCGGCCCAACGCCTGCAAAAGCTACTGTGGACAGCATTGGCCAAAAGCGCAATGCGACCGTTCTGGATTCTGCATCGCAGGTGCTGGCGACGGATAGCCTAAGACAAACCGACTCCCTGGTTAGCACCGCCGCTGATTCCGCGAAGGCCGCTACTGGTACGGTATCGGCCAGCAAAACAGTGGATAAACCGACCGTACTTCAGGCAGATCCGGTAATTAAAGAATCCATACCGCTTGCACAGCCAAAATATCAGCTGGTCATTGGTTCCGCCAAGACCATGGTCCAAGCTGAACAAGAAGCCAAGCGACTCCGTGAGATGGGGTATAAAACAGCGCGTGCCGTGGAAGGAAAAACAAAAAAGAGTAGAAAAAAAGTCATCTTGAATGCGTACATGACCAAGGAGGAGGCTGACCTCGCCCGTAAATCTGTCGAGAAGAAAATCAAAGATGCCTGGGTAGAAACATTATAGAACTTATATAAAACTATTAATAATTATGTCATTAGTACAGGATACAGCAAGGACTGCTGTGGATACGTTTAATCAAGCTGCGCAACAACCATTACCTGCCGCCGCAAGTACAGAAAACATGAGTTTGATCGATATGATGATCAAGGGGGGATGGATTATGATCCCGATACTTTTATTGTTTTTCATTGGATTAGTCATCTTTTTTGAGCGCTATCTGACTATTCGCCGCGCTGCAAAATACGATAACAGTCTGATGTCCCAGATCAAAGCAAACGTACTGTCGGGCAACCTGGACTCTGCCTTGGCTGTCTGCCGTTCGAGCAATTCAGCATTGGGACGGATGTTGCAAAAGGGCTTGCTGCGTGTGGGCAGACCGATCAAAGATATTGAGGGAGCCATCGAGAACGTCGGCAAATTGGAAGTTGCCAAATTGGAGAAAAATATCAACATCTTGGGTATTATTGCGGGTATCGCTCCGATGCTCGGCTTCGTGGGTACCATTTTTGGGGTAATTAAAATTTTCCATGAAGTAGAGCTGGCAGGTGGTATCGATATCGCATCGGTATCCGGTGGTCTATATGTGAAAATGGTGTCTTCGGCTTCTGGTCTTGCCGTAGGTATCCTGGCATATCTGGGCTATCATATTTTAAATATGATGGTCGAGCGCTTGATTTTACGTATGGAAACTGATGCAGTAGAATTTATTGATTTATTGGATGAACCCGGAAGATAATGAATTTACGAAGTAGAAAAAATAAACCATCTGCGGAGGTACACACGTCGGCGTTAAATGACATCATGTTTTTCCTGATGTTGTTTTTCCTGCTGGCTTCCGCTGTGTCAAACCCTCAGGTGGTCAAACTATTGTTGCCAAAGTCCAGTGCCGGTGAGCAGTCGGTTGCAAAAAAGACGATCACGGTATCCATTACTAAAGACCTGGGCTATTTTATTGACAAAACGCCTGTTCCCATTGAGGGCCTGGAAGCGGCTGTACAGGCGCAGATGGCAGGTGGCGAAGAGCTGACAATCATGCTCTATGTCGATAGCACGGTGCCGATTCAGAATGTGATTTCTGTGATGGATGTGGCCAATCGTTTGAAAGTGAAAGTGGTATTGGCAACCGAACCTAAAAAAGATAAGTAACATTAAACTTTTTTGAGGTTTGTTGTTCATAGGTTAATATAGGAGATTTATACAATGAGATACCATCTTCAGCACGAAGAAAACAACTTCCCCAAAGCCTTGGGATTATCGACATTGGTCATGGCTGCATTGCTCCTGATCGGCTTTTTTGTCGTTTTCAAAGCGCAGGCGCCCGACGAATATGGTATGGGCGGCATGATTGTCAATTATGGTACGGCTCCCGAAGGTATGGGCGATGACTACATGAGTGTCGAGGAGCCGTCCGTGGACCCGAATGCCAATAATGAACGTCCAGACCGAATTGACCCGGTAGAGACACCGACACCTACGCCGACGCAGCAGGTCGCCGAAAAAGTAGTGGCTACGCAGGACATGGAGGAAGCGCCGGCAGTCACAAAGACGGAAAAGAAAGTAGAGTCGAAAGCAACAGAAACAACCAAACAAACTAAAGAAGTAGCTCCACAGGCCAATGCCAAAGCTCTTTTCAAAGGCAATAAGAATAATGGAAAGGGAGCGGGAGACGGCACAGGTACAACTCCGGGAAATCAGGGCTCGAAATTGGGCGACCCTCTAGCCAGTAATTATGGTGAAGGGGGGTCTGGATATGGCAATATGATGCTATCGATTGAAAACAGGAGCTTTACGCAGCGACCAAGTATCGACGATAACGGACAGCAGGCGGGAAAAGTAGCCGTCGAATTTAGAGTGAATAAACAGGGCATCATTACCTATGCGCGTGCAGGAGTCAAAGGGACGACCATCACGGATCCCTCACTGCTGGAGAAATGTGAACGTGCGGTGCGAGGAGCACGGCTAAATCAATTGCCTAATGCCCCTGACTCCCAAACAGGGCGGATTGTCTTCAATTTTAAATTACGTTAAAAACATTCAGATGAATGCTTATAAAGAGGCAATCGAGTATCTGTATACTCGATTGCCTATGTTTACAAGGGATGGTGCCTCAGCCTTTAAAAAAGACCTTGACAATACCATCCGATTATGTGATGCGCTCGGTAACCCGGAGCAAAAATTCAAAACGATACATATTGCCGGAACCAATGGCAAAGGATCTACCTCCCATATGCTTGCCGCGATTCTGGCGGAGGCGGGATATAAGACCGGGCTCTATACCTCACCACATCTGCTGGACTTCAGAGAACGTATCCGTGTCAATGGTGTAATGTGCGAGCAGCAATTTGTCGTTGATTTTGTGGAGCAGCACCGGCAGCTGATCGAAGAAGTAAGCCCTTCGTTTTTCGAAATCACGGTAGCTATGGCATTTGATTACTTCGAAAAAAATAAGGTGGATATCGCTGTCATTGAAGTGGGACTAGGGGGCCGGCTGGACAGCACCAATATCATTCGGCCCTTGCTGTCGGTAATCACCAATATTGGCTTTGACCATATGAATATGCTGGGCAATACCTTGACCGAAATTGCAGGCGAAAAAGCGGGTATTATCAAGAGAAATACACCGGTCGTAATCTCGGAATATGCCACCGAGACAGCGCAGGTCTTCCTGGATAAAGCACATGCCGAACAAGCTCCCATTCAGTTTGCTTCTCAGGTTTATCACACGAGGATAAGGTCCGTCGATCAGGATTATCTGGCTATAGATGTCAGCGACCCCAAGGGTACTGAAGACCAATATCTGCTGGATCTTAAGGGCTCCTACCAGGTTAAAAACTTAGCGGGTGTGCTGCTGGCAGTCGATGAACTGCGTAAGCAGGGCTTTCAGATCAGCCCAGAACAGGTGCGAGGCGCGCTGAAGAAAGTGCAGTCGACAACAGGTATCCAGGGACGCTGGCAGCAGCTTTCCAAAAATCCTCTTGTGATCTGCGATACAGGTCATAACGAGGATGGCATTCATGAGGTTTTAAAAAATCTGGAGGCCACACCTTATCAGACGCTGCACTTTGTCATGGGGGCCATGCGGGACAAAGATCTATCTCATATGCTGCCGCATCTACCGAAAGATGCTATATATTATTTTGCTGCACCGGATATGCCGCGCGCGATGCCTGCAGACCTGCTACGGCGGGAGGCTGCAGTACTTGGCCTTCAGGGCTGGGCTTTCCCGTCTGTCACAGCAGCCTTCGACGCTGCAAGGGTAGCCTACACAACAGGTGACCTCATTTTCGTGGGGGGAAGTAATTTTGTTGTTGCTGAGGTCCTGGCGAAAATCTAATATGAATGAAAGAGGGCTGCAGTATCCCGGTTTTCAAGACCTCCACTGTAGCCCTCTTTTATTGGAATCACGACATGTTTGTAGGCGTCTATTTTACAAGACCGCTAGATGATGGTTTAATCGTTAACAGTCAATTCTCCACGAATGTCTTTTTCAACCCAGTAAGCGACCTCTTTTTGATCTTCGAGTTCACCCTGTAGGTACATCAGTTTTGTGACTGCGGCTTCAAAGGTGAGGTCGTAGCCGTTGAGCACGCCTATTGCTTTAAGGCCTTGGGAAGTTTCATACCGACCCAATTCCACTGACCCAACTTTACACTGCGAAATGTTAAGGATATTTTTGCCCTGGTCAATCGCTTCTTTGAGCAGATCCAGAAACCAGCTATCGGTCGTCGTGTTGCCCGAGCCAAAGGTTTCCATTACAATGGAGCGAACATCAGAGTCGAGCACCGCCTTGATGGTCTGCGCTGATATACCCGGAAAGAGTTTTAGTACGGCAACTCGGTTGTCTAATTTGGTATGTAAGATAAATTCTTTGTTGACATTGTTCAGCAGGGCATCCGTGTTGTATTTGAGGTGAATGCCGGCTTCTACCAGAACAGGATAGTTTGGTGACCTAAAGGCCTCGAATTTGGCAGAATTATACTTGAAGGAACGGTTGCCGCGGAATAATTTATTGTCGAAGAGGATACAGACCTCCTGGATAATGGAAACACCGTCCTGCTTTGCCGACGCAATTTCAAGGGCCGTCATCATATTTTCCCGTGCATCGGTGCGGATCTCACCAATAGGCAGCTGGGAGCCTGAGAGGATAACAGGTTTCTGCAGCCCTTCCAGCATAAAACTTAGTACGGAAGCGGTAAAGGCCATTGTATCAGAACCATGCAAAATAACAAAACCATCGTAGTCCTCATAATTATCCTTGATAATCTGCGCCATTTCGATCCAGATCTCCGGCTTCATGTTGGATGAGTCGATGATCGGTTCGAATGAATGTACGGTAAGTTTATAATCCAGCCGGCTTAGATCAGGAAGGTTGCGCTTAATCAGTTCAAAGTCGAAAGGAACGAACGTCCCTGTTTCGTCTTTGACCATCCCTATGGTCCCTCCTGTGTAGATAATAAAGATATTGTGCATGGGTTGTGTAGATTATATACCAAATATACGTTTTGAGTTTTCTGTTGTTATGCTGGCTACCGTGTCCATGGACACAGCATGGAGGTCAGCCACTTTCTGGGCGATATAGACTAAATAGCTGCTTTCGTTTTCCTTGCCGCGATAGGGGACCGGTGCAAGGTAAGGAGCATCCGTTTCCAGCACGATATGTTGCAGGTCGATCTCCCTGACCACATGATCCAGGCCAGCTTTCTTGAAGGTAACAACGCCGCCTATGCCGAGGGCAAAGCCCAGATCAATGGCCAGCTGTGCTTGCTCCAGCGTTCCGGTGAAGCAATGAAGAACGCCAAACAGTCTTTCGTCATGGAGTTCTTCCAAAAGTTCAAATAATTGGGGGAAGGCTTCACGGCAATGGATATCTATCGGTAAATGAAGCTCTTTGGCCCATTGAACCTGGATTCTAAAGGCTTCTTTTTGGATCTCCAGCGTACTCTTGTCCCAGTAAAGATCTAGTCCGATCTCGCCTATGGCATGGACTTTGTTATTTTCCAAGCTCTTTTGGATCGTGTTTAACTCGTTCACATAATTCGCTTTCACATCGCAGGGATGGAGTCCGAGCATGGGGAAGCAGTGTTCGGGATAAGCCGCAACGGTATCAAAAACCGGCTTGATGGAGGCACTATTGACATTCGGCAGGAAAAGGCGCTGTATACCGTTGTCAAAACAGCGCTGTAGATGCTCCTGCAGCTTTGGCGTACCTGCATGGTAATAAATGTGTGTGTGTGTATCTGTAAGCAACATAGTTTTCTGCGTGGAGGCAAAAAGCGGATTAGGGTAACTTTACTTTTTGTTATTCTCGAATCAAGAGGTAGTGTTCATTACCAAAATTTCAATTCGCTCTCCAAAGATAACTTATTAATTAACAAAATGAAAATTAATAACGTATTCTCTTTCTTGTATTGAAGGCGCCGTGATGGCGGAAGAAAGAATTCAGAAAAACGCGACGCGGCAAAACATACTGCATGATTTGCTGTTAAACAAGAGAACGGCTGTAGCCCTATTTTTAGAATAAATGGTATAAAATGATGAATAAGAAACTAAGCTTGGGTTTGGTCACCTTAGCATCGGTCATCGGTTTAAATAGCCTGCATGCTCAGTCTTTGATTGACCCATCTGTAAAAGATATTATTCAGAGAGCTTTTCAAACCAACAAGGAGTTGAAACTGAAGACCTATGAGGTGGACAAGGCGCGGCTGGAGGCCGAAGGTGTTAAAGCCAATAAGCTGCCTCATGTCTCGGCACTCGGACTGTATGGTTATGTACATAGCAATGGCAGTGTGGATATCCCCACCGTGAATGTGCCCCTGTTAAACTTGGGGCTATTTGAGGGCGCAACGGGATTCAGCATGCATGGGCAGGCCGCCTACGCCGGTGTTTCGGTGAGACAAATTATCTTTTCAGGATTGCAGATACCCAATGGGATAAAAGCGCTGAAAGAAAAGGCCCTTGCCCAGCAATATCTGGAGTCAGCAAGCCGTGAGACCCTCTCTAAAGATATTATAGCTTCCTTTGACCAGTTGATGCTGCTTGACGAAGTCGATAAGCTGATAGCAGATTCAGAAAAAAGGTTGAAGAAAGAACAGGAAAAAGTCAATAAAGCGATCCAGAACGGTCTGGCCATTCCTTATGACCGTGATAAGCTCAAACTGGCACTGCTCGAACTGGAGGAGAAGAAAGTCGAGGTCGCCGGAAACCGCGACCTTCTATGCCAGAAGATCCAGCAGGAAACCAGTGTTCCGTTTGAGGAGGTAGGGGGCATCCACTATACACTTCAGCCAATTTTCCTGACGGAAATTCCCGACAACGTCGATCAGCGTTCTGAGCTGAAGGCGTTGGAGGCTTCATCCAAAGCGTATGAATATTTATATAAAAAAGAAAAAGGAGGTTCTTTGCCTGCAGTCTTTGCTTTCGGCTCCGCCAATTACCTCAACGTATTTAATTCTAAACTCAGCATAAAGGATCAGCCTCTATTGGGGACGGTGAATCTGCCCCTTAATTCGATCAGAGGTAATCCCAATCTGTTGGTTGGTCTTGGAGTAAAATGGGATCTCTATACAGGGGGAGAACATCAGAACAAGATAAAACAAGTCAAACTGGATCAGACCATCAACGCGACCAAAAAGGAGGATACCGAAGAGAAGCTCAACCTGCTGCTGAGCAAGAACAAGGTGAACTATACAACGGGAAACCAGAAGCTGAAGGTAGGCGAACAGCAGCTGAAAGTTGCCCAAAACAATTTATCCATGGCTGTAAAGCAGTATCAGGCCGGACTGATCGATGTGACCGAACTGCTCGCGACGGAGAATGAGTGGTACAAAGTGAACCTTGGTTATTTCAATAATGTTTTACAGCAGCGGACGGCTGCTGTAGAGCTATTACATACATCCGGAAAATTATTACAAACTATACATGAGTAACATGAAGAATTTATGTGGACTATTATCCGTGCTTATTTTTGTTGCCTGTTCAGAAGAAGTCAAGGAAAAACCGATAGAGGGAAAGGTGGAGCGTGAGCAGGTGTCGGTAGTGACCAAGGTTCCTGGCAAGATTGCCAAGATTTTTGTCGAAGAGGGGGATCTGGTACATGCCGGCGATACCCTGGCGATTTTAAGCATTCCTGAAGTCGATGCAAAAGAGGAGCAGGCAAAAGGCGCGCTTCAGTCGGCGGACGCACAATATAATATGGCTGTCAAAGGGGCGACGAAGGGCCAGCTCGTCCAATTGCAGGCAAAAGTGGATGGACTCAAAGAACAGTACGAATTTGCCAGAAAATCAATCGGCCGACTGGAAGCATTATTGCTGGACAGCCTGATACCGCAACAAAAGTATGATGAGACCTACGCGAAGTATCAGGGAGCGAAAAACCAGTATCTGGCGGCTCAGGCTGAACTGGAGGAAGCACGCAATGGTGCAAGACGTGAACAGCAGATCATGGCGCTCGGACAGAAAGAGCGGGCACTTGGTGCAGTATCTGAAGTCAATGTGGCTGCGCAGGAAAAATATGTCATAGCGCCACAGGACATGAGCGTGGAGACGATCAACCTGAAGATAGGCGAACTGGCAATGGCGGGCTACCCCATTATCAATGGTTATCTCGACCGTTCTACATATTTTAGATTCACCTTGCCCGAAAATCAGATCGGAAACTTGCAAAAGGGCGGAGCTGTAGAGGTAGAGATACCTTATCTAAACCACAAAAAAGTCAGCGCGAAAGTAGTGAGCATAAAAGCCCTGAATGCGTACGCCAACATTGCTTCGGCTTATCCGGATTTCGATCCGCAGCTTGCCGTATTTGAATTAAAAGTCGTACCGGAGGATGCCGCCGGTACGAAGGATTTGCTAACCAAAACGCTGGTGATTCTCCATGCGAATTAAACCGTCAGGATGTGAAAAAATTTTTAGCATTGTTACAGCGTGAATTTCGCCTGTTTTTCAACAATAAGGTGCTGCTGATGCTTTTTCTGGGCGCTCCTGTACTGTATGGGATTCTTGTAGGACATGTCTATCAGCAAGGGAAGGTGACCGAAATGCCCGTTGTGGTGGTCGATGAAGACAATAGCCCCTTGAGTAGTTCGTTTATTGATATGCTATCGGACAACGAGAGTATTCGGGTGGCTAAAGTGTTGCCGTCATTATTTGATTCAAAAGATGTGGCAATTCAATTCGATGCCACGACCATTGTCCATATCCCCCGTGGTTTTGCTTCAGGAGTGCAGCAAAGCCGCCTGCCCGAAATCACTGTCTTTGTGGATGGCGCAAATACGCTGACTTCCAATACCGCGCTAATGGCTGTCAACGTATGTGCCATGACGCTCAAAGCTGGTATACAGATCCAGTCACAGATGAAAAGGGGAGTGCCCGCAAAAATTGCAGCGCAGCAATACGAACCTTTTAAGACGACCATCATCAAGCAGAATATCCGCAGTGGCAACTATCTTTATTTCATGTTGCCCGGCGTCCTGATTACCGTCCTGCAACAGGTCCTGCTGCTGGGCCTGGCCTTGTCGTTTTCCTCGGAATTCGAAAACAATACCTTTCCTGATCTGGTCAACAAAGTGTCGAATCCAATTGGGCTTATTTTGGTCAAAATATTGCCCTATGTATTGATGTCGATCGGTATCCTATTGTTGTACTGGGGATTTGGAAAATACTATCACATGCCACTGCATGCCGATTTTGGCCGCTTTATACTTTGTACGACGGTGTTTCTGCTAGCGGTATGCTTTATTGGGGTATTGGTCAGCATCGTATTGCCATCGCAGTTAAAGTCGACTGAAGTGCTGATGGTGATCGCGACACCTGCTTTCATTCTGAGCGGCTTCACCTGGCCATCGAGCTTGATGCCGGGATGGATACAGGCCATAGCGAATGTTATTCCGTCTACGCATTATCTCCGCATATTTAGGCTGATGTTTATTCAGCATGCCGAAAATTATCATACGGATAAAGCACTTCTGGCATTGACCATTATTATGACGCTATCTTTTGTGCTGGCCCTTATCGTGCTGTGGATAAAAATTAGGAAGATGAAGCAGGCTGCCAAGCAAACGAAAAGCTGAGGTGAGGAGCACCTTTAAAAACGAAGCGCCGTTTCGTGAAATGAAACGGCGCTTTTGTATAAAGTCCTTCGAAAACCTGTTGTTTATTTTTTAGCAGGTGCTTTAGTTGCAGGAGCAGCTGTTGCAGGTGCTGTAGTACCCGGAGCCGCTGGAGTTGTTGCTGCTGGAGCCGGAACTTTTCCCGGTTTGATATCCAATACCTCAACTTCGAATACAAGTGGAGCATAAGGCGGAATTTTACCTGATGGACGATCACCGTAAGCCAAAGAAGATGGAATGACCAACGTAGCTTTGGTGCCTTTGTTGAATAGCTGGAATGCTTCAGTCCATCCTGGGATAACACCATCAACACCTAACTGGAATTTCAATGCTTCGTAAGGACGTTGTGGCATGAAAATCTTCTCTTTCTTCGCAATATCCGGAAGGTTGGTGTCAAAGACAACGCCGGTAGTCAATGAACCTACGTAGTTTACCTGAAGAGAGTCACCTACTTTGGCATTGGCGCCTGTTCCCGGCTTGGTGATAATATATTGAAGACCTGAAGCCGTTTTTGTTGTTTTTAAGTTTTTGTCTTTAATGTATTTCTCGATTTTTGCAGGTTCAGCAGCCTTATGTTTGTTTAACTGCTCCTCAAAATATTTTTGAACTTGTTCACCCAGTTGCTGATCTGTCAATTTGCCCTTTTTGAAGTGTTTTTGAACTTTGATCGAATAGATGATGTATTTGTCCGCAAATTCAGGCTTTGGTTGATGTGTTTTTGCTGCTACGGAATCCAGATTAATTTTGAATACCAAGCTATCGCCTTCACCGACATATTTGAATAAACCTGTTGGATCACCTGGGTTTTTGGCGATGATACTATCTGCATATAATTGAACGATCTGGGGGATACCCATATCGAAAGTACTTTGCAATACAGAATCTCTATCTGACTTGACGATCATGTCCACGGAAAGTAAATCTCCGGATACTGCTTTCTCTTTTGCATTGTCATCCACGATTTTATACTCAAGACCACCTTCAGCCTTTTTAAAATTTTGGCATGACGTCATCAAAAGACCGGCAGCCGCGAAAAATAGAATTGCTTTCTTCATTTTCTAATGTATGTTACGATATCTTATTTTGTTAATATTTCTTTATAAATTGGTAAAATCGACTTGAATTTTGCAATCACGGCTTCGAGGCTTTCTTTTGAATTGCCACCGGAAGCGTTGAGATGCCCTCCACCATTGAAATACAATTTGCAGATCTCATTGCAGGGTACTTCGCCAATCGATCGCAAAGATAGTTTAATTTGTTCACTTCTGTCAATAATTAATGCAGCTAAGCGAATTCCTTTGATGGATAACGCATAATTGACAAGTCCTTCAGTATCGCCGGTAATTACCTGAAACTGCTGGAGGTCTTCTTTGGTGACATGGATGATGGCTGCATTGTATGGATGGATTACTTCGAGGCGGTTGAGCAGACAGAATCCGAGAAATTTAAGCCGGTTTTCCGACGAACTGTTATAGATCTCTTCATGGATGGCCCAGTTTTGTGCTCCACAGTCGATTAATGAGGCGATGATCCGATGGATTTCGGATGTGGTGGAGCGGAATCGGAAAGATCCGGTGTCAGTCATAATCCCGGTATATAGACAGGTCGCCATGTCGGCACTGATATGTTCTGCATCCTGCATCTCGTCTACCAAGAAGCGATAGATCAATTGTGCTGTTGCAGCGGCTGTCGGATCCCAGTAGGCATAGTCTTCAAAACCTTCTGGATCAAGGTGATGGTCGATCATGCATTTGATTCCTCTCGCCTGTCGGATAGGCTCTCCCATTTCCTGAATGCGACCGAGGCCATTGAAGTCCAAGCAGAACAGCAGGTCCGCGTCAGCAATCTGCCGGTCGTGTAAAGGAATATCCTGTGTATAGATCTGTACATTATCCAGACCCGGTAGCCAATCCAAAAAAGCGGGAAAGTCAGAGGGTACAATTAAATTAACGCGATGTCCTTTTGCAGTAAGCCAGAAATACAATCCCAACGAGGAGCCCAAAGCATCCCCATCTGGTTTGTAATGGGTTGTGATTACAATCTGCTTTGGCTCAGCCAATATTCTTTTTAATTCTTCGGATTTCAGCATAGTCATATTAAGTCTGCAAACCTACTATAAAAAAATTAGATTAAACAAATTTTTTATAAACATCTTTTGCATGCTGCTCTGTGGTATATGTAGTTTAAAATTTTGATTTTCAAGTTTTTAAAATTTATATACATATACCTTAAAATCCCGCTTCATACAGATGAGATAGTTGGCATTGTCGCCGTAGTTAATCGGTCCATAGTAGAACTTCGAAAAGCCTTCCATCGGGAAACCTTCCTGAACCAGTCCGTCAGATCCGAAGACATAGATCATGCGGTTGTCGGTGCCGACACCAAGTACATCCGATTTACCGATACGCTTAAAGAAGAGCGGCCTGTTGCTGACGTCATCAATAAATTTATATTCGAAATAGGAAGAAGAGTCCCGCGAACTATAGCTGTTTAATTTATTATTCGATAAGATAACAAAATCCCGGTCTGCCCCGCCACTGATATCTTCAAAATTGAAGAATACATCTTTACTCCAGTCGCCCAGTCTAATTTTTTTTGCCTCGCCCTCGAATGGTACTTTAAAGACATGGCCCTTATTGTCGGCGACATACACAAAAGAATTTTTTTCGTCGGAGGCAGCCACGAGCCCAATCGGATTCTTGACGCTCTCACCATCGGTATCCACTGTCTTTTTACGGATTATTTTTCCATTCTGGTCAAAGAAGTAAATAGAAGCGGTACTCGTCCCTGCGATGAGGTAGTTGGTCTGGCCTAAAGTGGTTGTTTTTAAGTCGAAAAGGATCCGGCTGTCGACAGTATTGTTTTCAAAGTCTTCTACCCGCTTTCCTTCCAGGGTATAAGCCAGGATACGGTCAGTCGCAGGAATGTAGATCCGTTGTTCTTTATTGAAATTGGAGACGGTGGCACCATAGCTTGCTTGATAAGGCAATGCGACAGAAAAGCCGCTCAGGTTTTTTCCGTCCGGCATAAAGCGATAGAGCCGGTTTTTAGTCACAGCAAGGATACTGAGGTCCTGCAGCTGGATGGGTTCTCCCAAGATCTCTCCCTGAAACAGGTTTTGCCATAGTTCTTTGCCGTCCGGTGAAAAGGCATGTACAGTGTGATCCTGTTCCTGGAGCAGGATAAACTTGTTTTTGCCATCCTGATCCAGAATCCATGGCTTGTTGATGAGCCGGTTTTCAAGCTGTACGCTCCACTCTGGTTTGCCGCCGAGCCGGGTGTCGCTTTTATAAAGTGCATATAGACTGGAGGTAAAAGTGCCTTGATTGCCACTTAACTGATAAGACCAGGAGTAGAAATTCTGGAAACCAAATTGCTCGTCATCCTTAAAATTTGTGGCATATGCTGTTTTTAGATTGTCCAAGATGTTGCTTTTGCCGGCCTTCGGTTCTAAATAAAACGTCACATTGCTGCGGCTGCTCTGCAATGCCGCATGGTTCTTGAATATAGCCGTACCAGAAAGGAACTGCTTCTCGCGGAAGGATTCACGATAATCCCTCAGTATTCCTGTTCGGCTGGCGACGACCATAATGTTGTCCACAATGGTAAAATAGGGCCTGTTAAAGTTTTTGAAAGGCTGGCCAAAAGAGGCGTATAACAAGTTGGAATATTTAAACTGGTAAATGGAATCGCCGACCGATGAACTGAATTTTTTGAAGTGGTCTGCAAATAAGCTGGAATCGGAAATACTGATCAAACCGAGTACATCCTGATTGTCCAATTCAGCCAGTGCGAACTCGTCGTTAAACAGTGGTGTGACGATACTGTCGAAAGACATTTTCGTATCCTCTTCGAGGTTTTTTATGCTCTTGCTCAGGCGGTCATATTCTTTCTGCTGTATGAATAGCTCTTTCAGCCCCGCACGGAAGCTTTGAGCGTCCGATATGCTGAAATCGATGTACGAGGCTGCATTTTTAGGAAGGTAGTTGCCTAAAGCCTGGACTTGGGCAGTCTGATGGGCAAACAGCTGTAGATAGCTGTCTTTACTTCCCGTCAGGTCTGTTGCACCCTTAAAGATAAAGGCATCTTTTTTGAAGTTCATATTCCAGGAAGTCTGCCCTTTTAAAGAATCGACTAAATTGAGGTAGCTGCCAAATTTGGACTTCATGAATATGCGGGCTACCTGCGCCAGCTGTTCATTGAAGAAATATAAGCTTAGCGGCGTATTTTTATTGTTGTGGGTGACGAAGAACTCAATCTCTTTGGAGTTTATCTTTTTTACGTTTTTGTCAAATACTTGAGCAAGTACTTTCTTGGAGTAGCTGGCAAAAATAATCTCGTGTGAATAAGCACAATACAGTGTGCTGTCTCTGCTCCCTTGTACCAAGGCATAGAACCGTTGCCCTAAGGTATCCAATGGCTGTACCTGATAACCTTTCCCAGCCTGGGCAATAAGGGTTGCCAATGAGTTGTTGTCGAGACTTTGTCCGACCTGCACGCTATATAGTGGGGTGATCTGGTCCTTCTCCTGATGAAAGGAAAGCAGGATCTGCTGTCCTTCGACAAAAGGAGCAAATTGAGGACTTTGCAGCAGCTCTGATTTCAGTTTTTCCAGATGATCAACATTGGCCTGTCCCAGAATGGCCCGGAACAGTTCATAATCACTGAATATCGTGTCTACCGTTTGATTGTTGGCAAAAGAAGCAATCGCTAATGTGTTTTCGGGCAGATATTGTAATGCTTTAGAGTCTTGTTTGTTATTTTTATTAAAATCGCCAAAAAGGTAGATCGTGGCTACAATGACGGCGATGAATAGTAGAATGGTGATGATAATTGTTTTTTTCATCAGAGTAAATATTTATGAACGCCATAGAAAAGCCAGAGGCCCTTATATGGATTCGTTACATCCGGGTTGCTTGTGTACGAAACTATCAGGAATCACTTATTGAAATGCAGGATCGCGCGGGGCTCTTTTGACATTGCTTGTGACGACTTAAATCCATGATGGTCCCATATCCAAAAACAAACCTAATAAAAATATGCCGGAAGCAGTAGCGAATCGTTCCAAATAATGCGGGTTTGTAATATAAATTTAACAAAAAATTCCTTATTTCAATCGGTTTTTAATACATTTATCGGAGAAACACGTGTTCAGCATTCACTTTATTATAATGAATAAGAAAATCATTTTAACTGCTTCGCTGTTGGGAGCATTAGCTGTAATATTAGGCGCCTTTGGTGCCCACGGTCTGGAAGGAAAGGTAAGTGCATATCATATTGACACATGGAAGACTGCAAATCAATATCATTTTTATCATACCTTTGCATTGTTGTTTTTATCCACCTTTTCACGTGCAAAAACCTATTCAATAAAGGTTTCCTTTATCGCTTTTCTTATTGGTATCTTCTTTTTTTCGGGATCTTTATATCTTCTGAGCATCAGAGAGATCACCGGTTTTGGTAATCCGGCAATCTTAGGGCCGATTACTCCTCTGGGCGGCCTGTCATTTATCGTTGGTTGGATCGCCCTGTTTGTGGCGGCTTTAAAAAATAAATCTTAGCGCTGGACGACATATAATCTTTGTGCTTATGAAAGAGCCTTCCGGAACATAAATCGGGAAGGCTCTTGTTGTTTTTTTTGTATTTTTATCGCATAATTTGAAATTATGTCCGATCCGCAATCTACAATATTTAGTGAAAGAGATACCTTGTTTATTGATGTAGTCTTGCCTTTGGCGCTGGCACGAACGTATACCTACCGTGTTCCCGCGGATTGGAATGACCGTATACAGGTCGGGGTAAGAGTCATTGTGCAGTTTGGGCGAAATAAAATATATTCGGCTGTCGTCAAGTCGATCAGCCATGAAGCACCCCGCCATTACGAGGCGAAATATATTCTGGATATCATTGATGATCAGCCTATCGTCAATCTGGCGCAGTTTAAATTATGGGACTGGCTTGCGGATTATTACATGTGCAGCTTGGGGGAGGTCATGCAGGCCGCTCTGCCTGCGGCATTGAAACTGGCGAGCGAAACCAAGGTTGCCTTATCCAGGGCAGCTGACTTTGACCGTACGGCACTTTCGGATAAAGAATATTTGATTATTGAAGCGCTTGAGGTGGCGGGCGAACTCAAAGTCAGTGATATTGTGAAGCTACTGGGACAAAAAACAGTATTTCCAATATTGAAGCAGCTGTTTGATAAGGGCCTCGTCCTTATATCAGAGGAGATTCATGAACGATACAAGCCGAAGACCAAGGCATTTTTACGCCTCGCTCCAGATTTTAGAGATGAGGAGGCCAAGCGGGAGCTCTTGGATAGCCTCAACCGTGCGCCAAAGCAGCAGGATGCTGTGCTGGCCTTCATGCAGCTCGTGAAGCGGACGGAAGATATTACGCGCGCAATGCTGGTAGAAGCATCCGGTTGCGGGAATGGCGCAATTACCGCCCTTGTCGATAAGGGCGTTTTCGAAATTAAAGAAAAAGTGGTTTCCCGATTTCAGGGAGAGGATATGGACCTTGATGCCAACTTTCAGTTTAATGAAAATCAGCAGCGGGCTTATGATGCGATCCAGCAAGCTTTTGAGACGAAGGCTGTGACGCTGCTTCACGGCGTCACAGCCTCCGGTAAAACGCAGATCTATATCCGGCTGATCGAACAGGCAATAGCTTCCGGTAAATCCGCTTTATATCTTTTACCAGAAATTGCATTGACGGCGCAGATCACCGCGCGGTTAAAGCTGCATTTTGGAGATAAACTGGGGGTCTATCATTCTAAGTTCAATGACAATGAACGTGCAGAAGTATGGCATAAGGTGATGAAAAATGAGTTTCAGGTTGTTATCGGTGCCCGTTCATCCGTTTTCCTTCCCTTTCAGGATCTCGGCATTATCATTGTCGATGAAGAACATGAGACTTCGTACAAGCAGTTTGACCCTGCACCGAGGTATCATGCACGGGATACGGCGATCTATCTTGGCTTTTTGCATCAAAGTAAAGTACTGCTGGGGTCGGCAACGCCATCTTTGGAAAGCTACTATAATGCCAAGGCTAAAAAGTACGGGTTCGTGCAGTTGCTCGAACGGTACGGGAATGCACAGCTGCCCAGTGTAGAGTTAATTAATATCCCCGAAGAAGGGCGTAAGGAAAATATGTTTTCTTATTTCTCCGGCACCTTATTACAGGGGATTGCGGAAGCGGTCAAAAATAAAGAGCAGGTGATCTTATTTCAGAACAGACGCGGACATACCACAATGATCCAGTGCAATACCTGTGGTTTCGTCGCTAAATGCGTGAACTGTGATGTCAGTCTCACCTACCATAAAAGCTCGAATATGATGCACTGTCACTATTGTGGACATGCAGAGCCGCCGCTACGAGTCTGTCCTGCTTGTGGAATGCCGCATATCGAGAGTAAGGGCTTTGGAACCGAACGTGTCGAAGAGGAGCTGGAGCTGCTGATGCCAGACGTCCGAATCGGCCGCCTTGACCTGGATTCAACGAAAGGTAAATACGGTTTTGACAAGATCATCACTGCTTTTGATGAGCACGAATTTGATGTATTGATCGGTACTCAGATGGTTGCCAAAGGACTGGATTTCGGGCGTGTGAGCCTGATCGGAGTGATCAATGCCGATACCATTATTAATTTTCCCGATTTTAGGTCTTACGAACGCGCTTTTTCGCTGTTTTCTCAGGTAGCTGGACGAGCAGGCCGTAGGGAAGGCGGCGGGAGGGTCATCATTCAAAGCTACACTACCAAACATAGAGTGCTGGAGCAGGTGGTCAGCAACGACTACGAAGGTATGTTTATGACCGAAATCACAGAACGCAAAAACTATTTCTATCCACCATTCTATCGCTTGATCCGTATTGATATCAAGCATAATGATTTCCAGAAATGTTATGATGCTGCCAATCGTTTCGCGCTTGCACTCCGGCAGCAGCTCGGCACACGGGTATTGGGGCCTGAGCCGCCACTGGTCTCCCGTGTCCGCAACAATTTTATCCAGACCATCACCCTAAAAATTGAACGGACCAACATCAGTATTGTGAAGGTGAAGGAACTGATCCGGTCGGCCGTTCTGGATTTTGAAATCGATAAGGCCAATACCGGTGTGCGGATACAGCTTGATGTTGACCCGTATTAAACGATCAACGGCGACAATTTTTGGCCATTGGACAACAGGCAGTCAGAACAGTGAGCCACAGATATGCAGCACGACGGATACCTGCGAGATGATCATAAATATCAAAGAACAGACAGATCCAAATAAATTGTCGATTATTAAACTGCAATTATATTGCATATGAAACGCAATTTATCTAAGTTTGAAACATCATGGCGTATAAGTTTATTGATAATTACCGGGAAAAAGGAGCCCGAAAGAAGCTGGTTGAGCATCTGAAGGGACGGGGGATTGAAGATCAGAGAGTCCTGGATGCGATTGGAAAGGTGCCGCGTCATTTTTTCTTTGACGAGACTTTTTGGAACCAGGCTTATCGGGACATTGCGTTTCCGATTGGTGACGGACAGACGATCTCGCAGCCCTATACTGTTGCTTATCAATCGGAATTGCTCCACGTAAAAAAGGGAGATAAAGTGCTGGAGATTGGCACAGGATCGGGGTACCAAACTTGTATCCTACTAGAGCTTGGGGCCGAGGTATATACAATAGAAAGGCAGGAAAATCTCTACAACAGGACTATTCAGGTGCTTCCTTACATGGGATATCATGCGCATTTCTTTTTGGGTGATGGCTCAAAAGGGATCGAAGAACACGCACCATATGACAAGATTATCGTGACTGCCGGGGCTCCCTACGTACCTGAAATTATGCTGAAGCAGTTAAAGATGGGCGGTATTTTTGTGATACCGGTAGGCGATGAGAAGTCACAGAAAATGATGACCATAATCCGCGTGGGAGAAAATGAGTTTGACCGGATTGAATTAGATACTTTCCGCTTTGTACCCTTGGTTGGCGATCAGGCCTGGTAAGGGAAGCCGACACCCTATATAATTTTACACATGAGTTCAATCGATACAATATACCAGCAGAAGCACAAGGAGATGACGTCGGTGGTTGCCGGCTTAACCAAAACGGTAAATCGCATTAATCTGTCCCGGCTCATGGTTATCCTGATCGGGGGTGCCATCTTATTCTACATATTTCAGTTGCAGAGCCTTGTGTTGGTTTTTGTCTGTTTTTTTTCCTTATTGTTTTTATTTGCTTATCTGGTCCGGAGACAGAGCCAGCTTGAGCTTCAGAAAACCTATTTTGAAGCCTACCTGCAAATATTGTCCAATGAACGGAAAATCGTTGCCGGAGGTCCCAATATCTATGCGCATGGCGAGCAGTTTGTCGACGGGAATCATCCTTATAGTTCCGATCTGGATGTCTTTGGTTCCTACTCATTATTTGCACAGTTAAATCGTTCGACTACACAGCAGGGAATCGATTTGCTTGCGACCTGGCTCAATGCCCCCTTGGACAAAAAACGAATCTTGAGTAATCAGGAAGCGTCCGGTGAACTGGCACAACAAACGGAATGGAGCTGGGATTTTCAGGCCAAACTGCTGAGTAATCTGCATCGAAAGGTCGATATTAAAGCGTTTTTGTCCCGTTATTTCCAAGAGGGCAATTTCCGATTTGGTAATGGCTTTATGCGTTTGTATATCCATGCTGGGCCAATTTTATTGCTGCTTGCATTCGTGGGAAGTTTTTTTTTCTCGAAAATGGCTGCTATTGCGATTATTCTGGGATTGTTTCATATTCTTTGGCCCTTGGCCAAATCAGGTCGTGTGGCTTTGTTTTCCTCCCGTATTGATAAGATAGGGGCCGTTTTGGGTTCCTACGCAGATGCTATACGCTCCATCGAGAGTCAGGCATGGATGTCTCCCGCAATGCAGGAGATAGCGGGCAAGCTAACGAAGGGCGACCGTAACGAACCGATCTCAGAGGCCTTTAAGAGGCTGGCCGGTCTAATCAATAATCTGGACGCGAGAAATAATGTGTTTGTTGGCTTATTTTTGAACCTCTTTTTGCTGTGGGATTTTCGGCAGGTACTCGCTATTATCAAGTGGAAGAAAACGTATGAGCAGTATATTTTGAGTGCTTTTGATACGTTGGCGGAGGTTGAGGCAATCAATAGTCTTGCAGTTTGGAAACGGAATCATCCCGACTACGCGTATCCAGTAATATTGGACGATCCGCTTAACGATAAAATAGAAGCCGCGGGTATCTACCATCCGCTTATCCCGGCTGGCCAGGCAGTGGCAAATGATTATACAAATAACGATCATCGCATCGCCCTGGTGACGGGCTCTAACATGGCCGGCAAAAGCACCTTTTTGCGGACCGTCGGTATCAATGCCGTTCTGGCCTATGCGGGAGCAGCTGTTGCTGCAAGGACCTTTTGTCTTCCTATTTACAATTTGATATCTTATATGCGGATCAAAGACAATTTAAATGAAAGCACATCGACATTTAAGGCAGAACTAAATCGGGTTAAATATATTCTGGATGTCGTTGCGGCCGATTCAAGCAGTTTCTTTTTGATCGATGAGATGTTACGGGGCACTAACTCCGTGGATAAATATTTGGGGTCGCGTGCTATCATCAGGCAACTGGCCCGTGTCGCAGGTAAAGGTATGGTAGCCACACATGATCTGCAACTGTCCAGCCTGGAAGAGGAATTACCCGGAACAATCAAAAATTATCATTTTGATATCCGTGTGGATGAAGGGCAGATGTTGTTTGACTATAAGCTGAAGGGCGGCGAGTGCAAAATATTCAATGCGTCGTTATTACTGAAGGGCATTGGGATAGACATTGAGGAAAATATATAATTAAGAGAAATAAATGACTTTACAAGAACGTATTGATTTATCGGAGACACGAGTCTGCAATACGGTATTCCCCTTTTTGACCAATCATCATGATACCTTGTTTGGGGGGAAGGCCATGTCCATAATGGATGAGGTGTCCTTTATGGCCGCAACGCGGTTTTGCCGAAAAACGCTGGTCACGGTGTCGACGGACCGCATTGATTTTAACAAAGCTATCCCGTCGGGCAGTATTATTGAGGCAATTGCCCGGGTTCAGAATGTGGGGCGTACTAGCTTGAAAGTGAAAGTGGAAATCTACTTGGAGCATATGTATAAAGAGGGACGTGAGCTCGCTATTGAAGGCGTGTTCACCTTCGTTGCGCTTGGCGAGAACAAACAGCCAATTCCGGTATTGGAAGGCCTGGATATTGATTAGTTTTCCTGCAGTGCGTGCTGTTGACACAGTGCAGGAAAACTAACCATCAGTTAAAATTTCATAACCCGGTCAAGTTCGCGCTTGACGTCTCTCTCTTTAATAGTTTCCCGCTTGTCGAAGTCTTTTTTACCTTGTGCTAATGCAATTTCGACCTTCGCAAAACCGCGGGAACTGATAAAAATCCGTAAGGGGACGATGGTAAAACCCCGTTCTTCACCTTTTTCTTTTAGTTTTTTCAGCTCTTTTTTAGTCAACAGAAGCTGACGGTCCCGTTTTGCTTCATGGTTATAGAATGAGCCCATGCTGTATTCGGCGATATGCATGTTACGGATATACAGTCCATCATCGAAAAAGCTGCAAAAACTATCGTTGATATTTGCCTTTCCTTCCCGGATCGATTTGATTTCCGTACCTAATAGACGGATGCCAGCCACGTACTTATCCAGTAGTTGGTATTCAAAAGAAGCTTTTTTATTTTTTATATTGATATCTGAAGATAAAGCCATATATTGTTGTATATTAGTAAGTCTATACCATTGCTAGTGCAATGAACCTAAATGTAACTAAGTATAGGATAATTTAAAGTTCGCAAATATAATTATTAAAATTGTCTTATTTACAGTAGAATTGTGAAGGAAGATGTTAGGGGAGTATTAAAATAAAATTAACAGTTTTGGGCGATGTGTTAAAAATATGACTAAATTTAAGTGAAAGTCAGATTATGTTTTCGTATGTTTGCAACGTTTTTTGGAATTATTGTGAATATATACAACGTAGAATTTCAACTTACATTGTGGATATAGCAGATTTTTATTCGAATGCCGAGTTTTTTATATAAAAGTCCAATTCGAAATTTTGTTTGTTACAATAACATCTAAAAGTTAGAAATAGTTTTAGAAATACCTTTTTATCGCATGAGTAAAGGAAAGTTAGGCGAAAAGATATCGCAATTTAAGATTGTAGAGGAGTTAAAAGCTAAAGGCTTATATGCCTATTTTAGACCTATTCAATCAAAACAAGATACCGAGGTAAAAATCGATGGTAGACGTGTATTGATGTTTGGTTCTAACTCTTATTTGGGGTTGACGACCGATATACGTATTATCAAAGCAGCGCAAGATGCTTTGGAAAAGTATGGAACAGGATGTGCTGGATCGCGTTTCTTAAACGGTACGTTGGATATTCACGTGGAGCTGGAAGAAAAATTGTCTGCTTACGTAGGTAAGGAAGCTGCCATTCTTTTTAGCACGGGATTCCAATCCAATCTTGGGCCGCTTTCCTGTCTGATGGGACGAAACGATTATATTTTGTTAGATGAACGCGATCATGCTTCGATCATCGATGGTAGTCGTCTGTCTTTTGCGAAAGTAATTAAATATGGTCACAACAATATGGAGGACCTGCGTGCCAAATTATCGCGTTTGCCGGAGGAAAGTGCCAAGTTAATCTGTACCGACGGTATCTTTAGTATGGAAGGTGATATTGTTAACTTGCCGGAACTGACCTCAATTGCCAATGAGTTTGACGCTGCTGTAATGGTTGATGATGCACATAGCCTGGGTGTTATTGGGCATAAAGGAGCAGGTACAGCGTCTCATTTTGGTCTTAACGAAGAGGTCGATCTGATCATGGGTACATTCAGTAAGTCCTTGGCTTCCTTGGGTGGTTTTGTTGCCGGAGATGCCGATGTAATCGATTTCTTGAAACATAATGCCCGTTCTGTGATGTTTAGTGCCTCCATGACCCCCGCTTCAGTGGCATCTACCTTAAAGGCCTTGGAAATTATCCAAACAGAGCCTGAACATATCGAAAAGTTATGGAAAAATACGGACTATGCCAAAGCGCAGCTGTTGGATCATGGTTTCGATCTTGGAGCGACGGAAAGCCCGATTTTACCTATATTTATTCGTAGCAATGAAAAAACTTTCTGGGTCACTAAAATGCTTCAGGATGATGGTGTTTTCGTTAATCCAGTAGTGTCTCCGGCGGTTCCTGCCGAGGAGTCCCTGATTCGTTTTTCATTGATGGCAACACATACTTATGATCAGATTGACGAAGCCATTGAGAAGATGGTTAAAGTATTCAAACAAGCTGAAGTTGAAACATTAATATAAAATCTAATCGTATATGATTCAGATTATACCCGTTGAAACAAAGAAACAAAGACGGTTGTTTATTGATTTCCCTCATAGTCTCTATGAGGGAAATCCTAATTATGTACCTGCCTTATTTCTAGAACAAGAAGATTTGCTTTCCCCGAACAAGCATCCTTTTTACAAACACTCTCAAGCCCAACCCTTCCTTGCTTATCGCGACGGTGAAATCGTTGGCCGTATCTGTGCGATATGGAACAACAATCATAACGCGTTCAATCATGTTAATGAGGGACAATGGGGATTTTTTGATTGTATCGACGATCAGGAAGTGGCTGATGCCTTGTTTGACACGGCCGAGAAGTGGGTGAAAGCTAAGGGCGGAGATACGATAGTAGGACCGATCAATCTGTCTACCAATGATACTGTAGGTCTGTTGGTGGAAGGCTTTGACCGCCCCCCGGTAGCGATGATGCCTTATAATTTTCCGTATTATATAAACCTGATCATTGGGGCGGGCTACGCGCAAAAGGTGGACCTCAGGGCGTATCTGGTGATGGAAAATACGGCCAACCAACGTTCGGTCAAGTTGCTGGAGAAACTGGAAGAACGTTTAAAGCGCTCGGGTATTACACTTCGCCAATTTAATGTAAAGGATTTTAAGAACGAGGCGGCCAAAGTCCGGGAGATTTACAATAAAGCCTGGGACAAGAACCTCGGGTTTGTTCCGATGACAGAAGACGAGTTTAATTATACAGCCAAGGACCTGAAGATGATTCTTGATCCGCGTTTCGCCATTCTTGCTGAAAAAGATGGTAAGCTTGTGGGCTTTGGTTTGGGTGTGCCGGATATTAATCAGATTCTTATTAAAATAAAGAGAGGGCGCTTGCTCCCCACGGGAATTTTTAAACTTCTGTTTGGCATGAAGAAAATCAACCTGTTGCGTGTGTTGATGTTAGGCGTACTGGAAGATTACCGTAAACTGGGGATAGAGGCCTGTTTATATGGTCGAATCATTAAAAATGCTAACGGCTCAAATATAAAAGGAGCCGAATGTTCGTGGATGCTGGATCATAACTACATGATGAACCATGCCATAGAACAAATTAATGGAGAGTTGTACAAACGGTATCGTTTGTACCAGAAATCATTATGATAGAAAAGATATTAATCACTGGAGCGAGTGGTTTTGTAGGTTATCATTTGACTAGGGCAGCGAAAGAGGCAGGGCTGGAAGTTCACGCTGCAGTACGTAAGTCAAGTGATGTGTCGGAAATTAGCTCTGTAGTGGATAAATTTGTTTACCCTGATTTTACGGATGTAGATGCTATCCGCGCCTTGCTGGAATCAGAGCACTATACCTATGTTGTCCATGCGGCAGCCATGACCCGTGCCAAGCGGGAGGAGGATTTGGAACGCGTTAACGTAAACTACACGCGAAACTTGGCTGCTGCCTGCTTTTCACTTCAAAATCCAATCCGCAGATTTGTTTTTGTGAGTAGCTTAGCTGCTATAGGGCCTGTTTCCTATGCCTCAGGTCTAATAAACGAGCATAACCCATATGCTCCAGTGACGGCTTATGGACGCAGCAAAAGAAAGGCCGAGCTAGCTCTAAACGATTTTGACCAGCAGCCATTGACGATTTTGCGTCCAACTGCAGTGTACGGCCCAAGAGAAAAAGATATTTTTATTCTTTTTAAAACGATGAACGGTGGTTTGGACGCCTATGTTGGCAGGTCACCGCAAAAATTGAGTTTTATTTATGTCGCTGATCTCGTGCAGGCCATCCTAAACGCTTGCCGGTTTGATCAGGGAGGGAAGCATGTATACAATCTAAGTGACGGACAGGTGTACGACCGTTATGAAATGGCTAAGATATTCAGGGAGTTCGGTCAGAAGAGAATGCTTCGAATGCATATTCCGTTGGGGATAGTAAAAGCTGTAGCCGTAATGTTCGAGCGCTTATATAAAAATTCAAAGGCAATTCCCGTATTATATCCCGAGCGCTTGAACGAACTTACAGCCGAGAACTGGGGCTGTGATATAGCGTCGGCTCAGCGCCAAATACATTACCGACCTAATTATGATCTGCGAGCGGGCTTAATGGAGACTTTGGTTTGGTATAAACAAAATAAATGGTTATAATCACAGATAATGAGTGAATTTAAAATAAATAAAAAGCTTTTTCAGGACCGGAAAAGAACAAATATCCTGAGTCAGCCTGAACAAAAGCTGATTACTTATCTCGTGCCGAGAATCCCGAATTGGATTACATCAGATGGACTTACAGCAATTGGTTTTCTTGGATCGCTAATCGTTTTAGGAAGTTTCCTGTTGGCTGAATATGTTGATATCCGCTATCTGCTTTTAGGGATCCCGGGTTTTTTTGTGCAATGGTTTGGGGATTCGCTGGATGGCCGTATAGCCTTTTATCGCAACAAATCCCGACGTTGGTACGGATTTGCGCTTGATATTGTAATGGACTGGATCAGTACCGTTTTTATCGGTTTAGGCTATGTGCTATACACGACCGGAGATTATAAATATTTAGGATTTGCACTGGTGTCCCTGTACGGCTGGGCGATGATCATCTCTCAGCTCCGGTATAGAATTACCGATAAATACACAATAGACGCAGGTATACTTGGTCCAACTGAAATACGAGTCATTATTTGTCTGGTGATGCTTTTTGAAGTGCTGATGCCTGGCTCCATCAATTGGTGTGTATTGGTCATCTGTATATTGCTCTTTATTATCAATGCAAATGACACACGTCTCCTGCTAAAACTAGGTGACGCAAAGGATAGAGAAGATAAATTGAAAAAACAACAGGAAGAGTCCCGTTAAAAATGTCTTCACGAGCGTTTACTTTTTTTAAAGCACAACTTTCCGCCTTCTTGGGCGGACTGTTTGATTTTGGGGTATATTCGGCCTGTTATAAGCTACTCCATATCAGTGCGCCTTTCTCCAATGCCATTAGTGGAAGTCTGGGCGCAATAGTGAATTTCCTGATCAATCGATATTGGTCCTTTGGAAGTACAAAACATTCTGTGGGTAGCCAATTGTGGAAGTTTATTATCGTCGTCTGTGGAAGCATTGCGCTTAAATCTACGGGTATACATTTTCTGGTTGATGTATATCATGGTAATTTTTTGTTTTCGAAGCTGCTTGTTGAACTTTTGGTCTCCTTAGGTTTTAATTATACCTTACAACGTTTTTGGGTATTTAAAACCGATAGCAAGATATGAAGCTATCCATCCTATTTTAGAATTTTATTCCCCTTTTTGTCCCATCCTTCCTATATCGGATCGATTCTAATATGTTCTATTCCGGATCGGGTTTGTATCGTGTAATTCGCATGTGTAAAAATGCACCCAGCAATTGCAAATAGTGCGAGGTCAAAATAGTTCCTGATATGTTCATATGGGATGATTTTCGGTTCACAGATACTAAGCTTGATATTTATTTAGGGATAATATAATGTTAAGCTAGCCTTAAGTTAGGTTTAGTTTAGGTACTACCTAATCAACACCTAAACTAAACCTTAACAAACCCTAAGTAAACCCTATCTAATTGGATACATTTTACTCTAGTATATATTTCATATTTAGCGTTGCTGGTGTAGCGCTCACCTGCGGTTCCCCCAACAACGGTACAGTTCGACTGGGCTGTATGTACTACGCCTCCCTGCAGGTCCTTTCCGTCTATCACGTCGCGCGGTCCGGTTCGGCTTTTCCGGTAGAGCTGCACCCGGCTCCGGGCAGCTTGTCGTGCTTTCGGACCCTGTTTGCGGTCCCGGCGCAGCAAGTTTGAAAAACAATCGTGCACCTGTCCAGCGTGTTAGGGCAAAAACAAAAAAAATAAGGACAAAAGGCTTGGAACTTTGTTCATAAAGTTTCTATCTTTGCACCACTCCGCAAGGGAGGGCGGGTTGCTGCGGAAGAAGCAGCC
>NZ_JAINDX010000045.1:0-1044 GCF_026191775.1 Sphingobacterium sp. InxBP1 | reverse complement strand
TAAAAAGTGGACGATGCCTATTCAGAATTGGGGCATTATCCTAAATCAGTTCTTAACTTTATTTGAAAAAAGAGTCCAGTTATAAGGAACATAACTGAACTCCGTATTTTTTATTTACACACTTAGTGGGACAGTCCCTTTCTTTGAGGAAATCTTCATAAAATTTAAATGCTAAAGTAGCAACTTCTGTAGGATCTGCTCTACAAAATAGCGGTTGCCCCAAATGCATTGTTGGCGGTAACCATTCTTGATTATTTATTTTAAATTTTTTTAATTTTATTACACTTTCAAATACAGGTATTTCTTCAATAATTTCATTACCATGTCCGTCTTTATGCGTCATTTTAACAATATCAGCGAGAATATTGGTATCCTCAAAATCATATATCGTTGCATTGTCATGATTAATAGCATCTCGTGCATTTTTTAAATAAGATAATAAAGGATCTTCCCTTCTTAATTTTTTATATTTACCCTGAAATGGTTGAAACTTGCTTTTAATATCTTGACACCCTCTTTCAGCTTTGATAAATACTAAATCAAGATGCATTATAAACCCTTGGAAATCTTTATTCAATGGTTCAAATACCTTCATTTGTTTAAATTGATGAAAAGCTCTTTTAGAATTTTCCAATTCTTGCTCCGCAAAAAATAGATTTGGCATGTTTAAAATTTTATTGAATATAACAAGAAATTTAAAATTACTCAAACACAATAAGCGCAGCGCCCCGAATACTTTAGTCGGAGCGCTTCTCTTTGTTGTTTGGTGAGGGTCATTAATCCTCCTCCCTTGTTACGATGACCGGATTTTTGCTGGGTTTAATGTTGTCCTTAATAAAGTCTATAACCGTCATTTCGATTTCATCATCTTCGTAGTACATTTTGAGTTTTTCCACTTCGTTATCAGGAATCATAAAACCACTTACCTGATCGTCTTCATCTGACATGCTATTCCAAGCAATAACCTCTTTAATTGCTTCTACAAGGCTAAGAGCTAATACTGTATAGCCTTTACCGTTTAACGTCACCTCAAATAGGTGTCTT